>NZ_JBVIYK010000001.1:238749-1109068 GCF_055592645.1 Streptomyces sp. NPDC041108 | reverse complement strand
AGCGGGGAAGACCCCCCCCCCCCCCTCCACTTCTAGGGAAGAAAAAAAAGAAAGACACCCTGGGTCCCTGGGTTCCCCCGCACCGTACGGTGCGGGAACCCCGGCGGCCCGGCGTGTCAGTGGCCCGTCACGCGTCCGGCTTCCGCGCCGCGACGGCGGCCACCAGTCGGTCGCGCGACTCCTCGACCAGGCGGCGGGCCCGGCCGACGTCGGCGAGCAGCCTGCCGTCGCGTTTGTGGACCACTCCGTCGACGATGACCGTCTCCACGTTGGAGACGTCCGCGCAGAGGGTCACGGCCGCCGCCGCGTCGTGCACCGGCGCCATGTTGAGGGCGGTGGCGTCGAGGGCGACGACGTCGGCCCTCTTGCCGGGGGTCAGCGAGCCGGTACGGTCCTCCACGCCGGCCACGTGGGCACCGTTGAGCGTGGCGATCTCCAGCATCTGACGTGCCGTCAACATGGTTTTGGGCACGGGCAGGTTGGAGTGCCAGCAGTCGGCGTTGACCCGGGCCCGCTCGGCGCCGAAGGCGGCCCGGATCTGGGTGAACATGTCGCCGGGCACGGTGGTGACGACGTCGATGCTCAGGGACGGCCGCAGCCCGTGTTCGATGGCCTGCATCACGGGCGGCCAGCCGTGCCCCATCTGGGTCTCCACCTGGGCGGCGATGGACACCGTGCCACCGGTGTCGGCCACCATCCGCCACTCTTCCTCGCTGAGGTGACAGCAGTGGACATAGGTGGTGTCGGGGCCCAGCAGTCCCAGCCCGCGCAGCTGCCTGACCATGCCGAAGCGGCCGGCGAGGCGTCCCATGGCGACGTGCACGGTGATCGGGAGGTCCAGCTCGCGGGCGAGACTCCATTCCCGCGTGACGACCTCGTCGGTGCAGAAGCCCGGGCCACGGGTGGCCAGGGCCATGGTCAGCAGGCCGTCGCCGGAGGCGAAGTACCGGTCGCGGACACGGCGTACGTCGTCGCCGGGTACCGCGATCGCGCTGTCGAACCAATAGTCGGCCAGTGAGGTGTTCGCGCTGCCGTACGCGTACTGGGCGCGGATGCCGGTCTCCGTCAGCGCCTGGATCGCGGCGTCCGGATGCTCGGGCGTGTTGTTGATGTGCGACCAGTCGACGAGGGTGGTGATGCCCGCGTTCAGGCACTCCAGGGTGCCGGCCAGGTTGCCGGCGTACACGTCCTCGGGGGTGTAGACGGGCGCGAAGGTGTCGAGGACGTCGACGAAATAGTCGTCGAGGGTGGCGTCGGGGGCGCAGCCGCGGATCGGCGCCTCCCAGGTGTGGCGGTGGGTGTCGACGAAGCCGGGGATCACGATACGGCCGGTCATGTCGAGCACCTCGGCGTCCACGTCCGCGTCGATCTCGCGCCGGACCGCCGTGATCGTGCCGTCCTCGATGAGGACGTCGCCCCGGGGCAGGTCGCCGATGTCCGGATCCATCGAGACGACATGGCCCGCGCGCAGGAGCATCCGTTCGGTCATCGCCGTTCCTCCCAGAGGTGGGTCCGCATGAAAACTGACGGTACGTCAGTATGCGGCGGGTCCGCGGACGGTTCGCGTGACCCGGCCGACGGGGACGAGGGCCGCGCGCCGGCGGTCCCGGTCGCGGTGAGGGGTCTTCCCGACGGACGCGCAGTCCCCGCGCCGGCGGGGCGGACCGGCTCGTGGTGCTCCTCGCGCGTCCGGCCCGATCCGAGGCGCGCTGCCCGGCCCGGACGGCGTCGGGCCGGTGTGTGCGGATCGCCACGGCGACCACCCCCATCCCTGCGGAGTCAACGACCTCACGGGGCGACCGTCAAGCGATGCGGGCGCCACGTGACACACGCACGAGGCGGCTGCCGGCGGCCGGCGGGCCGGCACGCGCTCCGGCCCCTCCCCCGCGCCGGCCGGGCCAGGGGCGCGGGGCGGGACGCCCCGTCCGGCGGAGCCGCACCGAGCACCGCCGGACGGGGGCCCGGTCGCCGAGGTCAGGCGGGGGTGTCCAGGCCCAGGTGGTCGCGGAGGGTCGGGCCCTCGTAGTCCGTGCGGAAGACGCCCCGTTCCTGGAGCAGGGGGACGACCTTGTCGGCGAAGGGGTCCAGGCCGGTCGGGGTGATGTGGGGGACGAGGATGAAGCCGTCGGCGGCGTCGGACTGCACGTACTCGTCGATGGTGCGCGCGACCGTCTCCGGCGAGCCGACGAAGTTCTGGCGGTTGCCGGTCTCGATGACCAGGTCCCGGATGGACCAGTGGTGGGCGGCGGCCAGCTCCCGCCATTCGCGGGCGGTGGCGAGCGGGTCGCGGTACATGCGCACCTGGGCGCGGCCCTTGGAGATGTGCGTGTCGCCGACGTCCGGGTCGATGTCGGGGAGCGGGCCGTCCGGGTCGTAGGAGGACAGGTCACGGTTCCAGACGAACTCCAGGTGCTTGAGGGCCGTGGCCCCGCTGACCTGGAGCCGGCGTACCTCCCTGGCGAGCTCCTCGGCCTCGGCGTCGGTGTCACCGAGGACGAAGCTCGCGGCGGGCAGGATCAGCAACTGGTCGTGGCGTCGGCCGTACCTGCCGAGGCGGCTCTTGACGTCGGTGTAGAAGGCCCGGCCCGCTTCCAGGCTCGCGTAGCGGCTGAAGATGGCGTCGGCGCCGGCGGCGGCGAACTCGCGGCCCTCGTCGGAGTCGCCCGCCTGGAAGATCACCGGACGGCCCTGCGGCGAGCGCGGGACGTTGAACCGGCCCTCGATGTCGAAGTGCCGCCCCGAGTGGACGAAGGCCCCGGCCTTGGCGTCCCGCAGGAAGACTCCCGTCTCCTGGTCGGCGACGATCTCGTCCCCGTCCCAGGAGTCGAAGAGTTCGTTCGCCGTGGCCAGGAACTCCTTGGCGCGGGAGTAGCGCTCCTCCTGCGGCAGGAAGCCTCCCCGGCGGAAGTTCTCGCCGGTGAAGGCGTCCCAGGAGGTGACGACGTTCCACGCGGCGCGCCCGGCGGAGAGGTGGTCGAGACTCGCGAACTGGCGGGCCACCTCGTAGGGCTCGTTGAAGGTGGAGTTGATGGTGCCGGTCAGTCCGAGACGTTCGGTGACGGCGGCGAGCGCGGCGAGGACGGTGAAGGTGTCGGGGCGGCCGACCACGTCCAAGTCGTATATCTGTCCTCCTTGTTCACGCAGGCGAAGACCTTCCGCGAGGAAGAGGAAGTCGAACTTGGCGCGCTCGGCGGTCCGCGCGAAGTGGGCGAAGGAGCTGAACTCGATGTGGCTGCCGGCCTCGGGATCGCTCCACACGGTGGTGTTGTTGACGCCCGGGAAGTGGGCGGCCAGATGGATCTGCTTCAGGGGCTTGCTCATGGCGGTCGGTCTCCTACGGCTCAGACGGTCGCGGTCGTTGCGGCGGCGTAGCGGTTCGCGGGGCGGGGCAGCCCCAGCAGGCCGCGCAGGGTCCCGGCCTCGTAGGCGCGGCGGAAGACGCCGCGCCGCTGCAGTTCGGGCACCAGGCCGCGGGTGATCGCGGGGAGGTCGTGGCCGAGGACGGCGGGCCGCAGCCGGAACCCCGTCAGACCGGCGGACGCCAGGTCCTGGAGGAGGTCCGCCAGTTGAACCGGTGTGCCGGTGAAGACGCGGGCGTCGCTCGTGTACGGCTCCCCGGCGAGCGCGTCGAGGCGGTCCCGTCGGGCGGCGGCTGCCGCCGGGTCGTCGTCGAGGAGGACCACGAGGTCACCGAAGACGTGCAAGGGATCGTCGGCGCGCCCGGCGGCCTGCTGCTCCGCACGGATCTCGGCGACGATCGCGCGCGCCTGGCCGGGGTCGTGCGGCGTGACGTATCCGATGTCGGCCTGGCGGGCCACCAGCCGGTACGGGAGGGTGTCGTGGGCGAGGGCGGTGACGACGGGCTGGCCCTGTGGCGGGCGGGGTGTGATGGAGGGACCCTTGACGCTGAAGTGGGGGCCCTCGAAGTCGATGTAGTGCAGTTTGCCGCGGTCGATGAAGCGGCCGGTGGCGACGTCCCGGATCTCCGCGTCGTCCTCCCAGCTGTCCCACAGCCGGCGCACGACCTCGACGTGGTCGGCGGCCTCGTCGAACAGCTCGGTCACCAGCTCCCGGGCGTCCGGGCTGTCGTGGGCCTCGATGCGCGGGATCGTACGGCGACCGAAGTGGGCGGCCTCGTCCGGCCGGGCCGTGATCTGCACCCGCAGGCCCGCGCGGCCGGAGCTGACGTAGTCGAGGGTGGCGATCGCCTTGGAGATGTGGAAGGGCTCGGTGTGGGTGGCCACCACGGTCGGCACGATACCGATGTGCCGGGTGAGGGGGGCGATGCGGGCCGCGACGAGGACTGCGTCCAGCCGGCCGCGCAGGTGGTCGGTGCGCTCGTCCGGCTCCAGGAAGTGCGCGGACTGCGGGCCGAGGCCGTCCTCGATGGTCACGAAGTCGAGCAGTCCGCGCTCGGCCTCGGCCACGAGGTCGGCCCAGTAGCCGGCGGTGAACACCTCGCGGGGGCGGGCCACGGGCTCGCGCCAGGAGGCGGGGTGCCATCCGGTGCCGTCGAGGGCGACGGCCAGGTGCAGCGCGGACGGCGCGGAGCCGGGGGCAGGGGCGGAGGAGTCGGAGGAGGGGAAAGACTCGGCTGAGGACACGGGTGGGTGCCTTCCTAGGAAGTTCGTACGGCCCTGTCGCGGGGCGTTCCGGGGCTTCGCACCGCCACGATCGTGGAGCGGCGGCGCAGGGTGAAGCCGATGGACTCGTAGAGCCGGATCGCGGTGACGTTGTCCGCGGCGGCGTGCAGGAAAGGTGTCTCGCCGCGTTCGCGGATGCCGGCGGCGACGGCGCGGACGAGCCGGGTGGCGAGGCCCCGGCCGCGATGGTCCGGGTCGGTGCAGACCGCGCTGATCTCCGTCCAGC
Organism: Streptomyces sp. NPDC041108; assembly: GCF_055592645.1. NCBI lineage: Bacteria > Bacillati > Actinomycetota > Actinomycetes > Kitasatosporales > Streptomycetaceae > Streptomyces > Streptomyces sp. NPDC041108. Next base: position 1,104,199 of record NZ_JBVIYK010000001.1, on the reverse strand, counting down.
CGGGCGGGTGGATCCGCTCGCCGGCCATGGCGATCAGGCGGCCCCGGTCCCGGATGCCGAGATAGGTGCCCATTTCCACGGTCCGCTTGAGGAAGGGGCCGGGTCGGGTGCGGGCGATGAGGTCCAGGATCTCGGGGACGTCGGCGAGCCCGAGCCGTACCGCTTCGGGGGCGTGCCCGGCCCGCAGCGCGGTGTCCACCAGCTGGACGCTCTGTCCACCGCCGACCACCTCCCAGTCGTCCGGCACCTCGTGGACCGGTTTGATCCGTACTACCGTCCCCGCGCCGACGAGCGTGCGCAGGTCGGCCCAGGCGGCCGGGTCCGCGGGGTCGGCGAGGGCGGCGAAGTCGTAGACGTCGCCCGGGTAGCGGGCGGCGGCGCCGAAGCGTTCGGCGAAGCGGGCGTGCGGGCCGTCGAGGGAGGCCCGGACGGCGTTGTCGAGGACGGGTATGTCGAGCGCGGGGGTGTCGGCGGCGAACGCGGCGCGGGGTGCGTCGGCGGTCGCGGGCGGGGCTCCGCCTCCGTGGAGGCCGGTCCGGTGCGTCACGGAGGCGGAGCCCCTTTCTCGGTCGACAGGCTTGCTGCTCACATCACTTGACCTGGCGTCAGGAATTGGTCAGGGGCAGACCCGGCGGGTTGACCTCGGACTTCTCGACGGACTCGTTGGACAGGTTCCACGCCTTCAGCCAGGCGTCGTACTGGCCGTTGTCGATCAGGTGGTTGATGGCCTCGGCGAGGGGTTCGGCGAGACCGCTGCCCTTCTTCGCGGTCGCGGCGATCAGGCCCTGGAGGGTCTCACCGGCGCCGGAGAACTGGCCCGCGATCCGGGTCGCCTGGGGAGTGCCCGCCGTCTTGGCCGCGTGGTAGGAGAGGTTGGGGCTGGGGCCGAAGTAGGCGTCGATCTTGCCGCTGCTCAGCGCCAGGTAGATGCTGTTGCTCTCCTGGAAGTACTTGACGGTGAGGGGCTTCTTGCCCTCCTTGGCCAGTTTCGCCTTCCACTCCAGGAGGATCTTCTCCTGGTTGGTGCCGTTGCCGACGGAGACCGTCCTGCCGGCGAGGTTCTCGTAGTCGCCGTCGAAGTTCCAGTCGCTGTCCTTCTTCGTCTCGAAGGCCAGGTCGTCCTTGCGGTAGGAGGCGAACTCGTACTTCTGCTTGCGCTCCTCGGTGTCGGTGATGTTGGAGAAACCGACGTCGACCTTGCCGCTGTCGATACCGATGAACAGGTTCTCCCAGGTCGACTGGCGCACCTCGGATTCGAGACCGAGGACGGCGGCCACGAGTCTGCCGAGATCGGGCTCGGAGCCGGTGAGCGTCTTCTGGTCGCTGCCGATGAAACCGAGCGGCGGACTGCCGGACGGCAGCGTGCCCGAGCCGATCACCAGCTTGCCGCGCTTCCTGATCGCGGCGGGCAGCTCGGCGCTGATGGACTTCACCTCCGAGACCTTGATCTCGGTCTCCTCGGCGGCGCCGTTGGCGAGCCGTCCGACGGTGACCGTGCCGGCGGCCTCGGTCCTCGTCGCGGCCTCGGTGTCGCCCCCGCAGGCGGCGAGCCCGGTGACGAGGGTGGCGGCGGCGGTCGCCGCGGTGATGCCGCGCAGCAGGCTGCGCCGGGAGAACCAGGTGTACGTGGCCATGACTGTCCTTGTCGTTCGGGGGGTGTGATGGGCGGTGTGGGGGGATGCGTGAGGGGCAAGGGCGCGCGGGGGGGATGCGTGAGGGGGGAAGGGTGAAGGGCTCTGGGCCGGAAGGGGCTTGCCGGGATCGCGAGGCCCTCAGAGGACTCTGCTGAGGAAGTCCTTGGTCCGTTCGTGGCGCGGCTTGTCCAGGACCTCGGAGGGCGGGCCCTGTTCGACGATCCGGCCGCCGTCGATGAAGACGACCCGGTCGGCGATCTCCCGGGCGAAGCCGATCTCGTGCGTGACGATCACCAGCGTGGTGCCGCCGCGCGCCAGGTCCTTGATGACGGCCAGCACCTCGCCGACGAGTTCGGGGTCGAGGGCGGAGGTCGGCTCGTCGAAGAGGATGACGCCGGGGCGCAGGGCGAGGGCGCGGGCGATCGCCACGCGCTGCTGCTGTCCGCCGGACAACTGCCGTGGATAGGCGTCCGCCTTGTCGGCCAGGCCGACCCGGTCCAGGAGTTCGCGGGCGAGGTCGTCCGCCTGCGCCCTGCCGAGCCTTCCCGTCGCCAAGGGGGCCGCGGCCACGTTCTCCAGCACGGTCAGGTGCGGAAAGAGGTTGAAGTTCTGGAAGACGAAGCCGATCCGGCCGCGCTGGGCGAGGATCGCCCGCTCGCTCAGCTCCTTGAGACGGTCGCCGTGGCGGCGCACGCCGATCAGCTCCCCGTTGACGCTGACGTGGCCGATCTCGGGCTTCTCCAGATGGTTGATGACCCTGAGCAGCGTGGACTTGCCGGAGCCGGACGGGCCGAGGATCACGGTGACCTCGCCCGGCCGTACGGTCAGGTCGACGCCGTTGAGCACCCGGTGGGTGCCGTACCACTTGTGCACGTCGTGCACCTCGACGGTGGCGGCCGCGTGGTCGAGTGTTCCGGCGGTCATACGGCGACCTCCTTGCGGGTGCGGGCCCGCAGGCCGGTGGCACCGGCCCGCAGTTTCTGCAGTGGCGTCGGCGGCAGGGTGCGGGTGGCGCCCCGCGCGTAGTACCGCTCGACGTAGAACTGGACGACGGAGACGACGCTGGTGAGGATGAGGTACCAGACGGTGGAGACCAGCAGCAGCGGCACGATGTCGCCGGGGTAGGTGGAGCCCATGGCCTGCGCGGTGCCGAAGAGGTCGAGCAGCGACACGTAGAAGACCAGGCTGGTGCTCTTGATCAGACCGATCAGCTGGTTGACGTAGTTCGGGGTGATCGAGCGCAGTGCCTGCGGGAAGACGATCCTGCGGAACTGGTAGCCCTTCGGCAGGCCGAGTGCGGAGGCTGCCTCGTGCTGGCCCTGGTCGACGGAGAGGATGCCGCCGCGGACGACCTCGGCGGCGTAGGCCGCCTCGTTGAGGCTGAGGCCGATGACGGCGACCGCCATGTCGGTGGCCAGACGTGACTCGTCGAAGGTGAAGAACGCCGGGCCGAACGGGACGCCCAGGCTGAGCGTCTGGTACAGGGCGCTGAAGTTGTAGAGGAACAGCAGGACGACGATCAGCGGGATCGAGCGCAGGGCCCAGATGTAGACCCAGCTGACCGAGCGCAGCACGGGACTCCTCGAGAGCCGGGCGAGGGCGAGGAGGACACCGCCGATCAGGCCCAGCACCGCGCTGTAGGCGGTGACTTCGAGGGTGATGAGCAGTCCGTCGAGGATCGTCGGCCGCAGGAACCAGTAGGCGAAGCGGTCCCACTGGTAGAAGGGGTTGGAGATCAGGCCGTGGACGAACTGGGCCGCGAGGACCAGGACCACCGCGGTGGCGATCCAGCGGCCGGGGCGGCGCAGCGGCAGTACCCGCTGGGCGGCAAGTTGCTTCGCCGGGATGTCGGCGGGCGGCGGCGCCTCGGTCAAGGACAGGGCGGTGCCTGGGGGTTCGCTCATCAAGGGCTCCGGAAGAGTGTCGAAACCCCAGGCGACGCAGGTGACTTCGGCCGTACGGGCGGACGGGACCGCTCGACGTACAGAGGGCTACGGAAGACACACGGAAGCGCACGACACCGGGGCCGGCGGAGAGGCGGACCGCTGGTGCGGTGCCTCAGGGGTTCGGAAGAACCGTCAGCCTCGACGGGAGCGCGGCGCCGGGCGGCCCGGACCGCGCGCTAGCGTGCGCTACAGAGTGCGCTGTTGACCCGGAGCAGATCGACGGCGCGATCGGCGCAGAGCAGCACGCGACCCCGGCGGCGCCATGCGGCCGTCCTCGGGGTTGCGTACATGTCCGTCACCATCGTTCTTCCGGCCCGGGGGGCCTCGTGCTCGTCGGGTGTCCGTAAGTAACTCAGGCCCGGCACGCGGCTGTCAACGTCAGTCCAGCACATGGGACGCCCGTCCGCCTGTCGATACGCCCTGGTCCGGGACATGAGAGGCCCAGTCCAGGATCTGCACGGCCGCGCCGGCCGCCTCCAGGCCCCGACAGTGCGCGTGGTGGCGCAGTGCGATGCCGGCCAGGTCGAGGTGGGGACCGAAGGCGGGGTGGGCGGTCAGGCGGCGTGCGTACGCCCACAGATGCGGGTGGTCGGCGACGCGGTGCACGGCGCCGGCGTCCAGGTGCCAGCGGTGCACGGTGTCGAGCCGCACCAGGGCGACCCACAACTCGATGTCTGCGACGGTGAGTTCGCCGCCGAGGACGTACTCCTGCCCGGCGAGCCGGGCGTCCAGCGTACGCAGGGTGCGCAGCAGGGAGCCGAGTGCGTCGCGGCGCTCCGGTTCGTCGGCGTCGGCACGGCCGGCGCGCTGGGCGGCACCGTCCATGCCCTGCTCACAGAGGCGTGCGACACCTTCGATCTCGGCCTCCGCACCCTCCGGGTACAGCACCGCGCGGCCACCACCGAAGCGCCGGGCGAGGTCGCGCATGATGTCGGGGGCGTGGGTGCTGACGATGCGTCCGGACCAGTCGTCGCTGAGCACCGGCGCCACGGCCGCTCCGGGGTAGCGGTGCGCGCTGGCCTCGTACAGCGGGCGCAGCGCGGAGTGCTCGCCGTCCGGGCCGTCGGGGACGGCGGGCAGGAGGGTCACGGGGCATACGTCCGCCAGCCCGAGGAGGCTGTGGACGACCGCGATGCGCAGGGCGCCCGGACAGGACAGCGACAGGTGGAGCCGGTAGCGGCGCGGCCGGCGTAGTGACCGCTCCGGGCGTCGCAGCCGATCCGGCCCCGGAAGACCGGCAGGGGCCGCGGCGACGGGACGGCGTTCAGGGCGTGGACGGGCGTGGCGGACATGTGTCTCCCCGGGGTTCTGAGGCGCGATCGGGTGAGCGCGGCGGCGCGGTTCGCGGCGCGACGGCGGTGACTCGACGGTGGTGGCGCGACGGCGGTGACGCGAGTACACGGACGCGTGAGCGGCGTGTCGGGCCACGTCGGCGGCGCGGACGGGCCGGGACGCACTCGAGTGCACTCGGGTGCAATTGGGTGCACTCGGGCGGATCAGCCGAGGGGGCTGCTCGCGCTGCAGACGCGCAGCAGATCGATGTGCCGGCGGGAGGTCAGCAGGAGGCGCTGCCGGCGTGCGCGCGGTACACGAGTGACCACCGGCTCCAGGCGCCCCATCATTCCCTACCTGTTCACTAGGAAATACCCCACCTGGAGTGTCGAGCCGACCGCGCCGCGCGTCAAGAGGGTGTCCGCGAATTGGTCACGACGTCCGAGGGGTGGACATTCGTCGGGCGTGCCCCTGTGGGGGCGGTGCCCGGTGGCGCGGATCGCCCACCGGTCACTCGCCGTCCCTCCTCGCGCCGAGCAGCCGCTCCAGCCGGTCGAACCGCTCGTGCAGGGCGCGCGCGGCATCGTCGCCCAACTCATGTGCTTTGTGCGTGAGTTGATGACGCTTCTGCTCCCGGCCCACGAACCAGGCGGCGATGGCGGCGGTGACCATGCCGTACGTGGTGATGCCGACGACCATGACGACCGCGCCGACGATCCGGCCCCAGAACGTCACCGGATAGAAGTCGCCGTACCCGACGGTCGTGGCCGTCTCGACCGACCACCACAGGGCCTTCGGGTACGAGGTCAGGTTGGCGCGGGGTGCGCCGTGCTCGGCGACGGTCGCCGCCCAGGAACCGAGGAGCATCACCACCGCGAGCACGACGGTGGCCCCGCCCGCCGCCCGCAGATGAAGGGGGCGGCCCCCTTCCCGGCCGAGCAGCAGTTCCACGGCCCTGGTGAGGAACCCGGGCAGCACGCCTCACCCCTCCTTCGCGGCAGGGGGCGTACTCGGGTTCTCCCGGCGGGCGTGCGGGGCGTGACGGTCCAGCTCGTAGGCCACCCGGATCAGCGGGACGTGGGTGAACGCCTGCGGGAAGTTGCCCAGTTGGCGGCGGGCCCGGGGGTCGTACTCCTCGGCGAGCAGGCCGACGTCGTTGCGCAGTTCCAGGAGCCGCTCGTACAGGGCCCGGGCCTCGTCCGCGCGGCCGATCAGCCGCAGGGCGTCCGCGAGCCAGAAGGAGCAGGCCAGGAAGGCGCCCTCACCACCGCTGAGGCCGTCCGGCGAGTCGGCGGCGCCCGCGGAGTAGCGTGCCACCAGCCCGTCCGCGAGCAGTTCGCGCTGTACGGCCTCGATGGTGCCGATCACCCGGGGGTCGTCCGGCGGCAGGAACCCGGTCTGCGGGATCTGCAGCAGCGCGGCGTCGAGTTCGCGGGAACCGTACGACTGGGTGAAGGTGCCCCGCTCCGGGTCGAACGCCTTTTCGCAGACCTCGCGGTGGATACGGTCCCGGACAGCCCGCCACCTCTCCACGGGACCCGGGCGGGAGTGCGCCTCGGCCAGCCGGACCGCGCGGTCGAAGGCGACCCAGCACATCACCTTGGAGTGCGTGTAGTGGCGGGGAGCACCGCGCATCTCCCACAGCCCCTGGTCGGGCTCGGGCCAGGCCCGTTCCAGGTGTTCCAGGAAGACCGCCTGGAGGGAGACCAGGTGCTGGCGCGGGCGCAGTCCGCAGCCGATGGCCAGATGGATGGCCTCCATCACCTCACCGGGTACGTCGAGCTGCCGCTGCCCGGCGGCCGCGTTGCCGATCCGCACCGGGCGCGAGCCCTCGTAGCCCGGCAGCCAGTCGGCCTCCCACTCGGTCAGCCGCCGCTCCCCCGCGATGCCGTACATGATCTGCACGTCCTCCGGCCGCCCGGCCACCGCCCGCTCCAGCCAGGCCCGCCACGCGTCCGCCTCCGCCTTGAAACCGCTGCGCAGCAACGCCTCCAGCGTCATCCCCGCGTCCCGCAGCCAGCAGAAGCGGTAGTCCCAGTTCCGCACGCCGCCGATCTCCTCGGGCAGGGAGGTGGTCGGGGCGGCGACGATGCCGCCGGTCGGCTGGTACGTCAGGGCCTTGAGGGTGATCAGGGAGCGGGCGACGGCGTCACGGTACGGCCCGTCGTACGTCAGCCTGCGCAGCCAGCGCCGCCAGTACGCCTCCGTGCCGGTCAGTGCCTCGAACGCGTCCACCTCCCGCGGCGCGGGCAGATGGGAGGGGTGCCAGGTCAGCACGAAGGGGATCTTCTCGCCCGCCGTGACCGGGAAGACGGCGGTGTGGACGGTGCCGTGGGCGACCGGCCGGACGGGCGTGCGCAGCCACACCGACTCGGGCCCCGCGGTCCCCGTCAGATGCCCGTCGCGACGGCGCATCCAGGGCAGCACCCGGCCGTAGTCGAAGCGGAGCCGCAGGTCCATGCGCATGTCGACGGTGCCGGAGAGGCCCTCGACGACGCGTACGACGCTGGGGGCACCGGTCTTGCGGCACGGCATGAAGTCGGTGACCAGGACCCGGCCGCCGGCCGTCTGCCATTCCGTGTCCAGGACGAGGGTGTCGTCCCGGTAGCGGCGGTGGGCGCGGGCGCCGTTCTCGTCCGCCGGCGCGATGCGCCAGCGCCCGTTGTCCTCGTCGCCGAGGAGGGCGGCGAAGCATGCGGGTGAGTCGAAGCGAGGGAGACAGAGCCAGTCGACGCTACCGTCCTTGCCGACGAGGGCGGCGGAGAGGAGATCGCCGATGAGGGCGTAGTCCTCGATACGGCTGGGCCCGGTGCGAGGGCCGACGCGGGGGCCGGGGGCGGGGTCTGGCATGGGGTCAGTGTCGGGGGGCCGCGGGTTCGGGGCATGCGGGGCGCCCGGCGTTCGAGGTGCCGTGATGCCGTCTCGTCGTCGAGGCGCCGGGCGTCCCGCGCCACGCACCCGTGCGGGGGAGGACTGTCCGGGAGCCGTTCCGGTACTCGGCCGGACGGGTGACCGCGGGTGGTGTCCGGGAGGTTCGGTGCTCGGTTCTTCATCTTCCGGACGGCCGACGGCCACACCACGGCAGGGACCGCTCTCCGGCGCGGTCCGAAGCTGCTGGGCACACGGTCGTTCCGTGCGGGACGACGGCCCGGTGAACGGCTCACGGAAAGGACCGTCTCTTGGACGACTCGGAGATTCCCCCGGCCGAGCGGATCCGCATCCTCGCGGGCATCCTCTCCGGAAGGCTCACGGTGCGGGACGCCGCACACCGCCACGGCCTCCCGGTACGGGAGGTCGAACGGTGGCTGGAGGAGATCCCGGTGGCCGTGCCGAAGGACCGCACGGCCCGGGCGGCCGACGACTTGACCACCCCGGCCCGGACGGACCCGCACCCGCACCCGCACCCGCTCCCCCGCTGCCGGATCGTCGTGGACGAGATGGTGCAGGGGCTCGGACTCTGACGCTGATTCCGACCGGCCGGGCGACGAACGCCTCCCCTGCCGGGACGACGGCCGCGGGTGTCACGACGACGGCCGGGCGACGTTCACGACGACCGCCACGACGACGGCCACGTGAAGGCCGGCCGACGGCGAGCTGACGGCCACGGTGGGGTGACGGCCACGGCGGGCGCACCTCGGGGCGGTCGCGCGTCGCGGCGGTCGCGGTCTTCCGAGGCTCTGCGCCATGTGACATAGTACTGACGTGACCGAGCGACTGACCTGCGACGTCGTGGTTGTCGGAGCGGGAATGGTGGGCGCGGCCTGCGCCCTGTACGCGGCCCGGGCGGGCCTGGGCGTCGTGGTGGTGGACCGTGGCCCGGTGGCCGGCGGCACGACCGGCGCCGGTGAGGGCAACATCCTCGTCTCCGACAAGGAGCCCGGCCCGGAACTCGAACTCGCCCTGCTCTCCAACCGTCTGTGGGCGGAGCTGGCCGCCGAGCCGGGCCTGGGAACGGCGTTCGAGTACGAGGCGAAGGGTGGACTCGTCGTCGCCTCCGCCCCGGCAGGACTCGCCGCGCTGGAGCGGTTCGCCGCCGGGCAGCGCGCCGCGGGAGTGGAGGCGGTACCCGTCCCCGTGGACCGGCTCCCCGATCTGGAACCGCATCTGGCCCCCGGTCTCGCCGGCGGCATGCACTATCCGCAGGACGCCCAGGTCATGCCCACCCTGGCCGCCGCCCGTCTCCTACGGGCCTCCGGCGCCCGGCTGCTCACCGGCCGGACCGTGACCGAGGTGCTGCGCTCGCCGGACGGTGCCGTGCGCGGCGTGCGGACCGACCGGGGCGACGTCCACGCCCCCGCGGTCGTCAACGCGGCCGGGACCTGGGGCGGGGAACTGGCCGCGCTCGCCGGGGTCGCCCTCCCCGTCCTGCCCCGGCGCGGCTTCGTGATCGTCACCGAACCACTGCCGCCGATGGTGCGGCACAAGGTGTACGCCGCCGACTACGTGGCCGACGTGGCCAGCGACTCGGCGGCGCTGCAGACCTCCCCGGTCGTCGAGGGCACGGCCGCCGGACCCGTGCTGATCGGCGCGAGCCGCGAACGGGTCGGCTTCGACCGGTCGTTCTCCCTGCCCGCGGTCCGCGCGCTCGCGGCGGGCGCGACCCGGCTGTTCCCGTTCCTGGAAGAGGTGCGCGCGATGCGGACGTACGCGGGCTTCCGGCCCTACATGCCGGACCATCTGCCCGCGATCGGGCCGGACCCACGGGCCCCGGGCCTGTTCCACGCGTGCGGCCACGAGGGCGCCGGGATCGGGCTGGCCACCGGGACCGGGCGGCTGATCGCCCAGGTGCTCGGCGGCGGACCGCCCGACCTGGACCTCACGCCGTTCCGCCCGGACCGGTTCGACGCGTACGAGGGGGAGGCGGCATGAACCCGCTGGAACTGGCGCGGGCCGCACCCGGCCCCGCCTTCACCGTCACGCTCGACGGACGTGCCGTGGAGGCCCTGCCCGGCCAGACGGTCGGGGCGGCGCTCTGGGCCGCCGGGATCACGTCCTGGCGCACCACCCGGGGTGCGGGCCGGCCACGGGGCGTCTTCTGCGGCATCGGTGTGTGCTTCGACTGCCTGGTGACCGTCAACGGCCGCCCCAATCAGCGGGCCTGCCTGGTGCCGGTCCGTCCGGGCGACACGATCAGCACGCAGGAGGGGACGGGCCATGAGCACTGAGCCGGCACCGCCCCGTCTGGCGATCGTCGGCGCCGGTCCCGCGGGCCTGGCCGCGGCCCTGGCGGCGGCCGGAGCGGGCGTACGGGTGACGGTGGTCGACGCCGCCGAGGCACCCGGCGGCCAGTTCTACCGGCAGCCCGCGGCCGGGCTCGGCGCACGGCGTCCACGGGCACTGCACCACCAGTGGCGCACCTGGCGGCGGCTGAGCGACGGCCTCGACCGGCAGATCGCCGCCGGGCGCGTCACCCATCTCCCGGACCACCACGTGTGGTGCGTGGAGCGGCGCCCCGACGGCCCGCAGCGTTTCACCGTCCACGCCCTGCTCGGCCCCGCCCAGGAGCGGCCCGTCGAGGTGCGCGCGGACGCCGTCCTCCTCGCGACCGGCGGCTACGAGAAGGTGCTGCCCTTCCCCGGCTGGACGCTGCCCGGCGTGGTCACCGCCGGCGGCGCACAGGCCATGCTCAAGGGCTCCCTCGTGGTGTCCGGCCGTACGGCGGTCGTCGCCGGGACCGGGCCGCTGCTGCTGCCGGTGGCGACCGGGCTCGCGGCGGCGGGCGTCACGGTGGCCGCGCTGGTGGAGTCGGCGGACCCGAGGGCCCTGGCGCGGCGGACCGGAGCGCTGGCGGGCCGGGCGGACAAGCTCGTCGAAGGCGCCGGGTACGCGGTGGAGTTGCTGCGCCGCCGGGTACGGACCCTCGTACGGCACACGGTCGTCGAGGCGCACGGCGGCGACCGGCTGGAGGCGGTGACCGTCGCCGCGCTCGACGCCGAGGGGCGGCTCCGGCCCGGCACCGAGCGGCGCATCCCCTGCGACACCCTGGCCGTCGGACACGGCATGCTGGCGCACACCGATCTCGCCGGGACGCTCGGCTGCCGCGTCGAGCCCGACGGAACGCGCGTATGGGCCGACGACGAGCAGCGCACCGACGTGCCGGGCGTCTGGGCGGCGGGCGAGACCACCGGCATCGGTGGCGCGGCGCTCTCCCTGGCCGAGGGACACATCGCCGGACGGTCGGCCGCCGCCCGCCTCCTGGGCCGCGTGCCGGACCCCGGCGAGTGGGCGGAGGCCGCCAGGTCCCGTGACAGGCTGCGGGAGTTCTCCGACGTGCTCGACACGGTGTACGTGCCTCCGGCGCGCTGGACCGAGCGGGTCACCGACGCCACCGTCGTCTGCCGCTGCGAGGAGGTCACCGCCGGCGCCGTCCGTGAGGCCGTCGGGGAGCTGGGCGCCGGGGACGTACGGACGGTCAAACTGCTGACCCGTGCCGGGATGGGCTGGTGCCAGGGCCGGATGTGCGAGCCGGCGGTGGCGGGGATCGCCGACTGCCCGCAGACCGCGACCCGGCGGCCGCTCGCGCGCCCGGTGCCGCTGGGCGTGCTGGCACGCGCGGGGCAGACCCCCGAGGAGGAACACGACGACCCCCCTGAGCCCTTCAGCCCCAGCCCCAGCCCCAGCCCCGGAGCCCCTGAGCCCCTGAGCCCCTGAGCCCCTGAGCCCCTGAGCCCCTGAGCCCCTGCCACGGCAATCACACCGGCGGGCGTCAGTACCATGTCACACCCCATGGAGAGGGAAACCCATGACCACCACCGAGAACCGTCCCTGGCGCGGTGTCCTCGTCGCCACCGCGCTCCCCCTCCGCGACGATCTCTCCGTCGACCTCGACGCCTACGCGGAACACTGCGCGTGGCTGGTCGAGAACGGCTGTGACGGCGTCGTACCGAACGGCTCGCTCGGCGAGTACCAGGTGCTGACGCCCGAGGAGCGGGTCAAGGTCGTCGAGACGGCCGTGGCCGCGATCGGCGGCGCGCGCGTGATGCCGGGGGTCGCCGCGTACGGCTCCGCCGAGTCCCGGCGCTGGGCCGAGCAGGCGCGGGACGCGGGCTGCGCGTCGGTGATGCTGCTGCCGCCGAACGCGTACCGCGCCGACGAGCGGTCGGTGCTCGCGCACTACGCGGAGGTCGCGAAGGCGGGCCTGCCGGTCGTGGCGTACAACAACCCGATCGACACCAAGGTCGACCTCGTCCCCGAACTGCTCGCCAAGCTGCACGGCGAGGGGTACGTCCGGGCCGTCAAGGAGTTCTCCGGTGACGTCCGGCGGGCCTACCAGCTCGCCGAACTGGCCCCGGAACTGGACCTGTTGATCGGCGCGGACGACGTGCTGCTGGAGCTGGCGCTCGCGGGCGCCAAGGGCTGGGTCGCCGGGTACCCGAACGCCCTGCCGGCCGCGACGGTCGAGCTGTACCACGCGGCGGTGGACGGCGACCTCGCGACGGCCAAGGGGCTGTACGAGCAGCTGCACCCGCTGCTGCGCTGGGACTCGAAGGTCGAGTTCGTCCAGGCCATCAAGTTGTCGATGGACATCGTGGGCCGGCCCGGTGGACGCTGCCGACCGCCCCGGGTGGAGCTGCTGCCGGAGCAGGAGGCCGTCATCCGGGCGGCCACCGAGAAGGCCGTCGCCGCGGGCCTCGCGTAACCACGGCGGAAGGGAAGGTCCGGCCATGCGCAGCAAAATCGTCCTGCACGCCGTCGACTCGCACACCGAGGGAATGCCCACCCGGGTGGTCACCGGCGGGATCGGCACGATCCCCGGCGCGACCATGAACGAACGACGGCTGTGGTTCCGTGAACACCGCGACGACGTCAAGCAGTTGCTGATGAACGAGCCGCGCGGCCACGCGGCGATGAGCGGGGCGATCCTGCAGCCGCCGACCCGCCCCGACTGCGACTACGGTGTCGTCTACATCGAGGTCTCCGGCTATCTGCCCATGTGCGGCCACGGCACCATCGGTGTCGCGACCGTGCTCGTGGAGACCGGCATGGTCGAGGTCGTCGAGCCGGTCACCACCATCCGGCTGGACACCCCGGCGGGGCTCGTCGTGGCCGAGGTGGCGGTGGAGGACGGCGCGGCGAAGGCGGTCACCCTGCGGAACGTGCCGTCGTTCTCCGCCGGCCTCGACCGCGAGATCACGCTCGCCGACGGGCGGACGGTGACCTACGACCTCGCGTACGGCGGCAACTTCTACGCCATCCTGCCGCTGACGCAGTTCGACCTGCCGTTCGACCGCGCCCGCAAGGACGACATCCTGCGGGCCGGGCTCGCCCTGATGGACGCCGTCAACGCGCAGGAGGAGCCCGTCCACCCGGAGGACCCGTCGATCCGCGGTCTCCACCATGTCCACCTGTACGCCCCCGGAGCCACCGCCCGGCACTCGCGCCACGCGATGGCCATCCACCCCGGTTGGTTCGACCGCTCCCCCTGCGGCACGGGCACCAGCGCCCGCATGGCACAGCTGCACGCGCGCGGCGAACTGCCCCTGCACACCGAGTTCGTGAACGAGTCCTTCATCGGCACCCGGTTCACGGGGCGGCTGCTCGGCGAGACCGAGGTGGCCGGCGTCCCGGCCGTGCTGCCCAGCTTCACCGGCCGCGCCTGGATCACCGGCACGGCCCAGTACCTGCTCGACCCGTCCGACCCGTTCCCCTCCGGATTCGTCCTCTAGGATTCCGGGACTTCAGGACTCCAGGAGAGACCGCATGCCTCCCATGGCCTCGCAGCGCACCGGCGCCCCGTCCGACGCTGCCGCCGCCGCTCCCCCGGCCCCGGCCCTGCCGGTGCTCGGCGGCAAGAAGAGCAGCTACCGCGAGCGGGTCGCCGACGCGCTGCGGGCCGCGCTGATCGCCGGCGAGCTGCGGCCGGGCGAGGTGTACTCCGCGCCCGCGCTCGCCGCCCGCTTCGGCGTCTCGGCGACGCCGGTGCGGGAGGCCATGCTGGATCTGGCCAAGGAGGGCCTGGTCGACACCGTGCCCAACAAGGGGTTCCGGGTCACCGCCGTCACGGAGAGACAGCTCGACGAGTACACCCACGTACGGTCGCTCATCGAGATCCCGACCACGGTCGGCCTGGCCCGGACCGCCGACCCGGTCTCGCTGGAGGCGCTGCGGCCCGCCGCCCGGGAGATCGTCGCCGCCGCGGCCGCCGGGGACCTCATCGCCTACGTCGAGGCCGACACCCGCTTCCACCTCGGTCTGCTCGCCCTCGCGGGCAACGCGCATCTCGTCGAGGTGGTCGGTGACCTGCGCAAACGAGCCCGCCTCTACGGTCTGACCGCGCTCGCCGAATCCGGCCGGCTGCTCTCCTCCGCGCAGGAGCACCTGGAACTCCTCGACGCTCTGCTCGACCGCGACGAGGCCGCCGTGCACACGGTGATGACCCGCCATCTCGGTCATGTGCGCGGATTGTGGGCCGCGCGCGACTGATCGGCCTCGCCGCGCATGCGAGGGGAGGGACCCGGGCATCAGTGACAGGTGTGATCGGAGCGACGCGCGCACCGACTGACGTTGAAAGTATGATCGGCCAATGTCTGACATGACCGAAACCACGCCGGGCTGGCTGCCGTCCGACGAGCTCGAATCGGCACGCGCCCGGATGCCGATCCTGTACGTCGAGGCCGTGCCCGTGCGCGTCGACGACAGCGGCGAAGTCACCAGTATCGGGCTGCTGCTGCGCATCGGCCCGGACGGGACGGTCAGCCGCAATCTGGTCTCCGGCCGCGTGATGCACCACGAGCGGGTGCGCGACGCGCTCCTGCGGCACCTGGAGAAGGATCTCGGACCGGTCGCGCTGCCGCGTGTTCCGTCCGCGCTGCAGCCCTTCACCGTCGCCGAGTACTTCCCGACGCAGGGCATCACCCCGTTCCACGACCCGCGTCAGCACGCGGTGTCCCTCGCCTACATCGTCCCGGTGTCGGGCGACTGCCGGCCCCGGCAGGACGCCCTCGACCTGGTGTGGTTCAGCCCCCAGGAGGCGGCGTCGGCGTCCGTGCAGAACGAGATGCCCGGTGGCCAGGGGGTCCTGCTGAAGCAGGCCCTGGCGCACGTGGGCTGTCTGTCCTAGCCGCGGCGGCCACTCAGGGCCTTCCCCCGATGTGGGCGCGGTGCGGGTTCCCGCCCAGCATCCGCGCGGCGGGGGCCGCCAGCCCGGCCGCCGTGTCGCGGGCGACGGCGGCCCGGCCCGCCTCGCCGAGGGCGTCGGCGAGCCGGGCCCGGCCGAGCCAGTTGTAGGGGCTGTGGGGGCTCAGGCCCGTGCGTTCGCCGAGCAGCAGCCGCGCCAGGTCGTCCCGGCGGGCGCGCAGGGTCGCCTCCAGAAGGGTCCGCTGGATCGCGTCCCGCTGGGCATGGCTGCCGCCGAAGGTGTGCAGCCGGCGGCGGACGGGCCAGAGCAGTTCCACCACCGCCGGGTAGTCCTCGCGGGCGTACGCCACCAGCGCCTGGCACACGGGCAGGCCGATACGGCCGGTCATCACACGGTTGGTGGGGGCGCGCCCGCCGTCGCGCGGTCCCCGCAGCCAGCGCGTCCGGTCGGCCACGAACGCGTCCGCCGTCTCCAGCCGCCCCGCTCCCACGAACGCCATCACGGCGTGCACGTCGTTGAAGGCGTAGAACGGCGGGTCCTCGCGCGCGGCCCACGCGTCGGCCAGCGCCTGCCAGCGGGCGTGCTGGTCCGAGCCGTCCAGGAACAGCCGCCACAACAGCGAGGCGGCGTCGAGGAGTTCCATGACGAACCCGGTCGAGTTCTCGTGGTGCAGGACGGCGTCGTAGATCCGCAGGGCCGTCGCCGTGTCGCCCGCCTCCAGCGCGTACAGGGCGTAGTGCCACCAGCTGTGCACCGTCAGCAGACTGCCGCTCGCCCAGTGGTCGATGCGGGCGTCGAGGAAACCGATGCCCTCGGCGAACCGCCCCTGCATCTCGTGCACGTGGGCGACGGCATGGACGGCCCAGATGTCGTGGGCGTTCTGTTCGACGGCGGCGAGGCCCGCCTCCTGGGCGCGGCCGTAGTGCCCCGACTCCTCCAGGCCGAACGCGTACATGCCCAGCAGTGGCCCGCGGTGGGGGTCGTGCTCGTCCCACGCGGGCAGGGCCCCGCCGATCCGGTCCCGCAGGCGGGTGGCGTCACCGGTGAAGAAGTCGAGCTGGTGCCCCACCGCCAGGGCGAGCGGATCACGGGGGCACTCGACGACCAGGTCCTCCAGGATCTGCGAGGCCCACAGCAGATCGCCCCCGAGCCAGGCCTCGGCCGCCGCCATGTGCATGCGTTCCCGCGGGGGCAGGGAGGTGCGGTCCAGACCGGTGCCGAAGTCGGCGAACCGGCCGCCGGCCCGGGCGGCGTCACCCGGCTCGGTCCCCAGCACCCCGAGGTAGGCGGCGAACGCCTGGGCGAGCGGCGAGGCCGGGCAGGCGGCCACCGCGGCCTTGACGGCGTCCGGGAAGTCCGGCCGGAAGAACAGCAGCCCCTCCACGGCCCGGTCCAGGTGCTCCGCCCCCTCGGCGGTGCATTCGTGCAGGCGGTTGCCGTACCGGTCGGTCACCATGGCAGTTCATCTCCGGCGCGTGTCGGGTGTCGTCGGCTCGCGGTCCTCGACCCGTGACGGCACGGATCACCCCGCGCCCCCATCAAAGCGACCGGTGCTCCCCGCAGTCCACCGGGCACCCCCGACACCCCCCGAATCACCCCCGTGCGCCTGCCTCCGGACCCGGACACACCCGTGGCCCACCAGGAGTGTGGTGGGCCACGGGACGGAGTCGTGGTGCGGTGCTACCGGATGGTCAGGAGTCCAGGAACTTCCCGCAGTCGGCGTTGGCGACCCAGCGGTGGGAGCTGATCTCGTTGTCCACGTCGTAACCGCTGGTGAACGAGAAGCCGTTGAGGCTGCTCATGTACAGCTCGGACTTCTTGATGCAGGTGTGGCCGCCGGCCCAGTCCGTCCCGGTGCCGTTGAAGACCTGCACGGCGAGCCCGGAGGTCCCCTTGTGCAGGATGGACTCCGCGTTGTTGGTGTCGTCGCCCTGGAACGCGCCCTGGTCGTTGCCCCAGTTGGAGTCGGAGCCGTCGGCGCTGCCGAGGTAGCCGCTGCAGTTGTCGCCCGAGTAGGCGTAGAAGAAGCCGGAGTTGGCGCTGTTCCAGGCGTTGTCGCACGGGGCTGCGGCCTGGGCGCCGCTCGTCGGTACGATCACCGCGAGGCCCGCGAGGCCCAGCGTGGCGGCTACGGCCAGGGTCTTGCGCATGAGGGATCACTCCTTGTTCGGCAGATGTGCTGGGGGTGCTCCGCGGCCGTGCGGCCGCGGACGTGTGTGGGGTCGGTCGCCCGGGTGTCAGGCGGTGGATCCGGTGATGTCCTCGGCCCGGTCCAGCGCGGCGAGCGCCATGCGCCGGTGGGTGGCGATGTCGTCGGCGTACCGGCCGAGCCGCTTGTCGCGGTACTCGGTGTCGAGCGCACGCGCGGTCTCGGCGAGCGGTGTCCCGGTCGCGCAGGTCACCTCCGCGACCGCCAGTTCGACCTCGGCCGCGTGGGCCCGCTCGGACGACAACCCCTTGGTGAGTGAGGGGAGCGCGCGGCGGGCGGCGGGCGGGTCGGCGTAGTCGTGCCCGGCTCGGCGCATACAGCTGGACCACTGCGCGACCGCGCGCCGGAAACGGCTGTCCGCGAGGAGGGCGGGCACGTACAGGGGGGACAGGTTCGTGGCGGTCTTCTCCACCCGGAACCAGGTCTCGAAGTCCCCGTAGAGCTTCTCCTTGGCTTCGGTCTGGCAGCTGTGCCGCGGTGTGCGGACGGTGCCGCCGGCGGGCAGCGAGGCGGTGAGCATCCCGTCCGCCGTGCCTCCGTCGAGGGCCTGGCTGTAGCGGAGGCGCTCCTGCCGGGAGAGACCTTCGGCGTAGACGTGGTTCGGGTCGGTGCTCTGTACGGTCTGCAGCCTGTCCGCGAGCCGGCTGCCGTAGCCGTGCTTCCTGGCCCAGGCGAGGTCGGTGAGCACGTATCCGCCGCCCTTGAGGTCGTCGACCGTCAGCACCGAGCGCGCCCAGTACTTGAAGCCCTTGCCCTCCATGCACGTCTTGACCAGCCGTGCTTCGGCGCGCTCGACGAGGATCTGTTCGGCGTCGGTGAGTTCGCGGCTTTCGCCCCCGGCATCCGCCGCCGCGCCGGCCGCTGCGGTCCGGGAGCTGTCGTGCCGCTCACCGGTGGTGCAGCCGGCCGCCGTGGCGGCGACGAGCGCCGCAGTCACGCAGGCGAGGACGAACGCTCGCTTCATGTGCCGGTCCCCCTCCGGTACGGCCGCTTCGGACGGTGCCCCTGTGGGGCGTGGTGCCTACGATTCCCTGTGCCCCGGTCCCGGGCCATGCCTTTGCGTCTCAGCGCAAAAGCGCAGGTCGGCGGGGAGATGCCGGTGCGCGGAAGGAGGCGCGTCGATGCGCGGTCGGGCACGTGGGGGGCGCCGGTCAGGGCAGGGCCGGCTCCGCGTGGGGAGTCGCCGCGTGCGGAGCCGAGGGGTGGGGAATCGAGGGGTGGGGAGCGGACGTGCGGGAAGCCGGGGTGCGGGTCGCGGCACGGAGCAGGGTCGCGCCGAGCGGGGTGAGGGTGTGCAGCACCGTCGCGCCCTGCCGGGTGGTGGTGATCAGCCCGGCGTTGCGCAGCGCGGTCGCGTGCCTGCTGGCGGACGACGCGGACACGTCGGCGGCCCGCGCGATCTCGCCGGTCGTGGCTCCGGCGGCCGTGGCGTGGAACGCGGCGGCGCGCGCCCGCCCCAGCAGGTCCGTCAGCGGCCGTTCGGCGAGGGCGTCTCCCAGCAGCCCGGTGGGTTCCGGTTGTTCGTGGAGCAGCGGGTAGTACAGGACGGGCGGCAGCTCCGGGTCGGCGAGGCTGACCGGCGCGTCCCAGCAGAAGTAGGAGGGCACGAGGGTGATGCCCCGCCCGTTGAGGTACAGGTCCCGTTCCAGCGCGGGATAGCGCACGTGCAGCACGGGGTGCCGCCAGCGCATGGTGGGACCGAGCCCGGCGAGCATGCCCTCGATGCCCCCGTCCATGATTCCGCGGCAGCGCGCCGAGCGCTCCGCCTCGACCCGGGCCGCCATCCGGTCCTGGTAGGGGGCAACGACGGCGCCGTAGTAGACGCGTAACACCTTGACCAGCGCCTCCCGCTCCGCCGGCTCCGCGAGCCGGGGTGCCCAGGAGGGGGCGCCCACGGCCTCGTCGAGCAGTGCGATCTCCTCGCCGACGCGGCTCGGCGGGGTGGCGAGGAGTTCGTCGAGCCCGCCGTCGAGGTCGCCGAGCGTCTGCGGGGGTGTGAGGAAGTCGGGGAAGTAGGCCGCCCTCGGGTACAGCGGCAGCAAGGTGGTGCGCAGGACCCGCTCCAGGCCCCGTTCGCGCATCGCCACCCGGGCCGCGCGGTACCACTCGGCGTAGGCCCAGCGGCCTCGGCGCGACTGCAGACGATGGAGGCTCGCCGCGAGCTCCCACAGAGGGTCGACCCGTGTCGCCACGCGCGTTCTCGCGATGTCCAATTCGGTGAAATGTATCCGGAGCGACACGTTCTCCCTCTACTGCGCAGGGCTTTCACTACCAGGGCAACACAATGGCCGATCCAGGGAGTTGAGGCAATCACGAGATGTACACACCGCGGTCACACGACGTACGCGCACCGGGGCGCGCTCTCAGGTGCCGGTCCCGTCGCTCCGGGACGGCCTTCCGGAGGATCACACCGGGCGACGATCCGTCACTCTCGGTGAGGGTCGAGGCGCACGAAAAAGGTCGTTCCGGATTGCTCCGAAACGACCCTGATCTGCGACTCCTTCGAGTCGGGACGACAGGATTTGAACCTGCGACCCCTTGACCCCCAGTCAAGTGCGCTACCAAGCTGCGCCACGTCCCGTTGCCCGTCTGACCTGGGGTTTCCCCTGGCTGAACGCGCACGCAAACAATACCGCACTCGGCCCTGTGGTCGCGCACCCGTTTTGTCGCGGCGCGACGCTCCGGCGCCGCCCGGACCGGCGGCGGACCGGGCACGGACGGCACCGGGTCCGGCCCTGCCGGAGCGTCGGGCCGCGTCAGTCAAGCTGCCGGGCGGCCCAACTCGGGGTGGGCGTCGAGCAGTCCGGCCGGGGCCGCCTGGCGCCAGGAGTCGGCGAGGATGTCGCGCAGCTCCGGCTCGTCCTCCAGGGCGGAGAGCCGCACCCTCACCCAGGCGAAGCCCGCCTCGTGGTCGGCGATCCAGAACTTGCCGGGCTCGGCGAGCACCAGTTCGTCCCGCTCCTCCTTCGGGCAGCGCACGGCCATGGACGTCTCGTCCTCCGGCAGTGTCGCGAACATCTTTCCCGCCACCCTGAAGGTGGGCATGTTCCAGGCGACCTTCTCCGTGGTGTCGGGCAGGGAGAGGGCGGTACGTCGTACGTCTTCGGCATCCGGCATGGGACGCACCGTAGCGGCCACCACTGACACTCACACCCCTCTCACCCCGCCGCCTCCCCCAGCGCCTCCAGCACCGGCCGGATCAGCGGGTGGCCCTCCGCGCCACGGCGTACGGCGGCGAAGACACGGCGCGTGGGGGCAACCCCGTCGACCGGGCGGACGACCACGCCCGTGAGGTCCGTGCCGCGCAGCGCCGAACGGGGCACGAGGGCGACGCCCGCGTCGGCGGAGGCGAGGGCGACGACGGCACGGAAGTCGTCGGAGGAGTGTTCGAGGCGGGGCTGGAAGCCGGCGTTCTCGCAGGCCAGGACCACGACGTCATGGCAGGGATTGCCGGGGTAGGGGCCGATCCAGGGGTCCTTGGCCAGTTCGGCGAGCGGCACCTCGGCCGTGTCGGCGAGGCGGTGGCCGAGGGGCACGACCGCGTCGAAGGGCTCGGCGTACAGCGGGACGTGGGTGAGGCGGGGGTCGTCGGCGGCCGGGGCGCCCCGGTACTCGACGGCGACGGCGATGTCGACCTGCCGGTCCAGGACCATCGGCAGGCTCGCGTCGCCCTCGGCGTCCTGGACGCGCAGCCGGATGCCGGGTGCGGACAGCGCGAGGCGGGCCAGCGCGGGTGCGACGACCTGGGCGATCCCGGTGGCGAAGGCGGCGACCGTGACGGTGCCGGCCGCGCCCGAGCTGTACGCGGCCAGTTCCGCCGCCGCCTGCTCCAGCTGGGCGAGGACCGCGTGGGTGTGGCCGAGCAGGATCTCGCCGGCCGGGGTGAGCCGGACGCCCTTCGCACCGCGCTCGACCAGGCGGTGTCCCGTCTCCTGTTCCAGGGCCGTCAGCTGCTGGGAGACGGCGGACGGGGTGAGATAGAGCGCGGCGGCAGCCGCCGTCACCGTGCGGTGGTCGGCCACCGCACGAAGGATGTGGAGCCGCCGCGCTTCGATCATGAGACCGATTCTCTCAAATGCGCGCTTTCCCCCAGAACCGGTCCGCCCGGTCCGCCGTCCCGGGGGTGCGGCTCAGGCCTCCAGCTCGGCCCGCGCCGCCACGAACGCGTCGACCGCGCGGTGGACGTCCGCCGTCGAGTGCGCGGCGGAGAGCTGGACGCGGATCCGGGCCTGGCCCTGCGGAACGACCGGGTAGGAGAAGCCGATCACGTAGACGCCACGCTCCAGGAGCAGCTCGGCCAGGCGGCCCGCCTTCGAGGCGTCCCCGATCATGACGGGGGCGATGGGGTGGTCGCCGGGCAGGATGTCGAAGCCCTCCTCGGTCATCCGGCTCCGGAACAGTGCGGTGTTCTCGGCGAGGCGGACGCGCAGGTCGTCGGCCGACTCCAGGAGGTCGAGGACCTTCAGGGAGGCCGCCGCGATCACCGGGGCGAGCGTGTTCGAGAAGAGGTACGGGCGGGAGCGCTGGCGCAGCAGGGCGACGATCTCGGCGCGGGCGGCGACGTATCCGCCGGAGGCGCCGCCGAGGGCCTTGCCGAGGGTGCCGGTGACGATGTCGACGCGGTCCATGACGCCGTGCAGCTCGGGGGTGCCGCGGCCGCCGGGGCCGGTGAAGCCGACGGCGTGCGAGTCGTCGACCATGACCATGGCGTCGTGGCGGTCGGCGAGGTCGCAGATCTCACGGAGCGGGGCCACATAGCCGTCCATGGAGAACACGCCGTCGGTGACGATCAGCTTCCGGCGGGCGCCGCCCTCCGTGGCCTCCTTCAACTGCCGTTCCAGGTCGGCGAGATCACGGTTGGCGTACCGGAAGCGGCGGGCCTTGGAGAGGCGGATGCCGTCGATGATCGAGGCGTGGTTGAGGGCGTCGGAGATCACCGCGTCCTCGGGGCCGAGCAGGGTCTCGAAGACGCCGCCGTTGGCGTCGAAGCAGGAGGAGTAGAGGATCGTGTCCTCCTGGCCGAGGAACGCCGACAGCCGCGCCTCCAGTTCCTTGTGCACCTCCTGGGTGCCGCAGATGAAGCGGACGGAGGCCATGCCGTAGCCCCAGCGGTCGAGGGCCTCGTGGGCGGCGGAGATCACCTCGGGGTGGTCGGCGAGACCGAGGTAGTTGTTCGCGCAGAAGTTGAGCACCTCGCCGGGCCGGCCGCCGGCGGTGACAGCGACGGTCGCCGACTGCGGGGTGCCGATGACCCGCTCGGGCTTGTGCAGGCCGGCGGCGCGGATCTCGTCGAGGGTGGTGCGGAGGTCGTCACGGACCGAGTCGAACATCTGGGGGCTCCTAGGGTGCGACGAAGAGCGGGTGAGCCGAAGGGGCGCGCCGGTGTCGAGAGGTCGAACACGCGCAGGCCAGGCGAAGGAGGGGCGAGCACGATCGGCCTCTCGGCACCGGCTCGGGCGCCACGGAGGCCGACCGGGCCGAGATTCAGACAGTCCAGTCGAGGATGACCTTGCCGCCCCGGCCGCTCGCCGCGTCGGCGAAGGCCGCCTCGAAGTCGCGGTGACCGTAGCGGCCGGTGATCACGGGAGCGAGGTCGAGTCCCCCCTCCAGGAGGACCGACATCGCGTACCAGGTCTCGAACATCTCCCGGCCGTAGATGCCCTTGATCGTGATCATCGAGGTGACGATCCGGGCCCAGTCGACCGCGAACTCCTCGGTCGGCAGGCCCAGTACGGCGATCCTGCCGCCGTGCGTCATGTTGGCGATCATGTCGCGCATGGCCTCGGGGCGTCCGGACATCTCCAGGCCGACGTCGAAGCCCTCCCGCAGCCCCAGCGCCCGCTGTCCGTCGGCGATCTCCGCCTCCGACACGTTCAGCGCCAGGCTGACGCCCATCTTGCGGGCCAGTTCGAGACGTTCCTCGCTGACGTCGGTGATCACGACGTTGCGGGCGCCCGCGTGCCTGGCCACCGCCGCCGCCATCAGGCCGATGGGCCCGGCGCCGGTGATCAGGACGTCCTCGCCGACCAGCGGGAAGGACAGGGCGGTGTGCACGGCGTTGCCGAACGGGTCGAAGACGGCCGCGACGTCCAGGTCGACGGGGACGCGGTGCACCCAGACGTTGGTCGCGGGCAGCGCGACGTACTCGGCGAAGGCGCCGTCGCGGCCCACCCCGAGACCGATGGTGGCACGGCACAGGTGGCGGCGGCCGGCGAGACAGTTCCGGCACTTGCCGCACACCAGGTGGCCCTCGCCGCTGACCCGGTCGCCGACCTGGACCTCGGTGACGGCACTGCCGGTCTCCACGACCTCGCCGACGAACTCGTGGCCGGCCACGAGCGGTGTGCGGATGGTCTGCCGGGCCCAGCCGTCCCAGGCCCGGATGTGCAGGTCGGTGCCGCAGATACCGGTCCGCAGGACCTTGATCAGTACGTCGCCGGGGCCGATCTCGGGCTCGGGGACGTCGACGAGCCACAGACCGGGCTCCGCCTTCTCCTTGACCAGCGCCTTCACGTCACGGCTCCTGGGGGTGCGCCCCGGCGCCGGGCATGACGAACAGGCCCGTACCGGGGAGAGGGGTGGGATCGCCGATCAATCTGCCGTACCTCGGTGCCCCGGGTCCATCGAGGTTTTCTTAACCACCGCCGCAGCTTTCCTTCACACCCCTCCGGGACGTCATCCGCCATGAAGTGCCACCCGCTCCCCCGGTCACGGGTACGCCTCCCGCCCCTCGATCCGGGCGGCCAGTTCCGCGGCCATCGACTTGATGGTCTCCAGGCCGGCCCTGCCCCACGGCCGCGGCTGGACGTCGAGGACGCAGACCGTGCCGAGGGCGATGCCCGAGCGGTCGAGCAGCGGGGCGCCGAGGTAGGAGCGGATGCCGTGGTCGTCGACGACGGGGTTCCCGGCGAACCTGGGGTACTCCACCACGTCTTCGAGGACGAGCCCTTTGCGGCGGACCACCACGTAGGGGCAGAAGCCGTGGTCACGGGCCGGACTCCGGTCCACCCCGAACAGGGAGGTGTCCGCCGTGGGCCGCGCCGACACATGCAGACCGGCGAAGAACTGCCGGTTCTCGTCGATGAAGTTGACCATCGCGTAGGGCACCGCGGCGACCTCGGCGAGCCGGTCCGCGAAGGCGTCGAAGGCAGGTTCGGCGTACGCACCGAGCCCCAGGTGCCGCAGCCGCCGCACCCGCTCGGGGGCGTCGGGGTCCTCCGGGGTGAGCAGCAGCCGGCCGGCCGGACGCGGCGGGTCGTACGTCACGTGTGGGCTCCGTGGCTCGGGAGCTGCGTCGGCGTGTGGGCGAGGAGGTGCCGGACGAGGGTGAGCAGGGTCTGGACGCCCGAGCTGGAGATACGCGCGTCGCAGCAGACGACGGGGATCTCCGGGTCGAGGTCGAGGGCGGCGCGCACCTCTTCGGCGTCGTAGCGGTGGGAGCCGTCGAACTCGTTGATGGCGACGATGAAGCCGAGGCCGCGCTGCTCGAAGAAGTCGACGGCGGCGAAGCAGTCCTCCAGACGGCGGGTGTCGGCGAGGATGACCGCACCGAGGGCGCCCTCGGAGAGTTCGTCCCACATGAACCAGAACCGCTGCTGCCCGGGGGTGCCGAAGAGATAGAGCACATGGCGCGGATCCAGGGTGATGCGGCCGAAGTCCATCGCGACGGTCGTCTCGACCTTGTTCTCGATGCCGTCGAGATTGTCGGTGGCGGCGCTCACCGTGGTGAGCAGTTCCTCCGTGCTCAGCGGCGCGATCTCGCTCACCGCGCCGACGAAGGTCGTCTTGCCGACCCCGAACCCTCCCGCCACCAAGATCTTCAGTGCGGTGGGAAAGGGGTCAGAGCTGTCGTCGTAGTCCATCGAGCACTGCCTCCAGAAGAGACCGGTCTGTCGGGTTGTGGTGGAAAACCGGGGGCTTGGTGGTGAGGGCCCCGCAGTCGACGAGGTCGGACAGCAGCACCTTGGTGACCGCCGCCGGCAGCTTGAGGTGAGCGGCGACCTCGGCGACCGAGACGGGTGCCCGGCACAGGTCGAGTGCGGTCGCGTGCTCGGGGCCCAGATAGCCGAGGGGGGTCGCCCCGGTGGCCATCACCTGGGAGAGGAGATCGAGCGCGGTGGTCGGCCGGGTCCGGCCGTTGATGACGGTGAAGGGGCGAACCAGACGCCCGGCGGCGTCGTCGTACAGAGGTCCGTCGCCGGACTCGGACACGTTCAAGGCCTCATCGCGGTGGGTTGGACGGCCTGACGCGGATGGGTGACCAGGTACGGGCGGACGCTCTTGACGAGCATCGCCATCTCGTAGCCGAGCACGGCGGCGTCGGTCTCGCGCCCGGCGAGCACGGCGAGGCAGGTGCCGGAGCCCGCGGTGGAGACGAACAGCAGGGTCGAGTCGAGTTCGACGACGACCTGGCGGACGTCGCCGCCGTCGCCGAAGCGGACTCCCGCGCTGCGTCCGAGGGAGTACAGGCCGGAGGCCAGGGCGGCCATGTGGTCGGCGCTGTCCGGATCGAGGCCGTGGACCGACTTCACGAGCCCGTCGCAGGAGAGCAGCACCGCGCTCCTGGTGTGCGGCACGCGCTGGACGAGGCCGCTCATCAGCCAGTCGAGATCGGATACCTGGCCGGTCGGCGCATCGCTCGCCATGGTGGATCGACTCCTTGGGGTGCGTTGGTCTGCGGGAGCGGAGGGGGTGGGGACCGTGGTGGGGGTGGTGAGGGGGCTGGTCATCCGGCCGGTGCGCTCCCGTCCTGCCGGGACGTGCGGTCGTGTGCCGCGTCGAGGGCCGACGGCGGTACGGCTATGGGGGCGGCGCCTGAGGGGTGTCCGCCCGAGGGCCGGGCGGTGTCCTGGCGGAGGACGTCCCTCGGGGCCGGCTCCCGGTGCGGCGCGCCCGTGCCGCCCGGACCGCCGTGGGCCGGCGGGGCCGAGGAGCCCGCGGCAAGGCCCGTGTTCTGGTGGGCAGTGGTCGGCTGCCCCGTGACCGGCAGGCCGGTCGTCGGCAGACCTGTCGTCGGCTGCCCTGCCGTCGGCCGGCCGGTCGTCAACTGTCCGGTCGTCAGCTGTCCCGTGTCGATGCGGGAGGCGGCGTCGGGGGCGGGGGGTGCGAGGTCCGCGGCGGTCGTGTCCAGCGTGGAGGTGTCCCAGTCGGAGTTCTCCGTCTGACGGGCCTCGGCGAGCCCGATGCCGCGCTGGAAGGCGGCCATCAGCCCGGGGTCGTGGCCGACGTAGTGATCGGGGTCCCGCGAGGGCGTGGGCGCGGGGCCGCCGCGGAGCTGCGGCACGATGTGCTGCTGGGCCCGGCGGCGGGGCAGTTGGGGCTTGCCCATGGTGCCGCGTACGGCACCGCCGACGCGGGGGGTGGGGGGTGCCCCGGCGTTCTCGTCGACGGCCCGCCGGTCGTCGGGGCGGATGCCGGGCATCGCCTCGGCGGGGTTGGGGCGCGCGTCCCGGGCCCTCCGCACGGGCAGCGGGACCGGGCCGCTGCCCCGGCCGGGCACCTGCTGGCCGCCGGCCCGCTCCGGACCCTGCTGCCGGGGCACGGAGGCACGCGCCGGGCTCGGGGCGGAACGGGGGCCGGGCTCGGGGCGGGCGCCCGCCGGACGGGCGGGCTCTGCGGGCGCGGGCCGGCCGGTGCCGGTGCGGCCCGGCCGGTCGGCCGCCGGGCGGTCGGCCGGGCCGGACCCGGACGACCGCTGGGGTGGGGCGGCCTGGACGTGGCGGGGCTTGTCGGGGTGGCGTACGGCGGTGCTCTGCCCGGTGTGGGACTGGGGCTCCGGGTGGGTCTGGGTCCGGGTGTGCGGCAGGTCGCCCGGCTCGTTGCCGAGGAGGCCCTGCGGGACGACGAACGCGGCCTGGACACCGCCGTAGATGTTGCTCTGCAGCCGGACCTGGATGCCGTGGCGGCGGGCCAGCTGGGAGACCACGAACAGGCCGATGCGACCGTCCTGGAGGAGGCTGGCGACGTTGACCTGGTCGGGGTCGGCGAGCAGGGCGTTCATCTTGTTCTGCTCGGTGACGGGCATGCCGAGCCCCCGGTCCTCGACCTCGACCGCCAGTCCGGAGGTGACGAGGTTGGCGCGGAGCAGGACCTGGGTGTGCGGGGCGGAGAACACCGTGGCGTTCTCGACGAGTTCGGCGAGGAGGTGGATGACGTCGGCCACGGCGTGCCCGCGCAGGGTGCCGTCGGCCGGGGGCACCAGCTTGACCCGGGAGTACTGCTCGACCTCGGCGATGGCGGAGCGCAGTACCTCGGTCATGGAGACGGGGTTGCTCCACTGGCGGCGGGAGACGGCGCCGCCGAGGACGGCGAGGTTCTCGGCGTGGCGGCGGATCCGGGTGGCGAGGTGGTCGACGTGGAAGAGGCCCTTGAGGAGATCAGGGTCCTCGATCTCGTTCTCCAGGTCGTCCAGGATGGTGATCTCGCGCTGGACCAGGGACTGCAGCCGGCGTGCCAGGTTCACGAAGACTTCGAGCTTCTGTTCGCTGCCCGCGTGGCTGGAGAGCTGGGAGGCCTGGACGACGGCGGTGACGGCGCTGTCGTGGGCCCGGGTCAGATCGGCGGCGAGCAGTTCGAAGTCGTCGGCGTCCGCGGCCGGCTTGGCGTGCGGCCCGCGCGTGGGCGGCTGGTCACCGCGCCGGAGCGCGTCGACGAGGGCGCGCAGGTCGTCCTCGCTCCTGCCGCTGACCTGCCGCAGGGCGCCGAGGCGGTCCCGCACGGAGCGGGCGGTGCGGCCGGCGGCCACGGCGCCGATCGCGATGCCGGCGAGGGCCACCGCGGCGGTTCCGGCGAGGACCGCCCAGAGGGTGAGGCTGGGGCGGGCGCCGCCGGCGCGGAAGGTGAAGAGGACGGCGGCACAGGCGCTGAGGGCGACCGCGGTGGGGGGCAGGACCGCGAGGCGCATCAGCTGTGGCCGTATGTGGATCTCGGGCAGCGAGGGGACGGCGCGGGTGGCCGATCGCCCGTGCCGCCCGCCTTCACGGCGGTCTGCGCGGGCGGCCGGTGCGCGAAGGTGAGACATCAGCGTCCTCGTACTGGTCCGTCTGGAGCGTGGGGGGATTGCCGCGTCTGGGCGGCGTGGGCGTGCGCCATCGCGTGTCGGTCGTGAGAGTCGAAGAATTCGGCCCAGCGTCGTCCGACGGCAACTCACAGTAGTCGCCAACGCGTCATGTGCGATGCGCAGTTGACAAAGACCTTCGCAATGCGTCCCGCTCTGGTATGAGGCCTCGTGCGACAGTCCGATTATTTTTCGGACGCGTGTTCCTCTGACTTTCCTTTCGTGCTGGAATTCTGATCAGAGCCGTTCAGAACAGGTCGCGAAAAGACGTCGAGGGCCGGGGAGCGCAATGCTCCCCGGCCCTCGACGTCGATCGAAAAATCACCCTGTCGGGAGAATTCCCGAGCGGTTTTCTCAGCTCTCGGCCACCAGGTCCAGCCGGTCCCCCACGGGCGGCCAGGCGGACCAGCCGCCGGCCGGCTGCCGGGACACGGCACGCCACCACGGGTCCACCGGCGGTGTGCTCTTCGGCTCGAACGGCTCCCCCGGCCGCGGCGCGGCCATCGTGACCCCCGCCCCGTGCGTGGCCCACATCATGCGCTCGCCCGGCTCGGCCCAGGCGTGCATCGCCAGGTTGAACGTCGCCCAGTGGATCGGCATCATCACGCCGCCGGGCTCACCGCCCTGCAGGTCGAGATGGGTCTGCAGCCCCTCCTCGGGAGTCATGTGGATGTCGGGCCAGAACTCGGAGTAGGCACCGACCTGGATCATCGTGATGTCGAACGGGCCGTGCTCGGCGCCGATGTCCGCGAAGCCGCCGAAGTAGCCGGTGTCGCCGCTGTGGTAGATCCGGTGCTCGTCACCGGCGACGACCCAGGAGGCCCACAGCGTGTGCTGGGTGTTGCGCAGGCCCCGGCCGCAGAAGTGCCGGGCGGGGGTGGCCGTCAGGGTGAGACCGCCGACCTTCGTCGCCTCCTGCCAGTCCAGCTCGCGGATCCGGTCGGCGGAGACGCCCCAGTGCTCCAGATGGGCGCCGACACCGAGCGGGACGGCGAAGACGGTGTCCGTGCCGGCCAGCTCCTTGATCGAGGGCATGTCCAGGTGGTCGTAGTGGTCGTGCGAGATGACCACGACGTCGACCGGGCCGAGCGCGGCCAGCGGCAGCGGCACGGGGTGCAGCCGCCGGGGCCCGGCGAAGGCGAACGGGGAGCAGCGCTCACCCCAGACGGGGTCGAAGAGCACCCGGTGCCCGTCGATCTCGGCGAGCACGCTCGAATGGCCCATCCATGTGATCCGCAGCCCGCTCGCCGGGGGCGAGGCAAGGTCGGCGAGGGTCGTGGCATGCACGGGGATCAGCCCTGCGGGGGCCCGCCGCACCCGCTCGTCCTTGCGGAACCAGCTTTTCGCCATCTCGACGGCGGCGCCTCCGGAAGGACGGACCTGGGCGCCCTCGGGATTCACGAAGACCCCGTTCGCGAAGTGCGGGGATCTGCGGATCCGCTCCATTCGGGCACCGCTCGGGTCCGCGCCGAAGGCGGCGGGCCGCGCTGCGCGCAGCCCCGAGCTGAGAGAACGGGATCCGGAACCGGACACGGCACCTCCTGGTGAATTCGCTCAGGCATCCCATTATGGGCCGCCCCTGTGGCAACGCCGGGTCCGACCCGACCCCGCACGGTGCAATACTGATCAACTGTTCAGTAGCTCTCTTTGTTCCCACCGCCTCATTCTTCGCCCCCCGATTTCCCGCCGCGCCGGGCCGACCCGAGGAGTCCCATGACCACGCCCCCGTTCGTGTCCCTGACCTGGACCGACCACGTCACGGGCCGACAGGGCCATCTCGTGGTGGACCGGCTGGTGCGCGGGGTCTCCAGCGGAGGTCTGCGGATGCGGCCGGGCTGCACCCTCGACGAGGTCGCCGGGCTCGCCCGTGGCATGACCATGAAGGAGGCATTGCACTACGACCCCGCGAGCCGCTATGTCCCGCTCGGCGGCGCCAAGGGCGGCATCGACTTCGACCCCCGGGATCCCGGGGCGTACGGCGTCCTGGTCCGCTACCTGCGTGCGATGCGCCCGTACATCGAGCACTTCTGGACCACCGGTGAGGACCTCGGGCTCACCCAGGACCTCATGGACCGCGCGGCGGCGGAGGCGGGCCTCGTGTCGACTATCCAGGCGGTCTACCCCCTCCTCGACGACGAGACCACCGCCCGGCGGCGCCTCGCGGACGCGTTCGCGGTCCAGGTGGACGGCATCGGCCTCGACGAGCTGGTCGGCGGCTGCGGTGTCGCCGAGTCCGTGCTCACGGCCCTGGACAGGGCCGCCGCGCCGTACGCCGGGACGCGGGTCGCCGTACAGGGCCTGGGCACCATGGGCGGGGCCACCGCCCGCTTCCTCGCCCGCGCCGGGCTCACGATCGTCGCCGTGGCCGACATCAAGGGCACCATCACGAACCCGGCGGGACTGGACGTCGAGGCGCTGCTCGCCGCCCGCGACCCGCACGGTACGGTCGACCGCTCGGCACTGCGCCCCGAGGACCGGGAGGGCCCGGCCGACGCCTGGCTCGCCGCGGAGGCCGACGTACTGGTCCCCGCGGCCGTCTCCTACACGATCGACACCACCAACGAGCACCGTGTCACCGCCCGGCTGATCGTCGAGGCGGCCAACATGCCCGTCCTGCCGGCGGCCGAGGAGACGCTCGCCGGCCGGGGGGTCACCGTCCTGCCCGACGTCGTGGTCAACTCCGGGACGAACGCCTGGTGGTGGTGGACCCTCTTCGGCGACGTCGCCCCCACCGCCGACGAGGCGTTCGCCCACGTCCGCCGCTCCATGCGCGCCCTCGTCGACCTGACGCTCACCCGGGCCGGTACCGACGGCACGACCCCCCGCGCCGCGGCCCACGCCATCGCCGCCGACCGGGTACCGGCCATCACGGAGAGATTCGGTCGGCACCGCTGAGCGACGCCGCGGCGGTCCGCGAGCCTGGGTAGGGTTGCCGTGTGGGCAGGGTGCGGTTGAGTGTGGCCGAGCGGCGCGCGGAGCTGCTCCGGGCCGCCGTCGAGCAGATCGAGGAGCGGGGCGTCGCGGCGGTGCGGATCGCCGACGTGGCCGCCGTCCTCGGGGTGAGCAACGCCCTGGTGCTTTACCACTTCTCGACCAAGGAAAGACTGGTGGCCGAGGCGTTCCGGTACGCCGCCGAGGACGACCTCGCCCACCTCCGCAAGCTGCTGGGCCGTCGCACCACGGCGCTGCGCCGGCTCCGTGCGGCCGTCCGCTGGTACGCGCCCACCGGCCAGGCCAAGGGCTGGCGGCTGTGGATCGAGGGCTGGGCGGCCGCCCTGCGGGAACCCGCCCTGCGCGAGGTCACCCGCGAACTGGACACCCGGTGGAAGGCCGCCCTCACCGAGGTGATCGAGGCGGGCGTGGCGGCCGAGGAGTTCCGCTGCCCGGACCCCCCGGCGACGGCCCTGCGCCTCACCGCCCTCCTGGACGGCCTGGCCGTCCAGCTGACGGCCTACGGCGGCGCCGTCTCCCGCACCCGGGCCCAGGAATGGGCCGACGAGGCCCTGGCCCACGAGTTGGGCCTGACCCTCGAATCCCTGACAGCGGCGACCCGCTGACCCCACCGCCCCGCGCGACACCGGACGGACGGGCCCACCCAGCCAGGGGCGCGGGAAACTACGCGAGCAACCACGACGCTCGGGGCCCCGCCCACCGACCGCACCCCCACGCCCCTGCGTCACACCCCAGCGCGCACAGCCCCCGGCGACAGGCCCCGCATCGGATGCGGCCGACCGCCGGAGGCAACCCGCTCAGGCCACCGCCCCGATCCGCACCCTGATGTCGTCCGGCGACAGATGCCCCTTCGCCGAAACGTGGTCCCCGGAGGACTCCCCCCGCAGCCGCCGCCCGATCCACGGCACGAGGTACTCCCGTGCCCACTGGATGTTGTCCCGCCGCATCTCCAGCGTGCCGCGCGGCGGCAGCGGGGGCCACGGCTGGTCGGGGTCGGCGGGGATGTCGACGCCCAGCACCTGCCCGGCCCGCAGGGCGACCCGCGTGTGCCCCTCCGGCGACAGGTGCAGCCGGTCGAGGTCCCAGGCCCGGCGGTCCTGCACCGTCTTCAGGGACCACAGGTCCAGCACCGGACACCCGTACCGGTCGGCGATGGCCCGCACATGCAGGTTGTACGTGGCGATCTTGCCCCGCAGATGCTTCAGCACGGGTACGTCACGTGTGTCGAACCCGGTGGTCACCATGACCGTGCCGACCGCCGACGTGAGCCTGGACACCGCGCGCTCGAACCGCTCGGCGACCTCGTCGGGATCGGTGCCCGGCCGGATGATGTCGTTGCCGCCCGCGCAGAAGGAGATGAGATCCGGCGCGAGTTCAAGTGCCCTCGGCACCTGGTCCGCCACGATCTGGTCGAGGAGCTTTCCCCGCACGGCCAGGTTGGAGTAGTCGAAGTCGCCCTCGGGCACCCGGTCCGCGAGGAGCACCGCGAACCGGTCGGCCCAGCCGACGAACCGCCCGTCGGGCCCGGGATCGCCGACGCCCTCGGTGAAGCTGTCCCCCAGCGCCACGTACGACCCGATCATCGTTCTGCTGTCATTCGAATCGTCTGCCACATCGGCCCATGATTCACCTTCGTATGTGACCTACGCGACCGTAATAAGGGCTTGACGGACGGTGAGATAGACCACGCATCAAGTGTTGGTCAACCCGGAATACCGCAGGTCGGGGTGGCGGCACCCCACCGTCCCCGAGCCCGCTCCCCCTCGCCGCCGCTCAAGGGCGACCGCGCAACCTCCACACCCGGAAGTCCTCGATCCGGAAATGGCTCCAGGTGGTACGGAAGGCGAAATGCCCACGCGTGTACGGCGCGGGATCCACGTAGTCGAACACCAGCCGACCGTTGTTCCACCACTGGACCTTCGACCCGTCGGACACGATCCGCACATGATGCGGCGCGTTGGCGACGAGCAGCGGCTCGGTGTAGTCGTGGATCAGCGGCCGCACACCCGGCTCACCGATGTACCGGCGCAGGCGGGTCGTCGTGTTCGTGTTGGCGCCGTACCCGACGTAGTACGTCTTCAGGTGGTCGTACTCGGCGAGCGCGCCCGCACGCGGGGTGGCGAACAGATCACCGGGCGAGCGCACGTCGACGGCGTTCCAGAAGTTGTTGAGGTCGGAGACCCGGTCGTTGGCCCCGCCCGCCGAGACCGGAGTGGCCGTGTACTCGACGGCGTACGGCCCTTCCAGCCGCCGCCGGAACCAGACCGTGGCCCCGGCCGGCACGTCGACCTCCAGCACACCCCGCGAGGCCGTGACCTCACCGCCACGCTCCAACTCCACCGCCCAGTGCCCGAGTCCGTGCCGGAAGTCGTCGGCGGCGATCAGCCCGCCCCGGCGCCGGGGCGTGTGCGCGGTCGCCGTCCCGGCCGGGCCGAGTGCCGCGAGGGCCGCACCGGCCGCGAGAACCCCGAAAGCTCTACGGGTGGTCATGACACTCCTGTCCGTCGACGACGCGCCACGGGGCACGGGCCCGCGTAGAAAGCGCTTACGGAGATCACTGTGTCGCCCCGTCCACCCCCTGTCGAGGCTTCGGCCGGCCATGCCACGCGACCGCAACACACGGCGCAACACGCGATCGCCGTACGGGACCGCGACGCCGAAGGCCGGCCCCGGCGGAGCGGGACCGGCCTTCGACATCACCGAGGAGCGGAGCCTCAGACGCTGACGCCCTTGGAGCGGAGGTAGGCCAGCGGGTCGAGGTCCGAGCCGTAGGAGGGGGTGGTGCGGATCTCGAAGTGCAGGTGCGGCCCGGTGACGTTGCCGGTCGCGCCCGAGAGACCGATCTGCTGACCGCCGCTCACGGACTGCCCCGCGGAGACGGAGATCGAGGAAAGGTGGGCGTACTGGGCGTAGTAGCCGTCGGCCAGCTTGATGACGACCTGGTTGCCGTACGCGCCGCCCCAACCGGCGGAGACGACGGTGCCCGCGCCCACGGCCTTGAGGGCGGTGCCGGTCGGGGCCACGAAGTCGACGCCCGTGTGGTAGCCGCTGGACCACATGCTGCCGGCGGTCTTGTACGCGGTGCCGACGGTGGCGCCCTGGATGGGCAGGCTGAACCCGGAGCCGTTGGCCGACGAGGACTGGCCGTTCGACGTGGAGGTCGACGCCTGGGTGTCCTTGGACTCCTGCTTCGAGGGGCCGGAGGACTTCGACGACTCGGACGACTCGGCGGCCTTCGACGACTGCGACAGCTGCGGCTTCGACGACTGCGAGGTACCGCCCGCGGCCTGCCCGCCGATGGACAGCTTCAGCCCCGGGTGGATCAGCGACGGGTCGGAGCCGATCGCCGCGCGGTTGTCCGAGTAGAGGCGCTTCCAGCCTCCCTCGACGTCCTGCTCGTCCGCGATCTTCGCGAGGTAGTCGCCGACCTTCACCGAGTAGGTCTTGGCCGTCTTCTTGGTGGCGGTCCTCTCGGCCTGGGCGGACTTCTCCGCCTGCGCGATCCGCGCACCGGCCTCGGCCACGGCCTGCTCGGTGGCGATGGTGGCCGTCTTCTCGGACACACCCGACACGGCGGTCGCCGGGGTGGCGGCCTGGGCGCCGGCGGCTCCGATCAGCGGCAGTGCGAGCGCCGCACCACCGGTCCCGGCGGCGGCGATCGAGCGGGTGAAACGCTGGGACTTGGGACGGCGGTGCTTACCCTTCGCGGGCATGGCGAATTCCTCTCCGGCGCCTGCGAGGTGAGCTGTCGGGTGCGGACTGGAGATGTCCGGCCGTGCTCGCGCACGGCTTGACCCCTAGCCTTTTCCGGAGACCGGAACAGGCGGTGATTCCTGTGGGTCCCCCGCTCCTGCCGTGGATCGGTTCGGTGTGCGGCTCCGGTCGGCGGCAGGATTGGGCGTCCGTCCGGATTGACGCAGAACGTAAGCGACTTGTGCCCACAGAGACAACCATTGGGACTTCCTGTGTGCCTTCCTACCTGATCCTTACATCAATCCACCCTCACGCTCCGTAAAAGACTGGTCCTGCCCATTTCCCAACCGCCCTGGAAACGTGCACGAATTACGTGCACATGGCGACAGCGGAACGTCACGAATATGACGCTGCTCACGCCCCTACGTGCCAGTAGGCTTTATTCCAGGGCTTGTTGGAATTAAGGCTGCATTTCGGACAGATCGCTCAAGTGCGACGCAGGCGGATAACTGTCGCATCGAAGTCACCGCGCAGCCCCGTCGACAGCCCGTGATGCAACAGCACGGCCCCTCGATGCACTTCGCCCGTTTCGCGGCACTCGTACGTTTCTGTCGGGTCCAGCCCGCGCAGCCGGAGCGGGGCGGGCGGCTCGCCGTAGTGCTGGGCCTGGAGCCAGGCCAGGACCACGACCTCGCCACCGTGGACGTACTGCACGGCGCTCAGCCCACCCGTCGGCGGCCGCAACCGGTGGAGATCACCGCGCTGCACGACGGGCCGGATCTGCTTGTACAGCTCGACCCACTCCCCCGCCTCGGCCAGCTCCTCCTCGGTCCACTCGGTGAGGTCGCCACCGACCCCGAGCACACCCGCCATGGCACTGACGAAGCGGAACCGCAGCGAGCTGACGCGACCGTTGAGCTGGTTGTTCGGGCTGTCGGTGACCCACGCGGCCATGGTCCGGGCCGGGTGGATCTGGCTGAAGCCGTGCTGGATGGCGAGCCGGTCGAGCGGGTCGGTGTTGTCCGACGTCCAGACCTGGTCCGTCCGGGCCATCACCCCGAGGTCGATCCGGCCGCCGCCTCCGGAGCACGACTCGAAGGCCACCCCCGGGTGCGCGGCCCGCAGCCGGTCCAGCAGGGCGTAGTAGGCGTGCACGTGCTCGACCCACAGCTTCTGCGGGTACGGCTCGCCGGGCCAGCCGGCATCCGTGAAGCAGCGGTTGAAGTCCCACTTCACGTAGTCGATCGACGCGCTGGACAAGAGCGCGTCCAGTTTCTCCCAGAGGTATTCCTGGACGTCCTCGCGCGCGAGGTTGAGGACGAGCTGATTACGCAGCTCCGTCCGCTTTCGTCCCGGTTGGAACTGGACCCATTCGGGATGCGCCCGGTACAGCTCGCTGTCAGGGTTGACCATCTCGGGCTCGACCCAGATACCGAACTGCATGCCGAGGGCGTGCACATAGTCGGCGAGGGGCTTGAGCCCCTTCGGGAAGCGGTCCGGATTGGGCGTCCAGTCACCGAGGCCGGCCCGGTCGCTCGTCCGCGCCCCGAACCAGCCGTCGTCCACGACGAACAGCTCCACCCCGATGGCCGCCGCACGCCGCGCGAGCGCGCCCTGCTGCTCCTCGGAGATGTCGAACTCGGTGGCCTCCCAGGAGTTGAAGAGGACCGGCCGGTCCTGGTCCGCGTCCGGGATGACGTACGTCCGCTGGTACGCGTGCCAGGCGCGGCTCGCCCCGCCGTGGCCGCCGTCGCTCCACAGTCCGGCGAAGACGGGCGTGGTGAACGTCTCCCCCGTCCCCAGCCGCAGCAGACCGGACTCGTCGTACCCGGCGCCACCGGTGATCTGCACACGCGCGTCCGGCAGCTGGGCGACCGCGATCCGCCAGGACCCCGACCAGCCGAGGGCGCAGCCGTAGACCTCGCCGCGTTCCTCGGTGGCGTCGGTGTCCAGGGCGACCCAGGGCAGGTGCTGGTGCCCGGTGTGGCCGCGCCGACTGCCGATGACCTTCTCGCCGTAGGTGAGGTCGCTTCGCACGAGACGGGACTCGGCCGCCCACCGTCCGTGCAGCTGGGACAGCCGCCAGGTCTCCTCCGCGCGTGTCGGCAGCGTCCAGGTCGCCGAGTCCGCCCGCAGCAGCTCCACCGCCGGCCCGTCGTTGACCAGGGTCACCCAGCGCTCGATCACGTCGCCGCGCAGCCGGTAGTGCAGCGTGATCCCGAGCCCGCCGTCGGCGAACCGCAGCCGCAGCTCGTCGCCTTCGGCCTCGTGCTCCCGGAAGGTCCACTCGGTGCCGCGCCGCTCGTCCGTGCGCACGGACAGGGCGGGCCGGGTGAAACGGGGACCGCCCTCGACGGGGTACTCCTCGTGTCCGTCGACCGGGGCCTCGAACGGCCAGTACGGCAACCGCTGCCGGGCGGCCAGCTCCTCGGCGTCGGCCAGCGCGATCCGCGGCCCCCAGTGCAGATGCAGCAGCTCGCCGTCCTCCGTGAGCCGCAGGGCATAACTGCTCCTGGGCCCGGTGAGAATCCAGGTCCGGCCGTCTGCGCCGATGTCCAACATCAAGCCCCCACAGATTCGATCAGGTGCGATCAGGCGGAAACATCATCGCAGGTCGGTCCGCGTGCTCGACGGGGCCTGTGGACAACCGCGGACGAGTGCGCCGCACCCCCTGTGGACAACTCATGGGGCCATGCACCCATGTCGTATCGTCGAGGGCGCGCCTCAGTGCGGAGTGCGTGCCCGCCGGCGATTGCCGCCGACGGCCGGATGGGAGGGAGCCCCCGTGACGCAGCAGATCCCGTCGACCGAGCCCGAGCTGACCGGAGTGCGCAACTTCCGTGATGTGGGGGGTCTGCCGACGGTGGACGGCCGCCGCGTGCGTCACGGAGTCCTGTTCCGCAGCGGGCACCTCGCGCACGCCACCGACGAGGACGTGGCGTTCCTCGCGTCCCTGGGCCTGCACACCGTCTTCGACTTCCGCAACGCGGCCGACCAGAAGCTGGAGGGGCCGGACGTCACGCTCCCCGGCGTGCTCAATGTGAACCTGCCGCTGAGCGACCCGGCGGACGGTGCCGAGTTCTGGAAGATGGTCCGCGACGGCGACCTGGACCAGCTGCGCGCGCTGTTGGGGGACGGCAGGGCGGCCGGCCGGATGATCGCCTCCTACCGGAAGATGATCAAGGAGCGTACGCCCGAGCACTCC
Organism: Streptomyces sp. NPDC041108; assembly: GCF_055592645.1. Lineage (NCBI taxonomy): Bacteria > Bacillati > Actinomycetota > Actinomycetes > Kitasatosporales > Streptomycetaceae > Streptomyces > Streptomyces sp. NPDC041108. The sequence goes on along the minus strand of NZ_JBVIYK010000001.1, from coordinate 1,066,154 downwards.
CGCGTGCTGCACGCTCTGGCCGAGGACAGTGTGCCCGCACTGATGCACTGCGCGGCGGGCAAGGACCGCGCGGGGCTCTCCGTCGCCGTCACGCTTCTCGCCCTCGGTGTCGAGCGCGAGGCCGTCGTCACCGACTACCTGGAGTCGAACGCCAAGCACCGCCGCTACAAGGTGCACCGCAGCAGCACCTCCAAGAGTGCCTGGTCCCCGGAGATCATGGAGCTGCTGAGCCCTCTCTTCGACGCTCGCGCCGAATACCTCCAAGCGGCCCTCGACACCCTTGAGGAGACCTGGGGCGATGTCGACACGTATCTGGAGCAGGGTCTGAAGGTGACCCCGCGGACCCGCGAGCGGCTGCGCGAGCGTCTGCTCGACTAGGACCGGGCGAGCGGCTACTGCCGGGCGCCCAGTTCGAACAGCAGATAGATGAAGGCCGCGAAGACATGGCCGACCGCGATGTAGATGATCAGCCGCACCCACAGGGCACGGGGGAACTTCTCTTCCAGGTCGGTCATGGCGTCTCTCCGGGAGTGATCGGCCCCAGGCACAGCGCGGCGGCCGGGCTCTGCAGCAGGGTGTGGACGAACAGGAGGTCGGCGCCGTCCTGGTCGGCGGCGGCGATGCGGTGCGGGGTCAGCGAGTCGAAGTGGGCGCTGTCACCGGGCGTGAGCAGATGCGCGGTGTCGCCGAGACGCAGGCGCAGCCGCCCGGTCACGACGTAGAGCCACTCCTCCCCGGGATGCACCCGCACGATGTCGCCCTGCGAGCCGTGCGGCACATGGACACGCAGCGCCTGCATCCCGCGCCCGGGCGCGCCCGCCTGCCAGTACGTCCAGCCGCCGGCCCGGGTGGGCTCGGTGTCGCCGGCGCGCAGCACGGCGTCCCGCTCGGCGACGGTCTCACCGAGCAGCTCCGAGACCGTCGTGCCGTAGACGCGGGCCAGGGTGAGCAGCATCGGCAGCGAGGGCTGACGCCGACCGGTCTCCAGTCGGGAGAGGTGCGCGGGCGAGAGGCCGGCGGCGCGGGCCGCGGCCTCCAGCGTGAGGGAGGCCCGGCGGCGCAGGGCCCGCAGCTGCGGTGCGACGGCGGGCAGCGCCTCGTCCGCCGGGGGCTCGGGAGGGTGCGTACCCTCGGAGGGGCTCATGCCTCCATTCAGCCGGAGTTTTGCCTCAGCGGCAAATCCCTTGCCTCAGAGGCAAAGAGCCGCCCCCGACACCGGCAGCCCCTCCACCCGGCCCGCACCTTCACCGGACCGCACCTCCACCCGGCCCCTCTCTAGCGGTTGGCCACCGCCTGTTTCACCAGCGTCCTGCCGAAGTCCCACATGAGTCCGCCGCCGCTGTGCGCGTCGTCCATGACCTCGGTGAACGCCTCGACGAAGCGGTCCACCTCCCGCTCCCCGACGATCAGGGGCGGGATCAGCTTGATCACCTCCAGATGGTCGCCGGAGACCTGGGTGAGGATGCGGTGCCGTCGCAGCAGCGGTACGACGACCATCTGGGCGAACAGCCCCTTGCGGGCCGCCTGGAGCATCGTCCAGCGGCTGCGCAGCTTCAGTGATCTGGGCCTGCCGAACTCGATGCCGATCATCAGTCCCCGGCCGCGTACGTCGCTGAGCAGCTCGTACTTGTCGACCAGCGCCGAGAGCCGGGCTTTCAGCAGCTCGCCCGTGGCCCGGGCGTTCGCCACGATCCGCTCGTTCTCCATGACGGAGAGGACGGCGAGGCCGGCGGCCATTGCCTGGGCGTTGGAGCCGAAGCTCGCCGAGTGCACGAGCACGCGGTCCATGGACGAGTAGACCTTCTTGAAGATCCACTCCTTGCCGAGGGTGGCGCCGACCGGCACATAGCCGCCGGAGAGCGCCTTCGCCACGCACACCAGATCGGGCTCGACCCCGGTCTCGTGCTGGTGGGCGTAGAAGTCCCCGGTCCGCCCTAGCCCGGTCTGCACCTCGTCGACGATCAGCAGCGCCCTGTGCCGGTGCAGCAGTTCCTGGGCGGCGCGCAGATAGCCGGGCGGCGCCTCGTGCACGCCCTTGCCCTGGACGGGCTCGACGACGAGGGCGGCCACATCGCCCTTCTTCAGCTCCCTGGCCAGCGCGTCGAGGTCGCCGAGCGGCAGGGCCGTGTCGGGCAGCAGTGGTGCGAAGCCGTCCCGGAAGCCGTCCTCGCCGTTGACGGAGAGCGAGCCGGTGGTGAGTCCGTGGAAGGCGTGGTCGCAGTAGAGGACCCGTGGCCTGCCGGTGGCGTACCGGGCGAACTTCAGCGCGGTCTCGACGGCCTCCGTGCCGCTGTTGCCGAAGAACACCCGGTCCAGGTGGGGACTGTGGGCGAGCAGCTTCTCGGCGAGCAGGCCGGGCAGGGGCTGGCAGTCGAACCGGGTCAGGTCGGCGAGCTGGGCGTCGAGCACGTCGTGCAGGGCCTTGCGGACCACGGGGTGGTGGCGGCCGAGCCCCATCACCCCGAACCCGGCGAGCATGTCCAGGTAGTCGTTGCCGTCCGCGTCCCAGAAGTAGGCGCCCTCGGCCCGCTCGTAGACCTTGTCGAAGCCGATGGTGTGCAGCATCCGCGGGAGCTGGTGATTGAGATGCCGGGCGTGCAGCTCGTAGCGCTCGGCGCCGCGTTCGGCCAGGAGTCTGCCGAGGTCGAACTCCTCGGTGGCAGCGGGTTCCAGGGTGGTCATCGTGGTTTCTCCTCGGACGGCTCGGCCACGGAGGGTCCGGCCCCGGACGGCCCGGCCCCGGACAGGTCCCCCTTCGCCGCCTCGCCCCCGCCGGCGGCCAGCGAGGCGCTGATCCGGCCGGCGATCTCGACCGGCGTCAGCCCTATGTCGGCCAGCACCTCCCCGCGCTTGGCGTGCGGGAGGAACTGCTCCGGAATCCCGAACCGCCGTACGGGCACGTCGACCTCGGCGTCGCCCAGGGCGAGGGCGACCGCCGAACCGACCCCGGCGGCCCGGCTGTTGTCCTCCACGACGGCCACCAGGCGGTGGGCGCCGGCGAGCCGCGGCAGCGCGGGGTCGACGGGCTTGACCCAGCGCGGGTCGACGACCGTGCAGCCGATGCCCCGTGCCTGGAGCAGCTCGGCGGCCCGCAGACACACCGACGCCATCACGCCGACGGCGACCAGCAGGACCGCCGGGTCCTCCGGCGCGTCGGAGCGGTGCAGGACGTCCATGCCGCCCACTCGCTCCAGGGACGGGATCTCCGGCCCCACGGATTCCTTCGGGAACCGGATCAGCGTGGGGGCGTCGTCCACCGCGACGGCCTCGCGCAGCTGTGTCCGCAGCTGCTCGGCGTCACGCGGGGCGGCGATCCGCAGCCCGGGTACGACCTGGAGGACGGACATGTCCCACATGCCGTTGTGCGACGCACCGTCGACACCGGTCACGCCGGCGCGGTCCAGGACGAAGGTGACCCCGCACCGGTGCAGTGCCACGTCCATCAGCAGCTGGTCGAAGGCCCGGTTGAGGAAGGTCGCGTAGACGGCCACGACGGGGTGCAGGCCGCCCGTGGCGAGGCCGGCCGCCGACACGGTGGCGTGCTGCTCGGCGATCCCGACGTCCCACACCCGGTCGGGGAACTTCTCCGCGAACCTGCCGAGTCCCACCGGGTGGAGCATGGCCGCCGTGACGGCCACGACGTCCTCGCGTTCGTCCCCGATCCGGACGATCTCGTCGCCGAAGACCGAGGTCCAGGACGGTCCGCCGGCCGGCGCGAGCGGCTCGCAGGTCAGGGGGTCCATCACGCCGACCGTGTGGAAGTGGTCCTCCTCGTCGGCGAGCGCGGGCTCGTACCCCCGGCCCTTCTGCGTCAGGCAGTGCACCAGGACGGGGCCGTGGAAGCGCTTGGCGCGGCGCAGCGCCGACTCGACGGCCCCGGTGTCGTGTCCGTCGATCGGGCCGACGTACTTGAGGCCCAGGTCCTCGAACATGCCCTGGGGCGCGAACGCGTCCTTGAAGCCCTTCTTCGCGCCGTGCAGCGCCTCGTAGACCTCCTTGCCGACGACCGGGGTGCGCAGCAGCATCTCCTTGCCCCAGGCGAGGACCCGCTCGTAGCCGTCGGTGGTGCGCAGGGTGGCCAGGTGGTTGGCGAGGCCGCCGATGGTCGGTGAGTACGAGCGCTCGTTGTCGTTGACCACGATGATCAGGGGTCGGTCCTTGGCGGCCGCAATGTTGTTGAGCGCCTCCCAGGCCATGCCGCCGGTGAGCGCGCCGTCGCCGACGACCGCGACCACGTGGCCCCGCTCCCCCAGTACCTGGCGGGCCTTGGCGAGGCCGTCCGCCCAGCCGAGGGCGGTGGAGGCATGGCTGTTCTCGACGATGTCGTGCTCGGACTCCTCGCGCGAGGGATAGCCGGACAGGCCGCCCTTGCCACGCAGCTTGGAGAAGTCCTGACGGCCGGTCAGCAGCTTGTGCACATAGCTCTGGTGACCGGTGTCCCAGACGATGCGGTCGGTGGGCGACTCGAAGACCCGGTGGAGCGCGACGGTGAGTTCCACCACCCCCAGGTTGGGCCCCAGGTGACCGCCGGTCCTGGCGACCGCGTGCACCAGGAACCCCCGGATTTCTTCGGCCAGTTCACCGAGTTCCGCCTCGGTCAGCGCCTTCAGGTCGCGCGGTTGCCGGATGCTCTCCAGAATCGTCACGTCGGGCCCCCTCTCGATCCGTGCTCTCTCAGCCCGTGTTGTCAGCTCACGGTGACCGCCGGCTCCCCCGACGCGACGCCGTCCCGCTCCATCTGCTCGGCGATCTTCATCGCCTCGTCGATGAGGGTCTCCACGATCTTCGACTCGGGCACGGTCCTGATGACCTCGCCCTTCACGAAGATCTGCCCCTTTCCGTTGCCGGAGGCGACCCCCAGGTCCGCCTCGCGCGCCTCCCCGGGCCCGTTGACGACGCAGCCCATGACCGCGACCCGCAACGGGACCTCCATGCCCTCCAGCCCGGCGGACACCTCGTCCGCCAGCCGGTACACATCGACCTGCGCCCGTCCGCACGAGGGGCACGAGACGATCTCCAGCCGCCGCTGCCGCAGGTTCAGCGACTCCAGGATCTGGATGCCGACCTTGATCTCCTCTACCGGCGGAGCGCTCAGCGACACCCGGATCGTGTCGCCGATCCCCTCGCCGAGCAGCGCCCCGAAGGCGACGGCGGACTTGATCGTGCCCTGGAACGCCGGACCGGCCTCGGTGACCCCCAGATGCAACGGGTAGTCGCACCGGGCCGCCAGCTGCCGGTACGCCTCGATCATCACGACCGGGTCGTTGTGCTTGACCGAGATCTTGATGTCCCGGAAGTCGTGCTCCTCGAACAGCGACGCCTCCCACAGCGCGGACTCCACCAGCGCCTCGGGCGTCGCCTTCCCGTACTTCTGGAGCAGCCGCCGGTCGAGCGAGCCGGCGTTGACCCCGATCCGGATCGGGGTGTCGTGGTCCTTCGCCGCCCGCGCGATCTCCTTGACCTTGTCGTCGAACTGCTTGATGTTGCCCGGGTTGACGCGGACGGCGGCGCAGCCGGCCTCGATCGCCGCGAACACGTACTTCGGCTGGAAGTGGATGTCCGCGATCACCGGGATCTGCGACTTGCGGGCGATGTCGGGGAGGGCGTCCGCGTCGTCCTGCGTGGGGCAGGCGACGCGGACGATCTGGCAGCCGGACGCCGTCAGCTCGGCGATCTGCTGCAGGGTGGCGCCGATGTCCGACGTACGGGTCGTCGTCATCGACTGCACCGAGACCGGGGCCCCGCCCCCGACCGCCACCGACCCGACCCGGATGCCTCGCGACACGCGCCGCTCGGCGATCGGCCGGACCGGCACCTCGGGCACACCCAGCGACACGGCGCTCACCGCGTCACCCCCCGTTCCCGGAGACCGTCTCGCGCATGGCGCGCAGGGACTCCTTCAGCGAGCCCATGGTGGCGAGGACGGCGGTCGGCTCGTAGCCGCAGTGCGCCATGCAGTTGGCGCACCGCGGGTCCTTGCCCCGGCCGTAGGCGTCCCAGTCGGTGTCCTCGATCAGTTCCCGGTACGTGGTGACGTACCCGTCGCTCATCAGGTAGCAGGGCTTCTGCCAGCCGAAGAGGGAGTAGTTGGGGATCGCCCACGCCGTGCACGGGAAGTCGACCTTGCCCTCCAGGAAGTCGAGGAACAGGGGCGAGTGGTTGAGCCGCCAGCGGCGGCGGTTGCCGCCGGCGAACGCCTTCTTGAACAGTTCGCGGGTCTGCTCGACACCGAGGAAGTGCTCCTGGTCGGGGGCCTTCTCGTAGGCGTAGGCGGGGGAGATCATCATCTCGTCGACCTGGAGGTCGTCGTTGAGGAAGTTGAGGACCTCGATGATGGTCTGCGGGGTGTCGGTGTTGAAGAAGGTCGAGTTGGTGGTCACCCGGAAGCCGCGCCGCTTGGCTTCCTTGATGGCGGCGACGGCCTCGTCGAACACGCCTTCCTTGGCGACCGACTCGTCGTGCCGCTCCCGCAGACCGTCGATGTGCACGGCGAACGCGAAGTACGGCGAGGGCTTGAACTTCTCCATCTTCTTGCGCAGCAGCAGGGCGTTGGTGCACAGGAACACGTACTTCCTCTTCGCCACCAACTGCCGCACGATCTCGTCGATCTGGGGGTGCATCAGGGGTTCGCCGCCGGCGATCGACACCATCGGCGCACCGGACTCCAGGACGGCGCCCACGGCCTGCGCCACCGGCATGCGCTGCTTGAGCACACCCGCCGGGTGCTGGATCTTGCCGCAGCCCTCGCACTTCAGGTTGCAGGCGTAGAGCGGTTCCAGCTCGACGATCAGCGGGAACTTCTCCCGCTTGCGGAGCTTCTGTTCAGCGAGATACGTCGCCACCTTGATGGACTGGCGGAGCGGCATGGCCATCTGGCTCACCTCCTGGGGAGCAGCAAGGAACGGTGCCATTCGTAGTAAGCGGGAAGGACGGCACGAAGAACGCGGAAAGCCGATATTCCACCGCGTACCGTGCCGATCCGGACCAGTTCATGTTCTGGAGCGTCCACGACCACCCGGACGGCCGCAACCGGGCGTGCGCCCGATCGCACGGCGCAGTGGAGCGTGACGGCCGACTCCATGTCGACCGCGAGTGCGCCCGTCGCGTAGAGATCGGACCGTTCCTGACCGCGTACGACATGGTCGGATCCGGTGAGCGGGCCGGTGTGGACCACGCGTCCGGGCACGGCGCGCTCCACCTCCTCGACCAGGCGCCGGGAGGAGACACAGCGGGTGACGGCGCCGCCGGGTCCCCAGGTCTCCTCGGCGACGACCAGGTCGCCGGGCCGCATGCCCGGCGCGAGTCCGGCGCAGAACCCGGTGGCCAGCACGGCCGCGTCACGCAGCCCCGGGTCGGCGAGCACCCGGGTGACGGACCGCTCGGCGGCCCTCGGCCCCATACCGGTGCGCAGGACGGTGACCGGGCCTCCGGCGCCGCCCCGGTCGCCGCTGCGCAGGGCGAGCCGTTCGATGCCGAGCGCGCAGGCGATCAGCAGCGGGGCCGGGGCGGAGGGCGCGGTCATCAGCGTTTCCCGGGCTTCAGGACGGCCGGCTCGCCGTGGACGTAGCGGCCGAGCGCGGTGAGCGGGAAGACCTGCCGGTAGAGGTGGTAGTTGATCGAGAAGTCCCAGGGGAAGCCGGTGCCGGTGAAGTACGGCTCGTCCCAGGAGCCGTCCTCCCGCTGGGTACGGGCCAGCCACTCGACGCCGCGTTCGGCGGCCTTGGTGTCCCGTTCCCCCGCCGCCAGCAGCGCGAGCAGCGCCCACGCGGTCTGGGAGGCGGTGGAGGCGCCCTTGCCGCCCCATTCGGCGGGGTCGGGGTAGGAACGCAGGTCCTCGCCCCAGCCGCCGTCGTCGTTCTGCACGGTCTTCAGCCAGGCCACGGCCCGGCGGATCGCGGGGTGCGCGGCGGGCAGCCCCGCGGTCACCAGGGCGGGGACCACCGACCCGGTGCCGTAGACGTAGTTGACGCCCCAGCGGCCGAACCAGGCTCCGCTGGGCTCCTGTTCGGCGAGCAGCCACTCGATGCCGCGCCGGGTGCGCGGGTCGTGGGACAGGCCCTCCGCCGCGAGCATCTCCACCACGTGCGCGGTGACGTCGGCGGACGGCGGGTCGATGACCTCGCCGAAGTCGCAGAACGGCAGCCTGTTGGGGAACGGGCTGGTGTTGTCGGCGTCGAACGCGCCCCACGCCCCGTTCCCGGACTGCATGCCCAGGGTCCAGCGCACCCCGCGCCGGACGGCCCTCTCCACGCGCTCGGGGTCGTGGTGCCGCACCCGGCGCAGTGCGAGGACGACCTCGGCGGTGTCGTCGATGTCGGGGTAGTTGTCGTTGTGGAACTCGAACGCCCATCCCCCGGGCGGGAGTTGGGGCCGTTTCACCGACCAGTCGCCGGGGCGGACGATCTCTTCGCCGAGCATCCAGTCGGCGGCCTTGACCAGTTGGGGGTGGTCGGCGGGCAGCCCGGCGTCGGCGAGGGCGATGGTGGCGAGGCAGGTGTCCCACACCGGGGACTGGCACGCCTCGATCATCCGCGCCCCGTCCTCGCGCCACACGGCGAACCGGTCGAGGGACTCCAGCCCGGCCCGCATCACGGGGTGCTCCAGGTCGTAGCCGAGCAGGTGCAGCGCGATGACCGAGTACACGGCGGGCGGCTGGATGCCGCCCCAGCAGCCGTCGTTCTCCTGGCGCTCGACGATCCAGCGGGCCGCTCTGTTCATGGCCGCCCGGCGCAGCCGCTTCCATGCCACCTTGCGGTAGCCGTGCAGGGCCCTGTCGAGCCGTTGGAAGGCGCCCTCCCAGCTGCCCAGCGGGTCCAGGGGTCTGGGCGGGTTCGGCCGCCCCGGGTCGGTGTGCAGTTCGTCGAGCGGGAACGGCGCGGGCCGCACCGGGCGCTTCGCCGACACCACGGTCAGCGGCACGATCGTCTGGCGGGCCCAGCAGCCGAAGTCGTAGATGTTCAGCGGCATCCACGTGGGGAAGTACACGATCTCCGGCGGCATCTCCGGCAGGTCGTCCCACTTCCACCAGCCGAACAGGGCCAGCCAGATGCGGGTGAAGACCCGGGCGGCGGCGATCCCGCCCCGCGCCCGGATCCACGCGGACGCCCGCGCCATGTGCGGCTCGGCCGGGTCGTCGCCCGCCAGCCGCAGCGCGACGTACGCCTCGACGGTGGCCGAGAGGTCGGGCGGGCCGCCGTAGAAGGTGGCCCAGGTGCCGTCCGGGTGCTGTTCGCCCCTGATGAAGAGGGCGGCGGCCCGGGTGGTCTCGTCGTCGCGGATGCCCAGGAACTGGCGGAGCAGCAGGTCCTCGGCGTCCATGGTGACGTTGGTCTCCAGGTCGCCCTTCCACCAGCCCTGGGCGTCCTGCCGGGAGAGCAGGAAGTCGGTGGCCCGCCTCACGGCGTGCAGGGCCGCCTCCTGGACCCCTGCCGCCACAGGGGTGCCGTGGTCGGTGTCGCTGGCCGAGGGGGCGCGGGGCGGCAGGGCCCCGGTGCTTCCGTCGGTCGTCGCTGTCATGGCTTCCCCTTCGTGCAGTGGACGGATCTCTCTGCGGTGGGTCAGCCGTCGGCCGGTGCGTGTCCGGTGACGGGCACCGGCCGGCGACTACGCGAGGGCTATTCGACCGATGAGGGTCGACTCCTGGGTGAGGGTGGTCATCTCTTCCGTACGACGACGAAGTCGGCGAGGGCCGCGAACTCGTCCCGGACCCGCTCGGGCATCCGGATCGAGTCCAGCGCCTCGATGGCGATCGTGTGCTGGCGGCGGGCCTCCTGGACGGCCCACTCCCGGCCGCCCGCCTCCTCGATGAGGGCGGCGCGCGCGGCGAACTCCTCCTCGGAGAAGTTCTCGAAGTCGCTGGCCTTGGCGTCCGCGGCCAGGAGTTCACCGAGCCGCTCCGAGGCCGGTCCGCCGGCCGCGAGGGCGGCGACGACCGGCAGGGACTTCTTGCGCTGGCGCAGGTCGCTCCAGGTCTGCTTGCCGGTGGAGACCGGGTCGCCCCAGATGCCCAGCAGGTCGTCGACGGCCTGGAAGGCGAGCCCGAGGTGGTAGCCGTACTTCTCCAGGGTGTCGGCGGTGTGGTCGTCGGCGCCGCCGAGGACGGCCCCGATGGAGCAGGCGCAGGCGAGGAGGGCGCCGGTCTTGTTGCCCTCCATCTCCAGGCACTCCTCGACGGTGACCCGCTCGCGGTGCTCGTAGGAGATGTCCTGGGCCTGACCGTCGATGAGCGCCCGGGTCGCCGTGGTGACACGGCGGGTGGCACGGGCCGCCTCGGCGGTGCCCAGTTCGAGGAGGATCTCGTTGGCGAGGACCATCAGGGCGTCGCCGACGAGGATGGCCTGGGCGGGGCCGTGGACCTTCCAGACGGTGTCGCGGTGGCGGCGCTGTTCGTCGCCGTCCATCAGGTCGTCGTGCAGCAGCGAGAAGTTGTGCACCAGTTCCACCGCGACCGCGCCGGGGATGCCGGCCTCGGGTGCGGCGCCGGTGACCTCGGCGGACATGACGGCGAGAGCGGGACGTACGGCCTTGCCGCCGTCGCCGTCCGCCGGGTTGCCGTGGGCGTCGATCCAGCCGAAGTGGTAGGCGGCGACGGTGTCCATGGGGGGCGCCAGGCGATCGACGGCCGCCCGCAGCACGGGGGTGGCCAGGGTCCGCCCGCGCTCCAGGAGCGCGGTCACGTCCACCGCGGTCCTCGCAGCGGCCGTCACGGCCGGGGGCACAGTGGGCACAGTCTCTCCAGATGTCGGTGTGTTCGTGGTACCGAGAGTGCGGGAACCGCCCCGGTGCGCTTCGAGCGTCACGCGGCCTCCTCGAAGTCGAAGAGGTGGTCCCGGGGCCGGCCCAGCGCGGCGAGGGCGGCGTCCGCCGCGCCGATGCCGCTGCGGACCGCACTCTCCATGGTCGCGGGCCACCCGGTGGCGGTCCACGCTCCGGCCAGGTACAGGCCGGGTGCCTTGGTGCGGGCGCCGGGCCTGAGCCGTCCGACGCCGGGGGTGGGAGCGAACGTCGCCGTGCGCTCCCGGGTCACGAAGAAGTCCCGCACCCGCGCGTCGCGCGCGGTGGGCAGCAGCCGTTGCAGCTCGGGCAGATAGCGCTCGCGCAGTGCGGACACGGGGGTGTCGATCTCGTCGTGGGCGGCCGACTGCGACAGCGCCAGATACTGGCCCTCGCGCAGCCCGGACGCCCCCGTCCGGTCGAAGACCCACTGCACGGGCGAGCCGAGCGCCGCGAAGAACGGCCGGCTCAGCACCTTGCGGTCGTACACGACGTGGATGTTGAGGATCGGCGCGGTGCCGATCTCCAGCAGCCGTCCGGGCTCGTCGAGCGCTCCCGCGGGCAGCAGGTCGTACGTCTCGCGCTGCGGTACGGCGAGGACGACCGTGTCGGCGTCCAGGCTCTCGCCGGGCGTCTCGACCCTCCAGCTCCCGTCCTCCCTGGGGGAGACGGACGTGACGCGGGCGCGGAGCACGGTGCGCACGCCCGCCGAGTCGAGCGCCTTGCGGGCTCGCCCGTCGTGCAGTTCGCCCAGCGGGACGTGGGCCCAGCCGATGTCGGCCGCGCCCGGGTCGGACAGCAGGCCCGTCCTGAACACCATCGCGGCGAGCCCGAGGGAGGCGTCCTGGGCGACCGCGTTGAGGGTGGCGACCCCCACGAGGTCCCACAGCGCCTCGACGGCCCGCGCCGACTGGCCGTGCGCGGCCAGCCAGCCGCCGAAGTCCCGTGCGTCCAGGGCGGGATCGGCGGGGTCGAGCGCCTTGAGCGCCAGTGCGGCGCGCCCCACCCGCGCGCGCTCGGCGAGCGAGAGGTGGGGGTAGGTGGCGAGGCTGCGTCCCAGATGCAGGGGGACGGGCAGCGCGTCGCGCCGCAGCCTGCCCAGCCGTCGCCCGGCCCTGCCCCCGGCGTCGAGAACGGGCACGTCGAGACGATCCTGCAGGGGCGCGAGCGCCGCCGCGTCGACACGGTCGAGGAACCAGCGGTAGGCGGTGCAGCAGCGCAGGTACACATGCTGTCCGTTGTCGACGGTCAGGTCGCCGCGCCGGAAGGAGAAGGCCAGTCCGCCGAGGCGGGGCCGCCCTTCCAGGAGGGTGACCCGGACACCGGCGTCGGCGAGCGAGAGCGCGGCGGTGACACCGGCCAGTCCCCCGCCGACCACCACGGCCGTGCCGGGGGTCCGGCCCGTACGGTGCCCGTCGGGTGGTCCCCCGGGCTGTGCGCCGTCCGTCATCGTGCACCCTCCCCTGCCGGTCCGCCGGGGTGTCGCATCCAGCCGCGGCGGTCCGTCGCAGTCAGGGACGCCACGGTGCCGCGGAGGGTTGCGTACCACTTTTCCCCGATGGATTCACCCCTGAGTGAATTGTCCATCAGACGCGCCTCCTGACGGTACGGCGCGACACGTGGCGGGTGTCGAGACCGGAGAGGCCGCGCACGGCTACGTACGCCTTCTCCCGGCCGGGCAGCGAGACCCGGCCGCGCAGGACGGCCTCCGGCTCGCGCTCGATGCGGTCCAGCAGCCGGCGGTAGATGCCGGCCATGGCCGCGACGCAGGCGCCGCTGCGGCGGTCGAGCATCGGCAGCAGCCGGTAGCCCTCGGCGAACAGGGCGCGGGCCCGGCGCACTTCGAAGTGCACCAGACCCGCGAAGTCGGAGTCGGCCGGCGGGAGCGGCCCGGCGAACCCGGCCGAGCAGCCGAACTTCGCGAGGTCGTCGGTGGGCAGGTAGGTACGGCCGCCCTGCGCGTCCTCGCGAACGTCCCTGAGGATGTTGGTCAGTTGCAGCGCGAGTCCGAGGGTGTCGGCGTACTCGGGCGCGCGTTCCGCGCCGCGCGCCCCCGGTTCGGCGTCGAAGACGCCGAGCGAGAGCCGCCCGATGGATCCGGCCACACAGCGGCAGTAGACCTTCAGGTCGTCCCAGGTCTCGTAGTGCTCGCCGCGTACGTCCATGAGGACGCCGTCGATGAGTTCTTCGAGCGCGCCGAGCGGGATCGGGAAGGCGGTCCCGGCGTGGGCGAGGGCGACCGCGACGGGGTCCGTGTCGTCCTCGTCGACCGAGCCGTCCCGGACCCGGGTGAGCAGCGTCCTGGTCTCCTCCAGCCGGGCCGCCTTGACCTCGACCGCGAGCGCGCCGTCACCGATGTCGTCGACGCGCCGGGAGAAGGCGTACAGCGCGGACATCGCGCGGCGCTTGGGCGTCGGCAGCAGCCTGATGCCGTAGGCGAAGTTACGCGCCTGCTGTCCGGTGACGGCCTCGCAGTAGCTGTAGGCGGCGAGTACCGGCGCGGACGTGCGTGGTTCCGACTCCACGGTCCGGATCACCCCTCTCCTCGCAGGGTCGCGCCCGCCTCGCGCAGCAGCCGGAGCCTGCCGGGCTTGGGCGGGCCGGGAAGTACGTCGTGCTCGGCGGCGGCGATCGCGTGCAGGGCCGCCCTGCCGCCCGCCACGAACCCCGCGAGGAGCAGCCTCAGTCTGCCGTGGACGCTTCGTACGAGGGGGGTGCCGGCGTCCAGGAGGTTCCTGGCGCGTTCCGCCTCGTACGCGATCAGCGCGCGCACCGACGCGCCCGCGGTGGGTGCGGCGAGATCGGCCTCCTGGACGTGGAAACGTTTCATGTCGGCGGCCGGAAGGTAGATCCGGTCGCGGCCCAGGTCCTCGGCGACGTCCTGGAGGTGTTCGACGATCTGCAGCGCGGTGCAGACCGCGTCGGAGTGCCGGACCCGCTCGGGGGTGGTGGTGCCGGTGACGGCGAGGACCAGCCGGCCGACGGGGTTCGCGGACAGCGCGCAGTAGGCGAGCAGGTCGTCGTAGGTCTCGTACCGCTTGACCAGCTGGTCCTGGCGGTTGGCGGCGATCAGGGCGAGGAACGGCTCGGGGGCGAGACGGCGGCCGCGGACCGTGCGCTGCAGGCGGCGCAGCAGCGGGTGGCCCGGGGTGCCGTCGAAGACCCTGGCGAGATCGGCCTCGAAGGCGTCGAGGAGGAGGAGCCGGTCGTCGGCGTCCCGCGGGCGGACGCCGAGGAGACGGGCGTCGGCGCCGCCGGGGGCGAGGTCGCCGTCACCGATGTCGTCGACGAGGCGGGCGAAGCCGTAGACGGCCATGAGGTCCTCGCGCCAGGTCCGGGGCAGGAAGAACGGGGCGACGGGAAAGTTCTCGGCCCCGGCCTTGTCGAGGGTGTCGCGCTCCGGGTCACCGGTGCGCGCCGTCCCGGTTTCGGTCACCGCTCGTCACCCGGCGCGGGCACGGCAGAAGCGTGGTTGAGCTGGGGAGTCTTCAGAGCCATGGCCGTCACATCTCCCGTTCTACACTGCCGACCCAATTCGCACTATTTCGGACACGCCGCCCAGTGGGCGGCGTCTGCGGCGGATGCCGGGTGTCGCGCATTATGGACCCACTTGCCGCGATTCGGCACCGTTACAGCTTACGTTGTACAACGCACCATGCTCCGTCGGGGTGTCCTGCACATCACAAGAACGCACCGATTGCCCCCAAGATTCCTATGGGTGGCCGGAGTTGACACGGTCCTTGCCGAAGTTGGCGTTTCCCTTTGCGCGACGCCGCTCCCCGGTATCCCTTGCAGACGCCGGGCCCCACCGGAACAGTTCCGGTGGGGCCCGGGTCGTGTCGGGCCGGGGGCCCTACTTGCCCGTGAACTTCTCGTATTCCTTCAGGACCTCGTCCGTCGGGCCGTCCATGCGCAGTTCGCCGCGTTCCAGCCACAGCACGCGGTCGCAGGTGTCGCGGATGGACTTGTTGTTGTGGCTGACCAAAAAGACCGTGCCGGCCTCCTTGCGCAGCTCACGGATGCGGGCCTCGGACCGCTTCTGGAACGCGCGGTCGCCGGTGGCGAGGGCCTCGTCGATCATCAGGACGTCATGGTCCTTGGCCGCCGCGATGGAGAAGCGCAGCCGGGCCGCCATGCCGGAGGAGTAGGTGCGCATCGGCAGGGTGATGAAGTCGCCCTTCTCGTTGATGCCGGAGAAGTCGACGATGCTTTGGTAGCGCTCCCTGATCTGCTCGCGGGACATGCCCATCGCGAGGCCGCCCAATATGACGTTCCGTTCGCCCGTGAGGTCGTTCATCAGGGCGGCGTTGACGCCGAGGAGCGAGGGCTGGCCGTCGGTGTAGACCTTGCCCTTCTCCGCCGGGAGCAGACCCGCGATCGCGCGCAGCAGGGTGGACTTGCCGGAGCCGTTGGAGCCGATCAGGCCGATGGCCTCGCCGCGGTAGGCGACGAAGGAGACGCCCTTGACGGCGTGCACCTTGCGGACACCCCGCTCCTCGCCGCGCTTGAGGATGCGGCTGAGCGCGGCGGTGGCGCTGCCCTTGCCGGTCTTGGCGCCGTTGACGCGGTAGACGATGTGCAGTTCGTCCGCGACGACGGTGGGGATCAGTGACTCAGCCACGGCCGTACCTCTCCTCCGCCTTCCAGAAGTACACGAAACCGCCGAGCGCGATCAGCACCGCCCAGCCGCCGGCGACCGCCCACACGTGCGGGGGCAGGTTCTCCGAGCCGTAGCCGTCGATCAGCGCGAAGCGCATCAGGTCCATGTAGATCGCGGCCGGGTTCCACTGGAGGACGTCGGCGATCCACTTCGGGTGGTCCTCCAGCATCACCGGGATGGAGAACATGACGCCGGAGGCGTACATCCAGGTCCGCATCACGAACGGCATCAGCTGCGCGAGGTCCGGCGTCTTGGAGCCCATACGGGCCATGATCAGCGCGAGGCCGGTGTTGAACAGGAACTGCAGCACCAGCACCGGGACGATCAGCAGCCAGGACAGGGACGGATAGCTGCCGAAGCCGACCGCCACGCAGAACAGCACGATCATCGAGAACAGCAGCTGCTGGAGCTGCTGGAGCGCGAAGGAGATCGGCAGCGAGGCGCGCGGGAAGTGCAGGGCGCGCACCAGGCCGAGGTTGCCGGAGATCGCGCGGACGCCCGCCATCACCGAGCTCTGGGTGAAGGTGAACACGAACACACCCGTGACCAGGAACGGGATGTACACCTCACGGGGCATGCCGCGGTCGGCACCCAGGATGAGGCCGAAGATCAGGAAGTACACCAGCGCGTTGAGCAGCGGGGTGGCCACCTGCCACAGCTGGCCGAGCTTGGCCTGGCTGTACTGCGCGGTGAGCTTGGCCTGGGAGAAGGCCAGGATGAAGTGACGCCGCCCCCACATCTGGCGGACGTACTCCACGAGTCCGGGCCGGGCGCCGCTCACGGCGAGCCCGTACTTGGCGGCCAGTTCCGTGGCGGAGAGCCCGTCGTCGGGCGACGGACGGTCGCTCACCACAACCCTGCCGTCATGCGTTGTCTCACTCACAAATGGAAACTTTCGTCCTCAAAGTGCGTGGCCTGGTCGGGCCGAGGCGGAAACCTGGGCCGGGTACGGCCGAATGCTCTCAGATTTCGAGCTTGTCAGATGACGGGCGGTCGGCCCAGTCGGGTCAGCCGCCACACCGTACGCCACTTCATGGGCCGGCGGGGGCCGCAGGCGCTCGTCCAGCCCTCCTTGAAACCGCCGAACCAGGCCCTCAGCGCCGGCCCGGAGGGCTTGCGCAGCAGGGTCAGCAGCAGCCAGACGCCCAGGTAGACCGGGACGAGCGTGGCCGGGAGGTTGCGGCGCGCGAGCCAGACGCGGTTGCGCGCGACCATGCGGTGGTAGACCGCGTGCCGGGAGGGGGCGGTCGTCGGGTGGTACAGCACCATGTCGGACCGGTAGTCGATCATCCAGCCCGCGTCGAGGGCCCGCCAGGCCAGGTCGGTCTCCTCGTGGGCGTAGAAGAACTCGTCCGGGAGCCCGCCGACTTCGGCGAAGACCTGGGTGCGTACGGCGTTGGCGCCGCCGAGGAAGGTGGTGACCCGGGAGGAGCGCATCGGGTCGGCGGCCCGCAGCCGGGGCACATGGCGCCGCTGGGTCTCCCCCGTGTCGGGGTCGGCGATCCGGAAGCTGACGATGCCGAGCCTCGGGTCCTCCTCGAAGGCCCGGCGGCAGAGTTCGGCGGTGTCGTGGCGCGCGAGCAGGCCGTCGTCGTCGAGGAAGAGCAGGACGTCGACGTCCCGGCCGCTGGGTCCGAACGCCTCGATGCCTGTGTTGCGGCCGCCGGGTATGCCGAGGTTCTCGGGCAGCTCGACCGTCCGCACGCCCTCGGGGACGTCCGGGACGGGCGAGCCGTTGCCGACGACGACCACCTCCACCCGGTCGCCCTCCTGCTTGGCGACCGAGTCGAGGAGGGCGCGGAGTTCGTCGGGGCGGTTGCCCATGGTGATGATCACCGCGCCGACCTTCGTGGAC
This sequence comes from Streptomyces sp. NPDC041108, assembly GCF_055592645.1. NCBI lineage: Bacteria > Bacillati > Actinomycetota > Actinomycetes > Kitasatosporales > Streptomycetaceae > Streptomyces > Streptomyces sp. NPDC041108. The sequence continues at coordinate 1,048,866 of NZ_JBVIYK010000001.1, read as the reverse complement.
CCGCTCACTTCAGCCTGCTGGAGGCCAGGATGGACACCAGGTGCAGCAGGGTCTGCAGCAGCGCGATGCCGGCGAGTACGGCGACGCCGAGCCGGGAGAAGAAGAGGTCGCCCCGCATCTGGTCCAGGACCGCGAAGACCAGGATCAGCAGGGAGGCCTCGACACCGAGGATGAGCCGGTGGAACTTCAGGGCGGCGGCGGCCTTGCGGGCCAGCGCCATGCCGGAGGAGCGCGGCTCGGCGGCCGACTCCTGGACCGGCGGCTTGCCCTGCTGATGGCGGGCGACCCCGACGAGGTCCGTCTCGGCCTTGATCAGGATGGCGCCGAGAGCGGCGAGCGTGCCGAGGAAGGCCCACAGCCAGTCGATCCGGCCGGTGCCCCACAGGTCGGCCGCGCGCAGACCGAAGCCGACCAGCACGGCCGCGTCGCACAGGTAGGCGCCGACCCGGTCGACGTAGACGCCGGTCATCGAGTACTGCTTGCGCCAGCGGGCGAGCTCGCCGTCGACGCAGTCGAACAGCAGGTACAGCTGGACCATCAGCACACCGAGGACGGCGCCCGGGACGCCCGGCACCAGCAGGGCCGGGGCGGCGAGGACGCCGAAGACGGTCATCAGGTAGGTCAGCTGGTTGGGCGTGACCCGGGTGTTGACCAGGTGCCGGTCTATCCGCAGCGAGATCTCGCGCATGTAGAGCCGGCCGGCCCAGTGCTCACCGCTCCGCCGGTCCTTCACCCCCGGAGGGTGAACGACCGGCCGGAGTTCAGCTACTGATGGCTTTGGCATAGTCGGCGTAGGCGTCCTTGATCTGGTCGTTGCTCAGTTCGAGGTGTTCCAGGATGGTGTAGCGGCCCGGCCGGGTCTGCGGGGCGAACTCCACGACCTGGACGAACTCGTCCACGGTGAAGCCGATCTCGTCCGGGAGGACCGGCAGGCCGTGGTGGCGCAGGACCTCGACCATCTGTCCCGCGACCTCGTGGTTGCCCCGCAGGAACGTGGCGAACGCGCCGCCCAGACCGCACTGTTCGCCGTGCAGGGCGTTGCGCTTGGGGAAGCTGAGGTCGAAGGCGTGACTGATCTCGTGGCAGGCGCCCGAGGCGGGACGGCTGTCACCGGCCACCGACATGGAGATCCCGCACAGCACGAGCGACTCGGAGAGCGTGGTCAGGAAGGCGTCGTCACCGACCCCGCCGGGGTGGCGCAGCACGGCCTCGGCGGCCTGCCGGGCCATGGCGGCGGCCAGTCCGTCGACCTTCTCGCCGGTCTCCCGGCTGGACAGCTCCCAGTCGGCCACCGCGGAGATCTTGCAGATCACATCGCCGATACCGGCCCGCACGAAGCGCACCGGGGCCTCACGGATGACGTCGAGGTCGATGACGATGCCGATCGGGTTCGGCACACCGTAGGAGCCGCGACCCGCGTCGTTGTCGAGGGTGGCGACCGGTGAGCACAGGCCGTCGTTGGCGAGGTTGGTGGCGACGGCGACCAGCGGCAGGCCCACCCGGGCGGCCGCGTACTTGGCGCAGTCGATGACCTTGCCGCCGCCGAGCCCGACCACGGCGTCGTAGTGACCGCCCTTCTTGATCGAGTCGGCGAGCCGTACCGCTCCGTCGATGGTGCCGTCGGCGTCGGAGAACCAGTCCGCCTCCGGAAACGCGGGGGCGAACCGCTCGCGCAGCGCCGCGCCGGAGCCGGCGCTGATCGCGAAGGCCAGCCGGCCCGACGGCGCGATGCGCTGGTCCGACAGGATCGTCGCCAGGTCATCGAGCGCGCCGGGACGGATGTCCACGACGACCGGCGAGGGGATGAGCCTCGTCAGTACTGGCACGCGATCTCACGTCCCTTGGCGAGGTCGTCGTGGTTGTCGATCTCGACCCACTTGACGTCACCGATGGGCGCCACGTCGATGCGGAAGCCGCGGTTCACGAGCTCCTGGTAGCCGTGCTCGTAGAACTGCTGCGGGTCCGTCTCGAAGACCGTCTTCAGGGCGTCGGCCAGCTCGTCGGCGGCCTCGCCCTCGATGAGGGTGACGCCGATGTACTCACCGGTCGCCTCGGCGGGGTCCATCAGCTTGGTGATCTTGGTCATGCCGCCCTCGGGGCCGACGACGACCTTCATCTCCTCGTCGGCGAGGGACTTCACCGTGTCGAGGGCGAGGATGATCTTCTTGCCGTCGCCGCGGGCGGCGAGCAGGGTCTTCTCCACGGAGACCGGGTGCACGGTGTCGCCGTTGGCGAGGATCACCGAGTGCTTGATGGCGTCACGGCCGCACCACAGGGAGTAGGCGTTGTTCCACTCCTCGGCCTTGTCGTTGTCGATCAGGGTGATCTTGACGCCGTACTTCTGCTCCAGCGCCTCGCGGCGCTCGTAGACGGCTTCCTTGCGGTACCCGACGATGATCGCGACCTCGGTCAGGCCGATCTCGGCGAAGTTGCCGAGGGTGAGGTCGAGAACGGTCAGGCTGTCCTCGGCGCCCTCGGGGCCGACCGGCACCAGAGCCTTGGGAAGGGTGTCGGTGTAGGGGCGAAGACGCCGTCCGGCGCCGGCCGCCAGCACGAGGCCGATCATGCGGGTTCTCCTTCATCGTGTACGGCGGGTGCGCCTGTCTTATGGGCGGTCACCCAGAAGCGGATGCTCTCGATGAGCACCAGCAGCGCCACGGCCACGGCGAGAGCCGTGAGCGCGACCTTGAACTCTGTGGGCGCGAGCAGCGCGGCGAGAACGGTGACCAGCAGTGTCCTGCCGTCGTGACCGCCGATCGCCCGCACCAGCCACCGAGGCGGCGCGCCGGCGTCGCCGCGGATGCGGTACACCGTGTCGTAGTGATGGTAGGCGACGGCCCCCACGAGCCCGAAAGCCGCGGGAAGGGCGCCGTTCACCTCGGTCCCGGCCGCGAGGATCAGGACGGTGCCGTACTCGGCGGCGCGGAAGAGCGGGGGGATCAGCCAGTCGAGGGGGCCCTTGAGGGGGTGCCCGACGGCTTCCGCCGACAGCAGGACGTACAGGCCGGCCACGGGGACGACCTGCCAGGCAGGGCCCCAGACCCAGGCCGCGGTCACCACGGCCACGGCTCCGAGAGCCGCGCTGAGCACCGCCGTCTTCCGCGGCGGGCCCGGCAGGAGGGAGACCAGCGCCTGGGCGAGCGGCCCGCTGTCGGCCAGGTCCGCCAGTGCCTGCGCGGCACGGTCCGTCCGCTCGGCCCTGCGGGTCAGCGAGCGCAGCACGCGGCCCGCCGTGGTGTAGGCGGCGGCGAACGCGCAGCCGATGAGCAGCGCGTAGAAGGTGATGCGCGGAGTGGTGAGGGCCGTGAGGACGGCGATCATCGCCCAGCGCTCGCCGATCGGCAGGACGATCATGCGGCGGATCCAGACCGTCCAGCCGACGCTGTCGAGCCGGTCGGAGAGGGCGGCGGTGGGGCTGGTGTTGGCGGTGGCGTCGTGGTTCGCCTCGTTGAAGGAGAAGTCGACGACATGCCGGCAGGTCTGCAGGACCATCGCGGCGAGGGCGAGGGCCCAGACGTCGTCGCCGCCGCGGGCGGCGCCGAGGGCGAGGCCCGCGTAGTAGGCGTACTCCTTGGCGCGGTCGAAGGTCGCGTCGAGCCAGGCGCCCAGCGTGGAGTACTGCAGGGAGTAGCGGGCCAGCTGGCCGTCGGTGCAGTCGAGGACGAAGGAGAGGATCAGCAGCAGGCCGGCCGCGACATAGCCGCCACGGGTGCCGGTGGCCGCGCAGCCGGCCGCGATCAGGGCGGTGATCAGCGAGGCGGTGGTGACCTGGTTCGGGGTCAGGCCCCGGCGGGCGCACCAGCGGGCGAGGTAGCGGGAGTAGGGGCTGATGCAGTAGGTGGTGAAGAACCCGTCGCGGGACTTCACCGCCGTGCGCAGGCGTACGGCCTCGTCGTCGACGGCGTCGACGGCCCGCCGGGCCTCGTCACGGGCCTGCGGACCGTCGGGGACGACGGCGACCAGGGTGCCCAGCTCGGGGCGGTACGGGCTGACGCCGTCCGCGTCGAGGCCGGTGACGATCCGGTCGGCGACGCTGTCGACGGCGACGGTGGTGCCGCCGCTCGCGGTGGAGCTCTCGCGGGCCAGCACCCGGGTCAGCGCCTGACGGGCGGCGGGCCGCACGGTCACGGCGCCGGGGAGGGCGGCGACGTCGAAGCGGGGGTCGGTGAGTCCCAGGCGCAGGGCGTGCGCATGGCCGACGAACCGGGCGTCGACGATCGCGACCCGCTGGTCCGCGGGCACCGTCGCCAGGAGCCTCGCGGCGTCACCGGCGTCGGAGGCGACCCGTACGTCGAAGCCGAGCGACCGCAGATCGCCCTCCAGCGACGATCCGGGCACCGGCTGACCGGTGAGGATGGCGGTCGACAGAGGAACTCACTCCCTGGGTGCCGACGCGACCGCGCCGGACATGTACGTGGTGGAAGGCGCCCAGGCCCTGGGGGCCGGCAGCGTGTCGGCAGAGGTTATCGGATGAAGAGAAGCAGGCGTTCACCGCCCGTTCACGGCCCGATCGATCGCGCCTGCTCAGGCCGTCGGGTCTCCGCCGCGATCATCATCGGGGATGTGGGGGGTGCGCCACAAACTCCGGTGCGGATATCGGTTCATAGGGGGCGAAGGGGTGGGCGCCCGTCCTTCCGGAGACCTCGATCCACGCCTCTTCCACGCCGCACGGCAGACCGTGCGGCAGGCCATGGCGGGCGCCGTGCCCGCCAATCCCGCACACCCTCCCCGGCGAACGGACACACCACGGGCCCCGGCACGGCCCCGCATAAGGTGACCCCATGACATGGCTGATCACAGGCGGGGCGGGCTACATCGGCGCACACGTGGCGAAGGTCATGACCGAGGCCGGCGAACAGGTCGTCGCACTGGACGACCTCTCCGCGGGGGTCCGCGGCCGCCTTCCCGGGCACATCCCCCTGGTCCACGGCTCCGCCCTCGACGGCGACCTGCTCAAGCGCGTGCTGGCCGAGCACGCCGTGACCGGCGTGGTCCACCTCGCCGCCCGCAAGCAGGTCGGCGAGTCCGTCGCCCAGCCCACCCGCTACTACCAGGAGAACGTCGGCGGTCTCGCCGGCCTCCTGGAGGCGGCCGCCGGAGCCGGGGTCGAGCGCTTCGTCTTCTCCTCCTCCGCCGCCGTCTACGGCAACCCGGACGTGGACCTCATCACCGAGGACACCCCGTGCGCCCCGATGAGCCCGTACGGCGAGACCAAGCTCGCCGGTGAGTGGCTGGTCCGGGCCGCGGGCCGGGCCCACGGCATGGCGACCGTGTGCCTGCGCTACTTCAACGTGGCGGGGGCCGCCGAGGCGGCCCTGGCCGACACGGGCGTCTTCAACGTCATCCCGATGGTCTTCGACCGCCTCACCCGTGACGAGGCCCCGCGGATCTTCGGCGACGACTACCCGACCCCGGACGGCACCTGCGTCAGGGACTACATCCACGTGGCCGATCTCGCCGACGCGCACCTCGCGGCGGCCCGGCGTCTGTCCGGGGGCGCCGCGGGCGACCTGACCGTCAACATCGGCCGCGGCGAGGGCGTTTCGGTCCGCGAACTCATCGATCTCGTGGGCGAGGTGACCGGCGACCGGCGTCCCGCGCTCGTCGAGGCGCGCCGCCCCGGCGACGCGCCGCGCGCGGTCGCCTCGGCCGCGCGGGCCGCACGAGAGCTCGGCTGGACGGCCCGGCGGGACGTGCGCGAGATGGTCGAGTCCGCCTGGGCGGGCTGGCGGCTGCACCGCGGCCTCTGACCGGCGAAGCCCCGCCCCGATCATGGCAACGCTCTGACCTGCGCATCGTTTCCGCAGGTCAGAGCACATGACAACGGTGTTCAGTGCCGCGTTGCCGGATACCCCCCACCCGTAGTTCACTGTGATCCGGAGCCGAACACACGGACGCATTCGAGAGGCGGGCACCCCATGGGGGCTGGGCACGATCACGGGCACGCGCACCACGCGCCGACCACCGGTACGGCGGCAGCGGCGTACCGCGGACGGCTGCGCATCGCGCTGTCGATCACGCTCACCGTCATGGCGGTCGAGATCGTCGGCGGCGTGCTCGCCGATTCGCTCGCGCTCATCGCGGACGCGGCCCACATGGCCACGGACGCGGTCGGCCTGGGAATGGCGCTCCTCGCGATCCACTTCGCCAACCGGCCGCCGAGCGGCAACCGCACCTTCGGCTACGCCCGCGCCGAGATCCTCGCGGCGCTCGCGAACTGTCTCCTGCTGCTGGGTGTCGGCGGTTACGTGCTGTACGAGGCGGTCCAGCGCTTCATCACGCCGGTCGGCACCGAGGGCGGCCTGACCGTCGTGTTCGGCGCGGTCGGCCTGGTGGCGAACATGATCTCGCTGACCCTGCTGATGCGCGGCCAGAAGGAGAGCCTGAACGTACGGGGCGCCTTCCTCGAGGTGGCCGCGGACGCGCTCGGCTCGGTGGCGGTGATCATCTCCGCGACGGTCGTCCTGCTCACCGGCTGGCAGGCCGCCGACCCCATCGCCTCGCTGGTCATCGGTCTGATGATCGTCCCGCGAACGGTGAAGCTGCTGCGCGAGACCCTCGACGTCCTGCTGGAGGCGGCGCCGAAGAACGTCGACATGGCCGAGGTGCGGGCCCACATCCTGGCACTGCCCGGCGTGGAGGACGTCCACGACCTGCACGCCTGGACGATCACGTCCGGTATGCCGGTGCTCTCCGCCCATGTGGTGGTCGGCTCCGACACGCTGGACTCCATCGGCCACGAGAAGATGCTGCACGAGCTCCAGGGCTGCATCGGCGACCACTTCGACGTCGAGCACTGCACCTTCCAGCTGGAGCCGGGCGGCCACGCGGAACACGAGGCGAAGCTGTGTCACTGACCACCGGGACGACCCACTGGACGACACGGCAGGAGACGTCCGCCGACCGGGAGGGGGTGTACGCCGTCAACGCCGCCGCCTTCGGGACCGACGCGGAGGCCGGGCTCGTCGACGCGCTCCGCGAGGACCCCGGGGCGTGGCTGCCGGAGCTGTCGTACGTCGCCGAGGCGCCGGACGGCACGCTCGCGGCGTACGCGCTGATCACGCGCTGTCATGTGGACGAGGCCCCCGCGCTGGCGCTGGCCCCGGTCGCGGTGCTGCCCGAGGTGCAGCGGCGGGGCGCGGGCGCGGCCGTCGTACGCGCGGTGCTGGAGGCGGCACGCACGCGTCAGGAGGGGCTGGTCCTCGTCCTGGGGCATCCGGAGTACTACCCGCGCTTCGGCTTCGTACGGGCGTCCGAGTACGGCATCCGGCCGGGTTTCGACGTGCCGGACGCGGCGATGATGGCCCTGGTGCTGGACGGTTCCGCGCCGGTGACACCCGGCGTCATCAGGTATCCGGCCGCCTTCGGGGTCTGACGCGCGGGCCGCGTGTGTCTGCGGGGCGGGACGGGCGGGTAGGGACATGCGGGTTCGCGCGAAGTGCCGGGAGCGACGGTTTCGTGCGGCAGACTTGAGGCTCGAAGAACGAGGCGAAGGATGGGCATGCCGATCACACCTGCCACCGCGGTGCAGAGTTCGCAGTACGGGACCACGGAAGCGATCCTGCTGGAGCTGGTCGACGAGGACGGCACCACGATCGGCACCGCGGAGAAGCTGGCCGCTCATCAACCGCCCGGTCAGCTGCACCGGGCGTTCTCCGTGTTCCTCTTCGACGAGCGCGGGCGGCTGCTGCTCCAGCAGCGGGCCCTCGGCAAGTACCACTCCCCCGGCGTCTGGTCGAACACCTGCTGCGGGCACCCCTACCCGGGCGAGTCCCCCTTCGCGGCGGCCGCCCGGCGGACGCACGAGGAGCTGGGGGTCTCCCCGGCGCTGCTCGGCGAGGCGGGCACGGTCCGCTACAACCACCCGGACCCGGACTCGGGCCTGGTGGAGCAGGAGTTCAACCATCTCTTCGTCGGGCTGCTGCAGGCCCCGCTCCGGCCGGACCCAGAGGAGGTCGGGGCCACCGCGTTCGTGACCCCGGACGAGCTGGCGGAGCGGCACGCCAAGGACACCTTCTCGGCCTGGTTCATGACGGTGCTGGACGCGGCCCGGCCGGCCGTCAGGGAGCTGACGGGCCCGTCCGCGGGCTGGTGACGGCCCCGGTCCGGTGGACCCGATCCATCGGCCGGCGGGCACTCACCCCTGGATCAGGTGTGCGGGTCTGAGCGGCAGGGCGGCCCAGATCACCTTGCCGCCGCTCGCGGTGTGCTCGACGTCGCAGACGCCGCCCGCCTCGAGGGTGATCTCGCGCACCAGGAGGAGACCGCGGCCGCCGAGCCGGCCGTGGTCGGTCTCCAGGGCGGTCGGGCGGTAGGGGTGGTTGTCCTCCACGGACACCCGCACCCATTCCGCTCCGACGGCGACCTCGACGGCCAGCGTGGGGGACAGGAGCGCCGCGTGTTTCACGGCGTTCGTCACCAGCTCGGAGACGATCAGCAGAAGTCCTTGGACGAGGTCGTCCGAGATCGGTACGCCCTGACGGGCGAGCAGGTCCCGGACGGCGCGCCGCGCCTGCGGCACCGAGGCGTCGACGGCGGCAGCGGTGAACCGCCAGACCCCTTCGTAGGGCAGTGGCTCCGGCGGCCTCGGGTCGTCGGAGCCGTGTCCGCCGCCGTCAGGGCGTGGGTCGCTCCCGCGCCCTTGGTCGTCCATTGTCCGGTCGCCACCCTTGCGCTCGATTGTCACCACATGTCGAGTGTTGGTAACGCGACGCCGGGCACGACGGACTGAACAGAAGTCAGCGCGTATCGACGACTTCCCGACCGTCCGCGAGCGATCTCGTCAGACATGCGACCGATTTTGTTCGGCGCTTGTCCCTTCCGGAACTATTCGGGTTGTACGGGTTTGACGCCGGAGCCGGTGACCGGCCGGGCCGGGCCACCGCACTAGCATCCGGTCCATGGAGCCTCAGCTGCTGGACACGGTCGCCGACGGGGTCGCGACCGTCGTCGTCCACCACCCGGCCAAGCGCAACGCCATGACGGCCGGGATGTGGCGGGCGCTGCCGCCGCTGCTCGACCGGCTCGCCGCCGACCCCGGGGTGCGGGCTCTGGTGCTCACCGGGGAGGGCGGGACGTTCTGCGCGGGCGCCGACATCTCCACGCTGCGGGAGTCCCCGGGCGAGGCCCAGGAGCTGGCGGGCCGCGCCGAGCAGGCGCTCGCCGACTTCCCCCTGCCGGTCCTCGCGGCGATCCGGGGGCACTGCGTGGGCGGCGGCGCGCAGCTGGCGGCGGCCTGCGATCTGCGGTTCGCCGAGGAGGGCGCGCTGTTCGGGATCACTCCCGCGAAGCTGGGGCTCGTCTACCCGGCCTCCTCCACCCGGCGGCTGGTGTCGCTGGTCGGGCCGGGCACCGCCAAGTACCTCTTGTTCTCGGGCGAGTTGATCGACGCGGAGCGCGCGCTGCGCACGGGACTCGTGGACGAGGTCCTGGGCGTGGGCGAACTCGCCGGGCGGGTGGCGGAGTTCACCCGGGTGCTGGTCTCGCGCTCCCGGCTGACCCAGGCGGCGGCCAAGGAGTTCGCGAACGGCCGCACCGACCGCGACGCCCACTGGGCCGAGCAGGCCCGCGGCAGCGCCGACACCGCGGAGGGCGTCGCCGCGTTCCTGGAACGGCGGCGGCCCCGGTTCACCTGGACGGCGTGAGGGGCGGCCGCGCGGGTCACATCAGGGCGAAACGGCTGTTGGTGCGGAACTCCTCCACCAGGTGGGCCGGAGCCTTGTGCGGGGCGCCCGCGTCGTAGGGCGGCTGCGGGTCGTACTCGGTCATCAGCTGGACGGCCCGGGCGTGCTCGTCGCCCGCGATCCGGCCCACCAGGGTCAGGCCCATGTCGATGCCGGAGGAGACCCCGGCCGCGGTGACGTACTTGCCGTCGATCACGACCCGCTCCCCCGTGAGCTCGGCGCCGTACTGTGCGAGGAAGTCCAGGGCCAGCCAGTGCGAGGTGGCCCGGCGGCCTTCGAGGAGCCCGGCACCGGCCAGCAGCAGCGAGCCGGTGCACACGGAGGTCGTCCAGGCGCTGGTGCGGTCGGCCGTGCGCAGCCAGGCGAAGAGGGTCTCGTTCTCCATCTGGGCGAACTGGCCGGGGCCGCCCGGCACCACGACGATGTCCGGGTGCGGGACCTCGGCGAGCGTCCTGTCGGCGGTGAGCGCCAGGGCTCCGGTGTCGGAGCGGACCGGACCGGTCTCCTCGGCGACGAAGACGAGTTCGGCGTCGGGGAGTCGGCCGAGGGTCTCGTAGGGGCCCACCGCGTCGAGGGCGGTGAAGCGGTCGAAGAGGACGACGGCGATCTGCATGGGGGTTCCTTTCAGTGGGTGGGGGCGCAGGCCGGGCGGAAGCGCCGGCGGTACTCCGCCGGGGAGGTACCGAGGGCCTTCACGAAGGCGCGGCGCATGGCCTCGGAGGTGCCGTAGCCGCAGGTGCGGGAGATCTCCTCGACACCGTCGGTAGTGTCCTCCAGAAGGCGACGGGCGTGTTCGAGGCGGACGCGGTCGACGTACCGGCCCGGGGTCATGCCCGTCTCGGCCCGGAAGGCGCGGGCGAAGTGGCGGGGGGAGAGCCGGGCGCGGGCGGCCAGGTGTTCCACGCCCAGGTCGGCTCCGGGATGCTCGGTGATCCACTGCTGGACCTCGCGGAGCGGCTCCCGCCGGGCCGTCTGGGCGGCCAGCTGGGCGCTGAACTGGGCCTGGTTGCCCGGTCTGCGGAGGAAGACGACGAGGTGGCGGGCGATGGTGAGGGCGGCCTCGCGGCCGATGTCCTCCTCGACGAGCGCGAGGGCCAGGTCGATGCCGGAGGTGACACCGGCTGAGGTGGCGATGCGTCCGTCGCGGACGAAGATGGGTTCGGGGTCGACCTCGATCGCCGGGTGGTGGCGGGCCAATGTGTCGCAGTACGCCCAGTGGGTGGTGGCCCGGCGGCCGTCCAGGAGGCCCGCCTCGGCGAGCAGGATCGCGCCGGTGCAGACCGAGACCAGGCGCTCCGCGCGCGGGCCGTGCTCGCGCAGCCAGGCGACGACCTCGGGGGCGGGGCTGCGGGTCCCCTGGCCTCCCGGCACGAGCAGCGTGTGCGGGTCGGGCGCCGTGGCGAGGGAGTGGTCCGGGACGAGGGTGAGGCCGCTGGACGTACGCACGGCCGCGCCGTCCAGGGAGGCCGTGGCGATGCGGTACGTCCCCGGTGTGTGCAGTTCCGCCCCGGCGAAGACCTCCAGCGGGCCGGTGACGTCGAGGCTCTGCACACCGTCGAAGAGGACGACCAGGACAGTTCGCATGTCATCGATTCTTCGGCGGGGCGGGCCATGGCCGCAATGACGAGTTCCCCACCTTTCCTGCCATGGGGAGGAGACCGGGGCGTGACCGGCCCCCTCCCACCTACCAACCGGTCGGTAACATGCCGCCATGACCTCTTCCCTGCCGGAGCGCGCCGGACGGCGCTGCCATGGCCTCCTCAACCCGTTCCACTCAGCGCACTACTTCTCGCCGGATCTCGGCCGGGAGCTGACCGCCGTGGGGGTGAAGGACCCACGGGCGGCGTACTTCGCGGTGCGGGCCGCGGCCATGGGCGGGGTCGGCGCGGGCGTGGTGACCGCGACGTTCTTCAACTTCCGCCACGAGCGGGTGGCGGAGCACGTGCCCGCCGTGTGGGAGATCGCCCCGCCCGCGGTGGTGCTGGCGGCCCGAGAGCGTGCGGTCGACGCCACGCTGCGGCGACTGCTGGGCGAGGAGTCGGCCGCCTCCGAGGAGGTCGCCGAGGCGGCCCGGCTGGCTCTGCGCGCCACGGAGGCGTGCACGAGGACCGCACGCCCCCTGTACGCGGCGCACGCCGATCTCCCCCTACCCGAACGCCCCCACCTCGCGCTCTGGCACGCGGCCACCCTGCTGCGCGAGCACCGCGGCGACGGACATCTCGCCGTCCTCCTCGACGCCGGTCTGGACCCGGTGGAGGCGCTGGTCAGCCACACCGCCACCGGCAAGGGCATGTCCCCGAAGTGGGCCGTCGGCACGCGCGGCTGGACCCGGGACGAGTGGGACGCCGCGAGCGCCCGGCTCCGCGAGCGCGGACTGGTGGACGGCGAGGGCGCGCTGACGGAGGCGGGCGTGGCCCTGCGCCGGGAGATCGAGGACGCCACGGACCGCCTCGACAGCGCGCCCTACGAGCATCTGGGCGCGCCCGGGGTGGAGCGGCTCACCGAGCTGATGACCGCGCTGGTGACGCCCATGCTCGCCGCGGGGGCGTTCCCGGCGGGGATGATCGGCAAGGGCTGATCCGCCCGCGCCAGGCATGAACGACGCGGGGCGCGGTACCCGATCTTTCCTGGCCCAGCCAGCCGGGAGACGAAAGGGGAAGTACGTGTTCCGTGCCATCGCAGACGTGTTGCGGCAGATCGGTGGGGCCATCGCGACGGTGGTCACCCTGCCGTTCCGGGCCGTCGCCCGCCTCTTCGGCGGCGCGTCGAATTCGACGCGCGGCGGCGGGCGGGCCCGCCGGGCCTGAGGACGGCCGGACCTGAGGACGGCCGGACCTGAGGACGGCCGGACCTGAGGACGGCCGGACCGTGGACTCCGGAGCCGGACGCGGGCGACGCGTCCGGCTCCCCGTCCGTCCCGGTCCGGTCGGGTCCGGCCAGGTCCGGTCGGGTCCGTCCCCGGCCGGCCCGACGAGTCTCACGCCCTGAGCCCCCACTGTCGTCGCCACCTGCCACAATTGCCGCGCAACCCCAGCGGAGAAGGCGGTACGGGAACGTGACGACACCCGGGTCCATCGAAGTACGGTCCATCGAAGGCAGGATCGCCGAGGAACTCGGCGTACGGGAGCGGCAGGTCAGAGCCGCGGTGGAGCTGCTCGACGGCGGTTCGACCGTGCCCTTCATCGCCCGCTACCGCAAGGAAGCGACCGAGATGCTCGACGACACGCAGCTGCGCACGCTGGAGGAGCGGCTGCGCTATCTGCGGGAGCTGGAGGAGCGGCGGACGGCGATCCTCGACTCGGTGCGCGAGCAGGGCAAGCTGACGCCCGAGGTCGAGACGCAGATCCGGGCCGCGGAGACCAAGGCGCGGCTGGAGGACATCTACCTCCCCTTCAAGCCCAAGCGGCGCACGAAGGCGCAGATCGCCCGTGAGGCGGGGCTCGAACCACTGGCCGAGGGACTGCTCGGCGACCCGACCGTCGAGCCGCTGGCGGCCGCCGCGGCCTTCGTGGACGCCGAGCGGGGCGTCGCCGATCCGCAGGCCGCGCTGGACGGCGCGCGGGCGATCCTCACCGAGCGGTTCTCCGAGGACGCCGACCTGATCGGCGAGCTGCGCGAGCGCATGTGGGTGCGGGGGCGGCTGGCCGCCAAGGTGAAGGACGGCAAGGAGGAGGCGGGCGCCAAGTTCGCCGACTACTTCGACTTCGCGGAGCCGTTCACCGATCTGCCTTCCCACCGCATCCTGGCGATGCTGCGCGGCGAGAAGGAGGACGTCCTCGATCTCGTCCTGGAGCCGGAGGAGCCCTCCGAGCAGCCTGGTCCCTCCTCGTACGAGGGGATCGTCGCCCGTCGCTTCCAGATCGCCGACCGCGGGCGCCCCGGCGACAAGTGGCTGACGGACACCGTCCGTTGGGCCTGGCGGACCCGGATCCTCGTCCACCTCGGCATCGATCTGCGGCTGCGCCTGCGGACGGCCGCCGAGGACGAGGCGGTGAACGTGTTCGCGGCGAACCTGCGCGACCTGCTCCTCGCCGCTCCCGCCGGCACCCGCGCGACGCTCGGCCTCGACCCCGGTTTCCGTACGGGTGTGAAGGTCGCCGTGGTGGACGCCACCGGCAAGGTCGTGGCGACCGACGTGATCTACCCCCATGTCCCGGCCAACAAGTGGGACGAGGCCATCGCCAAGCTGGCGCGGCTCGCCAAGGAGCACGCGGTCGACCTGATCGCGATCGGCAACGGCACGGCCTCCCGCGAGACCGACAAGCTCGCCGGTGAACTGATCACCAAGCACCCGGAGTTGAAGCTCACCAAGGTGATGGTGTCCGAGGCGGGCGCGTCCGTGTACTCGGCGTCGGCCTTCGCCTCCCAGGAGCTGCCGGGCATGGACGTCTCGCTGCGCGGCGCCGTGTCCATCGCGCGCCGCCTCCAGGACCCCCTGGCCGAGCTGGTGAAGATCGATCCGAAGTCCATCGGTGTCGGGCAGTACCAGCACGACCTGTCCGAGGTGAAGCTGTCGCGTTCGCTGGACGCGGTGGTGGAGGACTGTGTGAACGGCGTGGGCGTGGACGTGAACACGGCCTCCGCGCCGCTCCTCGCACGCGTGTCGGGCATCTCCTCCGGCCTGGCCGAGAACATCGTGGCCCACCGCGACGCCAACGGCCCCTTCACCTCGCGTTCCCAGCTGAAGGGTGTGCCACGGCTCGGCCCCAAGGCGTACGAGCAGTGCGCGGGGTTCCTGCGGATCCGGGGCGGCGACGACCCGCTGGACGCGTCCAGCGTCCACCCGGAGGCGTACCCCGTCGTACGCCGGATGGTGAAGACCTCCGGGCAGGAGGTGGCGGCGCTCATCGGCAACACGGGCGTGCTGCGGTCGCTGAAGCCGAACGACTTCGTGGACGAGACCTTCGGTCTGCCGACCGTGTCGGACATTCTGAAGGAACTGGAGAAGCCGGGGCGTGACCCCCGGCCGGCCTTCAAGACCGCCACCTTCAAGGAGGGCGTGGAGAAGATCTCCGACCTGGTGTCCGGGATGGTGCTGGAGGGGGTCGTGACGAACGTGGCGGCCTTCGGGGCGTTCATCGACGTCGGTGTCCACCAGGACGGTCTCGCGCATGTCTCCGCGCTCTCCCGGACGTTCGTGAAGGATCCGCGGGATGTGGTGAAGCCCGGGGACATCGTGAAGGTGAAGGTGCTCGACGTCGACATTCCGCGCAAGCGGATCTCGTTGACGTTGCGGCTGGACGACGAGGCGGCGCCGAAGGGGGCGGCCGGATCGTCCGGTGGGGCTCCTCGGCAGCAGCGGGGTGCCCGTGGGGGGCAGCCGCCTCGGCAGCAGGGGCGTGGGGGCGGGGCCCGGCAGGGGGGTGCGGCCGCGGCGCCGTCGAACAGCGCGATGGCTGACGCGTTGCGGCGGGCGGGGTTGGTGGACAAGAAGCGCGGCTGAGTGTGGCGGCGGGGGTTCTCTCGCCCCCGCCGCCACTGCCCGTCCGTGCCCAAGGGGCGGTGCCCCTCCGGTGGGGCTTCAGCTCTCCGTCACCTTGCCCGCCTCCACGGTCAGTCGGCGGGTCACCCTGACCGCGTCCAGCATCCGGCGGTCGTGGGTCACCAGGAGCAGCGTGCCCTCGTAGGAGTCCAGGGCGGACTCCAGTTGCTCGATCGCGGGCAGGTCCAGGTGGTTGGTGGGCTCGTCGAGGATCAGGAGGTTGACGCCCCGGCCCTGGAGCAGCGCGAGCGCCGCGCGGGTGCGTTCGCCCGGGGAGAGGGTCACCGCCGGGCGCAGGACGTGGGCCGCCTTGAGGCCGAACTTGGCGAGGAGGGTGCGGACCTCGGCGGGTTCGGTGTCGGGGACGGCCGCGCAGAAGGCGTCGAGCAGGGACTCGGGGCCGTGGAACAGCCCTCGCGCCTGGTCGACCTCGCCCACCAGGACGCCCGAGCCGAGGGTGGCCTGCCCCGAGTCCAGCGGGACGCGGCCGAGCAGCGCGCCCAGCAGCGTCGACTTGCCGGCGCCGTTCGCGCCCGTGATGGCGATGCGGTCGGCCCAGTCGATCTGCAGCGACACCGGCCCGAAGGCGAAGTCGCCGCGCCGTACCTCCGCGTCGCGCATCGTGGCGACCACGGCACCGGACCGCGGGGCCGCCGCGATCTCCATGCGCAGGTCCCACTCCTTGCGCGGCTCCTCGACGACGTCCAGCCGTTCGATCATGCGCTGGGTCTGCCGGGCCTTCGCGGCCTGCTTCTCGCTCGCCTCGCTGCGGAACTTGCGGCCGATCTTGTCGTTGTCGTTGTTCGCCTTGCGCCGGGCGTTCTTGACGCCCTTGTCCATCCAGGAGCGCTGCATCTGGGCGCGGTCCTGGAGGGCGGCCCTCTTGTCGGCGTACTCGTCGTAGTCGTCGCGGGCGTGCCGGCGGGCCGTCTCCCGCTCCTCCAGATAGGCCTCGTATCCGCCGCCGTAGAGGTTGATCCGGTTCTGGGCCAGGTCGAGTTCGAGAACCTTGGTGACGGTGCGGGTGAGGAACTCGCGGTCGTGGCTGACGACGACGGTGCCCGCGCGCAGACCGGACACGAAGCGTTCGAGCCGTTCCAGGCCGTCCAGGTCGAGGTCGTTGGTGGGCTCGTCGAGGAGGAAGACGTCGTAGCGGGAGAGCAGGAGCGAGGCGAGTCCGGCGCGGGCGGCCTGACCGCCGGAGAGGCCGGTCATCGGCTGGTCCAGGCCGACGCCGAGGCCGAGGGAGGCGGTGACCTCCTCCGCCCGCTCGTCCAGGTCCGCGCCGCCCAGGTCGAGCCAGCGCTCCAGGCTCACCGAGTACGCGTCGTCGGCGCCGGGCGCGCCGTCCACCAGGGCCTGGGTGGCCTCGTCCATCACGCGCTGGGCCTCGGCGACACCGGTGCGCCGGGCGAGGAACTCCCGTACGCTCTCGCCCTCCCGGCGCTCCGGCTCCTGCGGCAGGTGGCCGACGGTCGCCGAGGGCGGGGACAGCCGCAGCTCGCCCTCCTCCGGCGGGAGCAGCCCGGCGAGCAGCCTGAGCAGCGTGGACTTGCCGGCGCCATTGGCACCGACCAGCCCGATCACATCGCCGGGGGCGACGACGAGGTCGAGCCCGGAGAAGAGCGAGCGGTCGCCGTGGCCGGCGGCGAGGTTCTTGACGACGAGGGTGGCGGTCACAGGGGGCGATCCTAACGACAGGGGGGCGGGACCTCCCAGCCGCGCCGGGGGCGGGGCCGCCGCCCGGCGGCCCTCATCGTGCCATGGGTTCCACCAGGACCGTTCCCGCGGTGCGGGCCACGATGAACGATTCTCCCTTCACGGCCTTGGGGTCCAGGCCGATGCGGTGCCGGCCGGCCGGGAGGATCCCGTCGAAGAAGCGGTAGGTGTGCGGGCGGTACAGCCGGTCCAGACGGTAGGCGATGAGCTCCACCCGGCAGGTGGAGGTGATCTCGATGCCGGCCTGCCCTCCGGCGGCGACGAGACGGGTCAGACGGCGCTGTTGCTCGGGGCTGCGGTCGAGGGCGTGTTCGATCTGGGCGACGAGCAGCGGAATGATCGGGGCCAGCCCGTCGACGTAGGCGACCCTGACCCCCGCGCGGTCGAAGGCCAGCCGTACGGCGGCGCGGTCCGCCTCACGGACGGCCCGGCCGAAGACCACGGCCCCGTAGGCGCGCAGTTCCTCGTCGGGCACGCCGGTGGCGTCCTGCGCCAGGTCGGTGCCGATGCCGATGGCCCGCAGCGCGGCGGCGAGTTTGGCGAGGACGGCGACCCGGGCACCGATGAGGAGGACCCGGCGGCGGGCCGAGGGCTCGGCGGCGGACTCCGACAGCAGGGACCGCAGCGCGCCGCGGTACTCGGGGCCGTGGAACAGGAAGGGGCCGATGCCCGTGTAGCCGTTCCGTTCGAGGTCGGCCTCCTCCCCCGTCTGCCAGGCGAAGTCCCGCCAGACGAAGTCCTCGCCGGCCCGCTCTATGACCGCGGTGACGGCGCCGCAGGCGAGGTCGGCGCATTCGGGGCAGCCGTAGATGACGTAACGGCCGTCCGTCAGCGGTGCTTCGGCCTCCAGGAGCAGGCTGTGCACCTGGGCGGTGAAGATCGAGGGCGGGACGTCGGAGGCGAGGGGGGAGACGGCGTCGAGGTCGGAGAGCTGGAACAGCAGCGGGCGCCCGTCGACGATGAAGTCCACGAAGTCCCGGTGCGCTTGGTAGTCACCGTTGGCGAGGACGCCACCGGCTCGCATCGCCGGTGCCAGGCCGAAGGTCGCGTACTCGGCAGACATGGTGTGAGTATCCCCACAAAGGGAGACTTGTGAGCACGGCGGACCATATTCCGTTAACGTCCCCGCGTGACCCATGAATCGAACAGCGATGTGATCGTGGTCGGCGGCGGAGTCGTCGGTCTCACGACGGCCGTCGTGCTGGCGGAGGGCGGCGGGCGGGTTCGGATCTGGACACGGGAGCCCGCGGAGCTGACGACGTCCGCCGTCGCGGGCGGACTGTGGTGGCCCTACCGGATCGAGCCGGAGGTGCTCGTGGGCGAGTGGGCGCTCGTCACCCTGGCCGTGTACGAGGAGCTGGCGGCCCGGTCCGGCGAGACGGGCGTACGCATGGTCGAGGGCGTACACGGCGGGACCGGACTGGACGGACTGGGTGCGTGGGCCTCCCGGGTGTCCGGGCTGCGGGCGGCGACGGCCGACGAGTACCCGGGCGTCGGGCTGTGGGCGCGGCTGCCGCTGGTCGACATGCCGGTCCATCTGCGGTGGCTGCGTGAACGGTTCGTCGCGGCGGGCGGCGTGGTGGAGTCGCGTACGGTCCCGGATCTCGCGGCGGTCGACGCTCCGGTCGTCGTCAACTGCACGGGGCTGGGCGCGCGGGAGCTGGTGCCGGATCCCTCCGTACGGCCGGTGCGGGGGCAGTTGGTGGTCGTGGAGAACCCCGGCGTCACCACCTGGCTCACGTCGGCCGATCACTCCGGGTCGAAGAGCACGTACTTCATCCCGCAGCCGGGCCGTCTGATCCTGGGCGGCACGGCGGAGGAGGACGCCTGGTCCCTGACTCCGGACCCGGTGGTCGCGGAGGAGATCGTGCGGCGGTGTGCGGCGGTCCGGCCCGAGATCGCGGGGGCGCGGATCATCGAGCACAGGGTGGGGCTGCGGCCCGCCCGCCCGGGCGTGCGTCTGGAGCGCGAGGTCCTGCCGGGCGGGCGGGTGCTGGTGCACAACTACGGTCACGGCGGGGCGGGGGTCACGGTGGCGTGGGGGTGCGCGCGGGAGGCGGCACGCCTCGCCTCCGGGTGACCGGCCTGGGCGCGGGAACGCCGCGCGGGCGGCCGCGATCCGTTCGCGTCCGCCCGCGCCCCGCCCCTTTCACTCCGGGCGGTGGCCGATCGGGTCGCCCTCGATCTCCGTTCCCTGACCCGGGCCGACCCTGATCTCGAACTCTCCGTCGTACCGCTTGTGGCCCTCGATGACCGCCAGTTCGACCGCCTCGGAGGCCATCTCCTCGCGGACGATCACCGAGTCCCGGCGCAGGTCGCGCATGAGCGCGACGCACATGCCGATCATGACGAGGACGAACGGGGCCGCGGCGAGGATCGTCAGGTTCTGCAGGCCCGTGAGGGCGTCGCCCTGGCCGCTGCCGACGAGAAGCATGATCGCGGCGACGGCGCCGGTGAGGGCACCCCAGAAGACGACGACGAAGCGGCCGGGTTCGAGCGCTCCGCGCTGGGAGAGCGTGCCCATGACGATCGAGGCGGCGTCGGCGCCGGAGACGAAGAAGATACCGACGAGAATCATCACGAGCAGGCTGGAGACCGTGGCGGCGGGGAACTCGTGGAGGACCGCGAAGAGCTGGCCCTCCGGAGTGGCCTCCTCACCGAGCCGCCCCTGCTCCTGGAGCTTCATCGCCGTACCGCCGAAGACGGCGAACCAGACGAGACTGACCGTGCTGGGGACCAGGATGACGCCGCCGATGAACTGGCGGATGGTACGACCGCGGCTGATCCGGGCGATGAACATGCCGACGAAGGGCGTCCAGGAGATCCACCACGCCCAGTAGAAGACGGTCCAGCTGCCGAGCCAGTCGGCCACGCCCTCGCCGCCGGACGCCTCGGTGCGGCCCGCCATCTGGGCGAGGTCGCCCAGGTAGGCGAAGGCCGAGGTGGGCAGCAGGTCGAGGACCAGGATGGTCGGGCCGGCGACGAAGACGAAGACCGCCAGCAGCAGGGCCAGCACCATGTTCGTGTTGGACAGCCACTGGATGCCTTTCTCCACCCCGGACACGGCGGAGGCGACGAACGCCAGGGTGAGGACCGCGATGATGCCGACGAGCAGGCCGGTGCTCACCTTGTCCATCCAGTCCAGCTCCTTGAAGCCGGAGCCGATCTGGAGGGCGCCGAGGCCGAGGGAGGCCGCCGAGCCGAAGATCGTGGCCACGATCGCGAGGATGTCGATGACGCGGCCGAACGTGCCGTTCGCGTGCTTCTCGCCGATCAGCGGGGTGAAGACGGCACTGATGGTCTGGCGGCGCCGCTTGCGGAAGGTGCTGTAGGCGATGGCCAGGCCGACCACCGCGTAGATCGCCCAGGGATGCAGCGTCCAGTGGAAGAGGGTGGTCGCCATCGCCGTTTCCATGCGCTCGCCGGAGCCCTCGGGGTTCGTGCCCGGCGGGGGCGAGGTGTAGTGGGCGAGGGGCTCGCTCACGCCGTAGAACATCAGACCGATGCCCATGCCGGCGCTGAACATCATGGCGACCCAGGAGACCGTGCGGAACTCGGGCTTCTCGCCCTCGACCCCCAGGTGGATACGGCCGTAGCGGCTGACCGCGAGCCACAGGGCGAAGATCACGAAACAGGAGGCGGCCAGCATGAAGGCCCAGCCACCGTTGTGGATCAGCCCGCTCAGCATCTTGCCGGAGACGGTTTCGAGCGAGTCGGTCCAGATGGCGCCCCAGAGGACGAAGGCCAGGGTGAGTGCCGCCGTCACGCCGAACACGACGCGGTCCGTCCCGGGCCGCCCGCCGCCGGGGAGGCCCGCTTCCGAGCCCGGAAGCGCGCCTCCCCCGTGGTGGGTGGTGTGGTGGTCGTGCGTCACAGGTGGAACCTTTCAAGAGTGGCTGGAACTGAACCTCTCCTGCCCAGGAACGCCTATCACATGTGACCTCGACCCTTACTTGTTCAACAGGTCGTGTCGGGCTCTCCCTCCGTCAGTCGGTACGGCGCCCGCTCGTCGAGCAGCAGCGGCACGAGCGCGCGCTGCCGCTGGCGCAGCGGTACGAGCGCGCCGTCGCCACCGGGGCGTGCGCGGACGCCGTGCAGGGCCAGCTCATCGGCGACGTCCTCGTACTGCTGTGCGGTGAGCCGATAGCCGCAGGGTGGGTCCTGGATCACCTCGGCGGGTTCGGCCGGGTCGTTGTCGGCTCCGCCGAGGTAGACCGGGCCGGTGTCGCGGAGGCCGGCGAGCCGGGCCGCGCCGGTGACCCGGTCGACGTGTCGGCCGCGTTCACCGGCGAAGGAGAACAGACCCTTCAACGCGGCGAGCTGCGAGTTCACCCGGCGGAGGTTGTCGGCCGGTCCCTCGGTGCCGCCCGTCGGCGGATCCACGCGGCTCTCGATCAGCAGTCCGACCGAGTGCTTGATTCCGGACATGTTCCGCAGGATGCGTTCCTGGCCGTCGCCGGCGACCTGGCGGATCGGGTCGCCGGTGACCGGGTCGGTCCAGATGCCGTAGGTGCCGGTCGAGTGACCGGCGGTCCGTGCGGCCGGGCGGACGTGGTCCAGGGACAGGGTGCGGGCCTCGGCGTGGACGGCCGCGTCGGTGTTGAGGTTGCGGGGCCAGAGGTCGAAGAGGTCCTTGTCGTAGTACCGGGGTGTGGCGCCGTATTCGTGCAGGTCGTAGACGATGTCGGGTGCGCGGTCGCGCAGGACGGCGGCGAGCGCCCGGCCCTCGGCCGTGCGCAGGGCGAGATGGTCGCGGTTGATGTCGACGCCGTCGGCGTTGCCCCGGGTGTCGGCGGCCCGGCCGTCGGGGTTGGCCGTGGGCACGACGAGGACGGTGGTGGATCTCAGCAGCCGCCGGGTACGCGCGTCCCTGGTGTGGGCGAGGTCACGGACGGTGCTGAGGCAGGCTTCGCGGCCCGAGGGCTCGTCGCCGTGCTGGCTGCAGATGAGCAGGACCGTGCGCGAGGCGGCGCGGGCGCCGACGCGGACGAGCTGGAGCGGGCGGCCCTGCCCGGTCGTGCCGATCCGGGTGACCGACACACGGTCGCTCGTCCGGTCCACGGCGGCCAGGAACTCCTGTTCCTCGGGCAGGCCGGTCCAGCGGGCGCCGCCCGACTCCTCGAACGCGGTGCGCGGCGGGACGGTGTCCGCCGCGTAGGCGGGTGCCGACAGCAGGGGTGCGGCGAGCGCCGTGGCGATCAGTACCGCGATCCGGGCCCTCATTCCGTGCCGCCCGGGACACGGGCGGCCCGGCCCGGGTCGCGGACGCCGTCGAGGACGGTGGCCCCGGGGGCGGCCGTGGCGCCGGTGGTGGCCCGCTCGAAGGCTTTGGCACCGCCGACCAGTGGGACCTTCGCGGAGGTCTTCCTGAGGTCGATGGTCAGGGCCGGTGTGCCGGCGGGCGGGTCGATGAGGTCCTCGTCGGTGCCCGCGACGATCAGTGCGAGGCGGTGGCCCGCCGGGACGACATGGTCGCTCGCGTGCAGGTCGAGGGTGATCGTGTACGGCTTGCCGGGCGTGAGCGGGGCTCCGGTGCCGGACGCGTGGTGGCCGAGGTCGGCCCAGCCGCGGCTGAAGATCGTGTACTCGACGGCGGCGGTCTTCGCCCGGGTCTCCCGGAAGCAGGAGCTGTCGCCGGTGGTGCTCGGTCCCCAGCAGGTGCGCTCGGTGAGGGTGGTGATGCCCTCGCCCGCCGCGCCGTAGTCGCGGATGGTGTCCGGGCCGAGGTCGACGAGGACCGCCGAGAGGTGGGCGGCGGAGGTGGTGGGCGTCGCGGTGACGGTGACCTCGCCGGAGCCGGACAGCCGCAGGTCCTTGGTGAGCGGAGCGGTGACGAAGCCCGCCTTGCCGGGGGTGGACCGGTCGACGTGCGCGGCCCAGTCGGTCTCGTTCAGCGTCGGGTCGTCGGTGAAGGTCTCGGTGCCGGAGCCCTTGCGCAGGCCGAGGGTGCCGACGCCCGGTGCACTGCCCTTGCCCGGGCGGAGGGTCGTGGTCTTCGCCGCGCGGGGCGGCCAGACCGTGGACGTCTCCCACCGGTTCGGGTGGCGTTCGACGTCGGCCATGGGTTCGTCGTCGATGCCGTTGTCGTAGCCGAGGAGTTCGTGGTCGAACCAGCGGTGCAGGGTGTCGACCCACTGCGCGCGGCGGAAGTCGAACGGGTCGACGTGTCCGGTCTGCGAGAGCCAGATCTTGCGCTCGACGCCCCGCTCGGCGAGGGCGTCCCACCACTGGCCGAAGTGCTTGGGGCGGACGTTCAGGTCCTGCTGTCCGTGGACGACGAAGACGCTGGCGTCGATCTTCCGGACGTCCTTGACGTAGTTCCGCTCGGTCCACAGCGGGGTCCAGTCGCCGGTGCGCGGGGCGCCCTCGACCAGTTTCCGCTGGACGGCTCCGCACTTGGCGCGGGCCTCGGGGCTCTCCACGTAGTCGGCGAGCCAGTCGGGTCCGGAGTTGTAGAGCGGGGCGCCCTCGGCGAAGTAGTAGTCGTACCAGGAGGAGATCGCGCCGATCGGGACGATGGTCTCCAGACCTTCGACGCCGGTGGCGGCCACGCCGTTGGCTATCGTGCCGTCGTAGCTCTTGCCGATCATGCCGGTACGGCCGTTGGTCCAGCCGGCCTTGGCCTTCGTGGTGCCCGTGCGGGTGGTGTACGCCCTGCCGCGGCCGTTGAGCCAGTCGACGACCGCCTTGGCGGACCGGATGTCGGAGCGGCCGCCGACGTCCACACAGCCGTCGGAGCGGTTGGTGCCGGCGAGGTCGACGGCGACGAACGCATAGCCGCGGGGCACGAAGTAGTTGTCGTAGAACAGCGGCGTCTGGACGATGTTCCCGGCCGCGTCGTAGGTCTTGAGCTGGCTCTCGTTGCCGCGTCCGCAGCAGGCGTAGTACGGGCTGGCGTCCATGATCACGGGGATTTTGCGGCCCCGCTGGGCGGGTTCTCTCGGACGGACGATGTCGACGGCGACACGGTCCTTCCTCCCGTCCCGGTCACCGTCGAGCCCGGTGTCCACCCAGACGGCCTCGCGGATGGCGTTGTCGTAGGAGTAGACCGGTTCGCTCTTCCGGGGGGCCGGAGTGCCGGCGACCGCCGGGGTGAGGAACGAGGCCGTGAGAGCGGCGGCCGTGGCCGCCGTCGCGAGCGATCTCCAGGTCGTGAAGCGTGCACGTCGCACAGGTATCGGCATGCGCGGACGGTACTGCGGTCAACTCCCGTGCAACAGAGGCACTTTTGGTGCTCGCGGGACTTCGGCCACGCTCTGGCCGAAAGGAGCCACCACGAGGGGTCCATGATCCTCAGGGGCGCGGCTGGACCCTCTCCCCGACCGGTTCGCCGACGATCCTGCCGGCGAGGTCGGAGGCCAGTGCCCGGGCATGGACACGCAGTTCGGCCTCGGCCGTGGCACGGTCCTCGGTGAGGCGGGCATGGCCCTCGGCGAGCAGGGCGGCGCACTCGGCTCGGGCGTCGGCACGGGCCCCGGCGATCAGGGCGGCGCCCTCCTCGTGGGCACGCCGGCGAATGCGGGTGGCCTCGTGACGCGCCTCGGCCAGGACCTGTGCCACCTCCGCCCGCTTGACCTGGATCTCCTCACGCAGGGCTTCCGCCTCCGCCTCGGTGCCCTTGGTCGCCGCCTCCCGTTCGTCCAGGACGCGCTCGACGCGGGGCACGAGACGGACGAAGAAGAGGAACACGAGCGCGAACAGCCCCGCCGTGACGACGAGTTCCGCGACGAGGGGGTTCAGCGGGCCGATGTCCATGGGGAACAGATGCATACCGGTGCCCTACCCGCTCGCATCCCGGCGGTACCACCCCCGGTCCGGGTTCAGTCCCCGTGGTCGTACACCGTCACCGGTATCCCGCGCCGCACCAGGCGGTCGGCGATCAGCGGTTCCACCCGCGACCACCTGCCGCCCGCGAGTCCGCAGCCGATCCGGGGCATGTGGACCGATGCCTCCAGCTCCAGGGCCTTGTCGGCGAGCAGGGCGAGGGCCGTGTCGACGGCCTCGTAGCGGACGGGTACGCCCTTGCTGCCGGTGCGGGTGCCGTGCTGGCCCACCAGGTTCGCCACCCAGGTGTACGGGCCGACCCGGACGAACTGGGCGGCGCCGAGTCCGAAGTCGTTGTCCGCCCGGGCGCGGTGCCAGGCGCGGTAGGCGGCCTCCGGCTCCGGCCAGCGGCGCGAGAGGGCGAGGACGAAGCCCTTGCCCCAGCCGCCCATGTCGTTGGCGACATGGGCGATGATCTTGACGCCCTTCCCCAGCGGCGTGGTGGCGTCCCCCCGGACGTAGGTGATCCCCGGCATGACGCCACCGTACGGGGCGGGACCGACAATCGGCCGTCCGAGGTGTCACGGCGCCGGTGGGACGGCGATACTGCTGTGCATGACCACCGACACCGGAGAGAGCGCCGGCGGCGGCTCCGTCGAGAGCGCCGCAGAGATCGTTCTCACCGTGGACGAGCTGGCCGCGCGAGCGGGGGTCACGGTGCGTACGGTCCGTTTCTACGGCACCCGGGGGCTGTTGCCGCCGCCGGTGATCGGGCCCCGCCGGGTCGGTCACTACGGCCGGGACCACCTCGCGCGGCTCGCGCTGATCGAGGAACTGCAGCGGCAGGGCATGACCCTCGCGGCCATCGAACGGTATCTGGGGCAGCTGCCGCCGGACCTCACCCCGCGCGACCTCGCGCTGCAGCGTGCGGTGGTGGCGTCGTGGGCGCCGGACGCGGTGGAGACGGTCACGCGGGAGGAGCTGGACCGGCGGGCCGGGCGGGCCCTGGGTGACGCGGACGTGGAGCGGCTGCTCGCGATGGGCGTGGCCGAGCGGGACGGGGACGGTCTGCGGGTGGACACCGGGCTGCTGCGGCTCGGGGTGGAGCTGCTCGACGTGCCCCTGTCCGAGGAGTCGATCCTGGCCGCGCGGAGTGTGCTGATCGAGCACTCGCGGGCTGCCGCGTACGCGTTGTCGCGGCTGTTCCGGGAGGCGGTGGCGGAGCGGGACGCGCAGGCAGCGCGGGCGTTGTCGGCGCGGATGCAGCCGCTGGTGGTGCAGGCGTTGTTGACGACGTTTCAGCGGTCGTTGACGGAGGAGATGCGGGGGTGGGTGGTGGAGTCTTGAGGGGCCTTCTCCTCGCCCCCGCCGCCCCTACCCGTCCCGTCCCCCAGGGGCTGCGCCCCTTCGACCCCCGGCCGTCCGCCCGGTGGGGGTCGTTCGCGCAAGTCCCGCGCGCCTGAGAAGCAGGGGCTGCGCCCACTGCTTCTCAGGCCCGACGCCGGTGGTCCTTCAGGGCCGGTCGGCTCACCTGTCGGTGAAGCGTTCCCCCCTCGCCGCCTTCTCCAGGAGCAGCCGCGGTGGGGTGAAGCGGGGGCCGTAGCGGTCGGCGAGTTCCTGGGCCCGGGCCACGAAGCCGGCGGGGCCGCCCTCGTAGCCGTTGATGTACTGCAGGACGCCGCCGGTCCAGCCGGGGAAGCCGATGCCGAGGAGGGAGCCGATGTTGGCGTCGGCGACGGAGGTCAGGACGCCCTCTTCGAGGAGGCGGACCGTGTCCAGGGCCTCCGCGAAGAGCATGCGTTCCTGCATGTCCTCGAACGGGATCCGGTACCCGGGCCTGGTGAAGTGCTCGCGCAGTCCGGGCCAGAGCTTGCCGCGGCGGCCGTCGGGGCCGTAGTCGTAGAACCCGGCGCCACCGCTGCGGCCCGGGCGGGCGAACTCGTCGACCATCCGGTCGACGACCGCGTCCGCCGGGTGCTCCACCCATGTGCCGCCCGCCTCCTCCACGGCCCGCCGGGACTCGGCGCGGATCTTGCGGGGCAGGGTGAGGGTCAGCTCGTCCACGAGGGACAGGACCTTGGCGGGGTAGCCCGCCTGGGCCGCCGCCTGCTCGACGGACGCGGGCTCGATGCCCTCCCCCACCATCGCGACGCCCTCGTTGATGAAGTGCCCGATGACCCGGGAGGTGAAGAAGCCGCGCGAGTCGTTGACGACGATCGGGGTCTTCCTGATCTGGCGGACGAGGTCGAAGGCGCGGGCCAGCGCCTCGTCGCCCGTCCGCTCGCCCTTGATGATCTCGACGAGCGGCATCTTGTCGACGGGCGAGAAGAAGTGCAGGCCGATGAAGTCGGACCGGCGGACGACGCCCTCGGCCAGCTCGGTGATGGGGAGGGTGGAGGTGTTGGAGCAGAGCAGGGCGTCCGGTGCCACGACCCCCTCGATCTCCTGGAAGACCTTGTGCTTCAGCTCGGTGTTCTCGAACACGGCCTCGATGACCGCGTCACAGCCCGCGAGGGCGGCCGGGTCGGCGGTGGGGGTGATGCGGGCGAGGAGGGCGTCCGCCTCGTCCTGCGTGGTGCGGCCCTTGGCGACCGCTCTGGCACAGAGCTTCTCCGAGTACTCCTTGCCCTTCGCGGCCGCTTCGGGCGTCACGTCCTTCAGGACGACGTCGATGCCCGCGCGGGCGCACGAGTAGGCGATGCCGGCCCCCATCATCCCGGCGCCGAGGACGGCGGCCCTGCGGACCTGGCGGGGCTCGATGCCCTGGGGGCGGTTCGCCCCGGAGTTGACGGCCTGGAGGTCGAAGAAGAAGGCCTGGATCATGTTCTTGGACGTCTGGCCCGCCGCCAGCTCCACGAAGTAGCGCGCCTCGATGACCTGGGCGGTCTCGAAGTCGACCTGGGCGCCCTCGACGGCGGCGGCGAGGATGCTGCGCGGCGCCGGGTAGGGCGCGCCGCCTGTCTGCTTGCGCAGGGTGGCGGGGAAGGCGGGCAGGTTCGCCGCGAACTTCGGGTGGGAGGGGGTGCCGCCGGGGATGCGGTAGCCGGGCCGGTCCCAGGGCTGCTGCGACTCGGGGTGGGCGTCGACGAAGGCGCGGGCCTTGTCCAGCAGCTCGTCCTGGGTGGTGGCCACTTCGTGGATCAGGCCGTTCTCCAGGGCACGTCGCGGGCTGTACTGGGTGCCCTGCAGCAGCACCTTCAGCAGGGCGTCGGCGATGCCCAGCAGGCGGACGGTGCGCACGACACCGCCGCCGCCGGGCAGCAGGCCGAGGGTGACCTCGGGGCAGCCGATCTTCGAGCCGGGGACGTCGAGGGCGATGCGGTGGTGGCAGGCGAGGGCCAGTTCGTAGCCGCCGCCCAGGGCCGCGCCGTTGATCGCCGCGACGACGGGCTTGCCGAGGGTCTCGATGCGGCGCAGGTTGCGCTTGATCTCCAGGCCGCCGTCGAACAGCTGCCGCGCGGTGTCGGGGGTGACCCGGATGAGGTCGCGCAGGTCGCCGCCGGCGAAGAAGGTCTTCTTGGCGGAGGTGATGATGACGCCGCGAATGCTGTCCTTCTCGGCCTCCAGGCGGTCGGTGATCACCGCGAGGGAGTCGCGGAACGCCTGGTTCATGGTGTTCGCGGACTGGTTCGGGTCGTCGATGACGAGGGTGACGAGGCCCGTGCGGTCCTGTTCCCAGCGGATGGTGGTGCTCTCGGTCATAGCGGGGGTCTCCGTAGAAGTCTCTTGGTTCCGCCGGGGTTTCAGACGCGTTCCACGATCGTCGCGATGCCCATACCGCCGCCCACGCAGAGCGTGGCCAGCCCGTACCGCTTGTCCTGCCGCTCCAGTTCGTCGACGAGGGTGCCGAGGATCATCGCGCCGGTCGCGCCGAGCGGGTGGCCGAGCGCGATCGAGCCGCCGTTGACGTTGACCTTGTCGAGCGAGAGGCCCATGTCCCGCACGAAGCGCAGGACGACGGCCGCGAACGCCTCGTTGATCTCGACGAGGTCGATGTCGTCGATGGTCAGCCCGGCCTTGGCGAGGGCCTTGCGGGTCGCGGGTGCGGGGCCGGTGAGCATGATGGTGGGCTCGGAACCGGAGACGGCGGCGGAGACGATCCGGGCGCGCGGTCGCAGCCCGTACCGCTCGCCGATCTCCCGGGTGCCGATGGCGACGAGGGAGGCGCCGTCGACGATGCCGGAGGAGTTGCCCGCGTGGTGGACGTGGTCGATCTCCTCGACCCAGTGGTACTCCTGCAGCGCGACCGCGTCGAAGCCGCCCAGGTCGCCGATGTCCGCGAAGGACGGCTTCAGCCGGGCGAGGGAGTCGGCGGTCGTGCCGGGACGCATGTACTCGTCGTGGTCGAGGACCACGAGACCGGAGCGGTCGGTGACCGGGACGACGGAGCGGTCGAAGCGGCCGTCCTTCCAGGCGGCGGCCGCACGTTCCTGGGACAGTGCCGCGTACTCGTCGACGTCGCGCCGGGAGAAGCCCTCGATCGTGGCGATGAGGTCGGCGCCGATGCCCTGCGGCACGAAGTTGACGGCCAGGTTGGTCATCGGGTCGTTGAACCAGGCTCCGCCGTCGGAGGCCATCGGCACCCGGGACATCGACTCGACGCCACCCGCGAGCACCAGGTCCTCCCAGCCCGAACGCACCTTGGCGGCGGCCAGGTTGACGGCCTCCAGACCCGAGGCGCAGAAGCGGTTCTCCTGTACGCCGGCGACCGTGTCCGGCAGTCCGGCGGCGATCGCGGCGGTCCGGGCGATGTCGGAGCCCTGGTCGCCCACCGGGCCCACGACGCCGAGCACGATGTCGTCGACCGCGGCCGGGTCGAGGCCGGGGAAGCGACGCCGGACCTCGTGGATCAGGCCGACGACGAGGTCGATGGGCTTGGTGCCGTGCAGGGAGCCGTTGGCCTTGCCGCGGCCGCGCGGGGTGCGGATCGCGTCGTACACGTACGCTTCGGTGCTCACGAGTCTGGCCTTTCCAGTGCGGGAGGGTGCGGCCCGGGGGCCGGGGTCAGGCGGTGTCCTTTACGGACGCGTCCGACGGGGAGGCGCCGGTGCCGGACGCGTCCGGCGACGGGCCGGCCTCGGCGGAGGCGTCTCGCGCCAGGCCCGGTATGCCCCAGTCGTGGGCCACGTCCGCCGTGTCGGCACCCGGCTGGGCGGGGCCGCTGCGGACCGAGGTGTGCGTGGCGGAGAAGCGGGGCGCGGGGGCGGGCTGGGTGATGCCGCCGAAGTCGGTGAAGGTGCCCCGGGCCGCGAGATGCGTGTGGTGCGGGGCCTCGCCCAGGGAGAGGACGGGGGCCACACAGGCGTCGGAGCCCTCGAAGACGGCCGTCCACTCGTCCCTCGTACGGGTGGCGAAGCGGGCCGCGACCGTCGCGCGCAGCTCGTCCCAGGCGGCCAGGTCCTTGCGGGCCGGGGCCCGGTCCGCGATGCCGAGGCGGCCCACGAACTCGTCGTAGAACTGCTGCTCCAGGGCGCCGACGGCCATGTACCGGCCGTCGGCGGTCTCGTAGGTGCCGTAGAAGGGGCAGCCGCCGTCGAGGAGGTTGGCGGCGCGGCGGTCCTGCCAGCGGCCGGCGGCGAGCATGCCGTGGAGCATCGCGGAGAGGTGCGCGGTGCCGTCGACGATGGCCGCGTCCACGACCTGGCCGGTGCCGGTCGCGCGGGCGTGGTGGAGGGCGGCGAGGACGCCGACGACGAGGTACAGGGAGCCGCCCGCGTAGTCGCCGAGGAGGTTGGCGGGGGCGGGCGGCGGGGCGTCCGGGGTGCCGATCATGCCGAGGGCGCCGGTCAGCGCGATGTAGGCGATGTCGTGGCCGGCGCGCTGCGCGAGCGGGCCCTGCTGGCCCCAGCCGGTCATCCGGCCGTAGACGAGCGCCGGATTGCGGGCGTGGCAGGTCGCGGGGCCGACGCCGAGGCGCTCGGCGACGCCCGGGCGGTAGCCCTCGATCAGGATGTCGGCGCGGTCGGCCAGGTCGAGGACGAGGTCCGGGCCCTCCGGGGACTTCAGGTCGACGATCACCGACCGCTTGTTGCGGTTGGTCACGTCGTAGAGGGGGTTCACGGCGAGACCCGTGCCGCCCGGCCGGTCGACGCGGACGACGTCGGCGCCGAGGTCGGCGAGGAGCATGGCGGCGAAGGGTCCCGGTCCGATGCCCGCGAGTTCCACCACGCGCACACCGGCGAGCGGGCCGTGCCCGGGCGTCTTCGCCACTGTCATCGAGCCCCCATGCTCTGTGACACAGATGATGTAACACCAGTGATGTTAGGAACGGGGTCCACTCCGCACAAGCCCCGAGTGAGCAAACGCTTAGTCATTGTGCCCGGAGTCCCGGCGGGGTGTCAGCCCGCGCGCTCCGGGCTCCCGGCGCCGGGGGCGGCGCGGGCCTCCAGCTCGGCCGTCAGCCTCTTCGGGGCGATCACCCGGTAGCTCTCCTCCACCCAGTCGCACAGCAGCTCCGCGACCGGGGCGCCCTCCTCCTCCAGCGGGACGCGCACCCACCCCGCCTTGCCCAGGCCGTATCCCGCGGGCTCGGCGCCGGGGCAGGCCAGGGCGTGGGCATGCGTCTCCTCGTCCCTGAGCTTGACGGTGA
This sequence comes from Streptomyces sp. NPDC041108, assembly GCF_055592645.1. Taxonomy (NCBI): domain Bacteria; kingdom Bacillati; phylum Actinomycetota; class Actinomycetes; order Kitasatosporales; family Streptomycetaceae; genus Streptomyces; species Streptomyces sp. NPDC041108. The sequence goes on along the minus strand of NZ_JBVIYK010000001.1, from coordinate 1,017,629 downwards.
CGCCCAGCGGATGGCTGCCGTCGTCCGTGCCGAGGAACACGAACACCTTCTTGTGGACCTTCGCGACACTCTCGCCCCACGGGAACTCCTCGACCGCACCGGGCATCCCGAGGGCGAACTCGCGCACCTTCTCCCACTTTTTCAGGGCGTTCCTGGGTACGGTCACGGCCACCTCCGGATCCCGCGCGCTTCGCTGCTCGTCACTCACGCTAGCCTCAGCCACCGACAACGGCGCGTGGGCGAGTGCTGAGAGGTGCGATGAGCGGGCACAGCAGGGCGGATCGGGCGTACGACATCGTGCTCTACGGGGCGACGGGGTTCGTCGGGGAACTCACCGCGGAGTATCTCGCCGCGCACGCGCCCGGGGGGCTGCGCTGGGCGATCGCCGGGCGCAACGCGGAGAAGCTCGCGGCGCTGCGCGAGCGGCTGCCCGGTGGCGCGGAGATCGGCGTGCTCCAGGCGGACGGGTCCGATCCGCGGGCCGTGCGCGAACTCGCCCGGCAGGCACGGGTGGTGGCCACGACCGTCGGCCCGTACATCACGCACGGCGAGGAGCTGGTGGCCGCCTGCGCCGACGAGGGCACCGACTATCTGGACCTCACCGGTGAGCCCGAGTTCGTCGACCTGACCTTCGTCCGGCACGACGCACGCGCGCGGGAGACCGGCGCCCGGATCGTGCACGCGGCCGGTTTCGACTCGATACCGCACGACCTGGGCGCGTACTTCACCGTGCGTCAGCTCCCCGAGGATGTGCCGATCACCGTGGACGGCTTCGTGCGCGCCGAGGGGATGTTCTCGGGCGGCACGTTCAACTCGGCCCTCACCGGGTTCTCGCGCGCCCGGCAGGCGATGGCGGCCGCGCAGGACCGCAAACGGCACGAGCCGCGCACGGTGGGGCGGCGGGCGTACGCGCCGGTGAGCGCGCCCCGGTTCGCCAAGGAGGTCGGGGCGTGGGCGCTGCCGCTGCCGACCATCGACGCGCAGGTGGTGCAGCGCTCGGCGCGCGCCCTGCGGTGCTACGGGCCGGACTTCCGCTACCGCCACTACGCGGCCGTGAAGACGCTGCCCTACGCGGTGGGCGGGGTCGCGTTCGTCGGCGCGGTCGTCGCCGCGGCCCAGGTGCCGCCGGTGCGGCGCTGGCTGGGCGACCGGCTCAAGCCGGGCGAGGGGCCGAGCGCGGAGAAGCGGGCGAAGAGCTGGTTCTCGGTGCGGTTCGTGGGCGAGGGCGGCGGGCGCCGGGTCTTCACGGAGGTCGCGGGCGGCGATCCCGGCTACGGCGAGACGGCGAAGATGTTCGCCGAGTCCGCGCTGTGCCTGGCCCTCGACGACCTGCCGGCCACGGCGGGGCAGGTCACCACGGCCGTCGCGATGGGCGACAGCCTGATCGAGCGGCTGCGCGCGGCGGGCATCACGTTCCGGGTGGCGGCCTCCCGGTAGCGGCACCGTCCCTCCCGGCAGGCCCGGCAGGGACCTACTGGGCCCATCCCGTCAGGGTGTAGACCATCCCGGCGATCCAGGCCAGCCCCGCGATCAGGGCGAGCAGCAGCCCGGTCGTCACGACACGCTCGACGGACTGGGTGGGGCTGGCGGCGGGCTTCGGGGCTCGGTGCGTCGTCATAGGGCACAGCCTGCCGATCATGACGGTGCGCCGGCATCCGTACACGTACTCAGTTCGTACTCAGGTATCAGGTCCGTACGTACGCACGAGGAATGCTCCGGCGCCCGCTCGCGGCCCGGTACCGCGGTTCAGCCGGCCGTCTCCCGCAGGGCACGGCGGCAGAGGGAGTCGGCGCGGCGCGTGGTCTCCGGGAGACGGTAGGCCGGGGTGAGGGCGAGCGTGTGGGCGCAGGCGTTGTCGAGGCCCACCCGGTGGCCGACGGAGACGAAGACCGGCTTGACGCCGTCGCGGGTGCGCAGGGCGCGGCCCACCTCCTCGGTGCCCGCGAGGAGCGGGGCGGCGCTGCCGCGCGGGGTGCCCGGTTCGTCGTGGGTGAAGGTGAAGGGGTTCTTCGCGACGCCGATCGTGGGCAGGCCGGTCAGGACGCCCAGGTGGGCGGCGAGGCCGAAGCGGCGCGGGTGGGCGCGGCCGTAGCCGTCGCAGACGACGAGACCGGGATCGCACGGCAGCGCGTCGAGCGCGGCCAGCACGGTCGGGATCTCACGGAACGCGAGCAGTCCGGGGACGTACGGGAAGGAGACCCGCCCGGTCGCCGTGGCCTGCGCGACCACGGCCAGCGTCGCCGCGTCGAGCACCACGGCCGCCGCCGCGACCACGTCCCGCTCGTCGTCGTAGGCCACGTCGACACCGGTGACGTGCCCGGTGCCGGGCGGCGGCCCGGTCTCGTCGAGGACCACCCGGCCCCGCAACTCGTCCTGCACGGCCAGGGCCTGCTCTGCGGTGGCGGGCCAGCCCGCCGGGATGCGTACGGTCGTCATGGTGCTGACGAGCGTACGCATCCCGGGCACGGCGGGGCGGTTCGGGGCTACTTGTCGCCGAGGGCGCGCTCGAGCTGGCTCTTGTTCATGTCCGAACGGCCCTTGATGCCGCGCTTCTTGGCCTCTTCGTAGAGCTGGTCGCGGGTGGGGCCCCCGGCTCCCCGGTGCGAGCGCCGGCCCCCACGCTCGCCCGACGACATGTCCTGCGTGGAGGTGCGGCTCGCGGTCCTGGACTCGCCGGACCGGGCGCGTTCCTTGTTGACCGTCCGGGCGGCGATCTCCTTGGCGCGCGACTCGCTCTCGCCCCGGTCCTCGGCGCTCTCCTTGATGTGCTCGTACTGGCGTTCCCTCTTGGGGCTCGAACCGCGTGGCATGCAGATCACTCCCTTCGTGGTTGGAACACGCCACGGGTACCCCGCACCGCCGGACCAACCCCGTGGCGATCAGTTCTCCAGCCGGGCCACGCGCCCCTTCTCCCCCGCCGCCCAGCAGCCCCGGTCCGGTGTGCAGTCGACGGTGTCGTACGAGCCGGTGTCGACCGTGCGCCAGGTGCGGCCGCCGTCGGTGGTGACGTCGGTGCCGGTGGGGCCGACGGCGAGGGCGGCCGTACGGCTGTGCGGGAGCCAGGCGACCCCGGAGCGGTAGGCGGGCGGCGGCTGCGCGGCGGGCTTCCAGGTGCGGCCGGCGTCCCCGGTGGTGGCGGCGGCCCGTGGGGACGGCTGGTCGGCGCGGTAGTCGCCTCCCACGGCGATGCCGTGCGCCCGGTCGCGGAAGGCGAGGGCGAAGACGCCCCGGGCCGGGTCGCCGGCCGGGACGGTGGTGTCGGCCGCCGTCCAGGTCAGTCCGCGGTCGGCGGAGTGCAGCACCCGCGCGCGTGCGGCCCCGCCGGTCGCCATCCAGACGTCCCGCGGGCCGGAGGCGACCAGGCACTGCCCGCTCGCGGCGAAGCCCGCCTCGCCCTCCAGGGCCGGGGGCATGCCCTCGTTCGGCAGGACCGCCCAGGAGCGGCCCCCGTCCTTCGTGGACAGGATGCGGAACTTCCCGTCGACCGGGTCGCTCATGGCGAGTCCGTGACGGGTGTCGAAGAAGGTGAGGCAGTCGTAGAAGGCGCGCGGATCGGTGTTCCGGAACGACTCGGTCCATGTCGCGCCGCCGTCGTCCGTGCGGTACACGCGGGAGGCCTCGCCCTCCCCGATGGCCAGCACGACCGCCCTGCGCGCGTCGAACGCCTCGATGTCCCGGAACTGCAGCTCCCGTGCGCCGGGCGGTGAGACGTCGCGCCAGGTCCTGCCCCCGTCGCCGGTACGCAGCACCGTCCCCGCGGAACCCGCCAGCCACGCGGTGTTCCGGCTGACGGCGGCCAGACCGCGAAAGCGCGCGTCGGTGCCGGTCTGCTTCGGTTCCCAGTGCGGTGGCCTGCCGTCACCGTGCGCCTGCGCGGGCACCGCCAGGGCGGCGGCCAGTGCCGCCGCGGCCAGGCCCGTCGCCATCGTCCGACTCGTCCGACTCATCCGTCTCGACTGCCCCAAGCCCCCCATGGCGGGCGAAGCTAGTGCACCGGCCGGGTGCCGTCCAGATGGCCTCGGCCGGGAACCAGCGGGCGGCGGCCGGTGTCCTCTCCCATACCCCGGGAACACGGGACGAGAAATCGATCACGTCGGTGATTGGGCTCGGTGACAGAGGTCACTCGACCCTCCTGTGCACGGATCGGCCCGATCCGGCGTCTTCTGCAGTGCCCGGCCTCAGCCGTCCGAGCCCGTCCACCCGTCACTCCGGAGCCCGTCCACCCGTCACGAGGGAGCAAGGCGTTGTCCACCGTCATCGAGCAGCCCGTAGAGGCCCGACTCGTCGCCGCCGCCCCGCGGATGCCGAGCATTCCCGCCACGCTCCACTACGACCGTCGCGACCCCTTCGCCGTCCGCATGACCTTCCCCGCCCCGGCCACGCTGGAGGGTGTCGAGGTCTGCTGGACCTTCGCCCGGGAACTGCTGGTGACCGGCTTGGAGGAGTCCGTCGGCTACGGGGACGTACGCGTCCGCCCGTACGGCTACGAGAGGCTGGTCCTGGAGTTCCACGCCCCCGAGGGAACCGCCGTGGTGCACGTCCACGCCGGGGAGATACGGCGTTTTCTGGACGGCACGATCGATCTGGTGCCGCTGGGCCTGGAGCACCACCACGTCGACCTCGACCACGACCTGGCGCAGCTGATGCGCGACGCCTGCTGAGGGCCCGTCCCCGGCACGCGCCGCCCCGGGTGGGGGCAGCGCGTTAATGCGTTGACAGCCTTCCAACCCTCTCCGTACGTTGGTTCACGGTCCTGTTGCCGTCGATTGGAGAAGGACGTTGCTCGTCTGAGGTCCTGAGACACCGCGTCACACACCCTGCCGTATCCCGGCCTCGTGTGTGCGTTGCGTGCGACCTCGGCGTACGAGCCGTCCTGTCGGCAGCGGGCTTTCTTCCTGCCCCTCGTCGTGTCGCCCTCGCGGTGTTTCGAACGCGTCGCCCCTGGCCGCTTCCCGCACCCGCGAGGTTCCTCATGTCTACTCCCCTCTCCCTCACCTGTACGTCCCTGTCGTTCGCCTGGCCCGACGGCACCCCTGTCCTGGACGATCTGCAGATCGCGTTCGGCCCCGGCAGGACCGGACTCGTCGGCGTCAACGGGTCAGGGAAATCAACCCTGTTGAAGCTGATCGCCGGGGAACTCGTCCCGACCGACGGCACCGTCCGCGTGGCCGGAGAGATCGGCTACCTTCCGCAGAACGTCACGCTCGACACCGGCCTGAGGGTCGACGAGGCGCTCGGTATCGCCGCCGCCCGTGCCGCGCTGCACGCCATCGAGTCGGGCGACGTGGCCGAGGAGCACTTCGCGGCGGTCGGCGACGACTGGGACGTGGAGGAACGCGCCCTGGCGACCCTCGGCCAACTCGGCCTGGGCCACGTCGACCTGGATCGTACGGTCGGCGAGGTCTCGGGCGGCGAGTCGGTGCTGCTGCGCCTGGCCGCGCTGCTGCTGCGCCGGCCGGACGTCCTCCTGCTGGACGAGCCGACCAACAATCTCGACCTGTACGCACGGCGCCGGCTGTACGAGGCCGTCGCGTCCTGGTCCGGGGTGATGGTCGTGGTCAGTCACGACCGTGAACTCCTGGACCTGGTCGACCAGATCGCCGATCTGCACGACGGCGAGGTGACCTGGTACGGCGGCAACTTCTCCGCGTACGAGGAGGCGCTCGCCACCGAACAGGAGGCGGCCGAGCGGATGGTGCGGGTCGCAGAGACCGACCTGAAGAAGCAGAAGCGTGAACTGGTCGACGCCCAGGTCAAGTTGGCCCGGCGCAAGCGGTTCGGGCAGAAGATGCAGGACCAGAAGCGGGTGCCGAAGATCGTGGCGGGGGCGCGCAAGCGGGCGGCCCAGGTGTCCGCGGGCAAGCACCGCCTCCTGCACGAGGAGCGGCTCGCCGGGGCGAAGGAACGCCTCGACGAGGCGGTGGAGGCCGTACGGGACGAGGACGAGATCCGCGTCGAGCTGCCGTACACGGCCGTACCTCCGGGCCGTACCGTCCTCACCCTGCTGGACCTGGAGCTGCGGTACGGCACCCGGGTGAAGGGCGGGCTCGATCTGCGTGGGCCGGAGCGGATCGCGCTGATCGGCCGCAACGGCTCGGGCAAGACCACGCTGCTGCGGACGATCGCGGGCGAGCTGGAGCCCGTGAGCGGCGAGACGACGGCGCACGTCCCGATGCGGTTCCTGCCGCAGCGGCTCGACGTCCTCGACGACGGGCTGACGGTCGCCGAGAACGTGGCCCGGTTCGCGCCGGACGCGACCAACAACCGGATCCGGGCCCGTCTCGCCCGCTTCCTGTTCCGGGGCGCCCGAGCCGACCAGCCGGCGGCGACGCTGTCCGGCGGGGAACGGTTCCGGGCCGCCCTCGCCGCCCTGATGCTCGCCGAGCCCGCCCCGCAGCTGCTGATGCTGGACGAGCCGACGAACAACCTCGACATGGCGAGCGTGCGGCAGCTGACGACCGCGCTGGAGTCGTACGAGGGGGCGCTGATCGTGGCCAGCCACGACCTGCCGTTCCTGGAGTCGATCGGCATCACCCGGTGGCTGCTGCTGGAGGAGGGAGAGCTGCGGGCGACGACGCCGGAGGAGATCGAGGCGGCCGGCTGACCGGGCCGGCCGGCGGGGGTGGCGACTACCGCCGAGTATCTCAGGAGGGCCACAGCCTGGCTCCGGGGGTTTTGTCCACCTGGGCCGGGGCTGCATGATGGCGGACCGGCGTCGCTTCACGGGCGCCGGAAAACCGTCGTTCGATTCGGAGTCACCCACGTGCCCAGCAGGAAAGCCCTTGTCCGCCGTCCGAGCCCCCGCCTGGCCGAGGGCCTCGTCACCCACGTCGAACGCACGGAGGTGGACGTCGACCTCGCGGTCGAGCAGTGGGAGGCGTACGGGAAGGCTCTGCGCGAGCACGGCTGGGAGACGATCGAGGTGGAACCGGCCGACGACTGCCCGGACTCGGTGTTCGTCGAGGACACCGTGGTGATGTACAAGAACGTGGCCCTGATCGCGCGCCCCGGCGCCGAGTCCCGGCGGGAGGAGACCGAGGGGACCGAGGAGGCCGTGGCCGCGCTCGGCTGCTCGGTGAACTGGGTCTGGGAACCCGGCACGCTGGAGGGCGGCGACGTCCTCAAGGTCGGCGACACCGTGTTCGTCGGCCGGGGCGGGCGCACCAACGCGGCCGGGGTGCAGCAGCTGCGGGCCGCGTTCGAGCCGCTGGGGGCGCGGGTCGTCTCCGTGCCGGTGAGCAAGGTGCTGCATCTGAAGTCGGCGGTCACCGCGCTGCCCGACGGCACGGTCGTCGGGAACATCCCGAAGATGGACACGCCCTCGCTGTTCGGGCGCTTCCTGCCGGTGCCCGAGGAGGCCGGCGCGCACGTGGTGCTCCTCGGCGGCGACAAGCTGCTGATGGCGGCCAGCGCCCCGAAGACGGCCGAGCTGTACTCCGACCTCGGGTACGAGCCGGTCGTGGTCGACATCAGCGAGTTCGAGAAGCTGGAGGGCTGTGTGACGTGCCTCTCGGTGCGGCTGCGGGATCTGTACGCCTGAGCGGGTGATCCCTGCACGCTGTCGGCCCCGGGACCTGCGGCTCCACGGGGCCTTCGGCATGCCCGCCGGAGCCCTGCGACACCCCGCTGATCAGCACTCTTTACAGCACTCTTAACCTACGGCATCGTAACCTACGGATTCGTAGCCTACGATGCCGTAGGTTGAGGTCACCCGCCCGTGGCCGCCCGGAAGACAAACCCCCTGTTCGTCCCCCTGGAGCACCTGTGTCGATCACTTCTCCTCACCTCGGCAGCCCGTCCACCGAATGGACCGACGCACGCCTGCTGTACGCGCTGGAGGAAGTCGTCGAGAAGGAACTCAACCGGCATCTCCAGGTCACCAAGGACTGGATGCCGCACGAGTACGTGCCGTGGAGCGACGGCCGCAACTTCCCCGGCTTCTTCGAGGACGGCGAGGCCTGGGAGAAGGGGCAGTCGAAGGTCACCGAGGTCGGCCGGATCGCCCTGGTGGTGAACCTGCTCACCGAGGACAACCTTCCGAGCTACCACCACGAGATCGCCACCCTCTTCGGCCGTGACGGCGCCTGGGGAACCTGGGTGCACCGCTGGACCGCGGAGGAGGGCCGGCACGGCATCGTGATGCGCGACTACCTGCTCGCCTCGCGCGCGGTCGACCCGGACAAGCTCGAAGAGTTCCGTATGTCCCACATGGGTGAGGGCTTCGAGTCGGACAACCGGCACTCGATGCTCCACACGGTCGCGTACGTCGCCTTCCAGGAGCTCGCCACCCGCGTCTCGCACCGCAACACGGGCCACCACTCCGGTGACCCGGTGTGCGACCGCATGCTGGCGCGCATCGCGGCCGACGAGAACCTGCACATGATCTTCTACCGGAACCTGCTCAAGGCCGCGTTCGAGTTCGCCCCCGACCTGACCATGCAGGCCGTCCGCGACGTCGTCGTCAACTTCCGCATGCCCGGCCACGGCATGCCCGGCTTCGAGCGCGCCGCCGCACAGATGGCCATCGGCGAGATCTACAACATGCGCATCCACCACGACGACGTCCTCGCGCCCGTCATCCGCTTCCTGAAGATCATGGACATCGACGGCCTCGGCCCCGAGGGCATGAAGGCCCAGGAGGAACTCGGCCTCTACATGGGCGGCCTCGACGCGGAGGCCAGCAAGTTCGACGAGAAGCTCGCTGCCCGCAAGGCCCGGATGGCGGCTCGCGCCGGGGCCTGACCGGCATCGACGGGCGTGAGGGGGCGGGGCGGCCGGATTCGAACCGGCGTGTTCCGGTTTTGGAGACCGGCGCGCCTGCCTCTGCGCTACGCCCCGCCTTGCGGGCCATCCTAGGTCCGGCCGTCACCTTCGGCCGTCATCTTCCTGCCGTCACCTCCCGGTTGTGACCTTCCCGTCGTCGCCCGGAGGCAGACGGGCAGGTGACGACAGGACCCGGATCCGGCTCACCACGCCGCTTCCCGGTAGTCCTTGAGGAAGACGCCCGACACCGGGTCGCCCGCCTCGCCGCGCACGATCGGGTCGTAGACGCGGGCCGCGCCGTCGACGATGTCGAGCGGGGTGCGGAAACCGGCACGCGCCATGCGCTGTTTCTTCGGGGCCGGGTTCTCGTCGGTGATCCAGCCGGTGTCGACGGCGCACATGTGCACGCCCTGGTCGGCGAGTTCGGCCGCGCTGGTGCGGGTGAGCATGTTGAGCGCGGCCTTGGCCATGTTGGTGTGCGGATGCCCGGCCGTCTTGTTGCGTACGGCGAAACGGCCCTCGACGGCGGTCACGTTGACCACGTACCGGCGGGGGCGCGGCGCGGAGAGCAGCAGCGGCAGCAGCCGGTCGCAGAGGAGCGCGGGGGCGAGGGAGTTGACCAGCTGCGTCTCCAGGACCTCCGCGGGGTCGAGCGAACCGAGCCTCGCGGACCAGGAGTTCTCCGGGGAGGGGTCGGGCAGCAGTCCGGCCTCGTCGGCCTCGCGCAGCGCGACGGGAAGGGCGGCGGCGCCGTCCTCCAGCATCCGCATCGGCGTGAACCCGGGGGCCTGCCGCGCCCCTTCGGGCAGCGCGTCCAGCTCACCGCCTGCCAGCAGCGCGTACGACTCCGGCGGCCGGCGTACCGTCTGGGCCGCGTTGTTCACCAGGATGTCGAGCGGCTCGCCCTCCTGCCGCAACTGCTCGCACAGGCCCAGCACCTGACGCGGGTCGCGCAGGTCGACGGCGACGACGGTCAGCCGGTCGAACCACTTCTCGCTGCCGGGCTCGGCCCGGAAACGGCGCACCGTGTCGTGCGGGAAGCGGCTGGTGACGAGCAGGTCGGCGCCGTCACGCAGCATCATCAGCGCCAGCTGGAAGCCGATCTTCACCCGGCCGCCGGTGAGCAGCACACGGCGGCCGCTCAGGTCGGTGCTCAGAGCCCGCCGCGCGGTGTTGTCGGCGGCGCACACCGGGCACAGCCGGTGGTAGAAGGCATCGACCTGTCGATAGGACGCCTTGCAGACATAGCAGTGCCGCGACTTCTGCAGCACTCCCCCGCCGCCCGCCGCTCGTATCGACAGCGGGGCGTCCTCGCGCCGTTCCGGGGCGCCGGTGGCGGTCGCAGCCGTCACGGCGGCGTCCGCGGCGGACCTCTCGGCGTCGAGCGCCTTGCGCCGGCGCTTCCAGCCGTCGCGTGCGAAGGACGCGGCGACCCGCTCGGTCCGCAGCCGCACGGGGTCGTCCACGGGCAGCGCCCGCAGCCTGCCGACCGTGCGGTGGAAGGCCGCCAGCTCCTCCTCGGTGATCCCGCCGCCCTCGCCCATGCGTGCCCCCGCCCCGCGTGTCTAGCGCCCTGTCCCCCGTACCGCTGTCCCGTACGACCCGCACGGCCGTCGGAAGCGTGCCCGGATCCTATGCGACCGCCCTCGTCAGGGCCCACCGGTTTGTCACCGACCGGCGGACGGCGGGGAGCAGTTCACGAGGCGAGCGGTGGGGTGGCGGCGCCGTGGGGCGCGTGGTGCGGGAGGCCTTCGGGTCAGCCGTTCTCGGCGCGGCGGAGCCGTAGTCTCTCCTTCTCGGAGAGTCCGCCCCAGACGCCGAACCGCTCGTCGTGGGACAGGGCGTACTCGAGACACGCGGTGCGCATCTCGCACATCCCGCAGATGCGCTTCGCCTCGCGCACCGAACTGCCGGGCTCGGGAAAGAAGAAGTCGGCCCCCGTCTGCGCGCACAGCGCCCGCTCCTGCCAGGCACTGTCGATCGGGGTGATCGTGTCGTTGTGCATGTCCAGCATCGTGCCGCGCGCCGAAAAACGTTCGATCAACGCGGCATCAACACGACGGCCCGGACCGGTCCCTGGGGCCTCTCGCCCCGCATGTTCCCCGGAGCGGGTGCGGCGACGCACGACGGCGCGCCGGGCGACGCCCATGAGGAGCACGGACCTCCTGCCGGGACGCGGGCATCGCGACGCGCGTCGGGACACGGGGCGGGCGATCGTCCGTGGACGGTGCCAGACTCGGCAGGTACAGGAACGAGCCCCTCGCACCCCCTCCGGAGGAGCGCAGCAATGCTCACCACCCGTTACGTCACCGGCGCCCCGAACTGGATCGACCTCGGCACCCCCGACATCGAAGCCGCCGCCACCTTCTACCAAGGTCTCTTCGGCTGGCAGTTCCGCTCGGCCGGACCCGACATGGGCGGCTACGGTTTCTTCCAGCTCGACGGCCGCACCGCCGCGGCCGGTATGCAGAACCCACCCGAGCAGGGCCCGCCGTCCTGGAACGTCTACTTCCAGACACCGGACGCCGACGCCACGGCCAAGGCGGTCGAGCAGGCCCACGGCTCGGTGCTGCTGCGCCCCATGGACGTCGCGGACGAGGGCCGCATGGCGATCCTCGCCGACCGGGCGGGCGTCGCCTTCGGCGTCTGGGAGCCGCGCGGCAACAAGGGGCTCGACGTCGTCACCGACCCGGGCGCGCTGTGCCGGCTGGAGCTGTACACACCGGACCTGCCCGCGGCCGCCGGGTTCTTCAACGCGGTGTTCGGCTGGGAGACCTCCGCGATCGACGTGGCCGGCGACAGCTATACCTGCGTGAGTCCGGCGGGGACCGGGCCGAGTGCCGTGTTCGGCGGCATCGTCCCGCTCGACGGGGACCCGGGCGAGGCGGTCTTCGGGCCGCACTGGCTGCCGTACTTCGAGGTGCCGGACCCGGATGCCGCGGTGAACAGGGCGCGGGAGCTGGGCGGCAGCGTCCTCACGCCCGCCACGGACTTCGCGGGCGCGGGGCGTTCCGCCAGGCTCGCCGATCCGTACGGGGCGCGGTTCGCCGTGATCAGGAGCGAGCAGCCGCAGGACTGAGTCCCGGTCGGCCCACACCGTCGGGAGTGGGGGCCGTGCCGGCCGACGGCGAGGACGGCGTGCGGACCGCTTCGCCGCGCGCCCAGTGAGGGCTTCCGCCGGGACACGGGTTCGGACATCGTTCGGCCTGTCGTCACCTCATGAAGACACAAAAGTCTTGAGAGCGCTCTCAGTCATAAGTCTTGACGGCTCAACTTCCCCTGGGAACAGTGGGTGCACCACAGCAGGGGCCCCGTCCGCTGTGCCTCCACTCCCCCACGTCCCAGGAGGCCGTCGTGATCTCCCGCCGTATCTTCCTGTCCGGAACCGCCGCCGCCGGCGCGACCGCCCTCGGGGGCGCTCTGGGCGCACCCGCCCAGGCCGCCCCCGCGACCTGTCAACTCGCCCTGCGCAACGCCTCGTTGCCGGGCACGGTCCGGGCGTACGTCACCGGGCACGAACAGGCGACGGGTGCCTGGGTGCTGTTGCGGCCCGACGGCAGCGTCTACCGGCCGTCCTCGCCCGCGGCGCCGCAGACCCCCCTGCCGGTCGACTGCGCGATCCCGCTCGGCCCGGCGGGTTCGGCGCCCACCGTGCTGACGCTCCCTCAGATGTTCGGCGCCCGGATCTACTTCGTGCGCGACAGCACCCTGCAGTTCTTCCTCAACCCGGGCCCGGCGCTGGTCGAGCCCGCCTTCGCGACGCCCGCCGACGCCAACTACGGCAAGACCTGGTCGTTCTGCGAGTTCACGTTCAACTCCACGCAGCTGTTCGCCAACATCAGTTACGTCGACCTGGTCACGGCCCTCCCGATCGGGCTGACGCTGGAGGGCGACGGCACGCACACGGTCGCGCCGCTGCCCGACGGGGCGGTGGGCCGGATCGCGGCGGACCTGGTGGCGCAGTCGGCGCGGGACGGGCAGCCGTGGGACCAGCTCGTCATCCGGGGCGGCGACGGCAAGGTGCTGCGGGTCATCTCACCGCAGAACCTGATGGCGCCGTACTTCGGCCGGCCCGACCTGATGCCGTTCCGCGCCTACTGGAACTCCTACATCGACCAGGTGTGGGAGAAGTACCGGGGCACGGACCTGCGGATCGACCTCCAGGGCGGGCGGGGCGTCCTCGCCGGCCGCGTCGTCGGCGACACGCTCACCTTCGCCGGCGGGCACTCGTTCGCCCGACCGACCTCGAAGGACGTCTTCACCTGCAACCACGGGCCGTTCGCCAACAACCCCGGTGACTCCGACACCAAGAAGGCGCTGCTCGCCAGGCTCGCCGCCGGATTCAACCGCTCGATCATGCTCACCCGCCCCACCCAGCCGAACGGGACGACGACGGCCGACTACTACCGGGGGACCGTGACGAACCACTGGTCACGAGTGGTGCACGCCAACTCGCCCATCGGATACGCCTTTCCCTACGACGACGTGCGCCCCGACGGCCAGCCGGACGTGTCGGGCGCGGCCCACGACGGCAACCCACGCCGCTTCACGGTGACCGTGGGCGCGTGAGCGCCCCACCCCGAGGCCCCGGCCGGCACCTGTCGGCCGGGGCTGCGTCGCAGGACGCGCGGACGCGGACCGGATGAGCGCGCCGGGCCGGTCCGGACCGCGTGTCCCCGACGCTCAGAGGGCTCTGTGGATCAGCCATCCGCCGAGCACGAGGAGCACCGGTGAGCCCATGAACCAGATCGCCATGCCCGTCCGTTGGAGCCGGCCGTTCGCGACCTTGAGGCTCACCAGGGCGATCAGCGGGAGACCGAGGACGATCACGAGCACACCGGCGAGAAGGTCCATGCGCGCAGGCTACCGAGGCGGGCGTGCACGGGACACCGTGCCTGCACCCCGGTCGGGCGCCCGGGCGTCAGCCCCGCCCGCCCGACCGGGACGGCTCCCGGCGCACCGGCCTGAGACTCTGTGGGTGCTCTTCGAGGAGGATCGGCTGCTCGGTGATTCTGATGGTGTCGCCGGGCTGTACGGGGGTCACGGTGCCGTCGATCCGGTGCACGGAGGCCAGGCCCGGCTCGGACGTGGTGACGGCGGTGCCGGAGTCGGTCCAGCGGATGGTGGCCTCGTGGCGCAGTCGGGACTCCGTCACGGTGAACCTGCATTCCCACACGTTGTCGCCGAGGCCCGAGGCCAGGCCGTGGCCGCACGAGTGGATCCGGGCGTGGGCGAGCCAGCGTTGCAGGCGCTCGACCGCCAGCGCCGCCTGTGTCGGCGCACCGCCCTCGGCCTGCAGCACGATGGGGATCTTGGTGCCGCCCCAGTTGTAGAAGTACATGCGCTCGACGTTGGCGTTCCGTGCGTACAGCCCCACGAGGTAGAAGCGCACCGCGTAGTCGGCGGCACGGCGGCGGCCCAGAGGTTTCTGGAGGGGGATCTCGTACATGGTGCCGGTGTTCCACAGGCGGGGATGGACCCCCGCGTGGTGCAGTATGCGGTCGACGGTGCGGGTGAGCGCGAGCATGGTCTCCGGAGGGTCGGAGGCCGTGCGCTGGTACAGCTTGACGCCCGCGACGTCGCAGTGGCGGTATCCGCCGAGTTCCGCGAAGCGTTCGAGCACGCGAACGGCCTCCGGATCCCACAGGCGCCCCATACCGGGACACACGACGGTGGCGTCCGGGTCGGTGGCCCGGATCGTCCGGCCGGCTCTGCGGACCATCTCGACCAGCGTCCGCACGCTGCCGTCGTAGAACCGGGAGTCGTTCGCCAGCACCCACAGCTCGTACGCCTCGATGCGGCCCTCGTAGCGCTCGACGAGGGCGCGCACGAACGTGTCCCAGTCGGCGAGACGGTCGGGGGGCGCGGCCCGGGAACCATCGGCGTAGGGGCCGACCGGGCCGTCCGGACTGGCCCAGCGCGGAGTGCCGCCCATGACGAACAGCGCGGGCAGACCGGCCCGTTCGGCACCGTCGACCAGTCGGTCGAGGACGCTCCAGTCGAACTCGCCGCGCCGGGGCTGGATGTTGGACCAGCGCGTGTCGCTGTCCCACAGCCGCACGGCACCGGTCCGGAACGACGGCATGGTGCCCGTGGTGCTGTTGAGGGTCACGCCGAAGAGGGTGGACGGTACCGGGGCCGGGGCGCTCACCCAGGCAGGGCCGGGTATCCACTGTTCCGACGTCCCTGACGAGACGTCACGGGCCTTTGGGCTGCTGCCCGTTGCGGTCACGGCCACCAGCAGGGTCAGCAGGACGGCGGAGAACACCAGCAGCAGCGAGCGTCTTCGCTGTCGTCGCACGCGGTCGGTGGGCCCGGCGGCTGGGGAGTTCGTGCCGACGGGGGCGCCCGGTCCGGCGGAGACGGGGACGCCGGGCCGCTCGGCTTCCTCAGGTATGTCGTCCCGGACGTCGTACGGAACGTCGCCAGGAGCCTCGTCCGGGACGCTCTCCGGCACCTCGTCCGGGACCCTCTCCGGCACCTGGTCCACGCCGGACGGCACCTCGTCCGGGGCCGCGGACGCGGCCGTCCACAGCTGGTACAGCGCCGCCATCTCGGTCCTGCCGGCGTTGCACGCCTTCGCGATGCGCTCGATCGTGGCGAAGTCCGGCGGCACGATCTGCCCGGTGCAGTACCGGTACACGGTGGACTTGCTGGCGCGGACGCTCCGGCCGATCCACTGATAGCTGTGCCCGCTGCGCTGCTTGAGGTCCTCGAGGAGGGCCCCCAGCTGCTTGCGATGCGACGCCTCCGCCATGTGGTTCCCCTGGTTCTCTGCCACAGCATCGGTCCGGTACAGGGCTGCCCCCCAGCAGCCGTGCGCACAGTATGCGCCACCGTCGAACGCCGGTTCGCCACGCCAGAACCCGTACCTCGGCGTACACAGGCGGTGCGCGCGGGCCCCTCGCCGCGGCGGAGTCGTTCCAGAGCTCCGCGTTCTCCCAGTCCAGCGCGTGGACCGCGTTCCAGGCGTGCCAACTTGCCGTGCCGCTCTTGCCCTTCGGTTTCCGGCCATCGAAGATCTTCCTCGCCGGGCGAACCGGTGACGGGGGGACACGCACCACGGCACGCTGCCGCGCCGGCGACACCTGCACCCGTCCGTCCCGAGCGGGGACTCCGCGGAACGTGCCGCGGGACGCCGGGGCATCCAGGGAGGGAATCCTGTGAGGAAAGGCTTCGTATACACGGCACTGGTCACCGTGGTCGCAGCGACGATGAATCTGACCACTCTGACCGGTCCGGCAGCGGCGGAAACCTGTGGAACTCCGGGCTGCGGCGGGGAGGTCGACAACAACACCAACGCCTACGTGTCCATCTCCAACTGCTGGGCCGACTCCTACGGCACCTGGGAGAACGGCGACAACCTGCCGTGCCACGGCAACCCGGTGCGGGTGGGCAACATGGAAAAGGCGCGGGTCTGGCTGTCCCCCGGGCAGCGGGAGGACAACTACTCGTACTTCTACGACACCGATGCCGTGAGATTCCCGAAGGACTGCAAGACCTACTACCACTGGTGGGGCCAGTCGAGGGAAGCGAAGTCGGAGGACCGCCGTGGCAAGGACGCCATCTGGCGGAAGATCACCAGCGCCGACCACTTCTACTTCGACCGGGTCGTCTGCTGAGCCGGAGCTCCTACGCGGAGGCGCGTCGCACCAACGTGGTCGGCAGGACCACGCTGGTCGGCGCGCCGACCGGTGTCCGGCCCGCCTGTCGGTCGGCGACTCGCCGCTCCAGCCCCCGGAGCAGCAGCCGGGCCATCAACCGGCCCATCTCCTCGATGTCCTGACGGATCGTCGTCAGCGGCGGTTCGGAGTGCTCGGCCACCGGCAGCATGTCGTCGAATCCGACCACGGCGACGTCCTCGGGCACCCGCCGCCCCCGCTCCCGCAGCACGCGCAGCGCCCCGGCCGCCGACACGTCGTTGGCGGCGAACACCGCGTCCACCTCCGGGCAGCGGTCGAGGAGTGCCCGCATCGCGCGCTCCCCGCCCGCCGGGGTGAAGTCGCCCTCCTCGATCAGCCGGGGGTCGGCGTCCACCATGACGTCCCGGAACCCGTCGAGCCGGTCCACCGCGGAGGTCTGGTCGAGAGGCCCGGTGATGTGGGCGATCCGGGTGCGGCCGAGGCCGACGAGATGGCGTACCGCGTCCCGGGCGCCGCCCCGGTTGTCGCTGTCGACGTACACGGTGGGCGTGTCGCCGCGCGCGCCGTCCGCCCAGCCGGGCCGGCCGCCGAACACGGTCGGGACGCCGGCGCCCCGGATCAGCCCCGGCAGCGGGTCGTCCAGGTGCAGCGAGAAGACCAGCGCCCCGTCGACGTGCCCGCCGGCGAGATACCGGCCCACGCGCGCGTAGTCCTCCGGGCCTTCGGTGAGCAGCAGGACGAGTTGGGAGTCGTGCGCGGTCAACTCCTTGCTGATGCCCCGGAGTTGCAGCGCGAAGAAGGGGTCGGCGAAGACCCTGGTCTCCGGTTCGGCGATCACCACGGCCACGGCGTCGTGCCGCCGGGTGACGAGGCTGCGGGCCGCCTGGTTCGGCACGTACCCGAGTTCCTCGACCGCCCTGCGCACCCGCTCGACCAGTACCTCCCGCACGCCCTCGCCCCCGTTGACCACCCGCGAGACCGTCGCCCTGGACACCCCGGCCCGCGCGGCCACGGCCTCCAACGTGGGGCGCGACGCTGTCTCGGTCACTGGGGTCTCTCCTCCGGGGCGGGTGCGATCAGGATAGCCCCGGAGAGAAACCGTTGAGAGCGCTCCCTGATCATCGGCCGGCGCGGCCGAAATCCCATTGCGCGACGGGCCGTCGGTGCCCGAGGATCCCCGGATGACCATGAGAAAGGCCCATGAGGGCTGAGCGCCTGTCCCCGTACGCCCGCCTCCCGCGCGCGTACCGCGACCTTCACCTCCGACACAGCACGGTCGACGCCTTCGGTGGTGCCCACTGGCTGCTGACCGAGCACGCGAAACCTTCGGCGCCGTACGACGCCGTGGTCGTCACGGTCGCGGACTGCGGCTCCCACGCGACAGGGCTCGGCCCGGTGTCGGCCCGTTTTCCCCTGCTCGACGCCCTTCCGGACGGCGGCTTCGTCGTCGCCGACTCACGCAGCCGTGACGGTACCGACCAGGTGCAGATCTTCGACCCGCTGGGCCGCCCCTCGTGGGCGTTCGGCGTGGGCGACGGCATCGAGCACCTGCTGACCGACGAAGCCGGTGATCTGTGGATCGGCTACTTCGACGAGGGCGTCTTCGGCGACCCGCTGAGCGCGCCGGGCGCACGCCGCTGGAGCAGCACGGGCACCCCGCTGTGGGCGTACCGGCCACCGCCGGGTGTCGGCCACATCGCCGACTGCTACGCCCTCAATGTGGGCCGTGCCGCGACCTGGGTGTACCCCTACACAGGGTTCCCACTGGTGGAGATCCGGGGCGACGGCCCGGCCCGGGCACGTACCACGGGGGTGCGCGGCGCGAGGGGCGTGGCCGTGCACGAGGACCGGGTCGCGTTCCTCGGCGGCTACCGGGGCGCCCACGACCTGCTCACCCTGGCGCGCCTCACCGACTCTTCCGTCGAGACCACCCGCACGGCGCCGTTGACCCGCCCGGACGGCGCCCCCGTGCGCCGAAGGCGCCGGGTCGTGAGCCGGGGGTCGCGGCTGTACGTCCAGGAGGAGCCGTACGCCGAGTGGTTCGTGTTCGATGTCGAGGCGTCCTGGGCGGAGTGAGCCCTTGCGGGCGTCGCCCGTCCTGCCCGTGTCTCAGTGGTGGTAGGAGATCCCGGCCGAGCCGGCCCCGTCCGTCGAGCCGGCCGCCTCCGGATCGGCGGCCGTGTGCGGATCGGCGGCCGTGTGCGGCTTGTGCGGCTCGTACCCCGGGATCGTCCCGTCCGTCTTGCGCACCAGGAACAGGCCCGCCATGCCCATGTCCGAGTGGCTCTGGACGTGGCAGTGGTACATCCAGGCGCCGGCCCCGACGCCCTCGCCCGCGATGACCTGGAAGCCGAAGGAGTCGGCGGGGCCGACGATCTTGTTGTCGACGACCTGGCTGGGGTCGTCGGGGCCGGTGAGTGTGCCGGTGCGGTTGTCGGCCCAGCGGTGACCGTGCAAATGGAAGGTGTGGTAGTACTCGCCGTGCGTGATGACGACGAACTCGACGCGGTCACCGACGGTGGCGTCGAAGTCGGGGCCGGTGTGGGCGGGCTTGTTGTTGATGCGCAGGTCGTTGAAGACGACCGTGACCGTCTTGTCCGGCAGGACGTCGCCCTTGCGGCGGACGACGACCGGACCGTAGAGACCCTTGCGGATGCCGCCCGTGCCGTGTTCGGTGCCGACGGCGTGGTCGTGGTAGTGCCAGTAGCCGGCGCTGCCCGGACGCCAGGTGCCGTCCGGACGGGTGCCGGGGGCGTGGGTGCGCCAGGTGTAGGTGCGGGTGCCGCCGGGCTCGACCTCGCTCCTGTTCAGCTTGGTGCCGTCGCTGGAGGTCTCGTAGTCGAGGCCGTGGACGTGCAGGCTCGCCGTCACGTCCATCGTGTTCTCGAACTCGATGTGCAGCGTGTCGCCCTCGTTCAGCTCGATCAGCGGGCCCGGTACGGAGGCTTTGCCCTTCTCCAGTCCGTAGCCCATCTGCCCGTCGGCCAGCTTCTCGGCGTACATCTTGACGTGCTTGACCTCACCGCCCGCCGGAGCCCTCCTCGCCTTGGCGGCGGCGCTCACGGCCTCGGGGGCAGCGACGGTGTCGATGGCCACGGACAACGATGTCGCGGCGGCCGCGCCGCCCAGCAGCACCCGCCGGTTGAAGCCTCGTCTGTCCATCGCGTCCATGCGGAACTCCCCACGCTCATACGGATCTTGCAGAGACGCACCTGTGATCAACCTGTGTGACGGTAGCGGCACGCCAGCCGTTTCTCCACACCCGGGACAAAGTTCGCACCATTCCGGTCATAGGTCTTGGCGAGCCGCTCAAATGGGGGCTAGCTTCCATGGCGCTGTTGCTGTGACCGAGGAGGTGCCCATGTACTTACGAGGGTTGAGCGACACCAGGAGACGGGCCTGGGCGGCCACGCTGACCGCTTCGGTCGTCGCCGCGGGGCTCCTGTCGGGCCCCGCGGCCCATGCGGGCCAGGCGCCGGAACCGCAGCTGACAACGATGTCGATCACCTCGCCGCCGGGCGGCTCCGGCCCCCGGGTACTGATCTTCCACGGCTCCGCGGCGGCCGGGGACGAGTCGCCCGTGGTGAACGCCGGGATCGAGGCGATCGAGCGGATCGGTCTGTCGGGGCCGGTCTCCGAGCGGTTCGAGGTCGTCGCCACCGGCGACGCGTCCGTCTTCACCGACGCGAGCCGGCTGAGCGGGTTCAACTCCGTCGTCTTCCTCACCGGCGGCGGAGACGTCCTCGATCCCGAGCAGGAGGCGGGGCTGGAGAGCTACATGGAGGCGGGCGGCGGTTTCGTCGGCGTCCATGACGCGGCCCGCGCCGAGCCGTACTCGGACTGGTTCACTGGCCTGATCGGTGCCCGCCCGGCCGCGTCCGGCCCGACGGCCGTACAGCGGGCGACCGTCGAGGTCGGCGACCGGAGGCATCCGGCCACCAAGGACCTGCCCGTGCAGTGGAAGCGGCCGGACAAGTGGCTCAACTGGACCAAGAACCCCTCCGGCACCGTGCACACCGTGGCCCGGGTCCGCGAGTCCACGTACCAGCCGGGAGCGAGCGCCAACGGCTGGGACCATCCGGTGAGCTGGTGCCGGGACTACGACGGCGGCCGCTCCTTCTACACGGCGATGGGCGGAACAGTCTCGGCGTACGACGAGAGCGACTTCCGCGGCCATCTGCGCGGCGCCCTGCTGTGGACGTCCCGGCTGGCCCGCGCCGACTGCAAGGCCACCATCGACGCCAATTACAAGGCCGAGCGGCTGACCCGGCCCAACCAGCCGGGGCAGAACGACCAGATCGGCGAGCCGCACGGCCTGGTCACCGCACCCGACGGACGGGTCCTCTACATCGGCCGGGGCGGCGCCGACTCGTCCCGGCCGGTGGTCACCGACTGGAACAGCCCCGACATCGGCAAGGGCAGGGGCGAGATCCACGTCTACGACCCGAGGACGAAGAAGGTCACCCTCGCGGGCGCGCTCACCGTCTTCGGCAACAAGGGCGGCGGCGACGAGCTGATCAAGGTGGAGGAGGGACTGCTGGGCATCGAGCTGGACCCGGGCTTCCAGCAGAACGGCTGGGTGTACCTGCACTACACACCGCACTCCCGGATCGACCGCGACAGCCGGACGGCCGAGCGCCGCGTCTCCCGCTTCACCCTCGACCTCGCGACGAACAAGCTGGACCTGGGCAGCGAGAAGACGCTGCTCAAGTGGCCGGTGCAGATCCACAGCTGCTGTCACGCGGGCGGCGGGATGACCTGGGACTCCAAGGGCAACCTGTACATCGCGACCGGGGACAACAACTCCAGCGGGTTCAGCGGCGGTTACTCCGGCAACAACCCCGAACCGAACTACAAGGGGCTGTCGTTCGCCGACGCGCGCCGCACCGCCGGCAACACCAACAACCTCAACGGCAAGATCCTGCGCATCCATCCGGAGCCCGACGGCACCTACACCCTGCCCCCGGGCAACCTCTTCACCGGCCGCGAGACCGCCGAGGGCGGCGGCAAGACACGCGGCGAGATCTATGTGATGGGCGTCAGGAACCCCGCCCGGATCTTCGTCGACCGGCAGACCGACGTCCTCTACGCCGGCTGGGTCGGCCCGGACGCGGGCACGCCGTCGACGACCTGGGGTCCGGCGAAGTACGACACGTTCGCCGCGATCACCGAGGCCGGCAACCGGGGCTGGCCGTACTGCATGGGCAACAAGCAGCCCTACCGGGACCGCAATCTGCCGGACCCGTCGAAGCCGCTGGGCTGGTACGACTGCGACCACCCGAAGAACGAGTCCCCGAACAACGACGGGCTCGTCAACCTGCCCCCGGTGACCGGCAACAACATCTGGTACTCGCCGCAGGGCGGCGCCCCCGACTTCCCCCGGGACGCGAGCGGCCTGCCCTCGTACAAGAACGAGGAGGCCACGTACCTGCTGCCGTGGCTCAAGGGCGGCGGCCAGGCCACGATGAACGGGCCGGTCTACCGGTACTCCGCCTCGGGTGACGACTCGCTCCGCTGGCCCGCCTACTGGGACGGCAAGTGGTTCGTCGGCGACTTCTACGACGCCGACCAGCCGCGCCACGCGGTGGTCATGGATCCGAAGAACCAGGGCAGCGGCGGACTCCCGGTCCACGCGGAGTCGCTGAAGAAGATCGTGCCGGTCGGGGCCGACGGCATCAGGAACCTCATGGACTGGAAGTTCGGACCGGACGGCGCGCTGTACGTCCTCGACTACGGACGCGGCTTCTTCACCTCGGACGCCAGGTCGGCGCTGTGGCGCGTCACCTACACGGGCGGCGGTCCGACGCCGGCGGCCGGCGAACTGGCGAGGAAGGCGGAGTGATGGGGAACAGACGTGTGTGGGCGGTCCTGCTGGCTGCCCTGCTGACGGTGGCGGGGCTGACGTCGACGCCCGCGTCCGGCCGTACGGAGGGCTCGCGGGAGCGGGCCGCCGCCCAGGTGCTGACCTGGACCGCCGGTGACGACATCACCAAGTACCCGACCGCCCCGCAGACCGCCGTGGCGGGCCCCGCCACCATCGTCTTCGAGAACAGCAGGGCGACCGGCAACACCATGGGGATGCCGCACACCCTGACGTTCGACGTCTCCGACCCGGAGTACAACAACGACGTGCCGCTGAACATCCTCGCCAACCCCGGCGACGACCAGGGCGGCCGGCACACCGCCGAGGTCACGCTCACCCCGGGCCGCTACCGCTACTACTGCACGATCCCCGGGCACGGTCAGATGCAGGGCATCCTCGTGGTGACGGAGGGGACGGGGGAGGACACCACCGCGCCGGAGACGTCGGCCGAGGTCGCCGGGACGCAGAACTCCGGGGGCGCGTACGTCGGTTCGGCGTCGGTGACCGTGCGGGCGACCGACACGGGCGGCTCCGGGGTCGAGCGGGTCGAGTACGCGCTCGGCGACACCGGCGCCTGGCTGCCGTACACCACGCCCGTGGTGATCGACCGGGTCGGCACGCACAAGGTCCGCTACCGGGCGGTCGACAGGGCGGGCAACACGGCGGCCGAGAAGAGCGTCGGGTTCACCGTCGTGGCGCCGCCGACGGACGACACGACCGCGCCGGAGACCTCGGCGACCGTGACCGGCGAGAAGAACCCGCAGGGCGACTACGTGTCCATGGCGACGGTCACCGTCTCCGCGTCGGACACCGGATCGGGCGTCAACACCATCGAGTACGCGCTCGGCGACTCGGGGGCCTGGCGGCCGTACACCGCACCCGTGATGGTGCACGAGACCGGCACGCACAAGGTGCGGTACCGGGCCACGGACAAGGCGGGGAACGTCGCGGCGGAGAAGAACGTCGGCTTCACCGTCGTGGCACCGCCCGCCGACGACAGGACTCCCCCGGTGACGGGCGCGACCGTCGAGGGCGAGCGGAACTCCGCCGGCGCGTACCTCAGGAGCGCGAAGGTCACCGTCAGCGCGACCGACCACGGCGGCTCGGGCGTCGCCGCGATCGAGTACTCGCTGGACGGCGGCCCCTATCTCGCCTACACCGCGCCCGTGGTGGTCGATCGCGCGGGCACCCACACGGTGACCTACCGGGCGAGCGACAGGGCGGGCAACACGGCCGCCGCGCGCTCGGTGAGCTTCACCGTCGTCGCGGGCGGCGGGGTTCCCGCCCCCAACTGCGCCGAGTACGACGAGCGGTTGACGGTCTTCGTCGGCACGGTCGACTCGGGAGTGCCGAACCGGGTCACCGACAACCGGTGCCGCATCAACGAGTTGATCGAGGACGAGAAGGAGTGGACGTCCCACGCCCTGTTCCTGAAGCACGTGGACACCGTCCTCGGCAAGCTGCTCAGGGACGGGGTCGTCGACGCGCGCGAGCACACCGCCGTGCGGGAGGCGGCGCAGGAGTCCGGCATCGGCAGGCCCGGACAGACGGAGGGCTACCGCACGATCCTCGACGGCACGGCCGAGTCGTTCGCCAAGTGGCAGCAGGTGGGCGGCGGTTCGTTCGCACGGAACACCGACGGCTCGATCACCTCCGGCACCACGAGGGCCGGGCTCGGCATGCTGTGGTTCCCCGAACGGAAGTACGGCGACTTCTCGCTGCGCCTGCAGTGGCGTGACGACGCCCCCGGCACGGGCAACGCCAACTCCGGTGTGTTCGTACGCTTCCCCGGGGTCCACGACCACCCGGAGGA
This sequence comes from Streptomyces sp. NPDC041108, assembly GCF_055592645.1. NCBI lineage: Bacteria > Bacillati > Actinomycetota > Actinomycetes > Kitasatosporales > Streptomycetaceae > Streptomyces > Streptomyces sp. NPDC041108. The sequence continues at coordinate 993,547 of NZ_JBVIYK010000001.1, read as the reverse complement.
GTCGCGGCCGGAGTGGGTCGCCATCAAGTACGGCCATGAGGTCCAGGTCTTCGACCGGCCCGACGGCGACATGTACAAGACCGGGTCGGTGTACGGCTTCGACCGGGTGGGGCTCGCCGGCGCGGGCGTCACCCAGAAAGGCACCTGGAACGACTACGAGATCCGCGTGGTCGACCAGCACTACTCGGTCTACCGCAACGGCGTCCTGATCAACGAGTTCGACAACACCGGCGGCCAGGACTTCAGCCCGCCCCGCGCGGACGACCCGGGCACGGACGGGCGGCGGTTCGCCTCCGGCTACCTCGGCCTCCAGGTGCACGGCACGACGGACGTCGTCTCCTACCGGGACGTCAGGATCAAGGAGCTGTAGGGACTCCCCGGAGCCGCTCCGGCCCGACCGGCCCGTTGTCGGTGGCGTACGGCAAGCTGTGACCTGTGGCTGCCGTACGCCACTGCCGTGCGACGGGGAGGCTTTGTGCTCACGGGGATCGACGACGTCGACTGGGCGTCGATGGGGCATGCGTACACCGATTCGGCGACCGACGTCCCGGACCTGCTGCGGGGTCTGGCCTCGGACGACCCCGCCGAGCGGGACCTCGCGCTGGACGGCATGTACGGGGCGGTGCACCACCAGGGGAACGTGTACGACAGCACCGTGGCCTGCATCCCGTTCCTGTTCGAGCTGGCGTCGTGGGAGGGCCTCGCCGACCGCGCCGCGATCGTGTATCTGCTGGGCAGCATCGGGGGCGAGGGCGAGGAGAAGCCCGATCCGGAGGAGATCGGCGGCCTCTTCGAGGACGAGGAGGAGGACGCGGCGTACGTCCGGCCGTTCCTGGACGCCTGGGAGGGGGTCCGCGCGCGTGCGGACGTCTTCCTCGGGCTGCTCACCGACCCGGACCCCGAGGTACGGGCGGCGGCCGCCGCCTCGCTGGCCCGGCTGCACCCGGACCCGGTGCGGGCCTTCGCCGCGCTGAGGGCCCGGCTGCCGCACGAGCGGGACGCGGAGGCGCAGCTGGCCCTGGTGGACGCCGTCGGAGAGCTGGCGGTCGAGCACGGGGAAGGTGTGGCGGAGCGGGCGGGTCCCGTGCTGGGCGCGGCGGCCCGATCGGAGGACTGCGCCCCCGAGGCACGGCTGACCGCGCTCGATCACCTGGCGCGCTGCGCGCCGGGGTCGCTGCCGGAGGACACCGCGGAGATCGCCATCGCGGTGATGCGGCACGCGTACGAGCGGAAGACGTCCGCCGCCGGGACGGCTCGGCAGACGCCGGAGCGTCCCCGGACGCACACACTGGTGTCGCATCTGCGCGAGCTGGAAGCCGCACAGCACGCGGAGGCCGGCTCCGACGCGACCCCCGACGTCCTGCGCCGGCTGCACCGCGGCCTGGGGGACCGGACCGACCTACGGTTCCCGCTGCTGATCGACCAGCTCGGCAGCCCCGACCGGGAGCGGCGCATGCGGGCGATCGCCATGTGCGGCGAGGTGCTGCGGGGTTGGCGGGCCCCGGACGACGAACCGGTGACCGCGCTCGCCCGGCAGCTGCGCGAGCCGGAACTCCCGCTGTGCCGAGCCGCGTTGGGGCAGCTGCGCGATCTCGCCCCGATCACCGGTGTCGTGACCGATGAGGTGGTCTCCTTCCTCATGGAGTTCTCGGCGGGCACCCGGGGCGACGAGAGCGGCCTGTCCTGGGACGACATGGCGTTCGGCAGGGCCATCGACCTGCTCGCGCTCCGGGGCGACGAGCGCGTGGTGAACGCGGTGGGGTCCGTGGTGGGCCGGCTCCCGGAACCACCGGCGAATCTCCAACGGTGGCTGCGGGCGTTCGACCCCGAGATCGCCGCCGAGCTGGGACCCGTGCTGCACGACCGGCTCGCCGCGCTCGGACCGGACGACCGGAGCAGCACCGGGGACCGGCTCGTCGGCGGGCTGGGTCTCATCGCGCACGCCGAGTCGCTGGATCTGCTCGTCGGACGGCTCCGGGCAGGCGGGGGCAGCGGAACGACGCGGCGGTGCGTGCTGCGCGCCCTGTCCCGCTACGGCGAGGCGGCGTCCGGAACGGCGCCGCTGCTGCGGGAGTTGACCCGGGACGCCGGGTCCCCCGACGACCGTCTGGCTGCGGCCCACGCCCTGTGGGCGACGACCGGGGACACCGCGACGGCGCTGCCCGCCCTGCGGTCCGGTCTGGAGTCCGGCGACCGGGCCGTCCGCGACCTCGCCCTGCGGCTGCTCGGCTCCCTGGGGCCGGCGGCGGCGCCCCTGAGCGACGTCCTGCGCACGGCGGACGGGACCGCCCGCGCCGCGATCGCCCTCTGGCAGGTGACCGCCGACACCGAGGCGGCACTGCCGCGCCTGCTGCACCACTGGACCGCCGACCCGGGGTTCCGGCCGTCCCTCGCGGCCTGCCTCGCCGAGATGGGCGCCGCCGCGGCACCGGCGCTTCCCCTGCTGCGGGCGGAGCTGGCGTCACCGCGCCGCCATCACCACGACGGGTCCGCCGACTCCGGCCAGGACATCACGGCCGACGAGGAACTGCTGAGGGACTGCCGCCGCATGGTCACGGCCCTGGAGACCGGCGCGGGGACCGGCCCGGAAGGGAGCACTGCGTGACAGGCGGGGCACCTCCTCCCCCGTCACCCGTACCACCCGCGCGCCACGAGCGGCGCGTCAGTCCTTCTTGGCCCTGCTCGGCTGCACCCGCTTCGGCTCGCCCGGCATCTTCGGGTACTCCGGCGGATACGGCAGATCCCCGAGGCCGTGGTCGTGTTCGTCCCGTGCCGCCAGTTCCAGCAGCGCTTCCAGCGAGAACGCGTGCTCGTCCATGTCGGCGTGGACGTCCCCCACCTCGGCGAAACGTGACGGCATGGTCCCCAGGTCGAAGTCGCGCGGCGCGGCGGCCCCGACCTCGTCCCAGGTGAGGGGGGCGGAGACGGGCGCGTGCGGGTGGGGCCGTACGGAGTACGCGGAGGCGATGGTGCGGTCGCGGGCGGTCTGGTTGTAGTCGACGAAGATCTTCGCGCCGCGTTCCTCCTTCCACCAGGCCGTGGTCACCTGCTCGGGCATCCGGCGCTCCAGTTCGCGGGCCACGGCGATGGCGGACCGGCGCACCTGGGTGAAGGTCCAGTCGGGCCGGATCGGCACGAAGACGTGCAGGCCCCGGCCGCCGGAGGTCTTGGGCCAGCCGCGCAGCCCGCCGTACTCGTGCAGCACCTCGCGCAGCTCGTGCGCCGCGCGGACCGCGTCCGCGTAGTCGGTACCGGGCTGGGGGTCGAGGTCGATCCGGAGTTCGTCGGGGCGGTCGACGTCGGCGCGGCGGACCGGCCACGGGTGGAAGGTGAGCGTGCCGAACTGGGCGGCCCACACGACGGCGGCGACCTCGGTGGGGCACATCTCGTCGGCGCTGCGGCCGCTGGGGAAGGTGATGTGGGCGGTGGGGATCCAGTCGGGCATGTTCTTGGGGGCCCGCTTCTGGAAGAAGTTCTCGCCCGTCACCCCCTCCGGGTAGCGCTCCAGCGTGGTGGGCCGGTCGCGCAGGGCGCGCAGGATGCCGGGGCCCACGGCGATGTAGTACCGGGCGAGGTCCAGCTTGGTGAAGCCGCGCTCCGGGAAGAAGACCTTCCCCGGGCTGGACAGCCGTACCGTCCGCCCCGCCGCCTCCAGCTCCACCGCTTCGCCCATGCGAGCCACGGTAGGCGGAGCGGCGGAAAGCCGCATACCCGGCGTATCCCACCGCGCGGCGCCCGGACCGCGGTCGCAGAATCGGAGCATGGATCTGCCGGTGATGCCGCCCGTGAAACCGATGCTCGCCAAGTCCGTGGCGAAGATCCCGCCGGCCATGCACTACGAGGCGAAGTGGGACGGGTTCCGGGCGATCGTGTTCCGCGACGGCGCCGAGGTGGAGATCGGCAGCCGTACGGGCAAGACGCTGACCAGGTACTTCCCCGAACTGGTCGCAGCCCTGCGCGAGCGGTTGCCGGAGCGCTGTGTGATGGACGGCGAGGTCGTCATCGTGCGGGGCGGGCACCTGGACTTCGACGCCCTGACCGAGCGCATCCACCCCGCCGACTCCCGCGTCCGGATGCTGGCGGAGACGACTCCGGCCTCCTTCGTGGCCTTCGACATGCTCGCCCTGCACGACGAGTCGCTGCTCGACGTCCCGCTCACCGACCGGCGCGCGCTGCTGGAGCTGGCCCTGTCCGGGGTGACGGCCCCGGTGCACGTGGCTCCGGCGACCACGGATCGCGAGCTGGCGGAGCGGTGGTTCGAGCAGTACGAGGGGGCGGGCCTGGACGGGGTGATCGCCAAGCCGCTCGATCTGCGCTACCGGCAGGACGAGCGGGCCATGTTCAAGATCAAGCACGAGCGGACGGCGGACGTGGTGGTGGCCGGTTACCGCTTCCACAAGAGCGGGCCGGTCGTCGGCTCCCTGCTCCTGGGCCTGTACGACGCCGGCGGCGCCCTCCAGCACATCGGCGTCTGCGCCGCCTTCACGATGAAGCGGCGCGCGGAACTGGTGGCGGAGCTGGAGCCGTGGCGCATGGAGGACGCCGGGGAGCACCCCTGGGCGGCCTGGTCCGAGGAGGCGGCGCACGAGACGGCCCGGCTGCCGGGGGCGCCGAGCCGGTGGTCGGCGAAGAAGGACTTCTCCTGGGTGCCGCTGCGGCCCGAGCGGGTCGCCGAGGTCGCGTACGACCACATGGAGAACGGCGTCCGCTTCCGCCACACGGCCCGCTTTCGCCGCTGGCGCCCGGACCGCACGGCGGAGAGCTGCACCTACGGGCAGCTGGAGGAGCCGGTCACCTACGACCTGGCGGAGATCCTCGGCCCCGGCACCGGACCCTGACGGCCTCCGCCCCGGCGCCGTGGCCGCCCGTCGAGGCCCGGCGCCGGGGCCGCCCGTCAGGGCTCCATGACGACCTTGATCGCCCCGTCCTCCTTGCGCTGGAACATCTCGTACGCGTGCGGCGCGTCGGCGAGCGGCACCCGGTGGGTGGCGAAGTCGTCGACACCGAGGGGGTCACCGTCGGTGAGGAAGGGCAGGATGTCGTCGGTCCAGGTGCGGACGTTCGCCTGGCCCATGCGCAGCCGGATCTGCTTGTCGAACATGGTCAGCAGCGGCAGCGGGTCGGCCTTGCCGCCGTACACACCGGAGAGCGAGATGGTGCCACCACGTCGTACGAGGTGGATGGCGGTGTAGAGGGCTGCCAGCCGGTCCACGCTGAAGTGCTCGGCGACGCGCGCGCCGATCGCGCGGGGCAGGTGCCCGGCGGTGTTCTGGACGAGCCGGGCGACCGCGCTCCCGTGCGCCTCGGTGCCGACGGCGTCGATCACGGAGTCGGGCCCACGTCCGGCCGTGCGGTCCTGGACCGCGCCGACCAGGTCCTTCTCGTCCTCGTAGTCCCGCAGGTCGAACGTCTCGACACCTCGCTCACGTGCCCGGCGCAGCCGCTCGGGCACCAGGTCGATCCCGAACACCTGCTCGGCACCGCGTTCCAGAGCCACCCGGCAGGCCATGTCCCCGATGGGGCCGAGGCCGAGCACGGCGACGCTGCCGCCGGGCGGGATGTGCGCGTACTCGACCGCCTGCCAGGCGGTGGGGAGCACGTCGGAGAGATACAGGAAGCGGTCGTCGGGCGGTCCCTGCGGCACCTTGATCGGGCCGAACTGTGCCTGGGGTACGCGCAGGTACTCGGCCTGGGCACCCGGGACCGCACCGTACAGCCGGGTGTAGCCGAAGAGGGCGGCCCCCATGCCCTCGCCGGTGCACTGGGTGGTCTCGCACTGGGTGGGAAGGCCGGTGAGACACATCCAGCAGGCGCCGCAGGCGATCTGGAACGGCACGACCACCCGGTCCCCGACCGCCAGGTCGGGCACTCCGGCGCCGACCTCCTCGACGATGCCCATGGGCTCGTGCCCGAGGATGTCGCCCGGCGTCATGAAGGGGGTGAGTACTTCGTACAGGTGCAGGTCGGAGCCGCAGAGCCCGGTGGACGTGATCCGGATGACCGCGTCCGTCGGCTCCTGGATCACCGGATCGGGCACGGTCTCCACGCGCACGTCCCGCTTGCCCTGCCACGTCACTGCCTTCATCGCGCCCACGCTCCGTTCCCTGTCTCGGTCGGCACGTTCCGCCCGGGTACCCGACACCTCACCCCCGAACCAGTCAGAAACGAACCGGTATGGCCATCCATCACCGGATAAGCGCACAATCGAAGACATCATGGACGAGACGAGCTCGACAGGCAGAAGACCGCGAGCGCGGGCGGGGCGCCGCGCGACGACGGGGGCACTGCTCGCCGCCCTGGCCGCGGCGGCCCTGCTGGCGGGCTGTACCGGCCCGGACGGCGACGGCGGGCACGGGCGCAGTGACGGCAGCGGCGACGACCGGGCCAGTGCGCCACCCGCGGGCTCCGTGCTCGCCGTGAAGATCGACAACGTCTCCGCCGCCCGCCCCCAGACCGGCCTCGACGGCGCCGACGTGGTCTACGCCGAGCAGGTCGAGGGCGGTCTCAGCCGGCTGATGGCCGTGTACGCGACGAAGTTCCCGGCGAGCGTCGGCCCGGTGCGCAGCGCCCGTGAGTCCGATCTGGAGCTGCTGCGCCAGTTCGACGAGCCGACCCTGGCCTTCTCCGGCGCGCAGAGCAAGCTCCTGCCGCTGATAGACCGGGCACCGCTGCACGCCAAGACCCCCGAGGACGCCGGTGACGCGTACTACCGCGGCGACGAGAAGCCGGTCCCGCACAACCTGTATCTGCGCCCCGTGAAGCTGGTCGGCCCGCCGCCCGGCGCCGACGCCCTGACCACCGGCTTCCGCTACGGTCCCGCCCCCGACGGCGGCACGCCCGAGGACTCCCGCACCGTTCGCTATCCGGCGGCCCGCTTCACCTTCACCTGGTCCGGCGACAGCCACCGCTGGCAGGTCTCGATGGACGGCACCCCGACGATCACCACGGACGGCGCCCGGGTCGCCCCGGCCACGGTCGTCGTCCAGCACGTGACGATCCGCGCGTCCCGCTTCCACGACTACCTGGGCAACAACACCCCGTACACACAGACGGTCGGCTCGGGGCGGGCGGAGGTCCTGCGGGACGGCCGCGCCTTCGACGCGCGCTGGGAGCGCCGGACCGCGACGGACGGCACGACCTTCACGACGACGGACGGCAAGCCTCTGGACTTCGCGCGAGGCCAGGTGTGGGTGGTGTACGTGAAGGCGTGAGACTACCGGGCGCCCGAGGGCTCGGCGGGGCTGCGCAGTTCCTCCGCCGCGTCGGCGACCCGCCGGATCAGCTCGAAGAACAGGTCCTGCTCGTCCGCCGACAGCGGCGCCAGGAAGACCTGGTTCATCCGGGCCGTCCGTACCGTGAGCCTGCGGTGCGTGCGCACGCCGTCCTCCGTGAGCCGGAGCAGGAACCGCCGCCCGTCCTGCGGATCGCGCACCTTGCCAAGGAGGCCCCGGCGCCCGAGCCGGCTGATGACCTCGGACATCGTGGAACGGTCGAGCCCCACCCGCTCCCCCACCGTGCGCTGGTCGAGCCCCGGCTCGGCGACGAGCGTGTTGAGGACGGCGAACTGCGGCGAGGTGATCTCCTCGGAGACCATCGCGTTCCACAGCAGGTAGTGGGCCTGCTGCAGCCGCCGGGCCAGGTGCCCGGGATGGGCGGAGAGGTCCACCGCGGCCATGTTCACTCCTCGGCTCGAATGAGTCGGACACCGTGCGCCGACGTCCATCAGCCATCAGCCATCAGCCATCAGCCATCAGCCATCAGCCATGGACGGCGATTCGTACGTGCACTGAATAATCATCCGACATCCGGCAGAGTGTGTCCAGATCCCCGCACACGAGTGACATCACTACGCTCACGGGCCTTGACGAGAGGACCGACGAGGTGGCAGCGTGAACGAAACTTCACCTAAATACTCAGTGCGCTGACTAAATCGCAGAGATGAACCGAGGTGGACCGGGGCCCCGCCCCCGCCCTGGAGCACTCTGCCTCGGACGCGGCCCCGCACCCCTCGGGGGCGTGATCCGGACCCCCGCCCGCGCCCCGCCCCGGCCCCCGGCCCCCGACTTCGACGAGCCCGACAAGACGTCAGGAACCGCCATGACTCTCACCCAAGCGGACATCGACCAGGAGATCGCCGCCGAACACGCCGCCTACGCCAAGCGCGTCGCCGACGGCGCGCCCGTGGAACACCAGCCGCGCCGGGACTACGCCCCGTACCGGTCCTCGGTGCTGCGGCACCCCAAGCAGCCGCCCATCGGGATCGACGTCACCCAGGACCCGGAGCTGGTGGAGCTGGCCTCACCCGCCTTCGGGGAACGGGACATCACCGAGATCGACAACGACCTCACCCGCCAGCACAGCGGCGAGCCGATCGGTGAGCGCATCACCGTCTCCGGCCGGCTCCTCGACCGCGCCGGGCGCCCGCTGCGCGGCCAGCTGGTCGAGATCTGGCAGTCCAACTCGGCCGGCCGCTACGCCCACCAGCGCGAGCAGCACGACGCGCCCCTGGACCCGAACTTCACCGGTGTCGGCCGCACCCTGACCGACGACCAAGGGCGGTACCACTTCACGACGATCCAGCCGGGCCCCTACCCGTGGCGCCAGCACGTCAACGCCTGGCGGCCGGCCCACATCCACTTCTCGCTCTTCGGCTCGGCCTTCACCCAACGGCTCGTGACGCAGATGTACTTCCCGAACGACCCGCTGTTCCCCTACGACCCGATCATCCAGTCGGTGACGGACGACGCGGCCCGGCAGCGGCTGGTCGCGACCTACGACCACAGCCTGTCCGTGCCGGAGTTCTCGATGGGCTACGCCTGGGACATCGTGCTCGACGGCCCACAGGCCACCTGGATCGAAGAAGGACGCTGACCGCCATGACGAAGATCGACACCAGCTGCCCGGAGACGGTGCTCCCGACTCCGTCCCACACGGTCGGCCCGTTCTACGGCCACGCCCTGCCCTTCCCCGGCGGCGGCGACATCGCCCCCGTCGGCCACCCCGACACGATCACCCTCCACGGCCACATCCTCGACGGCGAGGGCGCCCCGCTGCCGGACGCCTTCCTGGAGCTGTGGGGCCCCGACCCGGACGGCAACCTCTCCCGGGTCGACGGCTCCATGCGGCGCGACCCCGCGAGCGGCGGCTTCCTCGGCCGCAACGGCGTGGAGTTCACCGGCTGGGGCCGCGTCCAGGCCGACGCGGCCGGCCACTGGACGGCCCGTACGCTGCGGCCCGGTGCGCGCGGGCGGAACGCGCCGTACCTCAGCGTGTGCGTCTTCGCGCGGGGCCTGCTCGTCCATCTGTTCACCCGGATCTATCTGCCGGGCGACGAGGCGGCGCTGACCGCCGACCCGCTGCTCTCCCGGGTGGACGAGGCGCGCCGGAGCACGCTGATCGCCGAGGACCAGGGGAACGGCACCTACCGTTTCGACATCCGCCTTCAGGGCGAAGGCGAGACGGTCTTCCTGGAGTTCCAGTGACTTCTGCTGACGCCGACGCCGGTCTGCTCGCCCCCGGGTGGACCGGCTCCCCGGCCGCGTCCGCGACCGGCGACACCGCCTACCTGCGGGCTCTGCTCGACGCCGAGGCCGCGCTGACCCGCGCCCAGGCCGCGCTGGGGCTGGTCCCCGCCGCGGCCGGGCCCGCGGTGACGTCGGCCGCCGACGCCGCCGCCTTCGACGTACGGTCCCTCGCGGAGCGCGCCCGCGGCGGCGGCAACCCGGTGATCCCGCTGGTCGCGGACCTCACCGAGGCGGTGGGCGACCCCTACGGTCCGTACGTCCACCGGGGGGCGACCAGCCAGGACATCATGGACACGGCGACGATGCTGGTGGCCGCCCGCACCCTCGACCTGATCCTGGCCGACCTCGGGCGTACGGAGTCCGCGCTGGCCGCCCTCGCCGCCGCGCACCGGGACACCGTGATGCCGGGCCGCACGCTCACCCAGCACGCCGTGCCCACGACCTTCGGGCTGAAGGCGGCGGGCTGGCGCTCCCTGGTCCTGGACGCCCGGGACCGGCTCGCGGTCGTACGGGCGAGCCTGCCCGCGCAGCTCGGGGGCGCGGCGGGCACGCTGGCGGCCTTCACCGTCTTCCGGGCGACCGGCGCGGAGAACGCGGTCGGCAACGGGCCCGCCCCGGCGGACTCCCCGGCCCCAGCCGGTCTCCCGGTGGACACCCCGCCCGACACCCGTGCCCTCGTCGCCGCGTACGCCCGTGAACTGGGTCTGCGCGAGCCCGAGTTGCCCTGGCACACCCTGCGCACCCCGATCGCGGACCTCGCCGGGGCGCTCGCCTTCGCCGCGGGCGCCCTGGGGAAGATCGCGGCGGATGTGCTCACCCTGGCCCGTACGGAGATCGCGGAGGTCGCCGAGGGCAGCGGGGGCGGCTCGTCGGCGATGCCGCACAAGGCGAACCCGGTACGGTCCACGCTGATCGCGGCGGCGGCCCGGCGGGCGCCCCAGCTGGCGGCGGCACTGTACGGCGCGCAGGCCGCCGAGGACGAGCGGCCGGCCGGGGCGTGGCACGCCGAGTGGGAGCCGCTGCGTGATCTGCTGCGCCTGGTCGGCGGTGCGGCGCGGGACGCGGTGGACCTCGCGCGGGGGCTGCGGGTGAACGCCGACGTGATGCGCTCCCATCTGGACCTCACCCACGGGTTGATCGTCTCCGAGCGGCTGGCGGCCGAGCTGGCCCCCGTGCTGGGCCGGGCCCGCGCCAAGGAGCTGCTGACCCGGGCGGCCCGGCGGGTCCACGCCGAGGGCCGCCCGCTGGGCGAACTGCTGGCCGAGGAGCCGGAGTTGAGCGACCTCGATCTCGACCTGACGGATCTCGTCGATCCCAGGCGCTACACCGGCTCCGCCGGAACCCTCACCGACCGTGCACTGGAGCGACGTTGACCGACAGGATCCTCAACCACCGTGCGGAAGGCCCGACTTCCGCTCCCCCGCTGCTGCTCGGCCCCTCCCTCGGCACGTCGGCCGGGCTGTGGGACAAGGTGGCGCCCGAACTGTCGATCACGCACCGGGTGATCCGCTGGGACCTGCCGGGGCACGGCGGCTCCCCGGCCGGCCTGATCGCCCCCGGGGCGACGGTCGGTGACCTGGCCGCACTGGTGCTGGGCCTGGCGGACACCCTGGGCATCGAGCGGTTCGCGTACGCGGGGGTCTCCCTGGGCGGCGCGGTCGGGCTGCACCTGGCGGCGCACCACCCACAGCGGGTCTCGTCCCTCGCCGTGATCTGCTCCTCGGCCCACTTCAACGGGTCCCGGCCGTGGCGGGAGCGGGCGGAGCTGGTGCGCCGTGAGGGGCTCGCGGGGCTGGCGGAGACCGCCGACGCACGCTGGTTCACACCCGGGTTCACCGTGCCGGCACTGGTCGACGACCATCGCAACGCCGACCCCGCGGCCTACGCCGCCTGCTGCGACGCGCTCGCCTCCTTCGACATCCGCGAGGACCTGCCGGGCATCTCCGCGCCCACGCTTCTCGTCGCCGGCCGGCAGGATCCGGCGACACCGCCCGCACATCTGCGGGAGATCGCGGACGCGGTGCCCCGATCGTCGCTCACGGAGATCCCCGGTGCCTCCCACCTCGCCCCCGCCGAGCGTCCGGAAGCCGTACTGGCCGCTCTGCGCGGGCATTTCGACGGCCACGCCGAACGCGGTATGGAGGTGCGCCGCCAGGTCCTCGGCGACGCGCACGTGGACCGCGCCCAGTCCCGGCAGACGCCGTTCACGGCCCGCTTCCAGGACTTCATCTCCCGCTACGCCTGGGGCGAGATCTGGACCGACCCCACCCTGTCGCGCCGCGAACGCAGCATGATCACCCTGACCGCGCTGGTCGCCCACGGCCACTACGACGAACTGGCCATGCACATCCGGGCCGCCCGCCGCAACGGCCTCACCCCTGAGGAGATCGGCGCCGTCCTCCTCCAGAGCGCCGTCTACTGCGGAGTGCCCGCGGCGAACTCGGCTTTCGCCACGGCCCAGCGGGTGCTGGCGGAGGAGGACCAGGACTGAGCGGCCCGCCCGGGGCCAGGACACCGGCCCCGCCCTAGCCGAGCCGGTCGATCGCCTCCCGTGCCTGCCGGGCCAGACCGTCGGCGCCGCAGGACTCGGCCAGGGTCAGGCCCCGTTCGAGTTCGGACACCGAGCGGATGGCGGTGCCGTACTCGACGCGGGCCGCGGCGTGCTCGTAGGCGGCGGGCGACGCGGCCAGGTAGGTGACCGCCTGGGTGTGGAGGGAGACGGCGTTGCGGCCGGTGGCGAGTGCCGCCTCGACGCGCAGTGCCTCGCCGATGGCGGTGTCCGTGCCGAAGCGTTCGGCACGGCGGCGGACGCTCGCGGCGAGTTCGGCGGCGCGGCGCGGGTCCTCGGTGGCGAGGGCCCGGGCCAGGGCTCCGCCCCAGGTGGCCGACACGGGGTTGTGGTGCCCCCGCGTGGCCGTGGCCTTCTCGGCGGCCTCCAGTTCGTTGATGCCCTCCTTGGTGCGGCCCACGGCGAGGAGCAGCCGTCCGCGGACGGAGCGAGGTTCGGGCAGCACGATGGTGGACGGGTACGGCGGGGCGAAGTTGTACTGCTCGGCGACCTGCCATGCCTCGTCGACGTGCCCGCGGACGAGGAGCGTGTCGACGAGGTTGCAGGTCGTGGTCCAGTACAGGGGCAGTCCGCGACCGACCCGCTCGGCGAGCACCAGCGACTTGCGCAGCGAGGCTTCCGCGTCCCTGAGGCGGCCCCGCATACGGTGTCCGAGCCCGACATAGGCGTGGGCGAGGGCCAGATGGCCGCCGCTCCATCCGTCGGACTCGTAGGTCCGCAACGCCTCGGTGTACAGGCTCTCCGCGCGGTCGAGCCGGTCGGCGTAGGCGTACGTGGTGGCCAGCATCAGCAGCAGTTCGATGCCCCACTCGGAGTCGGTCCAGCCGAGCCCGGGCGCGAGGCGGCCGTTGACGAGCGCGCGGTCGCAGAGTTCCACCACCTCTTCGGCGTTCTCGCCGCGTGTCATCGCGTCGAAGCCGCGCAGGATGAGCAGCGCCCGCTCGGAGTTGTCCCGGCCCGTGCAGGTCGCGGCGAGCGCGGCGAGCTCCTGGGAATGCGTCGGCGGCAGCTCCTCGCCCGCGTGGACGCCCTCCCACATGTACCGCGCGGCCTGGAGCCGCATCCGGGCGGGTCCCGGATCCAGCCGGGCGATCTCCGCGTCGACGGTACGGACGGCCTCGTCCAGCTGGTCGTTGTGCACCAGCACCTGGGAGAGGCGGAACACCGCGTCCACCCGTTCCGCGTTGTCGAGTCCCGGTTCGGCGAGTGCCGAGCGGAGGTAGGCGACGGTGGTGGCCGGGGAGGTGAGTAGGGTGGCGCAGCCCAGTTCGTAGAGCACACGCACCCGGACGTCCGGCAGGGGCGGCTCCTTCAGGGCTCGCTCCAGACAGCGGCGGGCGGCGTCCGGGGCGCCCACGGCCAGGTGTTCCTTCGCGGCGGCCCGCAGCTGTTCGACCAGGTCGGCCTCGCCGTCCGGATGGACTTCGATGAGGTGGCGGGAGGCCGCCGCGGCACCGCGCCCGGACTCGGTGACGGCCGTCGCGGCGACTCCGTGGAACGCGGTCCGGATGCCGGGCGGGATCGAGTCGTAGACCGCGGTGGCGATCAGCGGATGCACGAACTCCAGGTCTCCGTCGTCCACCTGACGGTTGGCCGGATCGGGCTCGGTGAGAATGCGGGCGGAGGTCAGCAGTTCGGCGCACAGTCTCGCCTTGGCCAGGGACAGACTGGCGAGGCGTGCCACGATCTCCACGGTGATGCCGGTGTGGAGGATGGCCGCCGCCCAGGCGAAGCGGGTGGCCTCGACACCGAGTTCTTCGAGGCGGGCGACGAGGCCGTGGCCCCGCGCCGAGCGGTTCAGGGCGCGCAGTTCGGCGGCCGAGTCCTCGACCGGATCCAGTCCGCTGTCCTTCACCTTCGCGAGAAGCTCGACGGTGTTGTACGCGTTGCCGCCGGTCACCGCCCACACCTCGCGGCAGAACGGGTCGTCGGCGTGCCGGCCGACCGTGGCGCGGGTGAGCCCGGCGGTGGCCCCGGGGGTCAGTGCGCTGAGGGTGGTGACCGGCCGGGCCTTGGCGGCGATCCCGGCGAGATGTTCGGCCCGCTCGCCGGTGGCCTCACCGGGGCGGTAGGCCATCACGACGAGGACGCACATCTCGCTCAGGCGGTCGGCGAGGGCGGACAGCCACTGCAGGGTCTCCTGGTCGGCCCAGTGGACGTCGTCGATCAGCAGGACGAGCGGCCACGCACGGCGCACGAGACGGTTCACGGCGGCGACCAGACCGTCGCAGACGCCCTGGGGGTCGGGCTGGCGCGCGCCGGGTTCCGCGACTCCCAGCGCGGGTCCGGCGATGTCGTACCAGTCGCCCAGGTACTCGCGGGTCTCCTCCTCCATCAGCCCGAGCAGGCCGGGCTGGAGCAACTGGCGTACGACGTTGAAGGGGACGGACGTGACGGTCTCACCGCCCCGTGCGTACCAGGCCGTGCAGCCCCGCTCCTCGGCTATCCTGCGGGCCTCGGTGAGGAGGGCGGTCTTGCCGACGCCGGCCTCGCCGTCGAAGACCAGGACGCTCCCGGGTGACGCCTGGTCGACGCGGAGTTCGTCGATCGCCTCCTTGATGACTGTGAGCTCCGCGTCCCGCTCCCACAGGGAGGCCGAGGCCGCCGCGTCGGGCCGTGCCTCCGTCATCCCGCTACCTCCCCAGGTCGCCCGAACGATGCACAGGTCATTGAGCGTAGCCCTCTGCATGCCGAAGTGGAGGCGGGTCCGGGCACCTGTTGCCGTGTCGGGTGACATCGGGCGGCCGGCGGACGACGCATCCGGCTGTCCACCTGTGCCGTTGAAGGTGACGGACAGTCAACTGCCCTTGGTCCGAGGCTGATTTTCCGGCCTTTTCGGTGTAGACGGGTCCTCACTGCTGTAGGAGACGCCATCACCGCGCCCGCGCCCGGCCAGGCCCCTCGCCCCGTCCCTGCCGGGCAGTCGCGCAGGGCCCTGTTCGCGGGCTCGGTGGGCAACTTCATCGAGTGGTACGAGTTCGGGGTCTAGGGGTACTTCGCGACGGTCGTCGCGGCGCGGTTCTTCACGCCGGAGGGCGGCAGTGAGGTGGAGGGACTGGTGAGGACGTACGCCTCGTTCGCGCCGACGTTCTTCTTCCGGCCGGTGGGTGCCGCGCTCTTCGGCAGGCTCGGTGACCGGGTGGGCCGCCGCCCGGTGCTGATCCTGGTGATCGTCCTGATGACGGTGGCGACGACGCTGATCGGCGCGCTCCCCACCTACGACACGGTCGGCGCCCTCGCGCCCTGGCTGCCGACCTTCCTCCGGGTGATGCAAGGGCTGTCCGCGGGCGGCGAGTTCGGCGGCGCGGTCTCGGTGTTGACGGAGTTCGCGCCGCCGGGCCGACGGGGGCTGTACGGGTCGTGGCAGTCGTTCACGGCGGCGCTGGGACTGCGGGGGCCGGGCGGGGGCCGCCGCGCTGCCCGCTTCCCTGCTGTCCGCCGCCGAGCTGGAGTCGTGGGGGTGGCGGTTGCCGTTCCTGTTGGCGCTGCCGCTCGGGTTCGGGGCCCGGCACGCCGGCGCGCTGGGATCGGTGACATCGGGCCGCCCGGGCCGGCCATGGCCGGAGCAGGCGGGGCAGACGGGTGGCGTGCGGCCGCCGATGCGGCTGGCCCTGCGGTGAGCCGCGGGCATTGTGCCCTGGGCCTTGCTCTGTGCGCCTTGCTCTGTGCGCCTTGCTCTGTGCGCCTTGCACCGTGCGCTTGCGCCGTGGGCCGTCGGAGCGGGGCGTTCGTCCACTCGCGAGGGAATCCTCCGGCCGACGAGTGAACAGACGCGGTCGAAATCATCCGGTCGGAAGTCAATTCGGCAGGTTGGCACGGAAAAGAGGCGATCGACCGGGTAATTGGCCGGTTCCGAAGGGGAATCGGGCGGTGGGCGGGCGAATAACCGTCCCCTCTCATCCGGTTTTCACTCCGGCCTCATACGGTTGCACCATGACGCAGGTGACTCCTCCCGGCTGGTACCCCGACCCCGGCCAGACGAATGACGCACCCGCCACCGAGCGCTGGTGGGACGGCAAGGCGTGGACGGACCAGATCCGGCCCGTGGGCTCGGCCGCGGGGTTCGGGCCCCCGGTCTACCCGCCGGCCGCCGGACCGTACCCCCCGGGTGCCGGCGCCTACCCGCCGGTGGCCGGGGGCCACCCGGGGTACCCCGGGTACCCAGGCCACCCCGGGTATCCGGGCCACCCGGCCCCCGCTCCCCGGCGCGGTCTCCGGATCGGGATAGCGATCGGGGTGGCGGCCGCGGTGCTGGTCAGCATCGGGGTGGGCGTGTACGCGCTGGCCGGCAACGACCGTGGGAGCGAGGGCAGCACGACGTCCCAGGGCTCCGGCGGCCAGAACGGCGGGGGCGGCGACGGTGGCCGGGGCGGCGACTCCGGCGGCCAGGGCGGGCCGGGTGGATCGGGGGGCTCCGGCGGTTCCGGCGGCCAGAGCCCCGCGCCGGACGGCTCCGGGCAGCCCCCTCAGGTCGAGGACGGCTACGCCACCGACACGACCAGCGGCATCAGCATTCCCGTGCCCGACGGCTGGCTCGGCGCGCCCCTGCAAGCCGGTGCGCAGGTGACGACGGAGGCGTCGTACAAGTGCCCGGCCGACGCCACGAAGACCTGCACGCGCGGAGGCGCCTACTCCTCGCCCGCCGAGCTGCTGAAGCTGAAGGCCACCACGGCCGAGGCGGCCGCCAAGGAGGACATCTCCCAGGCCGCCGAGGACGCCTACGGCTCCGAGGGCTACGGGAAGATCACCTCGCACAAGGAGCTGGCGTCGAAGGCGGTGACCGTGGCCGGCGAGAAGGGCTACTACGTCCGCTGGAAGGTGGTCACGGGCAAGGGCGACGACGGCTATGTCGAATCGCTGGCCTTCCCCTCCCCGGCCGACTCCAAGCGGCTCGTCGTGGTCCGCTTCGGGATCGACGTGAGCGACAAGGCGCCCAGGCAGTCGGTCATCGATGAGATCACCAAGGGCATCAAGGAGGCGTCGACCGACGGAGGCGGCAGCGGTCAGGGGGTGTGACCCCGCGACCCGCCCACACCTCTCCGGCCGTGACGCCCGCACCGATGCTCGCGGGCGCTCCGGCCGTCCGGCCCGAAAAAGCCGGCCGGGTGGGATTCCTCTCCGCTCCAGAGGAACCCCACCCGGCCGGGGGGTACGCGCCGCCCCCGTCCCCACGGTGCGGCGCGATCAGGTCGTCGTCCGGGATCGCTCCACGGACGGCGTCCTGAGTCTCACGCGAGGCCGAGCGTCGGCAGCACGGCCGCCTCGATGAACTTGATGATGTACGTCTCGTCCGCGTCCTGGCCCTCCAGCACCGGCCGGGCCCGCAGCACGCCGAAGATCTGCGCCGGGACGAACTCCAGCGCCGGGTGGTCCGCGGGGACCTCGCCCCGGGCGACTCCGCGGGCGATCATGGTGTGGAGCGCGTCGATCTCCGGCTCCACGAGCGCGTCCCGCAGAGCGGTCCGCAGCTCCTCGTCCTGCACGGCGGCGTGGCCGAGCGCCTGGAACAGCCGCCCCTCCAGCACATAGCCCTGACCCGCGTGCCGGGCCACCTCGCGCAGATCGCCGGCGAGGGTGCCGGTGTCGATCCCCGCGAAGCGGACACTGCGGCGCGCGCGCAGGGCGGCCGCCACGAACTGGGGCTTGGTTCTCCACTGGCGGTAGAGCGTGGACTTGCTGCACCGCGTGGTCGCGGCGACGCCTTCCATGGTCACCGAGTCGTAACCGCACTCCCGGATCTGTTCGAGCACGGCGTCGAAGAACTCCTGCTCACGCTCGGGTGTGAGTTTGGAGCGGCGCGAGGCGGCGACCGTCTCCGGCCCCTGCGCTGCCTGCGACGTCATGACTCGTGTCTCCCTCGGTCGTCCCCTGCCGAAAGGCCTGCCGATACGCCACTGTACCGGAACGCCACCGTATCGGTACAGTGCCGTATCGATACCCAATCGTTTCGGTACCCACCCGTTTCGGTACAGTGGCGTATCGGTACACTCGCGTATCGGTACTTCCGCGTATCGGTACCCGTCCGTATCGATCGTCAAGTACCGCCAAGGGAACCAGCGCCACCAGCGCCGTCAGTGAAAGGGCCGGGGGATGGAATGCCGCACCGAGCCTGCTGAGGAGCGGACAGCCGCGACAGCGCGGCCACCGCTCGTCCGTGAGTTCCTGCTCGTCGCAGGGCTCTTCCTCGTCTACAAGTTCGGCCGGATGCTGGCCGACGGCCACACCGCCGAGCCCTACCGCAACGCCCACCTCGTGTGGGACTGGGAACGGGTCCTGCGGCTGCCGGACGAGGGCTCCGTACAGTCCGCGCTGCTGCACGGCGACACGCTGGTCCACCTCGCGAACGTCTACTACGCGACCGTCCACTTCCCGGCCACCGTGGCCTTCCTGGTCTGGCTGTACCTGCGGCGCCCCGCGCACTACGTCTGGGCGCGCCGGGTCCTGACCGCCCTCACCGCCGCCGCCCTGCTGCTGCACCTCGCGTTCCCGCTGGCTCCACCGCGCCTGCTGGACGTCGCCGGACTGGTGGACACCGGACAGACGTACGGGCCGACGGTGTACTCGGCGGTTCCGGCGACCGACTCGCTGGCGAACCAGTTCGCGGCGATGCCCTCGCTGCACTTCGGCTGGGCCCTGATGACCGCGGTCGGCCTGATCGCCGCGACCCGCTCCCGGTGGCGTGTGCTGTGGCTGCTGCACCCGCTGGTGACCCTGTTCGTGATAGTCGGCACCGCCAACCACTACTGGCTGGACGCGATCGTGGCGGGCACCCTGCTGGCCGCCGCCCTGGCCGTGATCCCCCTGCCGCACCGGACGCGCAGCACCGCCGCCCGGCACTCGACAGCCCTCGCCCCGGCCGAGGAGCCCGTCCTGGTGGGAGCCGCCCGATGAACGCCACTCTCGTCGCCGTCGCCCTGTCCCTGGTGTCGGCCGTCGCCTACGCGGCCGCCGCCGTGGCCCAGGAGCGGCTCGCCTCCCGCAGCGCCGGCACGGGCATCGGACGGATGCTCGCCAGCGGCGCCTGGTGGAGTTCCCTCGCGCTCAACGCCGGCGCCGCGCTGCTGCACGTCGTGGCCCTGAAGTACGGCCCCCTGACCGTGGTGCAGCCCCTGGGCGCGCTCACTCTGGTGGCGGCGGTGCCGCTCGGGGCCCGGCTGGCCGGGCGCCGGGTCACCGCGGCGGAATGGCGTGGCACCGCGCTCACGCTGACCGGGCTGGCCGCGATCCTGATCGCCGCGTCCGGGCCCGCCCCCGACGACGTGCTGAGCGTCCCGGAGGCCGTCGCCGTGGCCGGCGCGACCGTCGCCCTGATCGGTTTCCTCTCCCGGCCCGGCACCAGGCCCGGCCTGCGCCACGCGGGGGCGTCCGGCATGGCCTCGGGCGTCGCCTCCGCGCTCACCCAGACCGTCACGGTCGCCGCGACCGACCGCTCGGGCTCCCTCCTCGACGCCGAGGTCGTCGTGGTGGCACTCCTGGTCGCCGCGTTCGCCGTGGGCGGCCTGCTGCTCTCTCAGACGGCGTACCGAGGGGGCCTGGGCGCGCCCCTCGCGGTCGTGACCCTGGCGAACCCCCTGGCCGCCGCCCTGATCGGCCTCACCCTCCTCGGCGAGGGCCTGCGGGGCGGGGCCGCGGGGGTGCTGCTCGCGGGGGCGGGGGCCCTGGTCGCGGCGCGGGGCGTGGTGCTGCTGACCCGGGTGACACCGGTCGGGCGCCCGGAGCCGGAGGCCGTTCCGGCGCACGAGAAGCACCCGGTGGCGGCCGTACTCGCCCTGGAGCCCCGGCACGCGCCGGCGGAGCCGTCGCTGATCCCCCGTCGGCCGCAGTCCCCGGCACCCGGACACCTCACTCCCCTGTGACGGCCGGGGGAGCCGGTGCCCGCCGGGCTCCCCCGGCCCGATGCCCTACCGCCGGCCCAGCGCCGGATCGCTCACCCCCGCCCGCCCGTTCTCCACGTGCCCGGCGAACCTCCGCAGGAAGCCCTCGCCGGCGGTGACGGTCAGGTCGTACCAGCGGTGGCTCGACCGCAGGCCGACGACCTCGCGGACGGTCGCCCCGGGCCGCACCCGGACCGTGCGGGACCGGCCGCCGTAGGCGCTCGCGACCTTCAGGGTCACCGCGTCGGCGCCCTTGTTGGTGAACGTCAGCTCCACGTCGTCGCCGGTGTGCCGCGCGGTCACCTCCGGACGGGCCTTGCCCGTCCTGCCCGGTCCCTGGAAGACCCGCAGGAAGCCGTTCGGGCCGTGCACGGTGAGGTCGTACGCGCCGCCGGAGTGCGCGCAGTCCCAGGTGTCCGAGAGGGCCCTGCCCGCCCCGGTGGTGTACGTCCACGGCCCGTCCGTACGGTTCCCGGAGGTGACGTGGAAGGCCGCGCCGGCCCTGCCGCCGGAGGCGAACGTCAGGGTGAGGGTCCCGGCCCGGGGATCGGCCGCGGCGTCCACGCGGGGCGCGTACTTCAGCGGCCGGGCCGGGCGCACCCCGCGCTCCTGCCTCGGCATGCTGGGGTCGTCGGGCACGACGGGCCGGTAGTCGGGGTGCCGTTCGCGGTCCTGCGGCTCGTACGCGTCGGTGTCCGGCAGCGCGGCGGGCCGGCTGTCCTTGCGGGAGAAGTCGAACGCGGCGGTCAGGTCACCGCAGATCGCCCGCCGCCAGGGCGAGATGTTCGGCTCCTCGACCCCGAACCGGCGCTCCATGAACCGCAGGATCGAGGTGTGGTCGAGGGTCTCGGAGCAGACGTAACCGCCCTTGCTCCAGGGGGAGACGACCAGCATCGGCACACGCGGACCGAGCCCGTAGGGGCCGGCGACACGGCCGGCGTCACCCGGGTAGAGGTCCGGGCCCACGTCCACCGTGGACTTTCCGCGGGAGGCGTCGCGCGGCGGCAGCGGCGGAACGAGGTGGTCGAAGAAGCCGTCGTTCTCGTCATAGGTGATGAACAGGGCCGTCCTCGCCCAGACCGCCGGGTCGGAGGTCAGCGCGTCGAGGACCTGGGAGATGTACCAGGCGCCGTAGTTCGAGGGCCAGTTGGAGTGCTCGGAGAACGCCTCGGGTGCGGCGATCCAGGAGATCTGCGGGAGCTTGCCCGCCTTCACGTCGGCCCTCAGCCGGTCGAAGTAGCCGTCGCCGGCCTTCGCGTTCGTGCCGGTGCGGGCCTTGTCGTACCAGGGGTCCCCGGGCTCGGCGCTGCGGTACTTGTTGAAGTAGAGCAGGGAGTTGTCGCCGTAGTTGCCCCGGTAGGCGTCCGCGATCCAGCCCCAGGAGCCGGCCGCGTCCAGGCCGTCGCCGATGTCCTGGTAGATCTTCCAGGAGACCCCGGCCGCTTCGAGGCGCTCGGGGTAGGTGGTCCAGTCGTAGCCGAGTTCGTCGTTGCCGAGGACGGGGCCGCCGCCCTTGCCGTCGTTTCCCGTGTGACCCGTCCACATGTAGTAGCGGTTGGGGTCGGTCGAGCCGATGAACGAGCAGTGGTAGGCGTCGCAGACGGTGAAGGTGTCGGCGAGGGCGTAGTGGAACGGGATGTCCTCGCGGGTCAGGTACGCCATCGTCGTGGTGCCCTTGGCCGGGACCCACCTGTCGTACCTGCCCCCGTTGTAGGCGGCGTGGCCGTCCGGCCAGCTGTGCGGCAGACCCTCCAGGAACTGCATGCCGAGGTCGTCGGCGTCGGGGCGGAACGGCAGGACGTCCTTCGTGCCGTCCGACTGGTGCCACACGCTCCGGCCGTTGTCCAGCGTCACCGGGTGCGGGTCGCCGAAGCCCCGTACGCCCCTGAGGGCGCCGAAGTAGTGGTCGAAGGACCGGTTCTCCTGCATGAGGACGACGATGTGCTCGACGTCCTCGATCGTGCCGGAACGGTGGTGCGCGGGCAGCGCCGCGGCCCGCTGGATGCTGGCCGACAGGGCGCTGAACGCCGTCGTGGCGCCCGCTACCTGGAGGAATCGCCGCCGGTTGACTTCAGGCATGGGTGGATGACCTCTTGTCCTGACGTGGTGCGTCGGATGTGACCTGCGCGCAAGGAATGGTCCAAGAGGAACCAACGCCGGGGAAGGGTCCGTGGCGCGGGTGTGACACGGGGAGGTCCGCCGGGCGAACAGCGGCGGGCGGGCGGCCCTCCTGCGGGCAAAGCCGCGGGCGGCGGGCTTCCGTCTGACGGCAGGGGTATTGCCCGGTCCCGTGCGCGCTCAGGAATGTTCAGGGTGATGTGGGAGAACAGCCGGTGCTCGATCCGGTTCCACTTCGAAGTGGCGGGAGGCAGGTGGCAGACGGTGACCGCCAGGTGGGCCTCGGCAGCGAACCGGGCGGGTTCAGTCTTCCAGGTGCGGATGCGATAGCCGTTGGAGCCGCCGGCGTCGGCGGTGGTCAGCAGCCGCACGACCGTTGTTCTTGAACGGGCCGACCGGTTCCTTCTTCTTGGTGTCCACGCTGATCACCGGAGCCTGGCCGTCCTGGTGGTCGCGGGCCTGTTCGTCGAGGTGGTGGAACTGTGCGTCCCGGTCGGGTGCTGCTTGCCTTCCAGGGTCTTGGCGTTGCTCTGCAGGCTGAAGCCCTCCTCTCGCGGGAGGTCGCCCACCGTATCCGCGGAGATCTTGTGCCCCTGCCGGGTTGGTAGATAAAGAACGAACTTACTGCGCGGGCCTCGTTGCTGACGGATGGGGTGGATCTCGCCGGGCACCCGGCCGGGCTGGCGGTCTTCTACAGCCTGCTGTCAGCGCGGGGTGTGCCGTACCAGCGCCACTTGGTAAGGCGCGCCCGGCCGGGAAGTTCCGCGCGGCCGGGGGCCCAAAGGAGGGTTGGCCACCGGTCGGTATCGGTCGGGGCGTCGGGGAAGAGCCGGTCCAGCACGCGGCCGCATAGGTCTGCGGGCGGCGTCCAGTCCAGGCCCAGGCCCTCGGCGACGTCGTGGGTGTGCACCAGGGTCTCGACGATGCCCATCGCGGCGAAGCCTTCGGGGTCGGCAGGGCCGAAGATGTGATGTGCCCGGACCGTGGGTGGCGTCGTGCGGACGATTGCGGTCAGCAAGGCGCCGCTGGCATCCAGTACTTGCAGCAGACCGGCTGGGCCAGCCTCGCGGTCTGCGAAGACAGCATTCGCGGGGCCGCCCGGCCTCTTGCGGCTCCACGCGAACGGCACGTGGGTGTCCAGCGGCGGGTTCGCCGGGCTCAGTTGGACGGCGTAGGAGAACAGGTCGTCGGCCAGGTGCTCGACAGTCTCCCAACAGTCCCACTCCAGGGATCCGGCCTTGACACTCCAGTCCGGCGCGTTCGCCCCGCGCAGAGCGGCGAGCGCCAAACGGACGGCATGTTCGACATCGGCCGCGGTGACCGGGCCGTTCGGTGATCCCTGCACTTCAGCCATGACGGGACCGTATCAATGAGCATCCGACCCCAGGGAACCCGTGTTCGAGTTGAAGGCGGCAGAAGCCAGGCCGTCTCCGGTGACTTCCACGGCTCCGCCCGAAGTGGAGCCAGATCAACTTCTTACGTCATGGAGCCACTTCCGGTCCGTGCAGTGGAGCCCAAAGAAGTGCTTACGAACAACCCGGGTTTCGGCGCGGACCAGTACCACCGGCCGCTCCGCCCGGGCCACGACCGGCCTGCTGACGTCGCCCAGGAAGTAGCTCACGACGGACTCCAGCCCCCGTGAGCCGAGCACGATCATCTCGGATTCCGACGCCGCCTGGAGCAGAGCGCCCTGGGCGTCGTAGGCCACCAGACTCCCGACGGCGGTCAGGCCCCGGGTGGCGGGCTTGCAGTTCGGCCCGTGCGGTGTGCACGAGACGCTTCGCCCCGTAGTTCTGATCGACCTCGAAGGGGGCGTGGGCGGGTTCCGGCGCGAGCGAGGGCCACGCGTGCAGCAGGCGCAGCGTGAGCCTGCGCCTGTCGGCCTCGTCGGCGGCCCAGCGGGCGGCAGCGACGCTCTCGGGTGAACCGTCGAGGCCCACGGCCGCGACTGGCTGCATGGCGGCGGCCTCCGTCTCGTACGAAGCTGGATACGACGGCGGATGACGACGGTGGACGAGTCCGATGGCGTGCATGCTCCGGATGTCACCGACAGGCCGAGCGCGGTGCTTCCCTCCTTCGACGAGTACCCCGATCCCCGTCCCGGCGCATGTGGAGCCGTGGAGGGGGAGGCCGGGCCCGCGGCACCGGCCACGAGAGGAGACAGGTGCGGTGGCGATTCCCCTGGTGGTCGGCGTCGACGGGTCCGAAGCGAGTCTGGAGGCGGTGGACTGGGCCGCCGACGAGGCGGTCCGGCACAGCGTGTCGCTCCACCTCGTGCATGCGGCGGCCGGTGATCGCGAGCCGTCCGACGTGATCAATGCCGCCTCGGAACGCGCCAGGGAAAGAGCACCCACGGTGCAGTTGTCGAGCGAGGTGCTGCACGAGGACGCGGCCGCCGTCCTCCTCGACAAGGGACGCGACGCCTTCGCGGTGGTGCTCGGGGCCAGAGGGCTCGGAGACCTCGCCGACATGCTCCTGGGCACGGTCGGCCTGGCCGTGGCCGCACGGGCGGACTGCCCGGTCGTCGTGGTGCGCGGTGCCGCGGAGCACAGAGCCGGGCGGTTCGGGAACATCGTCGTCGGTGTCGAGGAGGGGGAGGGCAGCGGCACGGCCTTGCAGTTCGCGTTCCGGGAGGCTCATGTGCGCGGCTGCCGACTGACGGCGGTGCACGCCTGGAATCCGTCATCCAGGGCTCTGACCACGCGGCCGGCTCCGTCGTGGTACGCCATGGAGGCGCATCGGCGCCCGCCGTCCCAGGTCCTCGACGACGCCCTGCACGGCCTTGCGAAGCGGTATCGCGACGCCCGGGTGAGCAACAGGGTGATCGAGGGCCCGGCCCGCCGAGCGCTGCTGGACGCGGCGTCGGAGGCGGACCTGCTGGTCGTCGGCGCACGCAGACGCCAGGGGCACCAGGGCCTGCAGCTGGGCCTGATCAATCACGCACTCCTGCATCACGCCCCGTGTCCCGTCGCGGTCGTACCCCGGATATGACCGACATGACCACGTGCTGCGGACACGGACCAGGTCGGCAACCGGTGGACCCGGGCCGAAAGTCGGCCCGACAGGGACGTTCGGCCCTGTGCCCCGAACCCGCTGCCGGTCGACGGTGGGAGCAGGCGGTGGCGCGGCCTGCGAGTTGCTGGAGGCCGACTCATGAGCGCACAAGGTTCGCCGTACGCATCCGGTCCGCCGCCCAGGCGCGGCGATCACGAGTCCAAGGGCGCGAACGCCCTGAGACGTACGTCGGACAGGTTCGAATGCTGGTTCCGCCGCGTGCTGATGGTCGTTCTCGTCCTCGGGCTGCCGGTGGCCGCGGTCGGCGCGGGACTGACGGCGTACGAGGCGTCGATGCGCACCGTGCGAGCCCAGGCGGCGCAACGGCACCAGGTCACCGCCCGGCTGACAGCGGGCGTCAAGAGCGACGACGAGTGGGCGAAGCGACCGGTGCAGGTCCGCTGGACCGACGCCAACGGTGCCGTGCGCACGGGAACGGCCCTCGTGAAGCCGGGAACTGCCGAAGGCGCCACCGTGCGTGTGTGGGTGACTCGGGAGGGAACCGTCACCAGTCCGCCGACGAGCACTCTCAACGCGACGACCAGTGGCTGGATGGTGGGCGGTATGGCGGCGTTCGGCGTGGCCGCCGGGTCCTGTGCGGCCTGGGCGGGCATGCGCCTGGTCCTGGACCGGAGAAGGTACGCGCAGTGGGACGCCGAGTGGGACCTGGTGGAACCGCAGTGGTCCGCGCGCTTCCGCCGGTGACGACCGGCAGGCAGGACGGAAGCCCAGGAGGTGAGACCGATGTCGGATGCGACGACCACCGATCTCTACGAAGTCACGATGGCCATGTCTTACCTGCGGGAGGGGATGACCGGCCCGGCGACGTTCAGCCTCTTCGTCCGCGACCTGCCCCCTGAACGCGGCTTCCTGGTGGCGGCGGGGCTCGGGTCGGCACTCGACTACCTGGCCGACTTCCGTGTCGGGCCCGTGGATGTCGACGCCTTCGCCTCGGCGCTGCACCGGCCGCCAGGAGACCTGGAGCCTCTCCTCGGCCTGACGTTCAGCGGGCAGGTCCGGGCGGTGCCGGAGGGGCGGATCGTGTTCGCGGGTGAGCCGCTGCTGGAGGTGACCGGGCCTCTTCCGCAGGCGCAGTTGGTCGAGTCGTATGTGCTCAACCTGCTCAGCCATCGCACGGCGATCGCTTCGAAGGCCGCACGCTGCGTGCTCGCGGCGGCCGGTCACCCGGTCGTCGACTTCTCCCTGCGGCGCACCCACGGTCCGCAGGCGGGGTTCCAAGCCGCTCGTCTCGGTGCGATGGTCGGCTTCGCCGGGACCAGCAACGTGGCGGCGGCCACCGCTGAGGGCATCCCCGCCGTCGGTACGATGGCGCACTCCTTCGTGGAGGCGTTCGCCTCGGAGGAGGACGCGTTCCGCGCCTTCGCCCGGTCCCACCCCGGCCCGGTGACCCTGCTGGTGGACACGTACGACACGGAGGAAGGCGTCCGCGTGGCAGCACGCGTGCTGCGGGACCTGGACCGTGGGCCCGGCTCCGCCGTACGGCTGGACAGCGGCGACCTCGGCGATCTGGCGACACGGACCCGCTCGATCCTCGACGACGCGAGCATGCCGGACGTGCGGATCGTCGCCAGCGGCGGTCTCGACGAGTACTCCGTCGACGACCTCGTCCGCTCCGGAGCACCGATCGACACGTACGCCGTGGGCACCCGCGTCGGCGTGTCGGCCGACGCGCCGTACCTGGACTCGGCGTACAAGCTGGTCGAGTTCGACGGCCGCCCGGTGATGAAGCTGTCGTCGGCGAAGGTGACGGCACCCGGCCGCAAGCAGGTGTTCCGCCGCCCCGGCTGCGCCGACGTGATCGCTCTCGCCGACGAGCGGCCCCTCGACGGCGGTGTTCCGCTGCTGGAGACGGTGATGCTGAACGGGCGGCGCACCGGCGGAAGGCCCACGCTCGACGAGTGCCGGGAGAGACTCGCCGCGGACCTGGGAGAGCTGCCCTCGGCCGCCCGCCGGATCCGAGCGCCCCTCGCGCCCCGGGCGACGACCTCCCAGCGGCTGAGCGCACTCACGGCCCGCGTCCGGCAACGCATCGAGGACCGGACGCGGGCCGGCTCCGGGCGCCACGCCCCGGAGCGAGCCCCAGCAGGATCGCACGGGTCCGTACCGAGGTGAGGAGGAGAGCGATGCCGCACACGTTGGAATGGACGGTTCGTCTTCAACTGTTCGAGGACGACGCGGGAACGACGAAGGCACATCTGGTCCTGGACACCGGCGCCACGGAACACATCGGCCACGGGACCGCGCACTGCCATCCGGCGGACGCGAACGTGCCGGAGATCGGGGACGAACTGGCAGCGGGCCGGGCCCTGAAAGACCTGGCCGGGCAGCTGCTGAGGATCGCCGAGCGTGACATCGAGGGCAGCGGCGCACCGCGGCCACACGGCCGGGAGGTCGCCGGGTGGCGCATGTGAGGGACGGCGTCACAGCGACCCCCGAAGCGGAAGGTCGAGGAGGGATCAGCCATGACACGTCCCGCACGACACGGCAGAGGTGGGCTTCCGGCAGCCCTGCGGGAGCTGGCGGACCCGCGTGGCGGGGTGGACCAGCTCATGCACGCCGCCTTACCCGATGGCGGCTTCCCCTGGTTCGGCGTGGCCGGGCCATGGGCACCCCTTGCCGGCAGGAACACACCGGGTCGGTCCGCCGGCAGACCCGTCGCATCGGCCAGTTCGGCCACCGCACGATTCTCCCGCCGTTCTCCGACACCGAGCACATCAGCGCGGATCCGAACAGCGGAGTGCTCACGGCGAAGGTCCCCAAGACCGACAAGGGCAGGGCTCGGCGCGTCGGGATCTCCGGCCGAGACGGTCGACGGCCGTGCGGGAGCGAGGCGCGGCAGCCTCCCAGGCCGGTCGGTCCCGTGCGGGCGCCCGCCGTGCGTGGCACGTTGCACACAGCACCATTCCGAGGAGAGGGCGGACGTCATGCGAGCTCACCTGGGCGACCAGCTCGTCGTCGAACGCACGACGACCGGCGCCGCCAAGCGCGACGGCGAGATCGTCGGACTCCATCACGAGGACGGAACGCCTCCGTACGTGCGCTGGTCGGACGGCCCGGAAGGTTCGGACCGCCAGGGCCTCGGCAGCCCAAGGACGGCCCAGCCCTCGCCGTCGGCCCTTCCGGGCGCTCCGCGCCGCTCCCGTCCGTGGGAACGGTGGGACCAGGACAGCTTGGATCCAGCCGCCCCGCGGCTACGGCTTCGTCGAACCTGGCTGGGTCGTCGGGATCCGTGAGGTGAAGAACATGGCGATGAGCGCGGCGAAGGCGAGGATGGCGACCGCGGCGCGCAGGCCGTCGATCCTGGCGTCCTCGTTCGCGTCGAGTGCCGCCTGAGTCACCGTCTCGCTCGTGCCCGCTTCGTCGAGCGCGGACTCCAGGTCGGCGTCCGACAGAAACGGTACGCCGCTTTCGAGTTCGACGGTCGCCCGGCTCTTGACCTCGGCGGGGACATCCGGATTCTGCTCCACGCTGGTGAGGAAGGACGTCGTCATCGCGGCGATCAGGATCGACCCGGCGAGCGCCGTACCGATCGAGGCGCCCAGGTTGGTGACGGAGTTCTGGACGCCGCCGACTTCCGCGCTCTTCGACTCCGGCACCGCGGACACGGTGACCGACCCGAGCTGGGAGGCCAGCGCGCCCATGCCCAGCCCGATCAACAGCAGGGGGATGGTGACGATCTCCGCACCGGCGTCCGTGTCGAGCGCGGCCATCAGGACCACCGCGCCCGCGAACAACGCGAGAACCCCGAGCCGCACCACTCGCCGGGGCGAGACCTTCGGGAGGTAACGGGGGATCAGGACGGCGGCCGCCAGCAGGGTCACGGACAGCGGCAGGAGGCGGGCACCGGTCTTGAGCGCGGACAGGCCCAGGGCGACCGACAGATAGAGCGGTACGACGAAGAAGACGCCCATCTGAACGAGGTACTGGAAGAAGAACATCGTCAGTCCGCCGGTGAGCTGCTTGTTCTCCAGCAGGGCCGGCTCGACGAGTGGTTCCCTGCGCCGCCCCACCATGCGGGCCTCCCAGTGCAGGAAGAGCCAGATCAGCACGAGACCGGCGAGCATCAGCCACACGACCAGCGAGATCCCTAGCCATGAGGGCGCGTCCGGCTTCGGCTGGAACCAGCCCCATTCGTCGGAGCGGAGCACGCCGTAGACGAAGGATCCGAGCCCGAGCGCGGACAGCACGGCGCCGACGAGATCGATGCGAGCGCCTTCGCCGACCGGCGCGTCGGCGATACGGCGGGCGAGCACCAGGATGCCGAGCACGACCAGGACCTCGCCGGCGAAGACCCACCGCCAGGAGAAGTACGTCGTCGCGACGCCCCCGATGAGCGGCCCGACCGCGATCGCCACGGCCCCCGCGGCCGCGACGAGACCATAGGCCGCGGGGCGGCGCTCAGTGACGAAGTTGCCGGCCACGAGCGCCACGATCGCGGGCATGATGAGCGCCGCCCCGACTCCTTCGAGGAACGACCAGCCGATCAGCAGCACCGTCAGGTTCGGTGCGAGCGCCGTGGTGAAGGAGCCGCAGCCGTAGACGACGCAGCCGATCATGAACGCGCGTCTGCGGCCGATCAGCGCCCCCACCTTGCCGCCGGGGATCATGAACATCGCCATCACCAGGGTGTAGGCCGTGATGGCGCCCTGGACACCCGTCACCGTCGTGCCCACGTCTTCGGCCACCGTCGCGATCGAGACGTTCATGACCGAGCTGTCCAGCGCCATCAGGAACTGACCGGCCGCGAGTGTCAGCAGGACGATTCGCACCTTCGCCGAGGTCTTGTCAGCTTGTGTCCCGGATGTCATGTGCGCATCGTCCCAGCCGCCCCGGGGAGCGGACCGCGACCCGCCTCGGAGGTCGACCGGCTGGCGGAGTCACTTGGGCGGGAGTCCTCATGACGCGAGAGGGGCGCGAGGGCAGCCTCATGCGTCGCCGGACGTGCTTGTCGTCCGTGCTTGTCGTCCGTGCTTGTCGTCGCCGCGCCTCCTCGCCCGTCGCTGCCGCTCTGCCAGGGGTACAGCGCGCCGCGCCGGCCGCCCGCGCGGGCGGCGGCACAAGCCTGGCCGAGGCGGCGGTGACGGTGGCGGAGCAGGGCGCGGGACCCTTCGGGGAAGTGCAGGGGCCGGTTTCGCGCGGCGCCACCGGAGCCGAACTCGACATCGACGAGTACGACATGGCCGGAGCCGAGGACGCCAGGTGAGCACATGACCTCGTACTCACGTGGCACGTGAGTTGCACTCCGACGGCTCGACAACAGCATGAGGAAGCTCCGCCGCGCCCGCACGGCCGAGGACCTCGCGCTGGGCGGCGAGCTGGAGGCCGTCGCACGGTGGCGCGGGGCGGAGGTGCTCTACGCGCTCAACGGCCCGCACGGCCGGCGCCCGGACCTCACGGCGCACTCCCTGCGCGCGGCCGTGCCCGACCTGGACACCCACGACGTGTAGCTGTGTCGCGCGGGACCTGTACGAGGCGCTGCGCGCCGCAGGCGTCCCGGACCGCCGTATCCACCACGAATCGTTCGACCTGTGAGGCCGTCTTGCCCACGTTGAAGAAGAACCGTCCGCTGCGCCGCATCGTGCTGGCCGGGGCCCCGAC
Source organism: Streptomyces sp. NPDC041108 (assembly GCF_055592645.1). Classification (NCBI taxonomy): domain Bacteria; kingdom Bacillati; phylum Actinomycetota; class Actinomycetes; order Kitasatosporales; family Streptomycetaceae; genus Streptomyces; species Streptomyces sp. NPDC041108. The sequence goes on along the minus strand of NZ_JBVIYK010000001.1, from coordinate 962,789 downwards.
CGTCTCCGGGACGGTGCTGCTGCTGTCGCTGAACCCGCACACGACGCCGGCCGTCGCCGGGCCGGCGACCTCTCCCGCGCCGACCAGCAGTTCCAGCGCTTCGGTGGGATCGAGCGGATCGGTGGCGACGGGAACCCAGGCCCTCACCGGCGAGTCCGTCCAGACCCGCTACGGCCCTGTCCAGGTCCGCGTCACCCTGAGGAACGGGAAACTCACCGGCGTCACCGCGGTCACCTATCCGCAGGACAACCCGAGGGATCAGCAGACGCCTACGCCGTCCCGCAGCTGACCGGAGAAGCTCTCACGGCCCAGAGCACCGACATCGACACGGTTTCCGGAGCCACGTACACCAGCGACGGCTACCGCCAGTCACTCCAGTCGGCGCTGGGCTCCGGGGACCGCTGACGCCCGCCGGGCCTACTGCTTCCGCGCCGGCACCCGCCACACCAGCGCGGTGCCGCCGCCCTCGGGCCTGCCCAGGTCCAGGCGGCCGCCCAACTGCTCGGCGCGTTCGGCCATGTTGCGCAGCCCGCTGCGGCGGCCGTCCTCCGGGACGCCGACGCCGTTGTCGGTGACGGACAGGCGTACCTCCCGCCCGTCCGTCGCCAGGAGGACGTCGGCCCGGTCCGCGTGGGCATGCCGGGCGATGTTGGTCAGGGCCTCGGAGAGCACCGCCATCACGTGGTCGGCGATCTCCTTCGGTACGTCGGTGTCCAGCAGACCCTCCATCCGGACGCTGGGGGCGAAGCCGAGGACCGGCGCGGCCTCCCCGACCACCCGTACGGCACGCGCCCGCAGCCCGGCCTCCCGCACGCCCTCTCGGGTGCGCAGGCCGAAGATCGTGGATCTGATGATCTTGATGGTCTCGTCCAGGTCGTCCACCGCGCGCACCACGCGTTCGGATGCCTCCTCGTGCTCGATGAAGCGTCCGGCGCTCTGCAGCGTCATGCCGGTGGCGAAGAGCCGCTGGATCGCCAGATCGTGCAGGTCCCGCGCGATCCGGTCGCGGTCCTTGAGCACCGCGACCTCCTCGGCGTCCTGGCGGCGCTCCGCCAGCTCCATCGCGACGGCGGCCTGCGCGGCGAAGGCCTGCAGGGCCTCGGTCTCCGCCGCCGAGAACACCGGCTGACCGGCCTTGCGCGCCAGCAGGACCACGCCTCGCGAACCCCCCTCGCCCACGCCGATGGGCACGGCCACGGCAGGGCCGAGTCCGCCGAACCGCGGAGGTTCCAGGGAGATCCGTTCGTCCTGGCCGACGTCCGTGCTGGAGACCGGGGCGGCACCGGAGAAGGCCAGCCCCATCAGACTGCTGTCCATCGGCAGTACGAGGCCCCGGTGTGCCTCGGCGTCCGTCCCGACGGCGATCTCCACGGCGAGCGTTCGGGTGTCCTCCATGGGCAGTGCGACCGCCGTCAGGGCGGATCCGGTGATCTCGCCGGCCCGTTCCGCGATCAGGGCGAGGACCTCGGTGCGGTCACTGCCCGACATCAGGCTGTGGGTGATGTCCGCGTTCGCCTGCAGCCAGCGTTCCCGCAGCCGGGACTCCTCGTACAGCCGGGCGTTGTCGATCGCGACGCCGGCCGCGACGGCGAGCGTCAGAGTGACCGAGACGTCCTCCTCGTCGAACTGGGCGCCGCCCCGTTTCTCGGTCAGGTACAGGTTTCCGAAGATCTGCTCCCGTACCCGGATCGGGACGCCGAGGAAGGTGTTCATCGGCGGGTGGTGTGCCGGGAAGCCGTAGGAGTTCGGGTGCTCGGAGATCTTCGCCAGGCGCAGCGGCTCGGGATGGCGGATCAGCTCGCCGAGGATGCCGTGGCCCTCCGGATACGGGCCGATGCGGGCGATCTGCTCCTCGCTGACCCCGACCGTGTGGAAGGCCGACAGTCGCCTGCCGTCCGGGCCGATCACGCCGAGCGCCGCGTACTCCGCGTCTACCAGCACCGCGGCTGCCTCCACGATGCTGAGCAGGGCCTGCTCCAGGTCCAGCTCCCGGCCTACCGACAGGACCGCCTCGAGGAGGCTGTGCACGCGGTCGCGGGTGCCGCGGGCCGCGTCCAGGCGGGCCTGGAGTTCCTCCAACAGCTCGTCCAGCCTGAGCTGCGGCAGCCGTACACGGGCTTCCTCGGGGCTTGCCACCGGTACTCCTCCAGGTCCCCGCGACACACGGACACGCACCGGTCCGATCATGTGTCACGGTAATGGTAAGCCGCCTGCCGCAGAAGCGGATCCGGGTGAGTGCCGGGGCTCGTCCCGGTGCCTCACGATCACCCGACGGCGGGCCCGGCCGGTAGCGCCGCCTCCTGCGCGTGGGGCCCCGAGGGGACGGACCCGCCTGGGCCGACCGGCCCCATGGAGGGGACCGACGGCACCTGCCCCTTCCGGTCCCGGCGGCCGGACGCTGGAGAGGTACCAGCCCGAAGCCCATCGGAGGAGACCGGCGTCATGGTCCGTTACGTGTACGACTTCGCAGAAGGCGGCCGTGACCAGGCCGAACTGCTCGGCGGCAAGGGCGCGAACCTGGCCGAGATGACCCGGCTGGGCCTGCCCGTCCCGCCGGGCTTCACCGTGACCACCGAGGCATGCCGGGCCTTCCTGGCCACCGGCACCGAGCCGGACACCCTGGCCCGCGAGATCTCCGGACACCTCACCGTCCTGGAGCAGGCCGCGGAACGGCGGCTGGGTCAGCCCGACGACCCGCTGCTGCTGTCCGTCCGCTCCGGGGGACGGTTCTCCATGCCCGGCATGATGGAGACGATCCTCGACATCGGTCTCAACGACGACTCCGTGCTCGGGCTGGCGAAAGTGTCCGGGAACGAACGCTTCGCCTGGGACTCCTACCGTCGACTCGTGCAGATGTTCGGCAGTACGGTCATGGGCGTCGACGGCTCCTTGTTCGAGAACGCCATGGCCGGCCTCAAGCGATCCCGGGCGACGACGAACGACCTGGGTCTGAACGCGGCGGACCTGGCCGGTCTCGTCGGGACGTACAAGGACCTGATCCGCGCGGAGACCGGCGAGGACTTCCCGCAGTCCCCGGGCGAGCAGCTGAGCCGGGCCGTCCTGGCCGTCTTCGAGTCCTGGAACGGCGAGCGCGCCCGGCTGTACCGCCGCCGCGAGCACATCCCGGACGACCTGGGCACCGCGGTGAACGTGCAGACCATGGTGTTCGGCAATCTCGGGTCCGACTCCGGCAGCGGAGTCGCCTTCACCCGCGACCCGGCCACGGGGCGGCCCGGCCTGTACGGCGACTACCTGGCGAACGCGCAGGGCGAGGACGTCGTCGCCGGCATCCGCAACACCGTCCCGCTCACCGCACTGGAGGAGCTGGATCCGGTCTCGTACGGGCAACTGCTCAGCCATCTGCGGACGTTGGAGACCCACTACCGCGATCTGTGCGACATCGAGTTCACCATCGAGCGCGGCCGGCTGTGGATGCTCCAGACCAGGGTGGGCAAGCGCACCGCCGAGGCCGCGTTCGCCATCGCCGCCGAGCTGGCCGACGAGGGCCTGATCACCCCCGACGAGGGCCTGGCCCGGGTCAGCGGGGACGGCCTGGCCCGGCTGATGTTCCCCCGGTTCGACACCTCGGCCGTCGGCGAGCCGCTCGCGCACGGGCTTCCGGCCTCGCCGGGTGCGGCCGTGGGTGCGGCGGTGTTCGACTCCGCCGAAGCCGTCCGCCGGGCCGCCGCGGGTGAGAAGGTCGTCCTGGTCCGCCAGGAGACCACCCCCGACGACCTGCCGGGCATGATCGCCGCACAGGCCGTGCTGACTAGCCGCGGCGGCAAGACCAGCCACGCCGCCGTGGTCGCCCGCGGCATGGGCACGGTGTGCGTGTGCGGCGCCGATGCACTCACCGTGGACACCGCGGCGCGGCGCTTCACGGTGGGCGACCTCGTCGTCGAGGAGGGCACGGTCGTCTCCGTCGACGGCTCCGAGGGGTCCGTGTACCTGGGCGCCGCTCCGCTCGTCGACTCCGCGGTGATGCGCTGGTTCGAGACGGGCGAGCGGTCCGCCGGTCTGGTCGAGGCCGTGGCCCGCGCCATGGAACGAGCGGACGGCGCCCGCCGGCTGGAGGTGCGGGCGAACGCCGACACCCCCGAGGACGCCGCCCGTGCCCGGCGGTTCGGCGCGCGGGGCGTCGGGCTGTGCCGCACCGAGCACATGTTCCTCGGCGAGCGCCGCAAGCTGGTCGAGGCGATGATCCTGGCCCGCGACGAGACCGAGCGCGAGAAGTCGCTGGGTGCGCTGCTGCCGCTGCAGCGGCAGGACTTCATCGGCATCCTGGAGGCGATGGACGGTCTGCCGGTCACCATCCGGCTCATCGACCCGCCCCTGCACGAGTTCCTGCCCGACCGCACCGAACTCGCCGTGCGCATCGCCACTGCCGAGGCCCAGGGCACCGAACCCGCCCCGCACGACACCGAACTCCTCGACGCGGTCGACCGCATGCACGAGGAGAACCCGATGCTCGGCCTGCGCGGAGTGCGGCTCGGCCTGGTCGTGCCGGGACTGGTCGCGATGCAGGTGCGAGCGATCGCCGAGGCGGTCGTGGCACGCACGAGGGCCGGTGGCTCCCCCAGGGCGGAGGTCATGGTGCCGCTGGTCGGCGCCGTCGAGGAACTGCGCATCGAGCGGGCCGAGGTGGAACGCGTCCTGGCCGAGGTCTCCGAGGAGTCCGGCGTCCCCGTGCACTGCCCGGTGGGCACCATGATCGAGCTGCCCCGGGCCGCGCTCACGGCCGGCCGGATCGCCGAGGAGGCAGAGTTCTTCTCCTTCGGCACCAACGACCTCACCCAGACCACCTGGGGCTTCTCCCGCGACGACGTCGAGGCGGCCTTCTTCTCCGCCTACCTGGACAAGGGCATCTTCGCCACCTCCCCCTTCGAGACCCTCGACCGCGACGGTGTCGGCCGGCTGGTCCGCATCGCGGTGGACGAGGGCCGCGCCGCGCGTCCCGGCCTGAAGATCGGCGTCTGCGGCGAGCACGGCGGGGACCCCGACTCCGTCCACTTCTTCCACGCGGCCGGACTGGACTACGTCTCCTGCTCGCCGTTCCGCGTGCCGGTCGCACGTCTGGAGGCCGGACGGGCCGCGCTCCCCGAGTCGGGGACGAGTGACAGCAGGTGACCAGGAGGTGGGTCGCATGAGGCGCATCGTCGGTGAGGTGATGACCCGTGAGGTCGTCGAGGCACACCGGGAGACGTCGTTCAAGGACGTCGTACGGCTGCTGGACCGGCATCGGATCAGTGGGCTGCCCGTGGTGGACGAGGACGACAAGGTCCTCGGAGTGATCTCGGAGAGCGATCTGGTCCGCCGCCAGGCGGCCCGGTCCCCGCACGACCGTACGGTCACGGCGCAGGAACTGATGTCCACGCCCGCGGTGACCGTGCATCCGGAGCAACGGATCGCGGATGCCGCGCGTGTCATGGAGCGTCACGGGGTCGAACGCCTCCCGGTCGTGGACGAGGAGGACCGGCTGATCGGCATCGCCACCCGGCGCGACCTGCTGCGCGTCTTCCTGCGCACGGACGACGAGATCCGCCAGGAGGTCCAAGACTCGGTTCTCACCCACGTCCTCGGCCGGCCGGACCACGGCGTGACCGTGGCGGTCCGCGACGGCATGGCCACGCTGGAAGGTCCGCTGGAGCACAGCGAAGACATTCCGCTCGTGATCCGGCTGACGTATCGCGTGGACGGTGTGGTCGGCGTCGTCAACAGGTTGACCGTCCGCACCGCCTCGGACTCGGCCGGCCCCGGCAAGGAACCAACGGGACCTGGGACGCGACACCGCTGACGAGAGACGCTGCTGGTGCCGCAGCTGCCACCCTTACCTCTCCTCGATGAAGCCCGCCCCGACTCCCGGCAGTTCACCCGGCTGGTCATTTCGCTGCCGACCGGCAAGCGCGGTCCCTTCGAGGCGATCGCGGTCGGCGACAGCGAGGTCCCGGACGACGACGAGCGGCGGCCGGCTCTGCACACGCGCCGCGGGCAGGAGCCGCTGTTCCCCGCGCAGGGCCCCGCGAAGCCGAGCCCCGTGGGTACTGCGGCATCCGCCGCCACCTCACCCACCTCCACCCTGTCCTCACACAAGATCACCTGGTGAATGCTTGTTCGTCGCGGTTGGTGGGTGAGGAAGGGGTGGTGCCGAAGCGACGGTCACGGCGGGTGTAGGTGTCGATGGCCTGCCACAGGTGGGTGCGGTCGGTGTCCGGCCACAGGGTGTCGAGGAAGACGAGTTCGGCGTAGGTCGACTGCCAGGGCAGGAAGTTCGAGGTGCGCTGTTCGCCGCCGGTGCGGATGAGCAGATCCACGTCCGGCAGGTCGGGGTGGTGGAGGTGGGCGGCGAGGTGGCGGGGGGTGATGTCGTCGGGCTGGATGGTCCCCGCGGCCGCTTGACGGGCGAGTTCGCGTGCGGCTTGGGTGATTTCGCTGTGGCCGCCGTAGTTGATGCACATGTTCACGGTCAGGCCGGTGCGGTGGCGTGTGAGGTGCTCGGTCTGGCGCAGTGCGTGCACCAGGTCCGGTGGCAGTCCTTCGGGGAGGCCGGACCAGCGCAGCTGGACGTCGCGTCGCCAGACTTCCTCGGTTTCCATGACGAGGCCGTCCTGGACCAGGCGCAGGATGGCCTGGATCTCAGCGGCGGGGCGTGCCCAGTTCTCCGAGGACAGGGAGTACAGGCTGAGGTGGGGCAGGCCGATTTCGAGGGCGCCGTAGATGACGTCCCGCACCGCGAGCTGGCCGGCTTTGTGGCCGGCGGTGCGCGGCAGGCCTCGGTGGGTGGCCCATCGTCCGTTGCCGTCCATGATGAGCGCCACGTGTTGGGGGATCAGGTGGGCGGGCAGTTGGGGCGGCCGGACACCGCCGGCGTGGGGCACCGGTGGTAGCGGAGGGGTCGTGCGTGCTGTGTCGTGGTCGCCTGCGGGAGGGTGCGGCAGGTGGATGGTGGCAGTAGTGGTGGCAGCGGTCCGGGTGTGGCGGTGCCAGGCCCTGGCCGTGCGGAGTCGGCCGCGGGCCAGCGTAAGGCGGAAGCGGACCGGGTTGGCCCGGGAGCGGCGCTGCAGCAATGCGTGGGGTTTGCGGTCGATACGGTCCAGTTCGAGCAGGTGCAGGTCGATGACGGTTTGCAGGGCTGCGGCCATGGGTGGGTGCTGGGCGCCGGCGGTCGCGGCCTGAGCCAGCCACTGGCGGGCCTGGGCGGTCATGGCATGGACCATGTCGGCATACCGGCCGTCCGCCCGGCCGCGGGCGAGGTCCTCAGGGCTGACGTCGTACTCGTCGAGCACGGCGGCGGGCAGCTTGACGAAGCCCTCCGCGGCGTCTTCCCGTAGGTCGCGCAGCACGTCGATGAGGTTGAGCGCGTCCGTCCACACGCGTAGTGCCTGGGCGTCGTCGGGCGTGAAGGCCAAGCCAGGGGTGGTGAGCAGGGCCATCAGGCGCCTCACGCCGAATGGGAAGGTGAGGGTGTGCCAGTAGGTGTACCAGTCGTCCCAGGTGGTGAGGGCGCTCTGGCCTTTGGCGTCCTGGCGGTATACGGCGTTGGCTGCCGTTACTCCGTCGCCGGGCAGGTCCCAGGTCCATACGGCGTGCACCAAGGCCGCGCGCAGGGGGTCTTCGCTGTGGCCTGCCCGCAGATCGGCCTCCAGTAGTTCGCTGAATCGGCTGACGCGTTCGACTCGTTCCTGCCGGTCGAGGTGCTGGGTGTCGGAGAGGTCGTCGAGGTGCCGGCCGTATCCGTACATGGCCCAGAACAACGGTCGCAGCCGGCCGGGCAGGAGCTTGGTGAGAGCTGCTTCCACCGGACCCGACCGGTGCATCAGACGGCGGCAGATCTCGTAGCCGGTGATGACCGTGGTGTCGTGGATACCGGCTCGGCGGTAGACGTACGTGCGGACCGGGTGCAGTAGACGCAGGGCGATCCGGAGGGCGCGGGGCCTGATGGCGCGCCCGCCCAGGAGTCTCTGTGTGATGGTGCGCCGGCTGGTGCGGGCGGTGAAAGCGGCCAGGCCGGCGGCGGTCAGTCCTGCCGACCAGCACAGGCCGAGCAACAGGTGCCGCCAGGGGGTGTGGGTGAGGTCGACCGCAGACACGGCGGACTGCATCGCCCCGTAGGCGGGCAGCCACTTCAGCAGCGGACTGTCCGCAGAAGGGTTGGCGACGGGATTCTGCAGCGTCAGATCGATGAAGCTCAGCATGATGACGGCAAACATCCCCGCCAGCTCACTGCGCAGCAGCGCCGCCAGGAGGATCCCGACGCCCCCGTACGTCAGGGCTCCCACCATGAACGCCGCAGCCATGACGTCCAGGCGCTCAGGCTGGTAGAAGAAGCACACCCATGCCGTGGCATACGAGGCGGTCAGTGCCGCGGTGAGGAGCAGTACGGTGCTGCGAGCCAGCAGCAGGCAGATGCGCGGGTAGCCGGCGAGCACCATGCGGTGGTCGAATTCCGCGGAGCGGCTGGCAGCGAGGAACATCATGAACCCGACGATCAGCGCGAGGGAGTGCAGCCCACCGGAGAGCTGGCTGACCGTGTTGGCGCCCAGGGCCACGGGCTGATCGACCGCGCGCAGGAAGAACCGGACCGGGTCGCTGGGCAGGACCTGGTAGGCGAGCGTCAGCCACAGGGGAACGAAGAAGAGCACCAGGACCAGCGCGAGCCGGTTGCGGGCCTGCTCCAGCGCAGCGTGGCGCACCGCTGTCCCCAGACACCGCCCCCACCACCTCATGCGGCACGCCCGGTGACGCCGCGTCGGGCGGCGGTCGGGACGCCGTCCTGCGACCAGTGCAGGTGGCCAGGGGTGTGCTGGGTCGTTGACACTTTCACTCCACGAATTCGGTGGGAGGCCGGCTCTGGCCCCAGGGGTGCGCACGGGTGACAGGACAGGGTCACTGCGAGAGCGCGCCTGTCATGCGGTTCGGCTGTGCACGGCCTGGATCAGGTCGCGCAGCGCGAACGCCGCCGTGGCAGGCAGGTGGGCGTGGTTCAGGCGTTCCAGGGCCTGGTGGTGGCGCTCTTGGATGAGGTCCTCCACCGCTTGGCGTGCGCCGCACTCCTCCAGCAGCCCCTGGATGCGGGCTGCCGTACGGGCGTCCAGATCCGCAGCGCCGACCGTGCGGAGAAGCAGTTTCTGACCGGCCGGGTCCGCCCGGCGCAGAGCGCAGGCGAGCAGGGCGGTGTGTTTGCCTTCGCGGAGGTCGTCCAGGGTGGGCTTGCCCGTACGGCGGGGGTCGCCGAAGGTGCCCAGCAGGTCATCGCGCAGCTGGAACGCCTCACCCAACGGCAAGGCGATGGTGCTGAGCACGTGCAGGAGCGACTGATCCGCGCCGGCGAGCGCGGCGCCGATCTGCAGCGGGCCTTCCACGGTGTACTGGGCGGTCTTGTACCGGGCGATGCGCAAGGCGGTGCTCAGGGAGTCGGTGGGGCGGCCTGTGGTCACCAAGTCCAGGTACTGGCCGGTGACGATTTCGCGGCGCATGCGGTAGACCACCGGCAGCACGGCCTTGATCTGCTCGGGAGTCATGGGCGTGCTGGTGAGGAGTTCATCGGACCACACCAGCACCAGGTCGCCGGCGAGGATGGCCGCGTTCACGCCCAGCCGGTCAGCCCTGGGATGGCTCGGGTGGTGCGCCGCCAGGGTCCGGTGCAGGGACGGCCGGCCCCGACGTCGGTCGCTGCCGTCCATGACGTCGTCGTGCATGAGCGCGAACGCGTGGAAAATCTCCAGGCAGGCAGCCACCCGCAGGACCGAGACCGGCGGTACGGGGCTTGTGCCTCCGGCCGCGTACCAGCCCAGCACGCACATCAAGGGCCGGATGCGCTTGCCCGGCGCGGAGATGAAGTCACCCACCGCATCAAGCAGCGCTTCCAGACCAGGCTCCTCGGCACGGCTGCCGCTGACCTTGTCGGCCACGAACACGGTCAGCACCTCCTCGATGCTGCGAACGATCCGGTCCAAGTCCAGCCGGCCTGCGCCGGAGCCCACGGAGCGGGCAGGCCGCGGCAGCGCGGACATCGAACCGGAGGCGTCGTCGCGCACTGCGGTGACCGGAGACTGCCATCGGCTCATGCGACCCTTCCCGCGGCGCTGCTGTGGTCGGCGGCCAGAACGCCGTCCTGGAGCCGGTGCAGCACATCCAGGCGCTCGCGGTCGTAGGCGAGGTGGGAGACGACCACGACCGCACGGCCCCGCTCCCGCAGTCCCTGGGCGATGTCCCAGAACCGCAGGTAGGTCTCCCAGTCGAAGCCTTGATACGGCTCATCCAGGAGCAGCACCTCAGGGTCGTGCATCAAACCCAGGGCCAGGTTCAGCTTCTGCCGCGTTCCGCCGCTGAGCGTGTGCATGCGGCTGCGAGGGTTCTCGTCGAAGCCCAGCTCCTCCAGCAGCTCCCACACGCGCGCACAGCTTTCGAGCCGGTAGGCGACCTGGAAGGACCGCACGTGCTCAGCGACCGTGAAGGCCGGGTGCAGCACGGTGTTCTGCGGGCAGTACCCGATCCGCCCTCGGCACTGGACCGTCCCGCTGTCGCCCGCGGCCTGACCCGCCAAGATGCGCATCAGCGTGCTCTTGCCGGCGCCGTTCGCGCCGACGATGCCCAGCAGACAGCCCCGCGGCACGTCCAGGCTCACCCCGCGCAGTACCGGGCGCCGGCCATAAGCCTTACGGACGTCATGGAGACGCAGAAGGGCGCCTGCGGACGCTCGGGTTGAATTGTTCACACCATAAGCAACGACTGGGCTGCGCGATGGTAGCGCGGTAACAAGCGCTCCATGGCGTGCGATCGGCACCCGGCGTCCACGGTGCCACCCATCAGTCCTGCGAATCCGCTCGCAAAGGCCCGCCCCAGGCACCTCCGCCACGCGGGTTCAAGCGTGCGCACGCCCCGGATTCCGCGAGCCCGCTGCTTCGTCCCGGTCGAGACAGAAGTTGACCGGCAGGACGGCGGGCAGCGCCTGCCATGTGTACACGATGCGTCCCACAGGCACTTCGGCCGGCAGCCTCAGGCACTCGTGCCGGTCGAGTTCGCGGGATCCGTCGTTGGCGTCCGTCTCCCTTCACGTCTCTCACCTGGCATCGCGGTACCGGCACTGTCCATCGTCGAGCGGCGCGGGCGAGCAGGTGGCAGATCGGTAAGGCGGCGGAGCTGGAACAAGCGTGGGCGAAGGCGCACAGTGGACCGGCTGCGTTCACCCGCCGCGTGATCCGCGGAGACCTACGTCCCCGACCACGCGGCGAGTGCGAGCCTCCGAGCGGCCGGCCTCTCTCACACCTGCTCGGGTACGACCGCGACGGCGCAGGCGGAGTGGTGCAGCACCGCGTGGGCGACGCGCCCCAGCTGGAGTCCGAGGTGCCCCGGATTTCGCCGGGCGCCGACCACCAGCAGGTCCGCCTCGTGCGAGGCGTCCAGGAGGACCCGGCGCGCGGGCCCCTCGACCGTGTGCCGGCGCAGGTCCACATCCGCGGGTGCGTCCTTCAGCGCTTTCTCCAGGATCTCGGCGGCGTGCTGCTCGTGCAGACGCGCGGGTTCACCGGCGAGCAGAGGGTGGTCGGTGGTCTCGTGCGCGGGGCACCGCCAGGCCCGTACGGCGTCCAGCGTCGCGTGGCGCAGCTTCGCCTCCTCGACGGCGAAGCGCAGGGCGGCGGAGTCCGTAGCTTTCTCGCCGACGCCCACGACGACCCGGCCGCGCGCGCCTGCCCGGGCCTGGTGGCCGTGGCTGTCGCGCACCACGATCACCGGGCAGTCCGCGTGGGCGGCGACGGCAAGGCTGACCGATCCGAGCAGCATCTCGACGAAGCCGCTGCGGCCGCGGGTGCCGAGCACCAGCGCGGAGGCGGTGTGTCCCTCGTGGACGAGCGCGTACTCGGGCTCCTCCGGCAGGACGTCGGTGGAGACCGCGACGTCGGGCCGGCGCAGGCGGGCCCGCTGTGCGGCGGTCCGCACGATGTCCTCGGCCGTGACCTGCTCGGACGGCTTGCCGAGGTCACTTGCGAGCGACTCGCCCTCGTACCGCTCCCAGAGGGAGGCGTACACCAGCCGCAGCGGAAGCCCGCGCAGGGCGGCCTCGTCGGCCGCCCAGTCGACGGCTCGCAGGCTGGGTTCTGATCCGTCGACGCCGACGACGATCGGGAGGACCATCGCTCTCACCGTCCCGCGTCCAGGTCGAAGACGATCCGGGCCTTGACCTCGCCGCGCAGCACCTCGTCGATGCAGTCGTTGACGGAGGCGAGGGGGCGGGCCTCGTAGATGACCTTGGTGCGGCCGGCCGCGTGCAGCTGGAAGACTTCGGCGAGGTCCTGCCGGGTGCCGACGATCGAGCCGATCACCGAGGTGCCGTTCAGAACGGTGTCGAAGATGGGCACGCGGACCGTGCCGTGCGCGGGCAGGGCCACCATGACCAGCTTGCCGCCGCGCCGCAGGCCGGAGCCCGCGGCTTCGAAGGCCGCGTCGTTCACCGCGAGCGCGATGGCCGCGTGGGCACCGCCGTGCTGCCTGAGCACCTCGCCGACGTTCTCCTTGCGGGCGTCGATGACGATGTCCGCGCCGAGTTCGGCGGCCAGCCGGAGCTTCTCGTCGGTGACGTCGATCGCGGCGACCGTGGCTCCGGCGATCTTCGCGTACTGCACGGCGAGGTGGCCGAGGCCGCCGATGCCGGAGATCGCGACCAACTGCGTGGGCTTGACGTCGGCGACCTTGAGCGCCTTGTACGTCGTCACGCCCGCGCAGGTCAGCGGGGCCGCCTCCAGGGCGGTGATCCCGTCGGGCACGGGCTGGGCGAAGTCGGCCCAGGCGAGCATCTTCTCAGCGTAGCCGCCGTCGCAGCCGTAACCGGTGTTGATCTGCTGCTCGCACAGCGTCTCCCAGCCGGACAGGCAGTGCTCGCACCTCCCGCACGCCTTGCCGAGCCAGGGCACGGCAACCCGCTGTCCGACGGCCAGGTGGGTGACGCCCTCGCCGAGCGCCTCCACCAGGCCCACGCCCTCGTGCCCGGGGACGAACGGCGGGTTCGGCTTGACCGGCCAGTCGCCGTGGGCGGCGTGGATGTCGGTGTGGCACAGCCCGGACGCCTCCACCCGGACACGGACCTGGCCGGGGCCGGGCTCCGGGTCGGGGCGCTCCTCGACGACCAGGGGCTCGCCGAACGCTCGTACGACCGCTGCCTTCATGGGTCTCTTCTCCTCGGGGGTGGATCCACGGGGTGGATCATCGGGGGTGGGTCAGCTGTGGGGGACGACGGCGACGGGGGCGGTGGAGTGGTGCAGGACGGCGTGCGTGACGTGTCCGATGTGGGCGCCGAACGGGCTGCGGCGGATGCGCCGGCCCACGACGACGAGGGAGGCGTCACGGGAGGCTTCCACGACGTGGACGGCCGGGCTGCCGTAGCGGGACACCTCGACGACGTCCACGTCCGGGTACTTCTCCCGCCAGGGCCGCAGCGCCTGGGCGAGGGCCTCGGCGTCGGCGAGGGCCAGCGCCTCGTGCAGCGCCGGGTTGGCGGACGTGCCGTACGCGTAGTACGGCGGCGGGTTCCAGCCGTGGACGACCCGCAGGGACGTTTCGCGGAGCAGGGCGGCCGCGAACGCGAACTCGATCAGCGTCTCGTCCGGGTGGTCGACGTCGAGGCCGAGGACCACGGGCCGGAACGGGGTCGCGGCGGAGGGGATGCCGGCCGGATCCGGCTCGTGCTCGTCCGCGGCGACCTCCAGCGCGCGGACCAGCACCACCGGGCGGTCCGCGTGCGCCACGACGGACAGGCCGACCGAGCCGACCATGAACCCGCCGATCCCGCCGAATCCGCGAGATCCCAGGACCAGCAGTTCGGCGCCCTTCGCCGTCTCCACGAGGGCGTCGTGCGGGCGGCCGGCGATCTGCTCGCGGATCACCTCGACGCCGGGGTGGCGCAGGCTGATGCCCTCAGCGGCCTCGCGCGGGATCCGCTCGGTCCAGTGCCGCTGGGTCTCGGCTCCCAGGAGAGGCGCCTGAGCCACCGGCTCCGGGACCGGCTCCCAGACATGGACGAGTTTCAGCGGCAGGTCGCGCAGCCCGGCTTCGCGAGCCGCCCATTCCGCGGCGGCCCGGCTCTCCTGCGAGCCGTCGAGACCTACGGTGACGGTACGGAGCATGATCTCCACCTCCTGGGGCGAGGGATCCGATTACAGAGTCGTCTTCGGGCGGTTCCTCGTGCAGGGGCCACTGGTCCCGGATCGGGGCCGACCGACCCCCCGCACGGATCGGCGCGGTGGCCCGGGTGGCGGGCCCACCGCGCCGTCGGTGCTCAGCGCAGCCAGCTGTGGTCGCGGACGAAGGGCAGCCCGGCCCAGAGCCGGCCCGCGCCCAGGGTGTCGCCGGCGGCGACGGCGGCCAGGACGATCAGGGCGACGGCGTAGATCAGGTGGTAGTCGACGAACGGGTTCGTCGACATGCTCGCCGAGCCGTCCGAGAGGTGCTTGGCCGGCGGCCACTCGGCGATCCACATCAGCGCCATCATCACGGTGCCGGCGACGGCGGCGAACCGCAGCGCGACCCCCGCGACCAGGGCGAGGCCGATCCCGAGCAGACCGAGCATGAACAGCCAGTTCGCCCACGGGTCGCCGGCCCAGGAGTGGAAGGTGGACTCCATCGGTCCGACGGCGACGGAGCCGAGGAAGCCCTTCGTCGGGGAGCCGCCGTCGATCCAGCCCTTGCCGGAGGGGGTGGCGTAGCCGAAGCCGAAGGTCTTGTCGAGGAAGGCCCACAGGAAGACGAACCCCGTGAGCAGACGCAGGGACGCGACGGCATAGGCCCGCGCGGTGTGCGTGCCGGTTCCTGTCGCCACTGCCGACTCGGATGCGGAGGCGTTCCGGTTCCTGCGCCGCGACGGCAGGTGGAATCCGGCATTCCGATGCGGGTGCTCGTGCACGGCCATGGTCGTGGTTCCCTTCGAGGGCGGTCGGGTCGGTGCCTGACACCGCTTACTCTGGCCGCGCGCGCCGGTCGGCGGCGGATGCCGAAGGTCCGCGACCACGGGGCCGAACGGCCCTGCTCTCCGAGGCCGTTGGGCCGCGTGCCGCACGCCGGCTCTCGCTGTGGCTGTCGCGAGCGGTGGATGCGACGTACGCCCTGTCCGGGTCCTCGCCGCTGCTGTCCGCCGGACCCGAGTCCGCCACCGCCCTCATGACGACGACCGTCGTCGCACCGCTCGCGGCCGGGGACGGCCGGGCGCTCCGCGTCACTCGCGGCGGCTCTCGCGGTCCCCGGTCCGCGAGAGGGCCGATCAGGACCGGGGCGGCGCGGCGCGGCGCTCCCGCGTACCGCGCGTGGTTCGACCGTCAGTGGGCGGGCACACCCTGCTCCCGGAAGCGTGCGCGGACACTCTCGGTCAGGGACTGGTCGGGGACGGGGGTGTCGCGCAGCGGGAAGGGGATGCCGAGGGCCTCGTACTTGGCGGCGCCGAGTTTGTGGAAGGGCAGCACCCCGACCCGTTCGACCGTGCCGAGCCCCGCGACGAACCGGTGATCGTCACCCCTCCCCCGGCCGTGGTGACGAAGGCCCGGTACTTCTCGATCTCCGCCATCACCTCGTCCACCGTCGCCTCCCGGCCGTCGCGCATGTGCCGGGTGTCGGGGTTGGCGCAGTACGGGCAGCGCAGGGGGCAGCCGCTGACGAAGAGCACGAACCGGGTCCCGGGACCGTCCACGCCGGTGGACAGGTCCCAGGAGTGGATCCGGCCGTTCGTCATGACGGCCTGCACAGCGATCCGTGGAAGGTACGGCTGATCACGTCGAGCTGCTGCTCGCGGGTCAGGCGGACGAAGTTGACGGCGTATCCGGAGACCTGGATGGTCAGGTCGGGGTACTTCTCCGGATGCTCCATCGCGTCCTTGAGCGTGACCCGGTCGAGCACGTTCACGTTCACGTGGAACTGATTGGCGCCGCCCTGAGATTCCGCACGCTGGAGGGGGAAATCCGTACCCCCTGCCCCGAGGCATGTCATGAACGCTTCCCGGTCCCGTGTCCGTACCCGTGGCTCCCGCCGGCTCGGCCTCCTCCTGAATGGGGCCGGTCGGCCCTGGCGCATGCGGTTCGGGCACGTGATGATCGGCATCATGGACAGCCCGCAGTCTGTGCTCCACCGGGGAACGAGGGGTCGCCAATGCCCGAGCCACGCACCTTCACCGAACAGAACCCGATCCGGGTGTTCCTGCTGGACGACCACGAGGTCGTCCGCCGCGGCCTGGCGGATCTGCTCGGCGCCGAGCCCGACATCTCGGTGGTCGGTGACGCCGGCACCGTCGATCACGCGCTCGCTCGGGGGCCGGCGCTACGCCCCGACGTGGCCGTCCTCGACGTGCGGCTGCCGGACGGCGACGGCATCTCGGTCTGCCGGGAGCTGCGCAACCGGATGCCGGAGCTGGCCTGTCTGATGCTGACCTCCTTCGACGACGAAGAGGCCCTGCTCGACGCGATCATGGCCGGCGCCTCCGGCTACGTCCTCAAGCAGATCAAGGGATCCGACCTCGTCTCGGCCGTCCGCACCGTCGCCTCGGGCCAGTCCATGCTCGACCCCGCGACCACGGCCCGCCTGATGCGCTCACTGCGCGCCGACCCCGCGGAGACCCCCTCCGTGCCCTCCGAACTGGCGAGCCTGTCACCCCGCGAGAGGGACATCCTGGCCCTGATCGGCGAAGGACTGACCAACCGCGAGATCGGCAAGAAGCTCTACCTCTCCGAGAAAACCGTCAAGAACCACATCTCCCGCCTCCTGGCCAAGCTGGGAGTGCAGCGCCGGGTCCAGGCCGCCGTCCTCGCCACCCACCTGGAGCAGCCGGAGGCGGGCGAACACCGCACCAGGTGATCCGGAGCTCCGCACAGTCTGCCGCTGTACCAGCCGTACACAGCCGTACACAGCCGAGAAGGCTTCACAGAAGAACCAAATCGGCCAGTCTTCGCAGTTCACCGAAACTGCAGTGACACGGGCCGTGGGCGAGGAACAGCAGGCACGGCCGCACGCTCCCTTCGGGCCGAATGCCGAAGCGTAGGCAGATCAAGCCTCTGAACAGGTTGTTCACATCGGGCCTTCCGTGAGGCGGAAGCAGTATTGCGTCCCCGTGACACCCTTCCGGACGATGTCGCCATCACCCAACGACGGGAGCCGCAGCCATGCCGCACACGACGACATTCGCCAGGAATCAGTGGTACGTCGCCGCCTACGCCGAGGAGGTCGGGCGGGAACTGCTCGGACGGACGATCCTGGGTGAGCCGCTCGTGTTCTACCGGACCGAGGAGGAGGGGACCCCGGTGGCGCTGCACGACCGGTGCGTGCACCGCCGGTACCCGCTGTCGCAGAGCGGGCTGGACGGTGACCGGATCGTGTGCGGCTACCACGGGTTCACCTACGACACGACGGGCGCGTGCGTGTACGTGCCGGGGCAGAAGCGGATCCCGCGGACGGCGCGCGTGGCCTCGTACCCCGTGGTCGAGCAGGACTCGCTGATCTGGGTCTGGATAGGCGACCCGGCGCTCGCCGACCCGCAGACCATCCCGCGCGCCCGGCACCTGGCGGCTCCCGGCTGGACCACCGTGCGCGGCATGGAGCCGATCGACGCCGACTACGGGCTCCTCGTCGACAACCTGCTCGACCTGTCCCACGAGACTTATCTGCACGGCGGCTACATCGGCACCCCCGAGGTCGCCGAGACCCCGATCACGACCGAGGTCGACGAGGGCGCCGGCGTGGTGCGGGTGAGCCGGCACATGGACGACGCGGAGTGCCCGCCGTTCTATGCGAAGTCGACCGGCATCGAGGGCCGGATCACCCGCTGGCAGGACATCGAGTACTTCGCGCCCTGCCTGTATCTGCTGCACAGCCGCATCGCCCCCGTGGGCGTGCTCCCCGAGGCGGACGGCAGCGACCCGAACGGCTTCCACACCGAGATCACGTACGCGATCACCCCGTCCTCGGACGGCAAGGTGTACGACTTCTGGATGGTCTCGCGGGACTGGGCGACCGAGAGCGACGAGGTCACCGAGTTCCTCAGGGGCAACAACCACACGGTCGTCATGCAGGACGTCGACGCGCTGAACCTGCTGCAGGAGACGCTGGGCACCGAGCGCACCGGCTACCAGGAGCTGAGCATCAACATCGACACCGGCGGTCTGGCCGCCCGCCGCATCCTGGCCCGACTGGTCGAGCAGGGCGAGAAGCCGGTGGAGAAGGTCCTGTGAGCACCCCGCCCACCTACCGGACCGGGGAGGTCTACCGCGTCGACTGGCTGCCGGGCACGGACATCCTGCACGGCACCTGTCACTGCGGGCGCGAGCACACCGCGCAGGACCCCATCGAGATGTGGGAGTGGATGCTCGCCCACCCCCAAGGACACGAGCCGCAAGGGAACACTTCATGACCCCGCCCCCCTCGCCGTCGCCCTCGTCGCCCGGGTACGAAGCCGAACTGGTCGTCGACAGCCGGGAGTTCGCGGCCGACGGCGTGCTCGCCCTCACGCTGCGGCATCCGCTCGGCGAAGAACTCCCGGCCTGGGAGCCGGGGGCCCACATCGACGTGCTGCTGGGGCCGGAACTGGAGCGGCAGTACTCGCTGTGCGGCGACCCGGCGGACCGCGGGGTCTGGCGGATCGGCGTCCTGCGCGAGCCCGACGGCCGCGGCGGATCGGCGTACGTGCACACGGAGTTGGCGCGGGGCGACAAGGTCCGGGTGCGGGGGCCGCGCAACAACTTCGCCCTGGAGCCGGTGCCCCGCTACCGGTTCGTGGCCGGCGGCATCGGCATCACCCCCATCCTGCCGATGCTGGCCGCGGCCGAGGCGGCGGGCGCGCAGTGGACGCTGCTGTACGGCGGGCGCAGCCGTGACTCCATGGCGTTCCGGGAGGAGTTGGGCAGGTACGGGGACCGGGTCACCGTCGCCCCGCAGGACGAGACCGGGCTGCTCGACCTCGGGTCCGTGCTGGACGGGCTGCCCGAGGACGCGCTGGTCTACTGCTGCGGGCCGGGCGCCCTGCTCGACGCGGTCGAGGCGCGGTGCCCGGGAAAGGCGCTCCGGGTCGAGCGGTTCCGGCCGAAGGAGCAGGAGACGGGCCCCGACGGCGAGTTCGAGGTCGTACTGGAGCGGACCGGGAAGACCGTCACGGTGCCCGTCGGGGTGTCCGTGCTCGACACCGTGCGGGCCGCCGGGGTCGAGGTGCTGTACTCCTGCGCGGAGGGCACCTGCGGGACCTGCGAGACGGACGTCCTGGAGGGTACCCCCGACCACCGCGACTCGGTGCTGAGCGACGAGGAGCGCGAGGCCGGGGAGACCATGCTCATCTGCGTGTCCCGGTGCCGGGGGTCACGGCTGGTGCTCGACCTGTAGCGGCGCGGCCACCGCGCGCGCCCGGCCCGTGGCGGTCCCCGTCGCGCGCAGGTCGGCCTCGATCCGGGCGACCGTGGCCAGCAGGTGGGGCAGCAGGTCCCGGTGTACCGACTCGACCGAGGTGCGCCCGGCGTGGACGGGGATGTTCACGCCGGCCACCACCTCGCCGTTGCGGTCGCGCACCGGGGCGGCGACGGACCGCAGCCCCTCCTCCAGTTCCTGGTCGACGACGGCGTACCCCTGGCGGCGCACCCGGCGCAGCTCGGTCCTGAGCCGGCCGGGAGAGGTGAGGGTGCGCCGGGTGAGGGGCACGAGGTCGGCGCGGGCGAGGCGGGCGTCGATCTCCTCGTCCGGCAGATGCGCGAGGACCACCCGGCCGACGGAGGTGACGTGGGCCGGGAAGCGGGTGCCCACGGTGATCGTCGCCGTCATGATGCGGCGCGCGCCGACCCTCGCCACGTACACGATGTCGTCGCCGTCGAGGACGCACAGCGAGGACGACTCCCCGACCTGCGCGACCAGCCGCTCCAGATGGGGGACGGCGAGATCGGGGAGGGTGACGCTCGACAGGTACGCGTAGCCGAGTTCGAGCACGCGCGGGGTCAGCCGGAACAGCCGGCCGTCGGTGTGGACGTAGCCGAGGTCGACGAGGGTGAGCAGGAAGCGGCGGGCGGCGGCCCGGGTCAGCTCACAGGTCCGCGCGACCTCGCTCAGTGTCAGGGCGGGATGCTCGGCGTCGAAGGCGCGGACGACCGCGAGGCCGCGCTCGAAGGACCGGACGAAGTGCGGTTCGCGGGCTCCGCCGAACCGGTCTCGATCGGGCATCGTCGACTCCAGGAAGACGCAACGGAGACCGCGGGGAGCATGGGACCGGGCACCGGGCCGAGCACCGCACGGGATCCGCACCGGATCCGCACACAAGCAGCACGAACGAAGCGCGGGCACGGCACGGACGAAGCGCCGCACCCGCGTGCCGTACGCACGACGGTGCGTTGTGCGCACGCTAGGAGCACACTTCTGCAACTGTCAACGGGCTTGCAGGCTGCGGGCATTGACCCGCAACCGGCGGCGTTCTACCTTCCCGCTGAGCACTTCTGTGCGGTGTGCGCACAGCCTGTCGAGGAGCGTTCCCACCAGGGGGAGTCATGCGTCGTCTGCTCATCGGTCTCGCGGCCGGCACCTTGTTCGTCACCGCGACGGCCTGCGGTTCCACGAAGTCGGGCGGCGGGGACGCGGGGTCCGGGGGCACCACCACGCTCAAGCTCGGCGTCATCCCCATCATCGACGTGGCGCCCCTGTACCTGGGCGAGAAGAAGGGCTTCTACAGCAAGCGGGGGCTCGACCTGGAGCCCACCCTCGCGCAGGGCGGAGCGGCGATCGTGCCCGGTGTCGTCTCCGGCCAGTTCGACTTCGGCTTCAGCAACATGACGTCCCTGCTGGTCGCCCGGTCCAAGAACGTGCCGGTCAAGGCCGTGGTGAACGGCGTCGCCTCCACCGGAAAGGCGGGCGCCGACTTCGCGGAGATCATGGTGCGCAAGGGCAGCCCGATCAGGACCGCCAGCGACCTGGAGGGCAAGAAGGTCGCGGCCAACACGCTGGGCAACATCTGCGACACCTCGGTCAACGAGTCGGTCCGCAAGGACGGCGGCGACCCGTCCGAGGTGGAGTACGTGGAGATGCCGTTCGACCAGATGCCGGCCGCGCTCACCAAGGGCCAGGTCGACGCGGCCTGTGTCGTGGAGCCCGCGCTGGCCACCATCAAGTCCCAGGGCGGCACCGTCCTGGCGTCGAACTTCGTCGACGTGTCGCCGTACCTCACCGTGGCCATGTACTTCACCTCGCAGCAGTACGCCGAGGAGAACCCGGAGACGGTGAAGAAGTTCCAGGAGGCCACGGCGGAGTCGCTCGCCTACGCCGACGAACACCCGGACGAGGTCCGCGAGATCGTCACCACCTACACGAAGATCCCGCAGAACCTGCTGGAGTCGGTGGTCCTGCCCCACTGGCCGGCCGAGCCGGACCGTGCCTCCATCGAGCGGCTCGCCGAACTCGGCCAGAAGGACGGCCTGTTCGAGAAGGCCCCGGACCTGGACAAGCTGCTGCCGTGAGGGGTGCCGACGCGCTCCTCGGCGCGGCCGGACTGACGGGATTCCTCGCCGTGTGGGAGGCGGTCCCACGGCTCGGCCTCGTCGAGGACGACTATCTCCCGCCGGTCAGCCGGGTCGCCGGCGCTCTGGCCGCCGAACTCGCCGACGCGGCCTTCTGGACCGCGCTCGGTGACACCCTGACCGGCTGGGCCCTCGGACTCCTGATCGCCGCGACGGCCGGGATCCTCACGGGGGTCGTGATCGCCGTCGTGCCGCACCTGCGCGAGGCGACGTCCTCCACGATCGAGTTCCTGCGCCCGATCCCCTCGGTCGCCCTGATCCCCCTCGCCGTCCTCCTGTACGGCAGCGAACTGCAGTCGGTGCTCGTCCTGGTGGTGTACGCGTCCTTCTGGCAGATCCTGATCCAGACCCTGTACGGCGTCCAGGACGTCGACCCGGTCGCCGAGGAGACCGCCCGCTCCTACGGCCTCGGCCCCTGGGCGCGGGTCCGGTACGTGCTGTGGCCCACCGCACTGCCGTACGTCATGACGGGCCTCAGGCTGGCCGCCGCCGTGGCCCTCGTCCTGGCGGTGACGGCCGAACTCGTCATCGGGGCACCGGGGCTGGGTCAGCGCATCGCGGTCGCGCAGACCTCGCAGGCGGTGCCGGAGCTGTACGCCCTGGTCGTGGTCACCGGGCTGCTGGGGCTGCTGGTCAACGTGGGCGCCCGTGCGGTGGAGCGGCGGGCGCTGGCCTGGCACCAGTCGGTGCGCGGGGAGGTGGCCGTGTGAGACGTGTGCCGGCGCGGCTGCTGTTCGGCGTCGCCCTTCCCCTCGTCCTGGTCACCGTGTGGTGGTTCGCCTCCTCCGGCAGCACCGACGTGTTCTGGCCGCCCCTGCGCACGATCCTCGCCACCTTCCCGGACGTCTGGACGGCGGAGCGGGTGCGCGCCGACGTGCTGCCGAGCCTGCTGCGCCTGTCCGCGGGGTACGCGGTGGCGGCCGTCGCCGGTGTCGCGCTCGGCACGGTCATCGGCTCCCACCGCCGGGTGCGGTCGGTCTGCGAACCGGTCCTCGAATTCCTGCGGGCGGTGCCACCGCCGGTCCTCGTCCCGGTCATCATGCTGTTCGCGGGCATCGGCGACACGATGAAGATCGCCGTCATCGCGAGCGGCTGTGTGTGGCCGGTCCTGCTCAACACCGTGGAGGGCGTACGGGCGGTGGACTCCGTGCTGTCCGAGACGGCCCGGTCGTACGGCGTCACGGGCGCGGCCCGGCTGCGGCACGTCGTGCTGCGCTCGGCGAGTCCGCAGATCTTCGCGGGGCTGCGGCAGGCGCTGTCGATCGGCATCATCCTCATGGTCATCAGCGAGATGACCGCGGCCGGCGACGGACTGGGCCACACCATCGTCCAGTTCCAGCGCGGTTTCGCGATCCCCGACATGTGGACCGGCATCCTCGTCCTCGGTCTGCTCGGGTTCCTGCTGTCCGTCGTGTTCCGCCTGGTGGAGCGGCGTGTGCTGGGCTGGTATCACGGCCAGCGCGCGTCCTCGCGGCGGTCGTGGTGAAACCGGGGAAGGGGCAGCCGGCGATGAGCGCCTTGCTGGAAGTGACGGGTCTGCGGAAGGTCTACGAGGGTTCCGGGCGCCGGGTGGAGGCGGTGCGGGACCTCACCTTCACCGTCGGCGCCGGCGAACTGGTCTGTCTGGTGGGGCCGTCGGGCTGCGGCAAGACGACCCTGCTGAAGTGCGTGGCCGGGCTGCTGGACCCGACCGCCGGTGAGGTCCGCCTCGGGGGACGGCGGGTGGACGGGCCGCCGCCGGGCATGGCGGTGGTGTTCCAGGAGTACGGGCGCAGCCTGTTCCCCTGGATGCGGGTCCGCGACAACGTCGAACTGCCCCTGCGGCAGAAGAAGTCGGGCAGGGCACGGCGCCGGGAACTGGTCGACGACGCGCTGGCCTCCGTCGGTCTGTCCGACGCGGCGGGCGCCTACCCCTGGCAGCTGTCCGGCGGTATGCAGCAGCGGGTCGCCATCGCCCGCGCGCTGGCGTACGAGCCGGAGGTGCTGCTGATGGACGAGCCGTTCGCGGCGGTCGACGCCCAGACGCGGGCCGACCTGGAGGATCTCGTGCGGGGCCTGTGGCGGGAGCGGGGCATCACGATCCTGTTCGTCACCCATGACATCGACGAGGCCGTCTATCTCGGCGAACGGGTTCTGATCCTCTCCTCCTCCCCCACCGTCGTGCGGGAACGGCTCAGGATCGACCTTCCCGCCGAGCGGGACCAGCTGCACACCCGTGTGGCTCCGCGCTTCGCGGAGCTGCGGACCCATGTGTACGAGCAGATCCAGGCGGCGAAGCGGGATGTCCCCCTCGACCTGGGCAAGGGGTGACCGGGGGGCGGGGGTTGTCCTCCGGCGCCGTCGGCGACCTGAACGCCGGCGGCGCCGGAGGGGGTGCGGCTCACCGTTCGGGAGAGGGCACCACGCTCAGATGGCCCGTGGCGGCGGGCCGGGGACGGCGCGTCCGGCGCAGCGGGTCGGCCGGGCGGCCCACCTCGCGCAGGACGAGGGTCATACGGTGGTAGCCCATGTCGCGCAGGGTGTCGGGGCTCTCGCCGACGACCCTGCAGTGGGTGGCGCCCCAGCGCGGGTCCGGGTGGATCACCCGGCGTACGGCGCCGTCGTTCCGGACGGCCGCGGGGCCCACCGTACGGAGCCAGTGCGGGAGGCCGTGGCGGTAGGCGGCGTCCATGATCGGGTCCTGGGCGATCTCCCGGCGGACGGCCTGCAGGCCCCGGTCCTGGGGGTGCTGCTCCACCGCGGCGGCGAAGTGGGCGAGCATCGGCAGGCACCAGCCGGCCTCGTGGTCGCCGAGGACCGTGGCGGCGTCGGGGTGGAAGAGCACGAAGCGGAGGAAGTTGTCGTCCGGCATGGCCGTCGGGTGCGGCCCCACACCGTTGAACAGGGCCCGGAACGCGGCGTTGGCCAGAACGACGCCCCAGCGGTGGTCGAGGACCACGGACGGGAACAGGACGGAATCCAGCAACACGGCGTAGTCCTGGAGGTACGCCTGTGCTTCCTGGGCTTCGAGAGTGTCGGGGACGGACCGCGGTACCCACCGCTGCCCTCCTGCCTGAAACGCCATCGGGAGGTCACCCCTCTTGCCTATGCGGCCTTCACGCGGCGCCTTGATCCTGGTGCCCCGGTCGGATCGGTGTCAACTATCGTGGCATTCGGCGTCGGTTGACGGCTGAATCCCGCCACAGTTGTGGCGAGACCTGGATGTGAGTTCGACACAACCGCTAGTCTCCCCGCAGTTCACGGGTGTACTTGCCGGGACCAGGGTCTCGCGCCAGGCTTGGATCCACGGATTCCGCAGTACCGCGAAATTGGCCTGAGAGAGACGTAGGAGACCTGTCGGTGACGGATGGCTTCGAGGTTCCGGACGCCGCGGCGACGGTTCTGCTGCCGGCCGTCGTGGCCCGTGTCACCGCGCTGGCGGACAAGCTGCGCGTACGGCACACGGAGGTGTTCGACACCCGACGGCTCTCGGTCGCCTCGGGCGTGCCGGAGGCGGTGGTGAAGGCCCTGCTGAGCGGACAGCGCGCCGGTGAGCCGGACGTCCAGGCCCGCTTTCTGCAACGCCTCGACCTGCTGCGGCGCACCCGCCTCAAGCCGGGTGGCCGCAAGTACACCCAGCAGGAGATCGCCGACGGCGCCGGGATGTCGCGCCAGCAGGCGGGTGCCCTGATCAACGGGGACCGGCGGCCCACGATGGAGCACTGCGACGCCATCCAGCGCTTCTTCCGGGTGCACGCAGGCTTCCTCACCGCCGAGGACCCCGAGGCGCTGGCGAGCGCCCTGATACGGACCGAGCAGGAGCTTCTCCAGCAGCTGGCCGACCGCGAACGCGCGGCGGCCGAGGCCGCGGACGACCCGCTGCAGCGGCTGCTGCAGAACCACGGTGTGCGCTCCATCGCCTGGCGGGCGGCCCAGCTGCCCACCGACCAGCACCGCGACAAGGTGGCGGAGTGGCTGGACATGCTGCTGGAGAGCGTCAAGCGGCCCGAGTCCTGACCGGGGGAGAACTGTGGGCATCGGAAAGGAAATGCGCCGTCTGTGCGGCGAGTTGGTCGGCGAACTCACGCTGCCGGCGCCGGCGGACCCCGCCGATCTCTACGGCGCCCTGTGCGACGCC
This sequence comes from Streptomyces sp. NPDC041108, assembly GCF_055592645.1. NCBI lineage: Bacteria > Bacillati > Actinomycetota > Actinomycetes > Kitasatosporales > Streptomycetaceae > Streptomyces > Streptomyces sp. NPDC041108. The sequence continues at coordinate 937,166 of NZ_JBVIYK010000001.1, read as the reverse complement.
ATGAGCCGGCGCCGCGGCCGTCCCGTCCGCTATCGCACGGCCGTCTTCCCGCCGGGCACGGCCAGCGGGCTGTGGCTGGACATGGCCGAGCAGGATCTGGTCGTCATCGAGGAACGCACCGCGCCCGACCACCAGTTGGTGATCCTCGGCCATGAGCTGTGGCACATGCACGCCGGTCACTGCGGACGGCACGTGGAGGGCACCGCGGTCGCCGCGCGCTTACTGAGCCAGGACGCCGATCTGCGGGCGACCGTGCCGAGGGTCGCAGCCCGTACCCGTTTCGACCTGACGGACGAGCAGGACGCCGAGAGCTTCGGACTGCTGCTGGCGAGCAAGTGCCGTGCCTGGCTGGCCGGTTCGGCGCTGCGTCGGCCCGTGCGCCGCGATCACCTGGCCGGCCGCATCGGGGCCTCGCTGGGCTGCCGCGGACCGCAGGGCTGAGCGGCCGGGAACGCAGAGACGCCGAGAGCATGGACGGGTCCAGCTACTACCTTCCGGCCGCCGCGATGGCGATCGCCCTGGCCTCGAAGACGCCCGCGCTGCTGCGGAACTGGGGCGACCCCCTGATCAGGTCCGTGTGCGCGCTGATGACGCTGGCCGCCCTGGTCTTCTGCTTCGCCGCGCCGCCGACGATCAGCGAGCTCAACCACGTCACGGGCGTCACCAACATCTCGGCGCCCGTCGTCTACTTCCTGCTGAGCGCGTTCAGCGGCTCCTGTCTGGTGCTGATCATCAACTGGCGTGGCGGCCCGCCCGAGACGACCCGCCGGCTCTCGCACCGCTGGATCGCCGGCTACGGCGCGGTGTGCGCGGCGATCGTGCTGCTGTTCCTGCTCGGCGAGGCACCCGTGGAGCGGGTGCGGGACTTCGACACGTACTACGCCACCACGCCGTTCCTGCGCGAGATGATCGTGCTGTATCTGGCCGGGTTCAGCGTCGCGGGTGTCGCGATGAACGTCATGTGCTGGCGCTGGGCGCTGCAGGTGCGGGGCTGGCTGCGCGCCGGACTGCTGATCATCGCGTTCGGCTTCCTGCTCAACGTCCCGTTCGCGGCGGTCAAGCTGGTCGCCGTGGTGGCCCGCTGGCAGGGCGGCGACCTGGACTATCTGAGCACGTACGTCGCCCCCGTGCTGTCGTCCGTCGGCGCGCAGGTCTGCGCGGTCGGTTTCTGTCTGCCGCTGGCCGGAGAACGGCTGGGCGACTCCTGGACGATCTGGTCGATGTACCGTCGGCTCGGCCCGCTGTGGCGGGAGCTTCGCCCGGTCTGGGCCCAGGCGAGCCACGAGGTGCGGATCTCCTGGTGGGCGCCCGCCCGGCTCCAGATGACCCAGCGGGAGTCCGACATCCACGACGGCATGCTCAGCCTGTACCCGTACTTCGACGCCCAGGTCCGGGCCAAGGCCTACGACGCCGCCGTCGCGGCCGGTTCCGAGCCCGCCCAGGCGCGGGCCGAGGCCGACGCGGCGATGGTGACGGCGGCGGTGCGGGCCAGGGAGCACGATCCGGAGGGGCGGGTCATCAGCTCCGCCGCCTCCGAAGCCCCCACCCCGCCCACCGAGAACCCCCGTGACCTCGTGCGGATGTCCATCGCCCTGCGTCAGTCACCCGTCGTAGCGGCCGCCCGTGAATGGGCCGCCGCGACCAGGTCAGAGAGCGACTTCCATGAGCGAACCCGTTAGCGGCCCGCGTGACACCGCGGTCACGACCTCCCGGAGCGCCGTCGTCGTCGGCGCGGGCCTGGCCGGCCTGCTGGCCGCCGCCGCGCTGCGCGACCACGCCGACGTCACCGTGATCGAACGTGACGTGCTGCCCGAGGAGCCCGGGCCCCGCCGGGGTGTGCCCCAGGCCCGGCACGCCCATCTGCTGTGGTCCGGCGGGGCCCGCGCCATGGAGGAGCTGCTGCCGGGGGTCACGGACGCCTGGCTCGCGGCCGGCGCCCGGCGCATCCCGCTGCCGACCGGCCTGGTCTGCCTGTCGCCCCAGGGCTGGGTGCGCCGCTGGCCCGAGATGGAGTTCATGATCGCGTGCAGCCGGGATCTGCTGGAGTCGGTCGTCCGCGCCCGCCTTCTCGCCGGGCCCCGGGTCACCGTGCTCGACCGCACCGAGATCCTGGGCCTGGAGGGCGACGCCTCCCGGGTGACGGGGCTGCGGGTCCGTTCCGCCGACGGTGAGGCGCGGGTCCTCGCCGCCGATCTGGTGGTGGACGCCGCCGGACGCGGTTCACGGGGTTCCGCCTGGCTCGACACCCTCGGGGTCGCGCCGGCGCCGATGGACGAGGTCGACTCCGGACTCGTGTACGCCAGCCGGGTCTTCCGGGCACCGGCGGGCACCGAGGAGTACCCGGTCGTCAACGTGCAGCCGGACGGGTCGCAGCCGGTGCCGGGACGCAGCGCGACCCTCGTGCCCATCGAGGACGGGCGCTGGCTGGTGACGCTGTCGGGCACCCGGGGCGGTCAACCGAGCGCGGTCACCGAGGAGTTCGAGGCGTTCGCGCGGGACGTCAGGGACCCGGTCGTCGGCGAGCTGATCGCCCGCGCCGAGCCGCTGACGGACGTCGTGGTCACCCGCAGCACGATCAACCGGCGGCGCTTCTTCGAGAAGGTGTCCGACTGGCCCGACGGGTTCGTGGCGATCGGCGACTCTGTCGCCACGTACAACCCGATATACGGCCACGGCATGTCCGTCGCCGCCCAGAGCGCCCTGGCGCTGCGCGAGCGGGTCGCCGCGCAGGGTCTGACGGCGCCGGGGCTCGCGCGCCGGGTGCAGAAGGCGGTGGCGGTGCCGGTCTCCCTGGCCTGGAACCTGGCCACCGGCGCGGACATCCGCTATCCGGAGGCCATCGGCAAGCGGCCGAACGCCGTGCAGAGACTCTTCGGCCGCTATGTGGAGCGGCTGATGCGGACCGCGCTCGGCCGGCCCCTGGTCTTCAAGGCCTACCTCGGTGTGGTCACCCTCAGCGCACCGATCGGCGCCCTCGTCAGGCCCGAGATCGTCCTGGCGGTGCTGCGGGGCCCGGTCAGATCCCCGCTGACGGAACCGCCGCTGACGGGGCATGAGCGGGAGACGGTGCTGGGGGCGGCACGGCGTTAGGGCCCTTCTGAGGGATCTCCGCGGGAGAAGGAGCGGCGTGCGGTGCGTGCTCCCGGTGTGCCGGGCGGAAGTCCTCCTGGCGGAGCCGCTTGGGCTCTCGTCCGGCGCGGCGAGAGGGCGTGCACGGCGTCGCGAGAGGGCGTGCACGGCGTCGCGAGAGGGCGTGCAGGGCGTCGCGAGGCAGACGGGAACGGTCGGACAGGCCCTGGCTCGCCGGGCGACATCAGCGCGCGGGAGAACGGGATTGTCAGTGGTGGACGGCAAGCTGGGAGTGTGCCACCCGTACGCCGGGGCGGGCACGGAGTTTTCGCCGATCCGACCAGGGGAGAGCCGTTCGATGCAGACCGCCGTACTGACCGACCGCGAGCGGGCCGCCGTACAGGCCTATCTGCGGCTGCTGGGGACCGTACGAGCAGCGTTCGACGGGTCCGGCGAGTCACGCCGACCACCCGTGGTGCCGCCCGCCGTGCTCGCCGAGGCGGAGCAGGCGCTGTCGGCGGCGGGGCTCTCGGGCAACGAGGAGGAGTTCTTCAGGCTGTTGCGGAGCTGGTGCCCGGAGATCTGAGCGCGGGCGGCGACGGTCCGCCGGGGGGTGCGGTGGAGGGTCACCGCCTCCCGGAGCCCCGGGGTCCCTTCCGGTGCCCCGGCGGTGATGATCCGTCAGACGGAGTCCGGCGGCTCGGCCTCGCCGGGGAAGGCCGCCGGGGCGCGGGGGACCGACACCGCCGTCGCCACCAGCCCCCGGCGGACCGTCCAGCGTCCGGCGAAGGCGTCGACAGGCCGGCCGTCCACCACCGGTCCGGGCACGAGGAGTTGGGCGCGCAGTGTGCCGGAACGGCCGCCGGGTTCGACGCAGACCTCGATGTCGGCCTCCGAGAAGTCCAGCCACCGCCCGGTGAGCGGGAACCACGCCTTGTAGACGGACTCCTTGGCACTGAAGAGGAGCCGGTCCCAGTGGACCGCGGGGTCGTCGGCGCTCAGCCGGTCCAGCCGGGCCTCCTCGGCGGGAAGCGCGATCGCCGCCAGGACGCCCTCGGGCAGAGGGCCGTGGGGTTCGGCGTCGATACCGAGGGAGGCGAGGTCGCCGAGGCGGACCAGGGCGGCGGCCGCGTACCCCTCGCAGTGGGTCATGCTGCCGGTCAGTCCCTCCGGCCAGACGGGGGCGCCCCGTTCGCCGGGGACGAGGGCCCGCGGTGGCACGCCCAGCTTCTCCATGGCCCGCCGGGCGCAGGCGCGGACGACGGTGAACTCGCGGCGCCGCTTCGCCACCGCCCGCGCCACGACCGCCTCCTCCTCGGGGTACAGCTCGATCGCCTCGACGGCCGCGTCCTCGTCAGGGGCGTACGCCTCCACGGCCACGACCGCTCCCGGGAGCAGTTCCTCGATCACCGGCTTCGACCTCCATCGGCAGAATGCGGCGCAGCCTGCCCGGCGGTCCCGGACGCGGCCGCCACTCGCGGGGGTAACCCACGGACACCTCTTCGAAGCGGACCCCGTCCAGCCAGGTGGTCCGCGGGATGTGCAGATGGCCGTAGACCATGACCTCGACGCGGAAGCGGCGGTGCCAGTCGGCGGTCAGTCCGGTGCCGCACCACATGGCGAACTCCGGGTGGTGCAGGACGTCCATGGGGTGCCGGTCCAGCGGGTAGTGGTTGACCATCACCGTCGGCAGGCCGGGCGGCAGTTCGGCGAGCCTGCGTTCGGTCTCGGCGACCCGGGCGCGGCACCACGCCTCGCGACTCGGGTACGGGTCGGGGTGCAGCACGTGCTCGTCGGTGCAGACGATGCCGGTGCCGTGCGCGTACGCCAGGCCCTCCTCCTTCGTCGCGCAGCCCTTGGGCAGGAACGAGTAGTCGTACAGAAGGAACAGCGGGGCGATCATCACCGGACCGCCGGGGCCCTCCCAGCGGGGGTAGGGGTCCTCCGGGGTGAGGACACCCAGTTCCCGGCAGAGGGCGACGAGGTGCTCGTACCGCTCGACGCCCCGGTAGGGGACGGTCTCGGCGGGGTGGGTCCACAGTTCGTGGTTGCCCGGCGCCCAGACGACCTTCGCGAAGCGGCCGGCGAGGGTCTCCAGGGCCCAGCGGATGTCGGCGACGCTCTCGGAGACGTCACCGGCCACCAGGAGCCAGTCGTCGTCGGTCTCGGGGCGCATCCGCTCGACCAGGGCGCGATTCTCGGGATAGCCGATGTGCAGATCGCTGATGGCCAGCAGATTCCCGTGACGGCCGACCTTCGAGTCCACCCGTGCTCCCTTCCGAACACCGCACATCGACACGAGATCACATGGGCGCACCGGTCGACAAGACCGGCCTGCCGCACCGCCCGGCCCGCGCCCCGCCGGGGCCCCGTCCGCCCCGCCGCGCCAGGATTAACACGCGCGTGACAGAAACCTGGGCCCCGGTGGCCGTATGATCCCTCCTACACCACCGCCACGCCCTCTCTTTCGCGTACGGCGGTTCGGCGTACCTCCATCCCCCCTGGCCGGGCACGGCCTGCTCCGCTGTGCCCGCGAACCCTGGAAAGGCGGCCTGCATGGTCTCTCGCGTACGCGTCTGGCTCAACCGCACGTACGCGGAGAACGTCTTCTTCATGGATCAGCTGCGGCATAATCCGCACGCTCGTCCGGTGGACATCCATGCCACGCACGGTGACGCCGACTCCCCGGTGCTGGCCGCCGCGGACACCGCCGACCTGGAGCCCGAGGGCCTCTCCCCCGCCGCGTACGTCGAGTACGCGCTCGACCAGTGCGCCAAGCGCGGCATCGACGTGTTCGTGCCCCGGCTGCACCAGGCGGCCCTGGCCGCCCACCGTGAGGAGTTCGCGGCCGTCGGTACGGCCCTGCTGGCGCCGACGGCCGAGGCCATCGAGCTCTTCGAGGACAAGGTGACCGCGTACGAGGCGGTCCAGGCGCACGGGATTCCGGTGCCGCCGTGGTTCCGGGTGACGAACGCCGACGAACTCGTCGCCGCCGTCGACGAGTTGGAGGAGGCCGGTCACCGGGCCTGCTTCAAGCCGGCGGCCGGCGCCGGCGGGGTCGGCTTCCGCGTCGTCTCACGTGCCCCCTTCTCGCTCTCCCACCTCAGCGGGTTCCCGAGCCCGCACGTCCAGCTCGACCTGGTCGTGGAGGCGCTGCGGGCGGCCGGGGAGCCCGTGGACTGGCTGGTGATGCCGCGTCTGGAGCAGCCGGAGGTGTCCGTGGACTGCCTCACCGGTCCCGACGGGCGGGTCCGGATGGCCGTGGGCCGCACGAAGAACGGGCGGCGGCGCGGCTTCAGCCAGAACCCCGCGTGGATCGAGCCGGCACGGCGGATCGCGGAGGGGTTCGGGCTGCACCACCTCACGAACATCCAGTTCCGGATGTACGGCGACGAGCCGGTGCTGATGGACGTCAACACGCGCCCGGCGGGCGGGCTGCACCAGCTCGCGCTGTGCGGGATCAACGCGCCGTGGGCCGCTGTTCGGTTGGCGCTCGGCGAGGAGCCGGGTGACGTGGTGCCGACGCGGTTGGGTCAGGACTACACGGTGGTGTCGGGGACCCGGCCGGTACGGGCGGTCACGTTGCCGCAGCAGGTGTCCGAGGTACCGGTCGCCATGGTGGTGCCTGAGCCGGAGTCCGTGGAGGCGCGGGCGCTCACGGTGGGAACACCGGTCGCCTGCAAGCCGTCCGCGGACCGGCCGCTGGCCGTCTGAGGGCCGGGGGTCCCGCCCCCGCGGCCCCGGTGAGGGCTGGGCTTTTCAGGCGCGCAGGGCCTGGGCTTGCACGGGCGCGGGGAACCGCGCGACCGGCCCCCGCCGGACCCGCACCCGTCCACCTGGCCGCGACGGGCGACGTGCCCGCCGCGGCCTTTCTCTCTGCCGGCCGGAGCCTTTCTCACTGCCGGCCGGGGAGAACGGTCAGCGCTCCCCCACCACCAGCCGCAGGGTCTGCACCTCGAACGGCCGCAGGGTCACCGGGACGCCGTCGCCCTCCGTGGCGGCCTCGGACAGGGGGCGCTCCAGCAGGTCGGTGATCTGGGCCCCGGCGAGCGGGAAGCCGGTGCGCAGGACGCCCCGGGCCCGGCCGCCGCCCGACTCGTAGATCCGGACCACGACGTCGCCGGAGGCGTCGTCGGCGAGCTTGACCGCCTCGACGGTCACCCCGTCGCCGTCGACGGAGACCACCGGCTCGGGGGCGCCCGCCGCGTCGGCGACACGCAGCGGCAGGTTGAGGGCGTAGCCCTCGGCGACCGCGTCCTCGATGCTCGCGCCGGGGAGCAGGGAGTACGTGAGCCGGTGCTTGCCCTGGTCGGCCTCGGGGTCCGGGATGCGCGGGGCGCGCACCAGGCTGAGGCGGACCGTGGTGGTGGTACCACCGTCCTCGCGGACCGTGCGGGTGACGTCGTGGCCGTAGGTGGAGTCGTTGATCACCGCCACGCCGTAGCCGGGCTCGCCGACGTGCACCCAGCGGTGACCGGGGACCTCGAAGCGGGCGGCCTCCCAGGTGGTGTTGGTGTGGGTGGGGCGCTGGATGTGGCCGAACTGGATCTCGGCGGAGGAGTGGGCCGCGCGGACGTCGATCGGGAAGCCGGCCTTGAGGAACTTCTCGGCCTCGTGCCAGTCGATGTCCGTCTCGAAGTCGATCCGGCGGCTGCCCGCACGCAGCGTGATGGTCTGACCGATGCGGGAGCCCTTGCCGAACGAGCGCTCCACGCGGATCGCGCCGAGCAGCGGGTCCTCCTCGACCACGGTGATCGACTCGGCGTCCAGCAGGTCGGTGTAGCGGTTGCGGTAGTGCTTGTCGACGTCCCAGGCGTCCCAGTAGTTCGGGAGGTCGGTGTGCAGACGGAGCAGGTTGCCCTTGTCTCCCAGCACCTCGCGGTCGGCGACCAGGTCGCGGACCGAGGCGAGGGTGCCGTCCTCGGCGATCTCGACCCGGACCAGGCCGTTGTCGAGCACCCGGCCGGAGACGGTGACGGGGTGCGGGGGTTCGGCGGCGGCCAGGGGCGCGCTGCCGCTCGCGGGGACCGTCACGTACACCGGCGCGCCCGCGGGCGTGCGGACCACCTCGGCGCGGTCGCGGGGGCTGGTGTTGAAGACGCGGGTGTCTCCCGCGCCGAGCGCCGCGACGGCCTCGGCCGTCAGCACCTCCAGCTCCTTCGCCACCCTCGCGTACTCGGCCTCCGCCTCGCGGTGGACCCAGGCGATCGAGGAGCCCGGCAGGATGTCGTGGAACTGGTGGAGCAGGACCGTCTTCCAGAGGCGGTCGAGCTTCTCGTACGGGTAGGCGTAGCCGGGCGCGTTGAGCGCGGCCGTCGTCGCCCACAGCTCCGCCTCGCGCAGCTTGTGCTCGCTGCGGCGGTTGCCCTGCTTGGTGCGGGCCTGGGAGGTGTAGGTGGCGCGGTGGAGTTCGAGGTACAGCTCGCCGTTCCAGACGGGGGCGTCCTCGTACTCGGCGCGGGCCTTGGCGAAGAACTCGTCGGGGTGTTCGACGACGACCTTCGGTGAGCCCTCCAGGTCCGCGAGGCGGCGCGCGCGTTCCATGATCTCGCGGGTGGGGCCGCCGCCGCCGTCGCCCCAGCCGAAGGGGGCCAGCGAGCGTGTACCGGCGCCCTTCTCGGCGTAGTTGCGGACCGCGCGGTCCATCTCCTCACCGCTGAAGCGGGCGTTGTAGGTGTCGACCGGCGGGAAGTGGGTGAAGATGCGGGTGCCGTCGATGCCCTCCCACCAGAAGGTGTGGTGGGGGAAGCGGTTGGTCTGGTTCCAGGAGATCTTCTGGGTGAGGAACCAGTCGTTGCCGGCGAGCTTGGCGAGCTGCGGGTAGGAGGCGTTGTAGCCGAAGGAGTCCGGCAGCCAGACGCCCTTGGTCTCGATGCCGAAGTGCTCGATGAAGAACCGCTTGCCGTGGACGAGCTGGCGGGCGATGGCCTCGCCGCCGGGCAGGTTGCCGTCGGACTCGACCCACATGCCGCCGACCGGCACCCACTGGCCCTTGTCGACGGCCTTCTTGATCCGCTCCCACACCTGCGGGTAGTTGTCGCGCACCCACTCGTACTGGACGGCCTGGGAGCAGGCGAAGATGAAGTCCTCGTACTCGTCGGCCAGCGCGGTGACGTTGGAGAAGGTGCGGGACGTCTTGCGCTTGGTCTCGCGGATGGGCCACAGCCAGGCGGAGTCGATGTGGGCGTGGCCGACGCCGGAGATGGTGTGGGCGCTGGCGTGGGCGGGCTTGGCGAGGGCCGGGGCGAGGATCTCGCGGACGGCGGTCGCGCTGCCGGCGACGTCGTCGAGGTCGACGGCGTCCATGGCCCGGTCCAGGGTGTGCAGGATCTCGTGGCGGCGGGGCTCGTGCTCGCCGAGGTGGACCATCAGCTCGCGCAGCACCTGGAGGTCCAGGTCGAGGTGGAAGACCTCCTCGTCGAGGACGGCGATGTCGGCGCGCCGGAAGGTGTAGAGCGGCTTGTCGCCGGCGGTGAGGATGTCGCCGAGCGGCGTGGGCCTCGAGAAGTTGTCGGCGAGGATGTCGGGGTTGGAAGCGGCCTCGACCAGGTAGTCGATCGTCTCGCCGCCGCGTGCGGGGTTGCCGATCGGTACGTACTGGTTGAGCGGGTTGACCGCCTTCAGCGGGGTGCCGTCGGCGAGGTGGACCAGGGCCTCGGCCTGGTTGCCGGGCCAGTCGCCGACGAAGCCGAGGTCGACGACCGCCTCGACGCGGCGGCCCGCCCACTCGGCGGGGACCTGTCCGCGCATCCGGAACCAGGTCGTGCCCCACGGCGGGCCCCAGGGGGTGTCCATGGCGAACGGGGCGTAGGAGGCGGCCGCGGCCTCCTCGAAGGGGACGGGCTCGCCCGGGGCCTGCCATGCCTCGACCTGGAAGGGCACGGAGGCCGCGTAGATCGCGGGCTTGATGCGCTGGGTGTGGACGCGCTCGACGCGTTCCTCGATCCGGTTGCGTTCGTCATGCATGTGAGGTCTCCAGGCAGCGGGCGGAGCGGTGAGCAGGGGGAGCGGAGGAAGACGGGTCGGGCGCGGTAAGCGCTTTCTGGGCGGGAGCCTACTGCAGGTAGTCCAAGCCAGGGTGCACCGCCGTGTAGCCCTCGACCAGGCGGCGTGCGACGTTCACCGAGTCGACGAGCGGGTGCAGGGCGAACGCCTTCACCGCCGTCGTGCGGGAACCCGACTCGGCGGCGGCCAGTACCTCGCGTTCGACGGCCTTGACCGCGCAGACCAGGCCGGTGGCGTGGCCGGGCAGGGGGGACACCGCGACCGGGTGCGCGCCGTTGGCGTCGACCAGGCAGGGCACCTCGATGACGGCCTCGGTGTCGAGCGCCGTCAGCGTGCCCTTGTTGCGGACGTTGAGGATGAGGGTGGTGCGCTCGTCGCGGGCGATGGCCCGCATCAGGGCGAGGGCGACCTTCTCGTACCCGCCGGAGAGGTCGTCGGCGTCGCGTTCGCCGGCGCCGGCCGTCTCCCGGTTCTCCGACATGTAGGTGGCCTCCCGCTCGGCGCGGGTCCGGTCCCATGCCTTGAGCGCGTGCGCGTCGGGGCGGCGCATCTCCTCGTAGAAGTGGGCCTGCTGGTCCTTGAGGAAGGCGCCGCGGGTCTTCTCGACCGCCTGGTAGGCGCGGACCGCCTCGCGGTTGAAGTAGTAGTAGTGCAGGTACTCGTTGGGGATGGCGCCGAGGGACTGGAGCCAGTCGACGCCGAAGAGCTTGCCCTCCTCGAAGGAGCCGAGGAGGTCGCGGTCGGCGAGCAGGCGCGGGAGTTCGTCGCGGCCGGCGATGTGCAGGCCGCGGACCCAGCCGAGGTGGTTGAGGCCGACATAGTCGATCCACGCCTCGGCCGGGTTCGCCGCCCCGAGGACGCGGGCGATGCGGCGGCCGAGGCCCACGGGCGAGTCGCAGATACCGATCACGCGGTCGCCGAGGTGGCGGGACATCGCCTCGGTGACCAGGCCCGCCGGGTTGGTGAAGTTGATGACCCAGGCGTCGGGGGCGAGCCGGGCCACCCGCCGGGCGATGTCCACTGCGACCGGGACGGTGCGCAGGCCGTAGGCGATGCCGCCGGCACCCACGGTCTCCTGGCCGAGGACGCCCTCGGCGAGGGCCACCGCCTCGTCGTGCGCGCGGCCCTCCAGACCGCCGACGCGGATCGCGGAGAACACGAAGTCGGCGCCGCGCAGGGCCTCGTCGAGGTCGGTGGTGGCACTCACCTCGGGGGCGTCGGGGACATCCGCGGCCTGCTCGGCGAGGACGCGGGTGACGGCGGAGAGCCGCTCGGCGTCCAGGTCGTGCAGGACGACACGGGTGACCCGGCCCTCGGCGCGGTCCCCGAGGAGCGCCCCGTACACGAGGGGCACCCGGAATCCTCCGCCGCCCAGAATCGTCAGCTTCACGCAACTACCACCTTTGCCGATCGTGCTTGTGAGCGGGCCGTCCCGCCACCCTGCGCGCGGTCCGTGCGCCCGGTGCGTCCGACACGTGTCAGCCGTCGCCGCCCGGGGGCCGCTCCGACGGTCATACGGTGACCACCTCGACCCCCGCGTCCTCGAACGACGACCGTGTGCCCGGGTCGACCGACCCGTTGGTCACGAGCACGTCGAGTTCCCCCGGGCCGCAGACCCGCGCCATCCCCGTGCCGGGGAACTTCGCGGAGTCGGCGAGCAGGACCACCTTGTCGCCGGCCCTGATCATCGCGCGTTTCACCGGGACCTCGACGACGGTCGTGTCCATCACCTGACCGCCGGGACGCACTCCGCTCGTGCCGAGGAACAGCCAGTCGGCGTGCAGCTGCCGGAGGTTGTCCTCGGTGAGGAAGCCGACGAGGGAACGGTACTCGCGGCGGACCATGCCGCCGAGCAGGACCAGTTCGATGCCCTCGTCGTCGGCCAGCTCCTCGTAGACCACCAGGTTGCTGGTGATGACGGTGAGGCGGCGGCCGTGCAGCTGCCGGGCCAGGCGGTAGGCGGTGGTCCCGATGTCGAGGAGCACGGACTGACCGTCGCGGACCATCGAGGCGGCCTTCGCCGCTATCGCGTCCTTCTCGGCCACCCGTACCTCGGCGACCTCGGCGAAGGGCTGGTCGCCCTCGTCCACGACCGCGCCGCCGTGCACACGGGTGAGCAGCCCCTCCTCCTCCAGCCTGACGAGGTCACGCCGGATGGTGGCGGGGCTCACACCGAGCTGTTCGGACAAGTCGGTGACGGCCGCCGGGCCCCCTGATCGCAGGGCCCGCAGGATGAGTTGGTGTCTACGCTCTGCCAGCACGCGCTGAACAGTACTCGTCATTCCCAATCATTTCCATGCTCACTTCTGCTTGACTCTTGCCAAACCTCTCGGAGGCGCGCACGATCTGTGCACCGAAATTGAAGACTTTTGAAGAGTGATCTTCGAACGTCTCGACGAGAGGGTGCACGCGTGGACGACGACCGGCCCGATGTGCTGCTGACCGGGCTGCTCTTCTACGACCTCGTGCTCACGGGGCTGGGAAAACCGCCCACCCCCGGCGAGGAGATCTGGACCGACGGCATGGGCTGCGGTCCGGGCGGCATCGCCAACCTGGCGGTGGCCGCGGCCCGTTTCGGCCTGCGGACCTCCCTGGCCACGGTCTTCGGCGACGACTACTACGGCGCGTACTGCCGTGACGTCCTCGCCGGACAGGAGAGAGTCGACCTCTCCCTCTCGCGCACCGCCGACGGCTGGCACACCCCCGTCACCGTCTCCCTGGCGCACGGTCACGACCGGGCCCTGGTCACCCACGGCCAGGAACCTCCGTACTCGCAGGACGTGCTGATGGGCGACCCGCCCGAGTCGCGCACGGCGCTGGTGCACATCGAGGCCGAGCCGCGCGAGTGGCTCGCCAAGGCCGCCGCGAACGGCACGCACATCTACGCGGACGTCGGCTGGGACCCCACCCAGCGGTGGTCGCGTGGCCTGCTCGACCAACTCGCCCTCTGCCACGCCTTCCTCCCCAACGAGACCGAGGCGATGGCGTACACCCGCACCGACAGCGCGGCCGCCGCGCTCGGCACGCTGAGCGAGCTGGTGCCGGTGGCCGTGGTCACCCGCGGCGGCGAGGGCGCGATCGCGGTGGACCAGACGACCGGGGAGTACGCGGAGGTCCCGGCCCTGGACGTCGACGTGCTCGACGCGACGGGCGCCGGCGACGTGTTCGGCGCGAGCTTCGTCGCCGCCTCCCTGGGCGGCTGGCCGCTGGCGGAGCGACTGAGGTTCGCCGTGCTGTCCGCGGGTCTGTCCGTGGGCCGGCACGGCGGAGGTCTGGCGGCGCCCGGCTGGTACGGCGTCGACCACTGGTGGCGCTCGCTGACCGACCCCGGCCTGAAGAAGGCCTACGGCTTCCTCGCGGACCGCATCCCCGCCGACGTCGGCGCACCCGTGCACCACGCCCCGGTCACCCCGCCCGCGTGACCCCACCCACCCCCGCACCACAGCCCCGCAGTACCACGAACAGGAACAAACAGGAGTGACCCGTGGACCTTTCCCGTAGAGGCTTCCTCCAGGCTGCCGTGTTCACCGCGGCGGCCTCCGGCCTGACCGTCGCCTGTGGCGGCGGCCCGGAATCCGGCGGCACCAAGAACGGCAAGAGCCTCACCCTGTGGTACTGGGGCGGAGCCCTCAGCGACAAGGTGGTCGCCGAGGCCAGGACGCACTTCAAGAGCCGGATCAAGCTGACCAGTTCCTCCATCGGCGGCGACTTCAAGCAGAAGCTCACCACCACCCTCGCGGCCGGCGGCTCCTCCGTGCCGGACATCACCGGCATCAAGGGCGAGGACATCGCCTCCTTCCTGCCCAACGCCGACCGCTTCCTCGACCTGAACGACCTGGGCTTCAAGAAGATCTCGTCCCAGTACCTGGAGTGGAAGACCAAGCTCGCCCAGACCGAGGACGGCAAGCAGATAGGGTTCCCGATCGACATCGGCCCCACCGCGCTCTTCTACCGCGCCGACCAGTTCGAGAAGGCGGGGCTGCCCAGCGACCCCGCCAAGGTCGCGGCCGAGGCGAAGACCTGGGACGACTACTTCGCGCTCGGCACCGAGCTGAAGAAGGCGCTGCCCGGCACCTTCCTGGTCAACAACATGGGCTCGGTGTTCAACATCGCGGTCGGCCAGGGCACCAAGCGGTTCGTCGACCAGGACAACCACTTCATCGGCGACCAGGACCACATCCGCGCCGCCTGGGACACCGCGGTCCGCGCCTACACCCTCGGCCTCGATGCCAAGATCAACGACCAGAGCTGGAACGCCGCCGTCGGCAAGAGCCTGAACACCGAACTCGGCGCCGCCTGGCACGCGCTGGACATCGAGTCGGCGGCCCCGGGCACCAAGGGCAAGTGGCGTGTCTGCGCGACCCCGGGCGGACCGGCCAACCAGGGCGGCTCCTATCTGACCCTGCCCAAGCAGTGCCGCAACCCCGAAGAGGCGTTCAAGATCATCAGCTGGATCCTCAGCCCGGACAACAACGCCAAGAGCTTCACCGACGCCGCCATCTTCCCCGCCTCCCCCGCCACCTACGCGATGCCGGCCATGACGGGCCCCGACGCCTTCTTCGGCGGACAGAAGATCATCGAGGTCTTCGGCCCGGCCGCCGAGGCCATCCCCGTGAGCTACGAGGCACCCGCCGACTCGGCGGTCATGGCTCCCTTCATGGCCGAGCTGACCGGCATCGAGGCCAAGGGCAAGAAGCCCGACGACGCCTGGAAGGACGCGGTCTCCCAGGCCAAGCAGATCGCCAGGCGGCAGGGGGTGAACTGAGGTGACGTCACCTCCGGTCACCGGCCCCGCCACGGTGCCGAAACACCGTGGCGGGCCGGGCCCGGCCCGCTTCCGCCCGCGGCGCACCCCGCCCGCGGGCGTGGCGCGGCCCACCCGCCGCGGGGTGCTGTCGTACTGGCGGCAGTACCTGGCGATCTCGCCCTTCTATCTGATCTTCCTCGCCTTCTCCTTCGTCCCCGTCTTCTACTCCCTGTATCTGGCCTTCCAGCGCTACGACGGCCTCGGCACCAAGCAGTTCGTGGGCCTGCAGCAGTTCGAGTTCCTCTGGAGCGACCCGGTCTTCTGGCTGTCGATCCGCAACACGCTGGCGATCTGGGTGCTCTCCACCGTGCCCACCCTCTTCGGCGCCCTGGTGCTGGCGACGCTGCTGCACTCGGTGCGCCGCTTCAAGGGCTTCTACCGCATCGCCCTGTACGTGCCGAACGTGACGTCGATCGTCGCCGTGGCGATCTTCTTCGGCGCGGTCTTCAGCAACGACTTCGGTCTGGTCAACGCGATCCTGGGCACGGTCGGCATCTCCCCCGTGCCGTGGCTGAGCGATCCGTGGCTGATCAAGGTGGTCATCGCGCTGCTGATGACCTGGATGTGGACCGGCTACAACATGATCATCTATCTGGCCGGCCTCCAGGCCATCCCGCAGTCCGTCTACGAGGCCGCCAGGATGGACGGCGCCGGGCCGATCCGCACGTTCTTCCAGATCACCATCCCGATCCTGCGGCCGATCATCCTGTTCACCGTCGTCATCTCGACCATCAACGGCCTGCAGAGCTTCAGCGAACCCCAGGTCCTCTTCGCCAGCAACGCCGCCAACCAGAACCTCGGCGGACCGGGCCAGGCGGGCCTGACCACGCTGCTGTACTTCTACCAGTCGGCCTTCCTGGACAACGACTACGGCTACGGCGCGGCCATCGTGTGGGCCTTCTTCGTACTGATCATCGTGCTCGTCGTCGTCAACTGGCGGATCGTGCAGCGAGGAAGGAAGTCATGACCACAGCCGTTACGCCACGGCCGGTCCCGGCCGCGAAACGGTCCCGCCGCCCCAGGGGCCTGTCCGCGCACCTCTTCCTCGTCGTCGCCGTGCTGGTCTCGGTCTTCCCGTTCGTGTGGACGATCGTGATGGCGACCAACACCACCAAGGACATCTACAAGAGCCCGCCGAAGCTGACCTTCGGCTCGCATCTGCTGGAGAACGTCCGGGGTGTGCTCGACACGGTCGACTTCTTCGGGTCGATGCTCAACACGGTCCTCGTCGCGACCGTCACCACGGTCCTGGTGCTGTTCGTCGACTCCCTGGCGGCCTTCGCCTTCGCCAAGTTCGAGTTCCCCGGGCGCAGGATGCTCTTCGGCCTGCTGCTGGTGTTCATGATGCTGCCGCTGCAACTGGCCGTCCTGCCGCAGTTCATCCTGATGTCCGAGATCGGCTGGGTCGGCATGCTCAAGGCGCTGGTCTGGCCCGCCCTCTCCAACGCCTTCGGCATCTTCTGGCTGCGCCAGTACATCGAGACCGGGGTGCCCGACGAACTGCTGGACGCGGCACGCATCGACGGCGCCGGCTTCTTCCGGCAGTACTGGAACGTCGCGCTGCCGATGATCAGGCCCGCGATGTCCTTCCTCGCCATCTACGCCTTCGTCGGCGCCTGGAACGACTACGTCTGGCCCCTGATCGTGCTCACCGACCCCCAGCACGTCACGCTGCAGGTGGAGCTGGCTCAGCTCAACGTAGGCCACAACACCGACTACAGCATGGTCATGGCCGGTGTCCTGATGGCCTCCCTCCCGCTGGTCGCCGTCTTCGCGATCTTCGCGCGCGGGTTCATCGCGGGCGCCACCGAGGGCGCCGTCCAGGGCAGCTGAACCGCTCTTCGAGAAAGGGACGAGATGGCGGACGCCGACGGCTCCGGGCGGCCGGGGCGCGGCAAGGTGCTCGTGGTGGGGATGGACGGCCTGCGCCTCGACCGTCTGCCCCTCCCCCGGCCCGGGGCCGACGGGCCCCCTGCCCCGTACCGCCCGCCGGCCACGGCCCCGGTGCTGCACGCCCTCATGGCCGCGGGCGCCCACGGCAGCAGCCTGCTGCCCTACGGCGAGGCGGACGGACAGGCCGAGGGCGGGCCGTCCACCAGCATGGCCTACACCGACTCCGGTCCCGGCTGGTCGAGCGTGCTGACCGGAGTGTGGCCCGACCGCCACGGGGTGACGGGCAACGACTTCACCGGCGCCGACTACGACCGCCACCCCGACTTCCTCAGCCGTGCCGCCGCCGCGCGGCCCGGACTGCGTACGGCGGCCGTGGTGTCCTGGCCGGAACTGGTGCACCGCGGCACCCTGGGCCCCGCCGTCGGCCGGCGTGTGGCGTACGACGGCGAGCGCGACGGTTACGCGGACGCGGACCGCCTCGTCGCCGGTACCGCCGTGCGCTGGCTCACCGAGGACGATCCGGACGCGCTGTTCGTGTACTTCGGCGCCACCGACGAGGCCGGTCATGCCGCGGGCCCGCTCGGCCCCGCCTACGACCGGGCCCTGCTCGCCCAGGACTCCCATCTCGGGCGGCTGCTGGACGCCCTGGCCGCCCGGCGCGCGGATCCCGGACGCGCGGACGAGCGCTGGACGGTCCTGATCACCACCGACCACGGTCACCTCGACTCCGGCGGCCACGGCGGCGACACCCGCGCCGAGCGGGAGGTCTTCGTCGTCCTCGCCGAGCGCGGCGCACCCGGCGGCACCCGCCTGGACTCGCCACGCCTGATCGACATCGCCCCCACCGTCCTGGACCGGCTCGGCATCCCCGTCGACCCCGCCTGGGGCCTGCGGGGCCGTGTCCTGCCCCGGCCGCCGGCCACCGCCGCCCCTTCCTCCTCTCCTTCGTCCTCCTCCCCCTCGTCCTCCTCTCCTTCGGAACGGTCATGACCGACGCACTCTTCGCCCTGCGCCCCTGGGAAGCACCCGAGGTGACCTCCTGGGGGAGGCTGCCCATGAACGCCGTCGACCGGCGCGAGCGGGCGCTGTCGCTCGACGGCCGGTGGCGGTTCCAGCTGCTGTCCTCACCCGACCGGGAGCCCGGCCCCGGCTGGTCCTGGGCCGAACTCCCCGGTTCCTGGGCGCTCCAGGCAGCGCAGGACCCGCCGCAGTACACCAACGTCCGGATGCCGTGGCCCGAGTTCCCGCCGGGCTCGCCGCCCGAGAACCCGACCGGGGTGTACGAGCGGGAGGTCGGCATCCCCGCCGACTGGGCCGGACGCCGGATCGTCCTGCATGTCGGCGCGGCCGAGAGCGTGCTGCTCGTCCATGTCGACGGGCGGCCCGCCGGACTGTCCAAGGACTCCCGTCTGGCCGCCGAGTTCGACCTGTCCGCGCTGGTCCGGGCCGGGGAGCGGGCCACCGTGCGGCTCACGGTGGTGAAGTGGTCCGACGCCTCGCACATCGAGGACCAGGACCAGTGGTGGCTCGGCGGGATCACCCGCCCGGTGCTGCTGTACGCCACCGATCCGCTGTACCTCGCGGACGTGGGCGTGCGGGCCGACGCCGGCGGGGAGCTGCGGGTGGACTGCCGGGTGCGCTCGGCGGCGGGGACCGGGACGGGCGCGCTGCCCGCCGGGTGGTACGTCAGCGGGGATCTGGACGGCGTCGAGCTGACCCAGGACCGCGAGTTCGACCGGCTCAACGCCGAGGACGAGCGGGTCTCCGACTTCCTCGGCGAGGCACGTATGGGCACGGTGGTCCCCGACGTGCGGACCTGGACCGCCGAGACTCCCGAGCTGTACGGCCTCACCGTCCGGCTGCACCGCCCGGACGGCACGGTCGCCGACACCTCCCGCCACCGGATCGGCTTCCGCGACGTCGAGATCAGCGGCCGGGACCTGCTGGTCAACGGGGAGCGCGTCTACGTCCGGGGCGTGAACCGGCACGACTTCCACCCGCTGACGGGGCGGACGGTGTCGTACGAGGACATGCGCGCGGACCTGGTGACGCTGAAGCGGTTCGGCTTCAACGCGATCCGCACCTCCCACTCCCCGGGCGACCCGGCCCTGTACGACCTCACGGACGAACTCGGCTTCTACGTGGTGGACGAGGCGGACATCGAGTCCCACGACCACGCCCACGAGATCGCCGACGACCCGCGCTATCTGCACGCCTTCACGGACCGTGTCTCGCGCATGGTCCTGCGGGACAAGAACCACCCCTCGGTGATCATCTGGTCGCTGGGCAACGAGTCCGACTACGGCGCCAACCACGACGCGGCGGCGGGCTGGGTGCGCCGGCACGACCCGACGCGGCCGGTGCAGTACGAGGGGGCGGCCAAGCTGGACTGGGCGGCCACGGACGACGCCTCCGACATCGCCTGCCCGATGTACGCGCCCATCGAGGACTGTGTGGCGCACGCGCTGTCGGGCGAGCAGACCAGGCCGCTGATCCAGTGCGAGTACTCGCACGCCATGGGCAACAGCAACGGCACGCTGGCCGACACATGGGCGGCCATCGAGGCCACACCGGGTCTTCAGGGCGGGTTCATCTGGGAGTTCTGGGACCACGGCATCCTCCAGCGTGTGAACGACGGACGACCGGCCGGGCGTGGGGGCGCCGGGCTGTACGAGAACGGGGTCGCAGGACCCGGTCTGCGCTGGGCCTACGGCGGCGATTTCGGCGAGAGGATCCACGACGGCGCCTTCATCGCCGACGGGGTGGTCTTCCCCGACCGCACGCCCAAGCCGGTGATGTTCGAGCACCGGGAGATCGCCGCCCCGGTGCGGCTGTCCGTGGAGGGCGAGGGCACCTGGCGGGTGCTGCGGGTGCACAACCGGCAGCACTTCCGCGACCTGTCGTGGCTGGCCGCCGAGTGGGAGTTCGCGGCGGCCGACGGCGGCACCTGGACACTGCCCGCCCGGCTGCCCGACGTACCGCCCGGTGGCTCGGCCGTGATCGACCGGCCCGAGCCGGCGGGCGGGGCCGGCGAGATCTGGCTGACCCTGCGGGTGACGACGGCCGCCGACGAGCCCTGGGCGGCGCGCGGCACCGAGGTGTGCTGCCCGCAGGTCCGCTGGTATCCGGCGGAGGAGGGCGAGCCGGTGGTGGGCGTTGAGGAGGACCCCGGGCACGTCCCGCCTCCGGAGACGGACGAGGCCGGGCTGCTGCTGCACCCGCTGCTCGCCTCCCCGCCGGTCCTGAGCCTGTGGCGGGCTCCGACCGACAACGACGTCCTCGGCGGCATGGCGGAGCGCTGGCGCGCACTGGGGCTGGACCGCGCCGAGCGCGAACTGGTCGGAGTGGAGCGCGAGGGCTCGACCGTGCGGGTGAGGTCCCGGTGGGCGACGGGCGCCGGGGTCGTCGAGCACGAGCAGGCGTGCACGGCGCTGGTGGACGGCCGGGTCCTCGTCGAGGAGACGGCGGTGCTGCCCGCGGAGCTGACGGACGTGGCCCGCGTCGGCACGGTGTTCGAGACCGTGGACGGCTTCGACCAGCTCGCCTGGTACGGGCAGGGCCCCTGGGAGAGCTACCCGGACCGGGCGGCCGGGGCGCCCGTCGGCCACCACTCGGCCCCCGTGGACGCGCTGTTCACCCCCTATCTGCGGCCGCAGGAGAGCGGGGGCCGGCACGGCGTACGGCACTTCACGCTCTCCGGCGGCGGCCACGCCCTGACGGTACGGCTGGACGGCCCCCGGCAGGTCTCGGTCACCCGCCATCGCGCACAGGACCTCACGGCCGCCGCGCACCACGACGAACTGACACCCCGGCCGGGCTGCGTCGTCCACATCGACGCGGCGCACCGGGGCCTCGGCACCGCATCCTGCGGGCCCGACACCTCGCCCGCGTACCTCGTCCCCCCGGGCATCCACCGCTGGTCGTGGACGCTGCGGGCGCTCTGACCCACGAACCCTTTCTACGGAGTCAACTGTGTGCATCTCGCACGAACCGGGGCAGGAGTCCGCCCACGCCCACTCGGGCAGACGCAACTTCCTGCGCGCCACGGCCCTGCTGGGCGCGGCGGCGACCGTCGCACTGCCCGCCGCCACGGCACAGGCGGCGCCACGGCGCCCGAAGCCCGACCCCGCGAGCCGCCGCTTCACGCTCGCCGTCATGCCCGACACCCAGTACCTGTTCGACGGACCGAGCATCGACAGGAAGCCCGTCGAGGCGTCCCTGAAGTACCTCCTGGAGCACGGTGAGGAGGAGAACATCGTGTTCCTGTCCCACCTCGGCGACCTCACCCAGAACGGCACCGCCGAGGAGACCGCGGCGATCGGCCGGGCGTTCCGGCT
The DNA here is from genome assembly GCF_055592645.1 of Streptomyces sp. NPDC041108. Classification (NCBI taxonomy): domain Bacteria; kingdom Bacillati; phylum Actinomycetota; class Actinomycetes; order Kitasatosporales; family Streptomycetaceae; genus Streptomyces; species Streptomyces sp. NPDC041108. The sequence goes on along the minus strand of NZ_JBVIYK010000001.1, from coordinate 916,055 downwards.
GCTCGACCGCAAGGGCGTCGGCTACAGCGTCCTCGCCGGCAACCACGACGTGCGCTCCTCCACCGACGACCAGCGGGGGGCGACCCCGTACCTCGACGCGTTCGGGCCGGACCGCTTCAAGGGGAGGCCCACCTTCGGCGGGGCCTCACCGGACGGCTACAACTCCTTCCACCTGTTCGAGGCGGGCGGCCGGGAGTGGATGGTGCTCGCCCTGGACTGGCGGCTGTCCGCGAAGGGGTTCGCCTGGGCGACGGACGTCCTGGCCCGGCATCCGAGGACGCCGGTCGTCCTCACCACGCACGAGCTGGTCGACGGCGACGACTCCCTCTCCCCGTACGGGCAGACGCTGTGGGACCGGTTGGTCAAGGACCACGACCAGATCTTCCTCACCCTCAACGGGCACTACTGGCCGGCGGCGCGCGCGACGCGGAGGAACACCGCTGACAACGATGTCCATCTGCATCTCACGAACTACCAGAACCGGTACTTCGGCGGCGCGGCGATGATCCGCCTCTACCGATTCGACCTCGACCGGAACACCATCGACGTGGAGACGGTCTCCCCGTGGATCCTGGGCCGGGCCGCCGAGGGGCTCAACGAGCTGGAGCGGCAGGAGAGCGAACTCTCCGGCGACGCCGACCGGTTCACGGTCGAGATCGACTTCGAGAAGCGGTTCGCCGGTTTCGCGCCGGTGCCCGCGCGGGCGTCGCGTCCCGTGTCGAGGATGCTGATACCGGGCACGGTCGCGTACTGGCGCTTCGACGGCGGGCAGGACGGGGCCGCCGTCAGCGGCACGGTCCGGGACCGCTCGGGCCACGGCAACGACCTCGGCCTGGTCACCGTCGGCGGCGGCACGCTCACCTGGTCCGCCGACCACCACCCGGATCAGCCCGGCCACGGCAGCCTGGAGTTCCACGGCGGCAAGCCCCCGCTGAAGGGCGCCTATCTGCGGACGGTCGACGGAGCGCCGCTGAACTCCAGCACGTTCAGGGACGGTTACACCATCGAGGCGTTCTACCGGCTGCCCGCCGACTGGAACCCCTCGAACCACGCCTGGGCCGGCATTCTCGGCCGGACCGGTACCGGTGGCGCGGCGGGCAAAACCGCCGACGACCCCGACGAGCCGCTGGCCACGCTGTCGCTGTCGAACGACCGGGAGCCGCAGTGGGCGGTGCGCCCGCTCAACCAGCAGGGCATCGCGACCAACTGGGGGCAGGAGACCCCGCTGGAGACGTGGTGGCACCTCGGCATCGTCAACGACGGGAAGCACACCACGCTCTACGTCGAGGGCTGCCCGGTCGTGCGCAACCCGAGGGCCTCCGCCGTCGGACTGGCCTCGGTGGGACTGCCGTGGATCCTCGGCGGCTACGAGTACGCCGGGAAGATCGACCAGATCCTGCACGGGCGGCTCGGTGACGTCCGCATCGTCGAACGGGCCCTGCCCGTCGAGTCGTTCATGAACCACTGAGACGCGAAGGGACCCCCATCATGTCCGACCCCTCCGGCCTGTCCGGCACACACGAGCAGCGGCTGCCCGCCTGGGCCGACCCGTCCGTCTCCCCCGCCGACCTCGACGCACAGGGTGTGTCGCGCCGTGGGCTCCTGCGCGGCGCGGGCCTGTTCGGCGCCGCCTTCGCGATGGGCGCGGCGGGCTCCCTGACGACACCGGCCGCGGCGAGCCCCCGCCCCTACGGCGGTGAGGACCCGCGCCTCGCCTACCTCGTCGGCGACCACCACATCCACACGGTCTACAGCCACGACGCCAAGTACACGTTCTCCCAACTGGCCGCCGCGGGCGCGAAGTACGGCCTCGACTGGATGGTGTTCACCGAGCACTCCAACTTCGGGCACGCCGACTTCGGCGCCGCGCTGGAGCACAAGGAGATCCTCAGGGCCCGCGCCGAGAACCCCCGGCAGCTGATCTTCCAGGGGCTGGAGTGGTACATCCCGGCCGCCGAGCACTGCACGGTCTTCACGACCCCCGGGCGGCACGAGGTCGACCTCCTCACCGCCTTCGAGCGGGCCTACGACGGCAAGCTGCTGAACTACACGGACGGTTCCGCGGGCGGCGCGGACACCGCCCGCAACGAGGCGCACGCGGTCAAGGCGATCAAGTGGCTCGCCGAGCAACGGCGGTCGGGCTACGTCGACGATGTGCTGGTCCTCGCCAACCACCCGCTGCGTCTGGGCATCGACTCCCCGCACGAGTTGCGCAACTGGCGGGACGCGGCCCCCGAGATCATGATCGGCATGGAGGGCGCCCCCGGCGCCCAGGGGGCGGCGATCCCCGGCTGGCGGGGAGCCACCTCGATCCGGGGCGAGTACGAGAACAAGCCGTCGGCCCAGTCCTGGCCCGGCTACCCGGCGCAGGCGTTCCTCACGTACGGCGGTTTCGACTGGGCGACGGCGACGGTGGGCGGCCTGTGGGACGCCATGCTGGCCGAGGGCAGGCTGTTCTCGGTCACCACCAACTCGGACGCGCACCGGATCGTCTTCGACACCTGGCGCAACGGCGACTGGCCCGCCGGGCAGAACTTCGACAACACCGGCAAGCTGCCCGACCCGGTGGACACCGGTACCCCGCAGCCCGGCAGCGACTTCTGGCCCGGCCAGTTCAGCCGCACCCACGTGGGCGTCACCCGCTACGGCTACAGCGCGGTGACGAGGGGCCTGCGCGCGGGCCGCGTATGGGTCGACCACGGCCATCTGCTCGACGGTCTCGACGTCCGCGTGAAGCGCGACCGCAGCCCCGGCCGGGGCGTCACCCTGGGTGGCCGGCTGCGGGTCCGCAAGGGGGAGAAGCTCACCCTGGAGGTGACGGTGACGACCGCGTCCCGCGCCAACCCTCAGGGGATCCTGCCGGAGTTGGCCCACGTGGACGTCATCCGGGGTGCGGTGCGCGGTCCGGTGGGCGACCGCGACGCCTGGAAGGCCCCGGACACGAGGGTGGTGCACACGAAGGACGTGAGCGGCCGCAAGGGCACGTACACCCTGCGCGTCCCGGTCACGGCCGGGGACGAGTCCTTCTACGTCCGGCTGCGCGGCAGCGACGGCAGGCGGAACGGCGCCGGGTATCTGGGCGCCGCCGTGGACCCGCACGGCCCGATCCCCCACGAGCCGGGCAACGGCGACCCGTGGCAGGACACGTGGTTCTACTCGAACCCGATCTTCGTGGACGTGGTGAGAGGCTGAGCGGGAGCGCCCCTCAAGGGCGTGGGGAACCGCGCGACCCGCCACGACGGACGCGCGGTTCCCCACGAACCCTTACGCGTAGAACCTGGACAGGCTCTGCAGCACGGCCGCGGGCTTCGGCGCGCCCTCGATCTCGATCGTGCCGTCGACCGTGATCTGCACGCCGCCCGGCACGTCCTCGACCGAGGCCAGCTTCCCCACCAGGCGGATCTTCGAGCCGACCTTCACCGGCGACGGGAAACGCACCTTGTTCAGGCCGTAGTTGACCTTCGTCGACACACCCTCGACGTCCAGCAGCTCGGTGAACAGGGGGATGAACAGCGACAGGGTGAGGTAGCCGTGGGCGATCGGCGCGCCGAAGGGGCCCTCGGCCGCCTTCTCGGGGTCGACGTGGATCCACTGGTGGTCCCCGGTCGCGTCGGCGAAGGTGTCGATGCGCTCCTGGGTGACCTCGATCCACTCGCTGGTGCCGAGGTCGCTTCCGGCGAGCTTCTTGAGTTCGTCGATGCCGTTCACGGTGATGCTCATATGATGTTCCTTGGCTAGGAGTCGGTGCCGTAGCGCTTGCGCACCCGGGCCTTGAGGAGCTTTCCGGAGGCGGTGCGCGGCAGCTCGTCCGCGATCACCACCGACTTCGGGATCTTGTACTTGGCGAGCCGCCCGGCCAGTGAGGCCAGCACCTCGTCGGCGTCCAGGGCGCAGCCCTCGCGGGGCACGACCACGGCTCGCGGCACCTCGCCCCACTTGTCGTCGGGCACGCCGATGACCGCGCACTCGACGATGCCGGGGTGGGCGAGGAGCTGGTCCTCGATCTCGGCGGGGTAGATGTTCTCGCCCCCGGAGATGATCATGTCCTTGATGCGGTCGACGATGAAGACATAGCCGTCCTCGTCGACCCGGGCCGCGTCCCCGCTGCGGAACCAGCCGTCTGCGAAGACCGCGGCCGTCTCCTCGGGCAGGCCCCAGTAGCCGGGCATGACATGGGGTCCGCGGACCACGACCTCGCCGGGCTCGTCGACGTCGACGGGGGTCATGTCGGGGCGGACGACCCGCACATCGCTGAAGAAGTGCGGTACGCCCGCCGACCCGGCCTTGCTCACGGCGTGCTCCGCGTCCAGGAACAGCGTGCCGGGGGCCGCCTCCGTCATGCCGTAGCCCTGGAGGAAGGTGAGTCCGCGCTCCTGGAATTTGGCGATGAGCGGGGTCGGCACCGGGGAGCCGCCGCAGGAGAGCATCCTGAGCGACGACAGGTCGGCGCCGGCCCAGCGCGGGTGCCGGGCGATCTGGTCGAACATGGTGGGCACGCCGAACATGAACGTGATCCGGTGGCGTTCGATCAGGTCGAAGGTGGCGTCCGGGACGAAGGACTCGACCAGGACACAGGTGCCGCCCTTGAGCAGTACGGGCAGGGTGAGCATGTTCAGCCCGGCCGTGTGGAACAGCGGGGCGGAGACCAGGGCGCGTTCGTCGGTGATGACGTCCTGGTCGACGAGCACGTTGACGGCGTTCCAGATGATGTTGCCGTGGGTGAGCATCGCACCCTTGGGGCGGCCCGTGGTCCCCGAGGTGTACATGATGATGCAGGTGTCGTCGGCGGTGACGGGCTGGTCGATCGGCTCGGCCTCGGCCCCCGCGAGGAGAGCCTCGTACTCCGCGCCGGTCTCCAGATACGTCCGCACGTCGGTGCCGTCGCCCGGCAGTCCGGCGACGAGCCCGGTGAAGGCGGGCCCGTACACCAGCGCCCTGGCCCCGGAGTCCGCGAGCTGGTAGGCGATCTCGGGGCCCGCGAGGCGGGTGTTGAGCGGGACGAAGACCGCGCCGAGGGTACCGGCGGCGAACAGCGTCTCCAGGTACGAGGGGTGGTTGGGCCCCAGGTAGGCGACCCGGTCGCCGCGGCGGACGCCGGCGGCGCGCAGCGCGTGGGCGAGCCGTGTGGTGCGCTCGTGGAGTTCCCCGTAGGTGATGCTCGTGTCGCCGTGGATCAGCGCGGTGCGCTGCGGCGTCTTGCGGGCACGGCGGGCCGGCCACGACCCCAGTCCCTCATTGCGCATGTCTGTTCCCCTGTCCGTCCTTGCACATGGGGGTGTCCCTCACGGTCTCGTCATGGCGTCGTCGTGACGGCCACGGTCATGGCTTCGTCAGTCCGAGCAGCCGGGCGGCGTTCTCCTTCAGGATCTTCGGCCTGACCTCGTCCTTGATCGGCAGCTTCTCGAAGTCCGCGAGCCAGCGGTCGGGGGTGAGGACGGGGTAGTCGGAGCCGAAGAGGACCTTGTCCTTGAGCAGGGTGTTCGCGTACTGCACGAGCTGCGGCGGGAAGTACTTCGGCGACCAGCCGGACAGGTCGATGTGCACGCCCGGCTTGTGCGTGGCCACCGCCAGCGCCTCGTCCTGCCAGGGGAAGGACGGGTGCGCCAGGATGATCTTGAGGTGCGGGAAGTCGGCGGCCACGTCGTCGACGTGCAGCGGGTTGGAGTACTTCAGGCGGATGCCGCCGCCGCCCGGGACCCCGGCCCCGATGCCCGTCTGGCCGGTGTGGAAGAGGGCGATCGTGCCCGTCTCCTCGATGACCTCGTACAGGTCGTACGCCACCGAGCGGTCGTTGGGGAAGAAGCCCTGGATGCTGGGGTGGAACTTGAAGCCCTTCACCCCGTACTCCTCGACCAGCCGGCGGGCCCGCTTCACGCCCGCCCTGCCCCGGAAGGGGTCGATGGAGGCGAAGGGGATGAGCACGTCCGCGTTGGCGGCGGCCGCCTCGGCGACCTCCTCGTTGGGGACGGGCTCGGTGCCGGTCGCGGACTCGGCGTCCACCGTGAAGATCACGGCGGCCATCCTCCGCTCACGGTAGTAGGCGGCCGTCTCCTCCAGGGTGGGCTTCCGCTTGCCCTCGACCTTGAAGTACGCGGAGGAGGCGTCGTGCAGGTCGTCGGCCAGGGAGGCGTTGCCCTTGGAGGACACCTCGGCGTGGGTGTGGACGTCGATCGCGACCAGGTCGTCCACGTTCATCACGGGGTCTGCGGCACTCATCACGCCTCCGGGATCTTCGGGGCGGGGATGCCCACGCTCTGCGGCTCGGCGCCCAGCGAGGTCGGCCAGACGTCCGCGAGGGCCTCGGGGGTCCAGCCGCCGTTCGCGTACGCCGCCTTGATCTCCTGCGGGTGCGACCAGAGTGCCACCTTGTCGCCGCCGATGCCGATGGCCTGGCCGGTGACACCGCGCGCCGCCTCGGAGGCGAGGAAGGGGACCAGGGCCGCGCAGTCCTCGGGGGTGCCGAAGCCCTCGCCCTTGCGCAGGAAGTCCGGGAACGGCGTGCCCTCGCGCAGCGCCTCGACGTACGGGGCGAAGACCGGGATGGTCTCGGTCATCGCGGTGGCGGCGACCGGGACGATCGCGTTGACCGTGATGTTCGCGCGGCCCAGCTCCATCGCCCAGGTGCGGGCGAAGGCCGCGATGCCGGCCTTGGCGGCGGCGTAGTTCGTCTGGCCGAAGTTGCCGCGCTGGCCGGCCGGGGAGCCGACGAGGATCAGGGAGCCGCCCTCGCCCTGTTCCCGCATGCGGATCGCGGCGGCGCGGGCGCAGGTGAAGGTGCCCTTGAGATGGGTGGTGATCACCGCGTCGAAGTCGTCGTCGGACATCTTCCACAGCACCTTGTCGCGCAGGATGCCCGCGTTGGTGACCAGGACGTCGAGCCGCCCGAACTCCTCCACCGCGCGTCCCACCAGCCGGTCGGCCGCCTCGGTCGTCCCGACCGGGACCACCTCGGCCACGGCCCTGCCGCCCGCCTCGGTGATGGACTTCACGGCCGCCTCGGCCACGGCCTCGTCGATGTCGTTGACGACGACGGAGGCGCCGGCGGCGGCGAGAGCCTGTGCGTAGGCCAGGCCGAGGCCACGGCCACTGCCCGTGACAACGGCGACCTTGCCGGTGAGATCGATGCTGGGCACGAGGGGATCCCTTCGGGTGGGGGGCGACGGCGGACGCCGGGAGCGCCCGCCGACTGCGGCTGTGAGATCGAAGCTAAGAGCAATAGTTGTTGACGTCAATAGTTGTTGTTCCCCGGGCGTTGCGTCATGCTGGGGCGGTACGCCAGCTCGCCCCCCGCCCGGGGCCTCGACCAGGGAGCCCGCCATCGCCCGCCAGCAGACGCAGGACACCGCCCCGATCGACGCGCGCGAGCCCTGGATGCGCGCCCTGCACGCCGACACGGGCTATCTGCTGTACCGCCTGGGGATGCGGTCCGGGCAGCTGTTCAACTCCTCCCTCCAGGAGTCGGGGCTGCGGTTGCGGCACTACGCGCTGCTGCGCTTCCTGGCCACGTCCCCGGGAGCGCTCCAGCGCGAGCTGAGCGCGTCGCTCGGATACGACCCGAGCGCGATCGTCGGTCTGGTGGACGACCTGGAGAAGCTGGGCTTCGCCGAGCGGCGCCCCTCCCCCGACGACCGCCGCAGCCGGATCGTCGTCCTGACCGAGAACGGCCGGTCCTTCCTCCGCGACACCGACGAGGCCGGACAACGCGTCACGAACGAGCTGCTGGACCCCCTCGACGCCGACGAGCGTGAGACCCTCCATGTGCTGCTGCAGAAGGTCGCCGAGACCGGACTGGGGTGACGCCATGCCGATGACCACCGACGCCCTCCCGTGGCCGGGACCGGGACCGCGGCAGCCCTCGCCGCCGGGGACCGCGCCCCGGCCGGCCGCGGGAGCCGCCCGCTCCGCGCCGGACCGGCTCCTCGCCGTCCTGGCCGCCTTCGACCACGAGCACCCCGCCCTCTCGCTGAGCGACATCGGCCGCCGGGCCGGACTGTCCCTCACCACGGCCCACCGGCTGGTCGGCGCGCTCACCGAGTGGGGCGCGCTGGAGCGGGACGCGTCCGGGACCTACCACGTCGGCCTGCGGCTGTGGGAGCTGGCGGCGCTCGCCCCGCGCGGGCTCGCGCTGCGCCAGATCGCGCTGCCGTACCTGGAGGACCTGTACGAGGCCACGCACGAGAACGTGCAGCTAGCGGTGCGCGACGGCGACGAGGTCGTCTACATCGAGTGGCTCTGCGGGCGTTCGGCCGTCGGAGTCCACATCCGGGTCGGCGGCCGCTGGCCGCTGCACGCCACCGGAGTGGGTCTGGCGCTCCTCGCCCACGGCGACACCGGCTCCCAGGAGACCTACTGCCAGGGGCCGTTGGCCTCCTTCACGCCGTACACCCTCACCGACGCGCCCCGGTTGCGGCGGGTGCTCGCCGAAGTCCGGCGTACGGGGGTGGCCGTGAGCAGCCGTCAGGTCACCGAGGACGCGCTGTCGGTGGCCGCGCCGGTACGCGGGCCGGGCGGCTCCGTCGTCGCGGCCGTGTCGGTGGTGGTGCCGCAGGCGGGCGCCCAGGTACCCGTGCTGTCGCCGGCGGTCCGGGTGGCGGCACGCGGGATCTCCCGCGCCCTGGGCTGGCAGCCGGACGAACCGCGCAGGGGGTCGCTGATCCCGGGCCGGGACGCGTCCCCTTCCTGACGTCCGCCCCGCCGCTGTGCGGGAGGGGCGGACGAGGCCGTAGGGGTGGGCCGTACGGGGATCAGGCCGCCAGTCCCTCGTAGACGGCCGCGAGAATCATGAAGGCACGGTCGTCGGTGAGACCCTCGTCGATCATCTGGTTCATCACGTACGCCGCGGACATCCGGGCGTCGAAGTCGACCAGGACGATCGAGCCGCCCCAGCCGGCCCAGAAACAGGTGCGGGGGTTGGGCAGTTGGCCTCCGTTCAGGCCGTAGCCCATGCCGTAGCGCATGGGGACGCCGAGGACGTTGTCCGTGCCGTCGAACTGTTCCTCCAGGACACGTTCGCATCCCTTCTCCGACAGCAGCCGGACCCCGCGCGCCGCCCCGCCGCAGGCCAGCAGCGACTGCACGGCGGCGACCGAGCGGGCGTTGCCGTGACCGTTCGCGGCCGGGATCTCGGCGCGGCGCCAGGCCGTGGTGTTGGCGGTGCCCCCCGGGATGGCCGGGTTGGGCCGCGGGCCGCTGGGGGGCGGGGAGGAGGGCGGCGGGATGACCGGCGCCACCCGGTGGTCGTGCTCGGCGGCGAGCCCGATGTGGAAGTCGGCGCCCAGCGGGCCCGTGACCTCCTCGGCGAGGAAGGTGCCCAGGCTGCGGCCCGTGACCCGGCGGACGATCTCCCCGAGCAGATACCCCTGGGTGACGGCGTGGTAGCCGGCCTCGGTGCCGGGCTTCCAGGCCGGCGCCTGCGCGGCGAGCCGGGAGGTGGCGGTCGGCCAGTCGTACAGGTCCTCCAGCGTCGTGGGCGCCTCGAAGCGGGGCAGGCCGGCCGTGTGCGCGAGCACATGCCTGACGCGTACGTCCTCCTTGCCCGCCGCCGCGAACTCGGGCCAGTACGTCGCCACCGGCGCGTCCAGGTCCAGTTCGCCCCGGTCGGCGAGCATCAGCACGCACAGGGCGGTCATCGTCTTGGTGGTGGACCACACATGGGTGAGGGTGTCCCGCTCCCACGCTGTGGTGCGCGCCGCGTCGGCGTAGCCGCCCCAGAGGTCGACCACCGGCTCGCCGTCCACGTACACGGCGACCGACGCCCCGACGTCCTTGTCGTCCAGCGAGGCGGAGAGCGCCTCCCGCACCGCGGCGAACCGGTCCGTGCACGTACCGTGAGTCTTGGCCATGAGGCAAGGTAACGGGATGCCCCCTGGCGGAGCCATCGAATAAACGGGGCGGCCGGCAGCGGCGTCGGCCGCCGCTCAACCGTGCCCGTCGATGCGCCGCAGGAACGCGCGCGTGCGCTGGTGTTCGGGGTCCGTCATGAGCTTCTCGGGGGGCCCTTCCTCCAGGATCACCCCTTGGTCGAACATGACGAGCCGGTCCGCGGCCGAGCGCGCGAAACCCATCTCGTGGGTGACGACGATCATCGTCAGGCCGTCCTCGACCAGCTCCTTCATCACGGTGACGACCTCGCCGACCATCTCCGGGTCGAGCGCGCTCGTGGGTTCGTCGAACAGCATCAGCTCCGGCTTCATCGCGAGGGCGCGCGCGATGGCGACCCGCTGCTGCTGGCCTCCGGACAGGACGGACGGCCGCGAGGACGCCTTGTGCGCGAGGCCGACCCGGGTCAGCAGGGCGTGCGCCCGTTCCCTCGCCTCGTCCTTCGGCACGCCGAGGACCTTCGCCGGGGCGACGGCCACGTTGTCCAGGGCGGTGAGGTGGGGGAAGAGGTTGAAGCGCTGGAAGACGAAGCCGATGGTGCGTCTGCGTTCGGCGATCGCCCTCGGCCGCTCCTCCACCAGCCGGTCCCGGCCGTCCTTGTACCCGACCCGGCGTCCCTGGACGAGGATCTCTCCCTCGTCGATGCTCTCCAGATGGTTGAGGCACCGCAGAAACGTGGTCTTCCCCGAGCCCGACGGCCCGACGACCACCACCACCTCGCGGGCCCGGACGTCCATGGACACACCGTCGAGCACCCGCGTGTCGCCGAACGCCTTGACCACCCCGCGCGCCGACAGCACCGCCGACGGGTCCGCGGGGCCGACCGGGCCCGTGCGGACCGGTGTGGCACGGTCCTGCGGGTCGTTCACCGCTGCCGCCCTCGCGATCGGTTCCACGTCAGTACGCCTCCTTGCCGGTGAGTGTGGCTTCCTTGCCCGCAGCCTCTTTCTCCCGGGGTGCGGGGCCGCCGCCCCTGCCGCCGCCGACGAACCGCTCCCGCAGGGAGGGGCCGGGAGGCGGGACGGTCCCGGGGTCCGCGAGTCTGCGCTCGATGAACCGCTGGACGAACGACCAGACCGTCGTCAGAGCGAGGTAGTAGCACGCGGCGACGAGGAAGATCTCGAACGTCTTGAAGGTGGCCGAGTTGATCGACTGGGCCGTCAGGAACATCTCCTGCAGCCCGATGACCGACAGCAGCGACGTCGACTTCATCATCAGGTTGAACTCGTTGCCCAGCGGCGGAACGACGATCCGCAGCGCCTGCGGCAGCAGCACCACACGCATGGTCAGCGAGGGAGTCATACCGAGCGCCTGCGCCGCCTCGGTCTGGCCCCGGTCGATGGCGTCGAGCGCGGCACGGATGATCTCGGCCATGTAGGCGGCCTCGTTCACCGCGAGCGTCAGGACGGCCGCCTGCACGACACCGAGCAGGACGAGGCCCCCCACCTGGACGTCGGTGAACCGGTAGACGCCCGCCGCCGCGAGGCCGTTGTAGACGAGGACCAGCTGGACCAGCAGGGGCGTGCCCCTGATCAGCCAGACGTACGCCCGGCCGCACCGGCGCAGCGCGGCGAAGCGGCTGCGCTGGGCCAGCGCGATGACGAGCCCGAGCAGCACACCGAGCGACTGGGCGACGACCGATATGTACACGGTGCGCCACAGCCCTTCGAGGAAGATGCCCGAAGGGGACAGCAGATAGTGCCAGAAGAACGGCCAGTCGAAGCCGGCCACCGGTGCCGGATCGGCGAGCAAGGACGTGTCGATCACGTCGTCCTCTCCCTGCTTGGATGCGGATGCGGCCGGGCCGGACCACGGCCGGCCGGTACGAACGGCGGCCGGACGGCCCCACCGGTCGTACGGGCGGGGTGCTAACCGGCGATGTCGTCGCCCGTCAGGTTCCACTTCTTGAGGATGGCGGCGTACTCGCCGTCCTTGCGGAGCGCGGCGAACGCCTTGGTGAGGGCGTCGTGCAGCGCGGTGTCGTCCTTGCGGGTCGCGGCCCCCACCTTGATGCGGTTGAAGGGCTCACCGGCGAGTTCGAAGGTGCCCGGCTGCTGCTTCATCACGTAGGCGGCGGTCTCCAGGGTCGTTCCGTAGCTGTCGACCAGCCCGAGGCGCAGTTGCTGCAGGGCGTCGGTGTCCTTGTTGAACAGCCGGATGTCGACCTTCTGCTTCCCGTCCGCCCGGCACTTCTTCGACTGGTCGGCGAGATGGTCGGCGATGGTCGTACCCGTCTGCGCCGCCGCCTTCCTGCCGCACAGGTCGGCCACGCTCTTGATGCTCTCGCTGTTCTTGGCGGACACGACAAGGGTGTTGGAGGCGTACATGTACGGGACGAAGTTCACCACCTTCTCCCGCTCGGGCTTGATGTAGAGCTGGGTGATGATCGCGTCGCACTGCTTGGCCTGCAGCGCGGGGATGATGCCGTTGAACGCGGTGTTGGCCCACTTCGCCTCGACGCCGAGCCGGTCCGCGAGCGCGTCGCCGAGTTCGATCTCCGCGCCCACCGGCTTCTGCGCCGCGTCGTAGTAGGTCAGCGGTGGCGCGCTGATGTCCGAGCAGTAGGTGATCTGCCCGTCCTTCACCAGGGTCCCCGCAGGCAGGTCGACCACGGGCGAGGCCGCGGACGAGGGCGCGGCCTCCGTGGCGCCGCCGCACCCGGCGAGCACGGCCGCGGCCGCGACGGCGGCACAGGCCGCCGGGAGTGTCGTACGACTGGCACGACGGAACGATCTTGCCATTGCCGGCCTCCTTCAGGGGGTTTCCGTGGTTGCGTGGGCTCTTAGTCAATGCGATAGTCGATGCCGTTGACTATGAGGGAAGCTAGGGCGGACGCTCGGAAGCTGTCAAGGAATCTCCCGTAACAGGGCGGTTAACGACCATCCGCCCGGGGAGCGGCCTCGTCCACGGCTCTCGACGCCGGGGCCGGGGCGGAGGCCGACGGCACCCTCGGAGGATCCGCGTGGGCGCTGGGGAAGGGAACCATGTCCGTACTCACTGAGCGTCGGCTCTCCGCCACGGGCGGCGAATGGGCCGTCGCGACACCGCACTCGACGGCGAGCGACGTCGCGGCCGACGTACTTCGCGGCGGTGGCAACGCGGTGGACGCCGCGCTCGCGGCCGCCGCCATGCTGACCGTCGTCTACCCCAACCAGTGTTCGGTCGGCGGCGATCTCCTGGCGCTGGTGGGCACCGCCGACGGCGAGGTCCGGTTCGTCAACGCAGGCGGCCGGGCACCGCGAGCCGTCGACGTGCGGGAGATGACGGACAGGTACGAGCGGATGCCCGTCCTCGGCGCGCTCCCGGTCACGGTCCCCGGCGCGGTGGCCGGCTGGGCCGCGCTCGCCGGGACCTGGGGGACCCGCCCGCTCGCGGCGGCGCTCGCTCCCGCCGAGGCGGCCGCACGCGACGGCGTCCCCGTCGCCCCCGGGCTGGCTCTGGACCTGCGCCGGGAACGACAGATCCTGGCCCGCGACCCGGGGATGCTCGGCGTGTTCTTCGCCGACGGTGACGTCCTGCGGGCCGGCCGGACCCTGCGGCAGCCCGCCCTCGCCCGTACGCTCGCCTCGATCGCCGCGCAGGGACCGTCCGCCCTGTACGGCGGCGACGTGGGCCTGAGCCTGGTGAAACTGCTCGCCCAGCGGGGCTCGGCCATGACGGTCGAGGATCTCGCCGAGCACACGGTCCGGCTGTCGGGGACCCACGGGGCGGTGTACGACGGCGTCGAGTACCTCTCCGGCGGCGACAACTCGCAGGGGCTGTACTTCCTCCAGGGCCTGCGCGCGCTCGACGTGGTGCGCTCGGTGCGCGGGCCGCTCGACCCACTGGGCCGCGACGCGGGCGTGGTGGCGTCCGTGCTCGCCCAGGCCGCCGCCGACCGCGACAGCTTCTGCTGCGACCCGGAGTGGGGGGAGGCCACCCCTGCCGAGGAGTTGCTGTCGGCCCCGTACGTGCGACGCTTCGCCGAGCGGGCCATGGCGGGCACACCGGTCGAACTGCTCGGCCGGCCCAAGGCATCCGGCGACACCGTCGCCGTCGTCGTCACGGACCGCGACGGCACCTGGGTCTCCCTGATCCAGAGCGTGTTCCACTGCTTCGGCGCGGCGCTGCTGGATCCCGGCACGGGTGTCGTTCTGCACAACCGGGGTGCATCGTTCTCGCTGGACCCGGCGTCGCCGAACCGGCTCGCCGGCGGCAAGCGTCCCCTGCACACCCTGATGCCCGTCCTGGTCCGCGAGACCGGCACGCTCGTCGGAGCGCACGGCGTCATGGGAGGACGCGCGCAGCCGCAGGTGCACACCCATCTGGCCCTGCAGCTCGCCGCGGGCGCCTCCCCGGCGCGTGCCGTGTCGGCGCCGCGCTGGGTCCTCGGGGCCATGGAGGCCGGGGTGACGGAGGGCGCGGGCACCGTCAAGGCGGAGCGGGACATGCCCCGCCCGGGCGTCGGCGCGATCGAGGGCGCGGGGTTCGCCGTCGACCTGATCGGCACGCACGACGACGGTGTCGGGCACGGCCAGTTGGTCCGCCGCGCGGACGACACCGCCGGTCCGCGTCTGGTCGCGGCCACCGACCCGCGGGCGGACGGCTCGGCCGTCGCGGGCTGACCCTGCGGTTGCGGTGCACCACTATGGAGGAGAACCGACATGGGGAAGGACATATGACCACCAGTGACGCCGGTACGGGCAAGGCCACGCGCCGGCCCCGGCTGCCCCGCGGCACCCTGAGCCAGGAGACGATCGTCGAAGCCGCGTTCCGGGTGGCCGACTCGTCCGGCATGGACAAGCTGACGTTCTCGGCGCTCGGCCGCGAGCTGACCGCTCATCCGACCGCGATCTACCGGCACTTCCGCAACAAGGACGAGCTGTTGCTGGCCCTCATCGACGCCCTGCACGAAGAGGCGCTGGCGCACACCCCGCCGCCGACGGACGACTGGGCCCACGACCTGATGCAGATCGCGGTCCACACCCACCGGGCGTTCCTCCGGCACCCCCGGGTGGGCGCCCTCGCGGCCGCGCGTACCGCCCGCCGGGAGAACGAGTTCCGTACCGTGGAACGGAAACTGGACTGCATGCGCCGCGCGGGTCTCGACGACGACGACGCGGCCCGCTACTACCGCGTCTTCGCCGATCTGGTGCTGTCCTACAGCGCCATGGACGCGAGTCTGGCGTCCCTGTCCCCCGAGATCCGGGACGCGGATCTCCGGGCGTGGAAGACGGACTACCTCAACCTGCCGCCCGAGAAGTTCCCCCACATCGCCCGACTGGCCCCGCGGTTCAAGGCGTTGGACGACCCCCAGAACTTCGTCACCGCCGTCCAGGCGGTCATCGACACGATCCGGGCGAAGGCGAAGACGCGGGCATAGAGGACGCCGGAAGAAGGGCAGGGCCCCGCATCCCGCGGCGGCCCGTTCCGCCGCACCTCGCGGGACGCGAGGCGGGCGATCGGCGCCGCGGGCATTCACATCGCGCCGGCACACCGCCGTTCCGGTGCGACCTGCCAGGTCGTCCACCCCGAGGCTCCGTGCCGCCCGTCCTCTGACGCGGCCCCTCCTGGGTGTGAACGCCGCATCCCCCTCGCGGAAAAGAGGTGAACTCGGCCCGCCCTCAAGGACTTTCTCCGCTTCAACTCTTGACGACCGCAGCGCCACAGCGCACATTGACCGCACGCTCTTCATCTGAGAGCGCTCTCAGGACGGACTCCGCGGAGCGCTCCCCCACCCGCGCACTTCACTCCGTACACCCGAAGAGGCCGCTATGAGTGAACCCTCCGGCATACCCCTCGGACGTCGCCGCCCGCTCAGGCGCGTCCTCCTCGCCATGGCCGGCGCGCTGGCGCTGGCCACGGCGTGGGCGACGACCGCGCAGGGCGCCGCCCCCACACCGCCCGCAGGCTGGACCCAGGTCTTCGTCGACGACTTCAACGGCACGGCCGGCACCGGCGTCAACACCTCCAACTGGCAGTACGCCACCGGGACTTCGTATCCCGGAGGACCCGCCAACTGGGGCACCGGCGAGGTCGAGACCATGACGAACAGCACCAGCAACGTCTCCCTCGACGGCAACGGCAACCTGCGCATCACCCCGGTCCGCGACTCGGCGGGCCGGTGGACCTCCGGCCGGATCGAGACCAACCGCACCGACTTCCAGCCCCCGGCGGGCGGCAGACTGCGGGTCGAGGCACGGCTCCAGATGCCGAACGTCACCGGGACGGCCGCCGAGGGCTACTGGCCGGCCTTCTGGATGCTGGGCGCCCCCTACCGGGGCAACTACCAGAACTGGCCGAGCGTCGGCGAGCTGGACATCATGGAGAACGTGCAGGGCCGCAACCAGGTCTGGGCCACGATCCACTGCGGCACCAACCCCGGCGGCCCGTGCAACGAGACGACCGGCATCGGCAACTCGACCGCCTGCCCGGGCACGACCTGCCAGTCCGGCTTCCACACGTACACCATGGAGTGGGACCGCTCGGTGACCCCCGAGACGATCCGGTTCTCCGTCGACGGCACCCGGTTCCACTCGGTCAACGCCAACCAGGTCGACGCGACCACCTGGTCCAACGCTACCAACCACGGTTTCTTCATCATCCTGAACGTGGCGATGGGCGGCGCCTTCCCGGACGCGTTCGGCGGCGGCCTCGACGGCGACACCCGCTCCGGCGTCCCCATGGTCGTCGACTACGTCCAGGTACTGTCGGCCGGCGGCGGCACCACCACTCCGCCACCGACGGGTACGCGCGACGCGTACAGCGCCATCCAGGCCGAGTCGTACAACAGCCAGAGCGGCACCCTCACCGAGACCACGACCGACACCGGCGGCGGCCAGAACATCGGCTCGCTGGCCAACGGCGACTGGGCGCTCTTCCAGAACGTGAACTTCGGCTCCACCGGCGCGACACAGTTCGTCGCCCGGGTGGCCTCCGGCGCCAACTCGGGGGTGAGCGGCCTGGTCGAGGTCAGGCTCGACAGCCGGGCGAACGCGCCGGTGGGCAGTTTCTCGATCGCCGCCACCGGGGGCTGGCAGTCCTGGCGGACGGTGCCCGCGAACATCAGCCGGATCACCGGCACCCATGACGTCTATCTGACCTTCAGCAGCGGCCAGTCGCAGGACTTCGTGAACGTGAACTGGTTCAACTTCGGCCGCTGAGCGGCTGGTCGGCCCGTACGAGGAAGGGGCTCCGCGCCGCTGCGCGGAGCCCCTTCCTACGGGCCCCCCGGGCTCACGTCCGGCCGGGTCACCCCATCTCCGCCCGGAACGTCACCGGCGTGGTCCCGGTGTGCAGATGGAAGAACTTGGAGAAGTTGGCCGCGTCGGGGAAACCCACGGCCACACCGACGCGGCCGATCGGCAGATCCGTGTGGGCCAGCAGCCGTTTGGCCTCCAGGACGACCCGCTTGTCGATGAACCCCTTGGGTGTCTCGCCGGTCGCGGCGCGGACCGCGCGGACGAGGGTGCGGCGGGAGCAGCCGAGGGCATCGGCGTAGGCGCTGACACTGTGGTTGGCCGCGAAGTCCCGCTCCACCGCTTCCCGGAAGCGGGTGAACGTGGTGTCGTCGGGCCGACTCGCCGACTCGGCCGAGGCGGCGGCCAGATGGGCGAGGCGCAGCAGGAAGGCCGTCAGGGAGTGCCGCAGTACGGCGGCGTGCGGGCCCGGCGGAAGCGTGGCCGTGTCGCGGTACTCGCGTTGCAGCTGGGCCAACGAGGCTCGTAGGCCCGCCAGTTGATCCTCACCGGGGCGGAGCAGCGGCGGCAGGTCGTAGCGGTAGAGGCCGGTCGCCTCGACGGTCGCGCGCGGCAGGAAGCCCGGTTGCATGGTGAGGGCGGTGCCGCGGTACTCGCTCACGCGTGAGAACCGATGTACCTGCCCCGGACGGATCCACACCAGGTCGCCCACGCCCACCTCGTACTCGGTGAAGTCGATCATGTGGCGCACCGGACCGTCGTCGAGCAGCAGTACCACGTGGAAGTCGATGCGGTGGACCCCTTCCCAGAGCATGTCCGCGCGCCACAGCTCGCGGTCGTCCATCGGGCCCACCCGCATACCGACACCGGAGAGGCCGTGGCCGGCGGGGAACGGGAACGTCTTGATCCGGCCGCCGTCAGGGAAGTCTCTCTGCGCCATGTCGTCCCTGCCTGGTCGCCCCGTCATGCCCCTCGCCGTCAAGTGCTCGCCGCCCACTGGCCGTCGGTGTCCCAGTTTCACCGAAGGCTGGCACACGACGACCTTCCCTCTTAAAAGTCAGACTTTTACTTTTGGAAGCGTCAGAGCAATTCCGCCGTCTCATCGAGGACTTCTTGAACATGGACTGGACAGAACTCGACCGGCGCGCCGTCGACACCGCCCGTCTGCTGGCCGCCGATGCCGTGCAGAAGGCCGGCAACGGGCACCCGGGCACGGCGATGAGCCTCGCGCCCGCCGCGTACACACTCTTTCAGAAGGTGATGCGTCATGATCCCGCCGATCCCGAGTGGACCGGCCGCGACCGCTTCGTCCTCTCCCCCGGCCACACCTCCCTGACGCTCTACACCCAGCTCCACCTCGCCGGGTACGAGCTGGAGCTGGACGACCTGAAGGCGTTCCGGACGCACGGCTCGAAGACGCCGGGCCACCCCGAGTACGGGCACACGGCCGGGGTGGAGACCACCACCGGGCCGCTGGGCCAGGGCGCCGCCAACGCCGTCGGCATGGCGATGGCCGCCCGCTACGAGCGCGGTCTGTTCGACCCGGACGCTCCCGAGGGGACGTCCCCGTTCGACCACATGATCTGGGCGATCGTCTCCGACGGGGACCTGCAGGAAGGCATCTCGGCCGAGGCGTCGTCGCTGGCGGGTCATCAGAAGCTGGGCAACCTGGTCTTCCTGTACGACGACAACCACATCTCCATCGAGGGCGACACGGCCACCGCGTTCTCCGAGGACGTGCTGAAGCGGTACGAGGCCTACGGCTGGCACGTGCAGCGGATCGAGCCGGCCTTCAACGGCAACGTCGACGTGCACGCCCTGTACGACGCGCTGCTGACCGCCCGGGAGGAGACCGCGCGTCCCTCGATCATCGCGATGCGCACGATCATCGCCTGGCCGGCCCCGAACGCGCAGAACACCGAGGCCGCGCACGGCTCGGCGCTCGGCGCGGACGAGGTCGCGGCCACCAAGCGGGTCCTCGGCTTCGACGCGGAGAAGACCTTCGACGTCGCCGACGACGTGCTCGCCCACACCCGGCGGGCCCTCGACCGGGGCGCCGAGGCGCACGCCGCCTGGGACAGGCGGATCGCCGAGTGGCGTGCCGCCTCCCCCGAGCGGGCCGGGCTCTTCGACCGGGTGGTCGCGGGCCGGCTGCCCGAGGGCTGGGAGCGGGCGCTGCCCGTCTTCGAGGAGGGCACCTCGGTGGCGACGCGTGCCGCGTCCGGCAAGGTGGTCCAGGCGCTCGGCGCGGTGATCCCCGAGCTGTGGGGCGGCTCCGCCGACCTCGCCGGTTCGAACAACACCACCATCGACAAGACCAGTTCGTTCCTGCCGGCGGACAACCCGCTGCCGGAGGCGAACCCGTACGGCCGCACGATCCACTTCGGCATCCGCGAGCACTCCATGGCCGCGGAGATGAACGGCATCGCGCTGCACGGCAACACCCGCATCTTCGGCGGCACCTTCCTGGTGTTCTCCGACTACATGCGCAACGCCGTGCGCCTGTCCGCGCTGATGCACCTGCCGGTGACATACGTGTGGACGCACGACTCCATCGGCCTCGGCGAGGACGGCCCCACCCACCAGCCCGTCGAACATCTGGCCTCCCTGCGAGCGATCCCGGGCCTGAACGTCGTCCGCCCGGCCGACGCCAACGAGACGGCGATCGCCTGGGCCGAGATCCTGAAGCGGCACGCCACCGACCCGGCCCCGCACGGTCTGGCGCTCACCCGCCAGGGCGTGCCGACGTACGCGCCCGACTCCGATGCAGCGAAAGGTGGTTACGTGCTCCAGGAGTCCTCGGCCGGGACCCCGGAGGTGATCCTGATCGCCACGGGCTCCGAGGTGCGACTGGCCGTCGGCGCCCGGGAGCGGCTGGAGGCGGAGGGCGTCGGGACACGGGTGGTGTCGATGCCCTCGGTGGAGTGGTTCGAGGAACAGCCGCGCGAATACCGCGAGCGTGTGCTGCCGCCGTCCGTGCGGGCCCGCGTGGCGGTCGAGGCGGGGATCGGTCTGACCTGGTACCGCTACGTCGGTGACCACGGCCGCATCGTCTCCCTCGAACACTTCGGTGCCTCCGCCGACGCGGAGACGCTGTTCGCCGCGTACGGCTTCACCTCCGAGCACGTCGCCGCCGCCGCGCGGGAATCACTCGCCGCCGTCCGCGGTTGACGCGAGCGCCTGAAGGAAGATGATCACTGTGAGCACCGAAACAGCCGTGACGGCCCTCGTCGCGGATCCCCTGAAGCGCCTAGCCGACGAGGGCGTCTCCGTCTGGCTCGACGGCCTCTCCCGCACCGGCGTCGCCTCCGGCGGCCTCGCGAAGCTCGTCGAGAAGCGGCACGTCGTCGGTGTGACGACCGACCCGTCCGTCGTCCGGGCCGCGATCGGCTCCGGAGAGGGCTACGAGGACCAGCTCGACGAGCTCGCCGTGCGCGGGGTGACGTCCGAGGAGGCCGTCCGGATGATGACGGCCGCCGACGCCCGCGCCGCCGCCGACGTGCTGCGCCCGGTGTACGACGCGACGGCGGGACGGGACGGCCGGGTGTCCGTCCAGGTCGACCCCCGGCTGGCCCACGACTGCGCCGCGACCGTCGCCGAGGCCAGGCAGCTCGTATGGCTCGTCGACCGCCCCAACCTGATGGTCAGGATCCCGGCGACGAAGGCGGGCCTCCCGGCGATCACCGAGGCCGTCGGGCTCGGGATCAGCGTCGACGCCACCCTCATCTTCTCGCTGGAACGCCACTACGAGGTGATGCACGCCTATCTGGCGGGCCTGGAGAAGGCGCGGGCGGCGGGTCTGGACCTGTCCGCCGTCCACTCCGTCGCCTCCTTCTTCGTCTCCCGCCTCGACGCCGAGATCGACCGGCGGCTGACCCTGCTCGGCACGCCGGAGGCACTGGGCCTGAGGGGCCGCGCCGCGCTCGCCAACGCGCGGCTCGCCCACGAGGCGTACGAAGAGGTGTTCGGCGAGGCCGACGGCACTCAGCACCCCGGCAGCCGGTGGACCGCCCTCTCCGGGGCCCGCGCCAACAAGCAGCGCCCACTGTGGGCCTCGACGGGCGTGACGGACCCTGCCCACCGGGACACCCGGTACGTGGAGGAGCTGGTCGCGCCCGGCACCGTCAGCGCGATGCCCGGGGCCACGCTCGACGCCATCGCCGAACGGGGCGTCGTCCGTGGGAACACGGTGAGCGGCGGGTACGCACAGGCCCGTGCGGACCTGGCGGCCGTGGAGGCGCTCGGTGTCTCCTACGAGGAGGTCGTGGGACTGCTGGAGAACCAGGGCGTCGCCGCGTTCGGGGCGGCGTGGCAGGACCTGTCGGACGTGGTGGCGAAGTCGCTGAACAGCAAGGGAGTTGATGGGGAATGACCGCCGAGTGGCACAACCCGCTCCGGGACGCGGAGGACCGCCGGCTCCCCCGGATCGCGGGCCCGTCGGGGCTCGTCATCTTCGGGGTGACCGGTGACCTGTCCCGCAAGAAACTGATGCCGGCCGTGTACGACCTGGCCAACCGGGGTCTGTTGCCGCCGGGCTTCTCGCTCGTGGGCTTCGCGCGCCGGGACTGGGAGGACGAGGACTTCGCGCAGATCGTGCACGACGCGGTCCGCGAGCACGCCCGCACCGAGTTCCGTGAGGAGGTCTGGCAGCAGCTCGCCGAGGGGATGCGGTTCATCCCCGGCGACTTCGGCGACGACGAGGCGTTCAAACGGCTCCGCGAGGCCGTCGAGGAGCTGGACACCTCCCGGGGCACGGGCGGCAACTTCGCCTTCTATCTCTCCGTGCCGCCGAGCATGTTCCCGAAGGTCGTCAAGCAGCTCAAGAAGCACGGGCTGGCCACTCCGCCCGCGGGTTCCTGGCGGCGCGCGGTCATCGAGAAGCCGTTCGGTCACGACCTGGCCAGCGCCCGCGAGCTGAACGCGGTCCTGCACGACGTGTTCGACCCCGAGCAGGTGTTCCGCATCGACCACTACCTCGGCAAGGAGACCGTCCAGAACATCCTGGCGCTCCGCTTCGCCAACCAGATGTACGAGCCCCTGTGGAACCGCAGTTACGTCGACCACGTCCAGATCACGATGGCCGAGGACATCGGCATCGGCGGTCGCGCCGGGTACTACGACGGCATCGGCTCGGCCCGTGACGTCATCCAGAACCACCTCCTGCAACTGCTGGCCCTGACCGCCATGGAGGAACCGGCCGCGTTCGACGCGGAGTCGCTGCTGACCGAGAAGCTGAAGGCCCTCAGGGCCGTACGGCTGCCGGACGACCTGGGCCGGCACACCGTGCGCGGGCAGTACGCGGCCGGCTGGCAGGGGGGTGAGCGGGTGCCCGGCTATCTGGAGGAGGAGGGCATCGACGGCTCCTCGACGACGGACACGTACGCGGCGGTCAAGCTCGGCATCGACAACCGGCGTTGGGCGGGGGTGCCCTTCTATCTGCGGACCGGCAAGCGGCTGGGCCGGCGGGTGACGGAGATCGCGGTGGTCTTCCAGCGTGCCCCGCACTCCCCGTTCGACTCAACCGCCACCGAGGAACTGGGGCAGAACGCGGTCGTCATCCGGGTGCAGCCGGACGAAGGGATGACCGTGCGCTTCGGTTCGAAGGTGCCGGGTACCTCGATGGAGATCCGGGACGTCACCATGGACTTCGCGTACGGCGAGTCGTTCACCGAGTCCAGCCCGGAGGCGTACGAACGGCTGATCCTGGATGTGCTGCTCGGCGACGCCAACCTCTTCCCCCGCCACCAGGAGGTGGAGGAGTCCTGGAAGATCCTCGACCCGATCGAGGAGTACTGGGCCAAGCAGGGCAGGCCCGCGCAGTACGCCTCGGGCAGCTGGGGCCCACAGGAAGCGGACGAGATGCTCGCACGAGACGGACGGAGCTGGCGCAGGCCATGAAATTCGACCTGACTGACACCACGGCAAGCAAGATCAACAAGGCCCTGGTGCAGGGCCGCCGGGCCATCGGCACGCCCGCCGTGGGCATGGTCCTCACGATGGTGATCGTGACGGACGAGGAGAACGCGTACGACTCGATCAAGGCGGCCGAGGAGGCCTCGCACGAGCACCCCTCGCGCACCCTGGTCGTCATCAAGCGGCACGCCCGCACCCCGAAGGACCGCACCAAGTCGCACCTGGACGCCGAGGTACGGGTCGGCGCCGACGCGGGCACCGGCGAGACGGTCGTGCTGCGGACGTACGGCGAGGTGTCCGACCACGCCGACTCCGTGGTCCTGCCGCTGCTGCTGCCGGACGCGCCGGTGGTGGTGTGGTGGCCGGTGAACGCGCCGGAGAACCCGGCGAAGGACCCCCTCGGCGCGCTGGCCCAGCGCCGGATCACCGACATGTACGCCGTGGAGTCCCCGCTCGCCGCCCTGGAGCAGCGCAGCGCCTCCTACACGCCGGGCGACACCGATCTCGCCTGGACCCGGCTGACGCCGTGGCGTTCCATGCTGGCGGCCGCCCTCGACCAGGCCAAGGAGACCATCACCTCGGCCGCCGTGGAGAGCGAGGCCGACAATCCGAGCGCCGAACTGCTGGCCCGCTGGCTGGAGGCCCGGCTCGGCGTGTCCGTCGAGCGGGTCCTGACCGCCGGGCCGGTGGTGACGGGCGTACGCCTCGGCACCGCCCGGGGCGAGGTCGTCATCGACCGCCCCGAGGGCCCGCTCGCCACGCTCACGCTGCCGGGCCAGCCGTCGCGGACCCTCGCCCTGAAGGTGCGCCCCACCTCCGAGCTGATCGCCGAGGAACTGCGGCGCCTGGACGCCGACGAGATGTACGCCGTCGCCCTGCGCGGCGGCGGGAGCACCGACGACAAGCCCCTCCGGAACGTTTCCGACGCCCAGGGAGAAGTGAACTGACATGCAGCTCGGTCTGATCGGTCTCGGCAGGATGGGTGGCAACATGCGCGAGCGGATCCGCCGCGCGGGCCACACCGTCGTCGGCTACGACCGCAACCCCGACGTCTCCGACGTGGGCAGCCTCGCCGAACTGGTCGAGCGCCTCGACGGGCCGCGCGCGGTCTGGGTGATGGTGCCCGCCGGCGGCGCCACCCAGTCGGTCGTCGACGAGCTGGCGGAGCTGCTGTCGCCCGGTGACACGGTCGTCGACGGCGGCAACTCCCGCTGGACGGACGACGAGAAGCACGCCGCCGAGCTGGGTGCCAAGGGCATCGGCTTCGTCGACGCGGGTGTCTCGGGAGGCGTGTGGGGGCTCCAGAACGGCTACGCGCTGATGGTGGGCGGCGACGAGGAGCACGTGCAGCGGCTCCAGCCGATCTTCGAGTCCCTCAAGCCGGAGGGGCCGTACGGCTACGTCCACGCGGGCAAGGTGGGCGCCGGGCACTTCTCCAAGATGGTCCACAACGGCATCGAGTACGCCATGATGCAGGCGTACGCCGAGGGCTGGGAGCTGCTGGAGAAGGTCGACTCGGTGACGAGCGTGCGGGAGGTGTTCCGCTCCTGGCAGGAGGGGACCGTCATCCGGTCCTGGCTGCTGGACCTGGCCGTCAACGCGCTCGACGAGGACGAGCACCTGGCGAAGCTGCGCGGCTACGCCGAGGACTCGGGCGAGGGACGCTGGACCGTCGAGGCCGCCATCGACCACGCGGTGCCGCTGCCGGCGATCACCGCCTCGCTGTTCACCCGCTTCGCCTCCCGTCAGGACGACTCCCCCCAGATGAAGATGATCGCCGCGCTCCGCAACCAGTTCGGGGGGCACGCGGTGGAGGAGTCGACCGAGTAGGCGGCGGCACCTCGCAACGACGAACGGAGAGTTCCCCGCGCCCCGCCAGGGCGCGGGGAACCGCGCGAGGAGGGCGCTCGACGAGTACGACATCCGTCTGGTCCTCCACCCGTACCGCACTCCTTCCACCTCTCCGGAGCGGATCCGACGGCGGACATCGCGGCGATGATGCATTACGCGGGTGACAGGCTCCGGCACGTCCACATCGCCGACTCCTTCAACCACGAGGGCTCCAGCGGGCTGCGGTACACCCTCAACCCGCCCGGCATCACCGCCCGGATCCACCAGCACCTGGACATCGGCCAGGGCGAGGTCGACCGGGACGCCTTCTTCGGCACCCTGCGTGAGCCGGCCTTCGACGGCGTCGCCACGGCCTGCGTCTTCGCCTGGGAGGAACGCGCGAAGGAGTCCTCCGCGTTCATGCTGGACCGCATCACCAAGGAGCTCACCTCGTAGCGGGCGAGCTGGCGAAGTCTGCGGCCGCTGGGCGTGGTTGACAGGTACAGGCGTTGCGGGTGAGATGCCCGTTGATGATGATCAACGATCTGACGGCGGCCGAGCAGCGGGTGTGGGACGCCTTTCCGCTCGGCGCGGCGGTGGACTTCACCACCGCCGGTCCGGGAACGGGCGAGGGCGGGAGCGTGGCGGACGGCTCCGGCTGGGGCCCCGAGCGGACCGTACGGGCCCGGGTGCTGCGGGCGTTGCTGCTCACCGCTCCGCAGCAGGAGGGCGAGGTCGCCGCCCTCAAGATCGAGGGCGCCCGGATCACCGGTGGGCTGGAGCTGAAGTACGCGGCGATCGACGACGTCGTCCGGCTGAGCGGCTGCCACTTCGACGAGGTCCCCGACTTCTCCGGCGCACGGTTCACCTACCTCAACCTGACCCGGTCCGTACTGCCCGGAATGCGTTCGGCGCGCGTGCGGGTGGACGGCGGGCTGCGGTTGTCCGAGTGCCGCTTCCGGGGCCCGGTCCGGCTCACCGGGGCACAGATCTCCGGGACCCTGTTCATGGAGCGCACCGAGTTCACCGCGTCCGACGAGGAGCCCGCGCTACGGCTCAACCAGGCAGAGATCGGCGAGGAGTTGTGCGCCCCCGGGCTCCGCGCGCAGGGCGAGGTCAGGCTCGGCGGCGCCCATGTCGCCGGCACGGTCGACCTCGGACGGGCCCGCCTGCACCGGCCCGACGGCACCGCGCTCGCCGCGGAGACACTCTCCACGGAGTCCGATGTCGTGCTCCGCCACGCGGACGTACGCGGCCGGGTCGACCTGCGTGGCGCCCGGATCGGCGGCCAACTGGACCTGGCGTACGCGCGGCTGTCGAATCCCGGAGCCGTGGCGCTGCGGGTGAGCAGCTCCGTCATCAGCGAACTGTGGCTGCGCGACGGCCCCGCGATGGAGGGCGTCCTCAACATGCGCCGCGCCCAGATAGAGGTGCTGGTGCTGGAGCCGGACATGCTTCCGGAGAGGGTCCTGCTGAACAGCCTCACCTACACCTCCCTCATCCCGCACGAGCCCGCCCAGCGGCGGCTGCCCATGCTGGAGCGGGACGGGGAGGCGTATCTGCCGTACTCCTACGAGCAGTTGACCGCCGCGTACCGCAGGATCGGCGACGAGGACGCGGCCCGGCGCGTCCAGCTCGCGAAGCAGCGCCGGCATCGCGCCACGCTGCGCTGGTACGGGCGGCTCTGGGGGTACGCCCAGGACGCCACCGTCGGCTACGGCTTCCGTCCGCTGCGCGCGGCCGTCTGGATCCTGTCGCTGATGGCGGTGGGGTCCGTCGCGTACACGGTGCACCCGCCGAGCCCGCTGAAGGCGGACGAGGCCCCGCCGTTCAACGCGGTCGTCTACACCCTCGACCTCCTCCTGCCGATCATCGACTTCGGACAGGAACGGGCATACGCGCCCGAGGGGCCCGGACAGTGGCTGTCGTACCTGCTCGTCATCACCGGCTGGATCCTCGCGACGACGGTCGTCACGGGTGTGACGCGCACCGTCAGCCGCCAGTGACTCCCGCCCGTGACTCCCGCTGCCCGACCGGCCGCCCGGCGTGCTGGGCGGCGAGGCGCACGGGCGCGTTGGACGCGCCGTAGCCCTGATGGCCGCCGTCCCGCTGGACGAGTTCGAAGAAGACCCGGCCGACGGTCTCGGTGTAGCAGTGGCGGAACTCGCCGTCCGCGTCACGGTCGTAGAGGATGCCGAGTTCGCGGTACGTCTCCAGCTCACCGTCGGCGAACGCGAACCGTGCGGCCAGGTCGTCGTAGTAGTTGGCGGGGACGGCCAACAGCCGGCCCCCGGCCGCGCGGAAGGCGCGGGCCGCCGCGACCACGTCGTCCGTGGCGAGGGCGAGGTGCTGGGAGCGGGCGGCGCCTTCGCTCGGGGCGGGGCCGACCCCGAGGACGATCCGGACGGTGCCGTCCTCGGTGGTGACCGGCCGACTGCGGAACAGGCCGTAGGGGTCGGCGACGTCGACGCTGCCGCCGGGCCGCAGGCCGAGCACCGTGCGGTGGAAGAGGGCCGCCTCGTCGAACTGGTGCCAGGGCTGGGTCAGGGCGAGGTGGTCGAAGCGGCCGACGTGGCCCGCGGCCCCGGTGTGGTCCACGGGCCGGAAGTCCCCGGTCCAGCTGGGGAGTCCGGGGCGGTCGGTCGCGCAGAAGAAGAGTTCCGTGCCGTCGGGGGCGGCCACCGCGTCGAGGGCCACGTCCTCGGCGGCGCGGCGGCGCGGCAGCACCGGTGCGAGCAGGGCCTCGGCGCGGCGGGCGGCGCCGGCCGGGTCCGGTGACTCCAGTCCGATCGCGGCGAGCCGGGTGCCGTCGCGCCGGGCGGCCGGGCCGGTGTTGACCAGGACCCGGGCGTCGCCCTGCTGCCACAGGTCGACCGGCTTGCTGCGGTGCCGGGCGGTGCGGGCGAAGCCGAGCGCGTCGAGCAGCGCGCCCACCGGTTCGGCGTCGGGCGTGACCAGTTCGGCGAAGGCGACACCCGTGGGCACCACGCGCTCCGGCAGCGTGGCGATGCCCGCCGCCTCCTGGAGCATCAGCAGCGAGCGGTGGGCGTCCACGGCGGTGGGGCCGGCCTCGGCCTGCCGGAAGACGTCGTTGAAGACCTCCAGCGAGAGCGGGCCGTCGTAGCCGGTCGCCATGACGTGCCTCACCAGCGCGGTGACGTCCAGGCCGCCCTGTCCCGGGAAGCAGCGGTAGTGCCGGCTCCACTGCAGCACGTCCATCGCCATCAGCGGCGCGTCGGCGAGCTGCAGGAAGAAGATCTTCTCGCCGGGGATGTCCTCGACGGCCTTGGGATCGGAGCCCCGGGCCAGGATGTGGAAGCTGTCCAGGCAGGTGCCGAGCGCCGGATGGCCGGCCGCCTCCACGATGCGCCACGCGTGGTCGTACGTACTGACGTGCCGCCCCCACGCCAGCGCCTCGTATGCGACCCGGATGCCGAACTCCTGCGCAAGCTCGGCCAGTTGGCGCAAATGGTAGGCGGCGAGCGCGTCGTCGTCCTCGGCGAGCGGATGCACGCTGGAGCAGACGAGCACCGTGTCGCAGCCGAGCCGCCCCATCAGCTCGAACTTGTGCCGCGCCCGCCGCAGGTTCGCCTCGAACACGTCCGCCGGTACGGCCTCGATGTCCCGCATCGGCTGGTAGAGGTCGATGCCCAGCCCCAGGTCCGCGCACCGCGCCCGCACCTCCTCGGGGGTGAGCGGACTGGCGAGCAGGTCGTTCTCGAAGATCTCCACCCCGTCGAAGCCGGCCCGCGCGGCGGCGGTGAGCTTCTCGGTGAGGGATCCGCTGAGGGAGACGGTGGCGATGGACGTACGCATGGGGAACTCCTTGGAACGAGGGGCGTGCTCAAGCCCCGTGAAGCGGTCGCGGGGAACCGCGCGACCAGCCACGACGAATCCGCGGCCGGCCCGCCGGACCGGCCGTCCCGGCGCTCAGTTGCGCGCCCCCGCGACCCCGGCCAGCTCACCGATGTCCGCCAGCATCCGCGAGGTGTCGGGCTCACGCCCGGTGAACAGCCGGAACGCGTCGGCCGCCTGGAACACCGCCATCCCGCCCCCGTCCAGGGTGGCGCAGCCGAGCCCCCGGGCGACCCGCAGCAGCTCGGTCTCCAGCGGCCGGTACACCACTTCCGCGACCCACAGCCCGGGACGCAGCAGCTGCGCGGCGAACGGAAGTCCGGGGTGCGCGGCCATCCCCGTCGGCGTCGCGTGGACGATCCCGTCGGCCGTCCCGAGCAGTCCGGGCAGCGCGTCCGGCGTCGACGCGGCGGCCCGTCCCGGGCCGAAGTGGCGGTTGAGGGCGGCGGCGAGGCCGGTGGCCCGGTCGGGCATCGCGTCGACCACGGTGACGTGCTCCGCGCCGAGGGTGAGCGTGGCGTGGGCGACGGCCGCGCCCGCTCCCCCGGCACCCAGCTGCACCACCTTCTCCAGCGGGGCGTCGGGCAGGCCGCGGGCGAAGGAGGCGGCGAAGCCGGTGACGTCCGTGTTGTGGCCGACGGCGCGGCCGTCCTCGAAGACGACGGTGTTGACCGCGCCGAGGGCGGCGGCCTGGGGGGCGAGGCCGTCGAGGTGCTCGATGACGAGCTGCTTGCACGGGTGGGTGATGTTCAGCCCGTCGAAGCCCAGGTCGCGGGCGGCGCGGACGAGGTCGCCGACCGCCTCCGGCCCCACCCCGAGCTCGTGGATGTCGATCAGGCGGTACACGTAGCGCAGGCCCTGCCGGTCGGCCTCCCGCTCGTGCAGGGCAGGGCTGAGCGAGGGCCCGATACCTGAGCCGATGAGGCCGACGAGATACGAGTCCTGCTCGGCGGCAGGGTTCGAGTCCTGGGGCACGGCGGGGCCTCCTGAGCTGGCTAATGTACGAACTAGTACGTTAGTCATAGCATCTCGGGCCGACCCTGGGAAGGCCCGGCCACGAACGCGGCTGGCGGACCGGGGGCGGGACGGCAACTCGGCGCCGGGCCGCAGGACGCGGGCTTCTACAATCGCGGAGACTGGCCCCTTGCCCGAAGGAACGCGATGACCAGCGTCGAAGAACCGGCACGACCGAACGGGCGCATCCGTGACGCCGTCCGCACCAGGGCCGAGATCCTCGACGTCGCGACCGCGGAGTTCGCCCGTTCCGGGTTCGCCGGTGCACGCGTCGACGAGATCGCCGCCCGGACCCGCACCACCAAGCGGATGATCTACTACTACTTCGGCGGCAAGGAGCAGCTTTTCACGGCCGTGCTGGAGCGGGCGTACTCCGTGATCCGGCAGACGGAGCAGGAGCTGGACGTCGAGCACCTGGACCCGGTCGCGGCCATCCGCCGGCTCGCCGAGGTGACGTTCGACCACCATGAGGCGCACCCCGACTTCATCCGCCTGGTGAGCATCGAGAACATCCACGAGGCCGAGCACATCGCCTCCTCCGAGATGCTCGGCAGGATCGGCTCGCCCGCGCTGGACGTGATCCGCCGGATCCTGGCGTCGGGCCGTGAGTCGGGCCTGTTCACGGCCGATGTCGACGCCGTCGACCTGCACGCGATGATCAGCGCCTTCTGCTTCTTCCGGGTCGCCAACCGGCACACCTTCGGCGCCCTCTTCGGGCGCGACCTGGTCGATCCCGGTCAGCGCGAGCACTACCGCACGATGCTCGGCGACATGGTGATCGCGTATCTGACGGCGGACCGCGCGGCGGACTGAGGCCGCCCCGCCGGGGCAACGGCCCCCGCGGGCTCGCGGCCGGTCACGGCTCGGCTCGGCTCACGGCCGATCTCGCCCGTTCCCGACCGGTCGCGGCCCGACTCACGGCCGATCTCGGCCCGGTTCCCGTCGGCCCGCGCCGGTCCGCGTCCGCCCCACGCCGGGAAGATCCTTCGGCGCGACCTCTTGACACCCGGGAAACGTCGGCGCAACATCCGTAGCCAACCGCTACTAACTACCCAGTGGGTTAATTAGCCCGGGTCGCACCCGGCGCGGCCGCCCCGTCACCCCCAGGGATCCGGCACCTCTCCCCCCGCCAGCACCCCCTGTTTTCCTCCGCCCCACTCCGCCTACGGTGGAGAGCCCTCGAAGGAGTACGCCGTGTCCGTCCCCGCCGCACCGCCCGGCCAGCCCCGGAAGGCCGCCACGGCCGCCTGGATCGGCAGCGCCCTGGAGTACTACGACTTCTTCATCTACGGCAGCGCCGCCGCCCTGATCTTCCCGACGGTCTTCTTCGACGAGTCCGACCCGGCCACCGCGACGCTGCTGTCGCTGGCCACGTTCGGCGTCGCGTACGCGGCCCGGCCGATCGGCGCGCTGGTCCTCGGACACTTCGGCGACCGGCTGGGCCGCAAGAAGATCATGGTCTTCACACTGATCCTGATGGGTGTGTCGACCTTCCTGATCGGCTGCCTGCCCACCCGCGACCAGGTCGGCACCCTCGCCCCGGTCCTGCTGGTGCTCTGCCGCGTGCTGCAGGGCATCTCGGCGGCCGGCGAGCAGGCCAGCGCGAACTCCATGACGCTGGAACACGCGCCGTCGGACCGGCGCGGCTTCTTCACGAGCTTCACCCTCAGCGGCACCCAGGGCGGGCAACTGCTCGCCACCCTGGTCTTCATCCCGATCGCGGCGCTCCCCGAGGACCAGCTGCTGTCCTGGGGCTGGCGCGTCCCGTTCTGGATGAGCATCGCGGTCGCCGTCGCCGGCTACGTCATCCGCCGCACCCTGGAGGAGACCCCGGCCTTCACGCAGCAGACCGAGTCCGAGGGCGTCGCGAAGCTGCCGCTGGCCATCCTGATGCGGGAACACTGGGCGGACGTGCTGCGGGTCGTCGCGGGGGCGCTGGTCGCCTCGGTCTCCACGATCTTCACCGTGTGGGCGCTGGCGTACGGCACGAGCGAGTCGGTCGGCCTGTCCCGTTCCTCCATGCTGTGGGTGGGCGCGCTCGCCAACCTGGTCGCGCTCGCCGCGATCCCGCTGTGGGCCACGCTCTCCGACCGCATCGGCCGCCGCCCGGTCTTCGCGATCGGCGCGGGCGGCAGCGCCGTGATGATGTTCGTCTACCTGTGGGCGATCTCGACCGGCGCCTACCCGCTGGTCCTGGTCCTCGGCATCATCACCTTCGGCGTCGTCTACAGCGCCGCCAACGGCATCTGGCCCTCCTTCTACGGCGAGATGTTCTCCACCCGCGTCCGGCTGTCCGGCATGGCCATCGGCACCCAGATCGGCTTCGCCGTCGCCGGTTTCGCCGTCACCTTCGCCGCGCAGATCGCAGGCCCGGACGGCGACGACTGGTTCGCCGTGGCCCTGTTCACCGCGGCCCTGTGCGTCCCGCCGGTCATCGCCGCCCTCACCGCCCGGGAGACCCACCGGATCCCGACCGACCTCCTCGGTGTCCGCACCCCGCGCGAGAAGAACGACCGGGAGCGCGTCGCGGCCTGAGCCCGGCCCAGGAAGGCGCCCCCGCGTCCCCGGACACCCCCGAGGTGTCCGGGGACGCGTGCGCTCTACGGACTCCCGGACTCCCGGGCCCCCGGACTCCGCGAGAGCGACCCCTGCACGGGGAGCTTCGCAGGTCGGGGGCATGATGGCCGCACCGCCGCGACCGCGCGGCACCGCTACCGGGGGCAAGGATGAGACGTACCGAGGATCCGTACAGAGCCACACCTCCTCCGTGGCAGGGATGGCCGTCGGCCGAAACGAGCCGGCGGCGCTGGAGGATCGCGCTGCTCGTGCCGCTGGCCGGGGTGGTCGGCTGCGGTCTGCCTCTGCTGGTCGTGGCGGGCGCGTTCACCCTGCTGCTGGTGGTGAGCCGCCTGTCGGTCCCCGTTCCCGACGGGGAGCCGCTCGCGCTGAGCCGGGCCGAGGTCACCGGCACCTGGGTCGACGAGCGGGGCGGGCGGCTGACGCTCAGGGAGGACGGGACGTTCGGGTCGGACGCGGTCTGCGGCGACTTCGGCGACAACGACGACGACCATTTCGAGGAGGTCGCCGCCCCGGTCCCCGGCGAGGGCGGCTGGGAACACGACGACACCGGGGACGACATCGACACGGGAGATCCCGTCTCGACGGTCCACCTCACGTTCGCCCCCTCCGGGATCTGGGCCCGCTACGAGGCCCGGGGCACGTCGAAGGACCCGGTCCTGTGGACCTACATCGGCGATCCCGACGAAGGCCGGCTCTGCGTCCTGGAGAAGGCGGGCACCGGCGCGGCGGCCAGCCACGGGCCGGACGACACGGCGGGCGGCTCCGCGACGGACGGCGAGAACCAGAGACAGGGGCAGAGGCAGAAGTAGAAGTACAAGTACAAGTAGACACTGTCTACAACCTGCTGGTAGACAGTGTCTATGAGCGAGCCGAACACGGGACTGCGGTCCCGGCTGGTCGAGGTCGGGGTCGAACTGGTGACGACGGAGGGCGTCCAGGCGCTCTCCCTGCGGGAGATCGCGCGGCGGGCGGGGGTGTCGCACGGGGCGCCCCGCCGTTACTTCCCCACCCATCTGGAGCTGCTGTCCGCCATCGCGCGCCGGGGCTTCGAGGACCTCGCAGCCCGGGGGGCGGCCGCGCTCGGGGACGGCACGGCGAGCCCGCGCGAGCAGATCGCCACGCTGGGCCGCGTGTACCTCGACTTCGCACTCACCCGGCGGGGCATGCACGAGCTGATGTTCCGTCACGATCTACTGGAGAGCGACGGGCTGGGGTTGCGCGACACCAGCCTGCCGATCTTCGGCCTGCTGGTGGACCTCGTCGGGCGTGCCCGGCCCGACGCCGACGCCCGGCTGGTCGCGGGGGCACTGCTGGCGAACCTCTACG
Organism: Streptomyces sp. NPDC041108; assembly: GCF_055592645.1. Taxonomy (NCBI): domain Bacteria; kingdom Bacillati; phylum Actinomycetota; class Actinomycetes; order Kitasatosporales; family Streptomycetaceae; genus Streptomyces; species Streptomyces sp. NPDC041108. The sequence goes on along the minus strand of NZ_JBVIYK010000001.1, from coordinate 882,480 downwards.
GCATCGCCCAGCTGTGGACCTGGGGCAGCCTGCAACTCACCACGGGCGCCGACGCCGTCGCTCCCCTGCTGCGCACCGCGCTGGACGCGCACCTGGGGAGCGAGGACCGATGACGGCGACCACCGCGCGGACCGGCGCCGGACCGGACACACCGGTATCCGTACCCCACCGTCGTCTCACCCTCGCCAACAGCGTGTTCGGTGCCGTGCTGGTGGCCATCGACGGCACCGTCCTGACCATCGCCCAGCCGACGCTGCGCCGTGATCTGGACGCCACCCTCACCGAGGTGCAGTGGACCAGTACCGGCTATCTGATCGCCGTGGCGGGGCTGCTGGTGTTCGCGGGGCGGCTGGGCGACCGGTTCGGACATCGACGCGTCTTCGCCTGGGGCGTGCTGGGGTTCGGCGCGGCCTCCGCCGCCATCGGGTTCGCGCCCGGCGTGGGCTGGGTGATCGGGCTGCGGGTCGTCCAGGGTGTCTTCGGCGCGCTGCTGCAGCCCGCCACCCTCGGGATGCTGCGGGCCGCGTATCCCCCCGACCGGCTGGGGATGCCCATCGCGCTGCGGACCAGCGCGATCGGTGTGGCGGTCGCCGCCGGTCCGCTGGTCGGCGGTGTGCTGGTCGCCCAGCTGGGCTGGCGGGCGGTGTTCTTCCTCAATGTCGTTCCGGCGCTGGTCATGGGCCTGCTGGCGCTGACGGTCCGCCCCCCGCGGGTGCCGGACACGACGAGGGCTCCGAGCCCCGGGCTCGACCTGCCCGGCGCCGCGCTGCTCGCGGTGGTCCTGGCGGCGCTCGTGCACACGCTGACCGGGGTGCCGGAGCACGGCTGGACCGTGGCCGGCGTGCTCGGTCTGCTGATCGCGGCCGCGGCCGCCCTCGCCCTCGTCCGGCGCGAACGGCGTACGCCCGACCCGCTGTTGCCGCCTGCCGTGCTCGGCGCGGCGCCCGTGCGGGCGGCGCTCGGCGCGCTGGTGGCCGCGTCGGCGGCGATGCTCGGCGCGCTGTTCGTGTGCAGCTTCGTCCTGCAGGACGTACTCGGCCTGGACCCGCTGCGCACGAGCCTCGTCGCGCTGCCCGGCGGCGTGACGATGGTCCTCGGGGCGCCGCTGTCGGCCGTCGCACTGCGCCGGTGGGGCGCCCGCCCCACGGCCCTGACGGGCACGGTGCTGCTGGCCTCCGGTGTGCTGTCGCTGTCCCGGCTCGGCCCGGGCTCGTCCACGGTGGTGACCGGGGGCGGGTTCCTGCTGCTGGGCGCCGGTTTCGGCGCGCTGATGGTCACCGCGACCGCCGTCGTCGTCCGGCAGGCGCCGCCGGAGTCGGCGGGGGTGGCGGGCGGCCTGCAGCAGACCGCGATGAACGTCGGCCCCGCGCTGGGGGTGGCGGCCGCGACCTCGCTCATGCCGCTCGGTACGGGCCCCGCCCTGCTGCTCCTGGCCGGCGTGGCCGCGCTCGGCGCGCCTCTCGCCCTACGAATGCCCCGACCCGCCCGCCCCGCCAGGGATGGAACGCGATCAGTACGGAACGATGAGGACAACAGCGATGAACAAGGGCCGTGACCCGGGCGACCGGAGGAGAACCACCATGGAACGACTGCGCCGAGAGGTCGAGCCGCACGAGGCGGGCCTCGACCCGAAGACCCTGGCCCGTCTGGACACCTACCTGGCCCGGCAGGTCGACGAGGGCCGCCTGCCCGGCTATCTGCTGTCCCTGGCACGCGGCGGTCGCGTAGCCCATCTGACGACGTACGGGCAGCGCGACCGCGAGGCGGGACTCCCCGTCGAGACGGACACGCTGTGGCGGGTCTACTCCATGACCAAGCCCGTCACGTCGGTCGCCGCGCTGATACTGGTCGAGGAGGGCAAGCTGTCGCTCGCGGACCCGGTCTCCCGCCACCTCCCGGAGTTCGCCGAGCCGCGCGTGTACGAGTCCGGGTCGGGCGCCGACGTCCGGACCCGTCCCGCCGAGGGCCCGATCCTCGTCCGCCATCTGATGACCCACACCTCGGGCCTGACGTTCGGCTTCTACTACGACCACCCCGTCGACGCGCTCTACCGCGACGCGGGTCTGGAGAACTCCGTCCGGCCGGGCGCGACCCTCGCGCAGACGTGCGCGGAGTACGCGCGCCTGCCCCTGCAGTTCGAGCCGGGCTCGCAGTGGAACTACTCCGTCTCCACCAATGTCCTCGGCCGGATCGTCGAGGTGGTGTCGGGGCAGGACCTCGACACGTTCTTCGCCGAACGCATCCTCGGACCGCTCGGCATGACGGACGCCGGTTTCCAGGTCGGTCCCGAGCAGGCGGGCAGACTGGCCGAGCTGTACGGCGAGCAGGAGGACGGCTCGATCGCGCCCGTGCCGGGGCTGCCGCTGCGCGGCGGCCGGCCGCGCTTCCTCTCCGGCAGCGGCGGCCTCGCCGCCACCGCCCGGGACTACCACCGCTTCGCCGAGTTCCTGCGCCGGCGCGGCGAACTCGACGGCGTACGGCTGCTCTCCGCCGCGTCCGTCGATCTGATGACCGCCAACCAGCTGCCGGGAGGGGTCGACATCCACACCTACGGCAGTCCTTTCCACCGGCAGCCGGGCAACGCGGGCGTCGGCTTCGGGCTCGGTGTGTCCGTCGTCATCGACCCCGCCACCACCGAGTACCCGTCCTCGGCGGGAACGTTCGGGTGGACCGGGGCCGCGACGACGATCTTCTGGGTGGATCCGCGGCGGGACCTCACGGTGCAGTTCATGACGCAGGTACGGCGCCGGTCGTCGTTCTCGGTGTATCCGGAGTTGCGGAAACTGGTGCACGAGGCGGTGCACTGACCGCGGGCCGGCGCTCGGGCTCTCCTCGGCCCTCGTCACCCCGCCAGTGACGTGAGTCGGAGATGCGCTGCCCACCGCCGGCGAATCCCCGACTCACGTCACTAGGTGAACTCCACACCGGCACGCGCCAGTTCGGCCAGCCACGCCCGGGCCCGCTCTCCCGTCTCCGCGGCCCGGCTCAGGCCCGCCGGAAGTGATCCGTCCAGGATGTGTCCCACCCCGAGGGCGAGCGGGCGGGACACCAGGCGGGCCATCGCGCTCTCCTCCTTCGTGCCGACGGCGTCGAGGAGGTGGCGGCCGGACCAGCGCGCGCCCGACGCGGCCCGCACGTCGAGGGAGACGGCGAGGACGACCCGGTCGCGGTCGGCGTCGGTGGTCGGATGGCGCGCGGCCAGTTCGCCGGCCAGGGCGGCGATGCGCCGGTCGTCGCCCGCCTCCAGCTCCGCGAAGACCGGCGCCCAGGCCGTCAGCCAGCCGTCGAGGCGGAGGGTGCCCCGGACGAAGGTCCGCGGTTTCCAGGCCGGCGGGAGTCCGTACTGGGCGACGAAGGGCACGCTGTCGCGGTTGGGGTACGCCTCGAAGGTCTCGCCGTCGATGACATGGGGGCGGGTGGCCGTCCAGGGGCGGTCGGCCGTGGTCTCGACGCCGTCCTCGATGTAACGGGCGGGCGAGCGGAGGGCGTTCAGCACACCGGCCGGTGCCCAGCTGAAGCGGTACCTGAAGTCGTTGGGTACGGCCGGGACGCCGCCGCAGTACGAGGTCAGGGTGTAGGAGGCGGGCGTCTGCGGCCCGATCGCACGGGTGGCCCGGGCGATCAGGCTGTGCGCGAAGAGGTGGTCGATGCCCGGGTCCAGGCCCGCCTCGGTGAGCACGGTGACCCCGGCGGCACGGGCCGCCGGGACCCGCTCCAGGATCGCGTCCGAGACATAGCTGGAGCAGGCGAAGTGGGCCCGCGCCCCGACGCAGGCCCCGAGCAGGGGTCCGTGGTCCGGCGCCGGGAGCATCGAGACCACGGTGTCGCCGGGTGCCAGCTCGGCCGCGAGGGCCGGCAGGGTGTACGCGCGGGGCTCGGCGCGGCCCGTCAGCCCCAGCGCGGCCAGGGCCTGCCCGGCGCGCTCCTGACTGCGGTGCCACAGCCGTACCCCGGCGGCGGTGTCGCACAGCGCCGCCAGGCCGCTGCCCGTGGACAGTCCGGCTCCGACCCAGTGGACGGTACCGCTCGCGGGAACCACCTCGGCGGTCATCGGGGCACCTACCTCTCCGTGAGCCCCAGTCCGGCGCTCACCTCACGGAATCGGTCCAGACACCGGCCCCACGCCCCGCCGGTGCCGATGGCCGACAGCTGCGGCAGCAGCGCGGCCGAGAAGTCGGTGCTCGCCTCCCGGGGCAGCAGGGAGGGCAGGTTGTCGATGGCGATGAGGTCGAGCGGAGGGTGCTCGCGCAGTCGCCGTACGGGGTGGTCCCACTCCGTGGTGGTGTCGTACACCGGCAGCACGTTCAGGGGCGAGCCGACGTCCACGGTGACGTCCGAGAGCGTCCTCAGGCGGCGGTCCGGGCCGTCGAGGTCCTTGTCCGTCAGGAACGGCGGAACCGGGCTCGTCGTCAGCACCGTGTTGACCATCAGGTCGTGGGCGAGCAGGGCCCGCCGGTCGAGGTCGCGGGTCTCGGCCAGGTCCCAGCAGGTCGGCTCGACGCCCGCCTCGCCCAGCGCCGCCCGGGCGCCCTGCCCGCTGCGGCCCAGCGCGCCGATCACCAGTGCGGTCAAGTCGCCTTCCGACGCCCGGAGTTCGGCCTCCATCGCCTCCTTGGAGGTCGGCCGGAGAGGCGCACGCAGGGCGCCCCGGTGGTGCAGGACGGCGAGCGCGGCGCCCAGATAGCCGGCCCAGAAGCCGAAGGCGGCGAGCCTGCGCCCCTGCTCGTCCACCAGGTACTCCAGGTCGAGCAGCGCTCCGCCGCCGGCCGCGAACCTGCGCAGCAGCGCCTGTGCTCCGGGCTGACCCTTGTAGGCGTGCCCGAAGAAGATGTGACGATGGGTCAGCTCGGCCGGTTCGTCCGGGAGTTCCTTGAGGCCCACGATCACCGCGTCGGCCGGCGCGGACACCCAGGAGCCGGGGCCGGCCACCGCACAGCCGGCCTCCTGGTACTCCTCGACGGGGAAGATCCGCCGGGCGGACTCCTCGACGGTGATCCGTACTCCGCTCCCGACGAGCCGCCGGGCGTCGGACGGCACGATCGGGGTGCGGCGTTCGGTGGTGCGGGTCTCGTGGCGGAGCCACAAGTGGAGAGCGGTCATACGAGGTTGGCCTCCGGGCGCAGGGTGTCGGCCGTGAACCGGTCGACGCTCAGCGGGCTGATGTCGACGAAGGGTACGCGTCCGAGGTACAGGTCGCGGACCACCTCTCCGACCGCCGGGCCCTGGAGGAACCCATGGCCGGAGAACCCGGTCGCGTACAGGAAGCGCGAGCACGAACCGGCCTCGCCGATCAGGGCGTTGTGGTCCGGGGTGATCTCGTACAGACCCGCCCAGCCACCCGTGCGGCGGAGGTCGAGCAGGGCGGGCGCGCGGCGCTCCATGGCCTCGTACAGACGGGGGATCCAGCGGTCGTGGGTGTCGGTGGCGAAGCCGGGCCGTTCGTCGGGGTCGGACATCCCGACGAGGAGGCCGGGGCCCTCGGTGTGGAAGTAGAGGCTGCTGGTGAAGTCGATCGTCATGGGGAGGCCGGGCGGGAGGCCGGGGACCGGTTCCGTGACGGCGATCTGGCGGCGCAGGGGCTCCACGGGGAGGTCCACGCCGACCATGGCGCCGATGGACCGGGACCAGGCGCCGGCCGCGCACACGACCGTGTCGGTGACGATCCGGCCCTTGCTCGTGACCACGGCGGTGATCGTGTCCCGCCAGGTCTCGATGCCCAGGACCTCGCAGTTGCGCAGCACGGTCGCCCCGTTGCGGCGGGCCCCGGCGGCGTAGCCGTGGACCACGGACTCCGGCGTGCAGTGTCCGTCGTCGGGCGAGAACGCGGCGGCGAGCAGGCCCTCGGTGGAGATCAGTGGGGAGAGCCGCCGGGCCTCGGCCGGGTCGAGCATGCGGCTGGGCACGCCGAGGTCGTTCTGGAGCCGGACGCCCGCCTCGAACTGGGCGACCTCGTCGGGGGTCGTCAGGAGGAAGAGGTAGCCGACCCGGTGCAGTCCGATGTCGTGGCCGAGTTCCTGCCGGAAGCGGCCGAACGCCTCCAGGCTGCGGGCGCCGAGTTGGATGTTGAGTTCGTCGGAGAACTGCGCGCGGACGCCGCCGGCGGCCCTCGCGGTCGACCCGGAGGCCAGTTCGTCGCGTTCGACGAGGACGACGTCCTCCACTCCGGCGGCGGCCAGGTGGTGGGCGATGCTCGTCCCGATGACCCCTCCGCCGATGACGACGACCCGTGCGCTGCGGATCACGAACGCTCCCTTCGCCCGACCCCGGCCGGACGACCCGACCGAGTCAGGTCTTCCACCACGGGCGAACGTTCATGCGGAACACCCGTGTACCGGCGGTGCGGGGACGCCGTTCGTGGGGCGGTCCGGGCGGGCGCGGCGGCCGCTGCCGAAGCCTCGGGCCGCCCTCCGGGACGGCCGCCGCGCGGACCCCGGCGCTCAGGAGGAGTGGACCACGGCGTCCAGGTGCGGCAGGTAGTGGTCGAGCCGCTCCCGCTTGGTGCGCAGGTAGGTGATGTTGTCCTCGCACGGCGTGATCAGCAGCGGCACCTGCTCGGCGACCGTGATGCCGTGGCGCAGCAGCGCCTCCCGCTTGCGCGGGTTGTTCGACATCAGCCGGACCGACCGTACGCCGAGGTCGTGCAGCATCTCGGCGGCCACCCGGTAGTCGCGGGCGTCCACCGGCAGGCCGAGGGCGAGGTTGGCCTCGACGGTGTCCAGGCCCTCGGCCTGGAGCTTCATCGCCTGCAGCTTGGCGAGCAGACCGATGCCGCGGCCCTCGTGGCCGCGCAGGTAGACGAGGACGCCACGGCCCTCGGCGACGATCGACCGCAGGGCGCTGTCGAGCTGTTCACCGCATTCGCAGTGCTGGGAACCGAACGCGTCACCGGTCAGGCACTCCGAGTGCAGCCGTATGAGAATTCCCTCACCGTCGCTGATGTCGCCGTACACCAGTGCCACTTGTTCCTCGCCGCGGTCCTGGTCGAGATAACCTACGGCCTCGAAGTCGCCGTACGTCGTGGGCAGGGGGGCGTTCACCACACGTACGGCGCCGGAGGACTGGGCATTCGTGCCGAGTACACCAACATTTTCTGTCATGATCTGTTCCAATCTGGTAAGCCCTGGCGCCATGCGAAAATGACGGAGCATCAGCAGAGACGAAAGGCCGTGAAAAGATGAGCAGTTCGAGTCTTGTTCCGACGGACACCACCGCGGACGTCCGGGCGAGGGGGGCACGGGCGGCCGGCCGACAGGTCGCGGTGCTTCCCGTGGGCAGCTACGAGCAGCACGGCCCGTATCTGCCGCTGGCCACCGACACGCTCGTCGCCTGCGCCATATCCCGGGAGATAGCGGCCGCATATCCGGTGCATCTCCTGCCGCCGGTGACCATCGCCTGCTCGCACGAGCACGCGGCCTGGCCCGGCACCGTCAGCATCTCCGCGACGACCCTGCACGCGATGGTCCGCGACATCGCCGCTTCCCTGCGCCGCTCGGGCGTCGAGGCTCTGGTGGTGGTGAACGGTCACGGCGGGAATTATGTCCTGGGCAACGTCGTCCAGGAATCCACCGCGGCGGGACATCGAATGGCGCTTTTCCCGGCGATGGAGGACTGGGAAGCCGCCCGTGAACGGGCGGGCGTACAGACCTCGCTGCTCAGTGATATGCATGCGGGAGAAATAGAGACCTCCATACTTCTGCATTGCCATCCCGAATTGGTCCGGCCCGGTCACGAGACCACCGATTTCCTTGCCGACGACCGCCGTCATCTCCTCTCCCTCGGTATGTCGGCCTACACCGATTCCGGTGTCATCGGCCGTCCGTCCCTGGCATCCGCCGCGAAGGGGAAGGAGTTGCTGGCAGGGTTCGTCCATTCCTTCGGCGCGTACTTCTCGTTGGTCACCTCGGACGCCTGGGACACGGGAACGGTTCCGCCCGGGGAGTCCTCGGCGACCGCCTCGTCCGCCGTCTGACGGCGGGCCCGCAGGGAGCCGTACCAGCGTCCGACGAGTACGAGGGCCCCCGGGAGGGCGGCCGCGAAGCTGAGCACACCGTAGACGACGGCCACGGTCAGGCCCTGGGAGGCGCCGAGGCCCGCGGCGCCGAAGGACCAGGCGGTGACGCCCTCGCGGGGGCCCCAGCCACCGACGTTGAGCGGCAGGCTCATGGCGATCAGGGCCAGCAGCGCGAGGGGCAGCAGTTCCAGCGAGGTCGCGGCGGACCCGGCGACGCGTGCGGCGAGCAGGAACGTCGCCACGTATCCGGCCAGCACCGCCACCGAGGAGAGCAGCACGGCGGGGCCGCTGTCGCGGTTCAGCAGCGCGCCGCGCGCCTCGGTGAGGGCGGCCCGGACCCGGCCGCCCCGGCCTTCGCCCGTGCTCGGCCCCCGGACCGTCCGGACCACCGCCCGGATCGCGAGCGCGCCCAGCGCCACGAGCCCGGCCAGGCCGGCCGCGTGGCGGGTCTGCTCCAGGACCGGCGAGGGCAGCACCAGCAAAACCGTTACGCCCACCACCGCCAGCACCAGCTGGCCCGCGGTGCGCTCGATGACCACCGCGCGCACGCCCCGGCCCATGTCCCCGGAGTCCCGGCCGTGCCGCACCGCGCGGTGCACGTCGCCGAGGACACCGCCGGGCAGGGCCGCGTTGAGGAACAGCGCGCGGTAGTAGTCCGCGACGGCCGGTCTGAGGGGGAGATCGAGGCCGAGCGCCCGCGTCACCGCGCACCAGCGCCACGCGCTGCACACCGTGGTGAACACCCCGATCGCGACGGCCGCCGCCAGCGTCCCGCCGTCGATCCGCCGCAGCCCGTCCACGAAGACGCCGGTCCCCATCCGCCAGAACACGACGACGAGGATGACCGTTCCGGCGAGGGTGCCGAAGTGGGTGCGCAGGACGCGGGTGAACGCGGAGCCGCCGGCCTTCGAGGCCGTGGGCCCGTCCTGGACGGTGGAGCCGGAGCCGGCCGCCGCGACGGCGATCGGCTCCGCGGCCGCCCCGCGCGGGCCGGCGCCCGGTGTGAACACGCGGGCCTGGACCGTCTCCTGCACCGGCGCTGTCATGAGACCCCGCCCGTGGGCCGGGGCAGGGCCAGCAGGTCGCTGTGGTGGACGACGACCCGGAGGTCGCCGGCCGCGACCGCGTCCAGGCGGTCGCGGAGGTAGGCGTCGGCGCGCGCGGTGAGATCGGGGCGCTGCTCGCAGGCCGCGCCGACCCAGCCGCGCAGCCACTCCTCGATGAGGGCGGGGTGGCGCGCGTCGAGCTGCCAGGGGCTCGGGTGGACGCGGACCGTGGCGCCCTGCTGGGCGAAGGCCTCGCAGGCCACGTTGATGGCGTCCGGGCCGAGCAGCTCGCTCGCGCGCTGGTGGGCGTTGAACGCCTCGGCGATCTCGGCGTCCAGGGGATGGGCGGGGGCGACGTCCACCCGGCCCACGACCGACAGCGTCAGCAGCGCGGGGACCCCGGCGCCCGCGCAGGCCGCGGCGAGCGCCTCGATCTCCTCACGGGTGAGGACGTCGAGGAGCGCGGACGCGGTGACCAGCGAGGCACCGGCCAGGTCGTGGGCCGTCAGCCGCCCGATGTCACCGCGCCGTGTGGTGACCGTGACCGGGCTGCCGTCGGCGGCCGCACGGGGCGCCCGCGCGACGGCCAGCCGCAGCAGGTTCGGGTCCTGGTCGTGCAGCACCCACCGCTGGGCGCCGTCGAGCCGGGGCGCGAGCCAGCGGCCCATCGAGCCGGTGCCGCAGCCCAGGTCGTGGACGGTCAGCGCGGTGGCCCGCCCGGGCAGGTTCGCCAGGCGGATGCGCAGCGGGTCCAGCAGCTCCGCCGCGCGGGCGTCGGCGTCGGCGCTCTCGCGCAGCTCCAGCCACTGCGGCGCGTACTGGTGGCCCTCGGGCGCCGGTGTGTCACCGCCGCGCCCCGCCATGCTCAGCGCGGTCCCGGCGGCGGACGCGCCGGCCGCGGCGGTGGGCCCCCCGGACAGGGGGCCGCCCGCGGACGCGGTCATGTCGGCGGACGTGGTCATGCCGCCCTCCGGGGTTCGTGCCGCAGCCGTCCCAGTACATGGGCGAGGCTGCGGGCCGTGGTCGCCCAGCCGTCCAGCGCGGCCCGGCGGCCGCGCGCGGCGGCTTTCAGCCGGCGCCGTACGTCGGCCTCCCCGAACCAGCCGCGCAGCTCCGCCGCGATGGCCGCGGGGTTCTCCGGCGGCACGAGGATGCCGGGGACGCCGCCGTCGGGGGCGCGGCCGACGGCCTCGGGGAGACCGCCGACGTCCGAGGCCAGCACGGGGATGCCCCGCGCGAGGGCCTCGGTGACCGCCATGCCGTAGGTCTCGGCGTAGGAGGTGAGGACCATGAGGTCGGCGGCGGCGTAGCTGGCGTCGAGTTCGGCGCCGGCCTGCGGTCCGGCCAGGTGGAAGCGGTCCTCCAGGCCGAACTTCGCGATCAGCGTGCGGATGTGGTCGACGTACTCGGGATCCTGGTCGAGGCTGCCCACCAGGACGCAGCTCCAGCGCAGTTCCGTGACGGTCGCGAGGGCCTCCACCAGCCGGTGCTGGCCCTTGCGCGGGGTGACCGCGGCCACGCACAGCAGCCGGGAGACGCCGTCGGTGCCGGAGGCGAGGGGCGCGATGTCGGCGCCCGGGGCGGCGACATGGACCCGCTCGGGCGCGAGCCCGTGGTGGGACACGAGTCTGCGGACCGCCCATTCGCTGGTCGCGATCACGGCGGACACGCCCCGCAGGGTGGCCCGCTCCTTGGCGTCGAGTTCGGCGGCGACCTCGGGCTCCAGGCCCGTCTCGTCGCCCAGCGGCAGATGCACCAGCACGGCCAGGCACAGGCGTTCGGCCTCGGGGAGGACGATCTCGGGGACCCCGCAGGCGACCAGGCCGTCCAGCAGGACGACCGTGCCGTCGGGGAGTTCACGCAGCGTGCGGGCGAGTTCGGCGCGTGCCGCCTCGGACGGGCTGGGCCAGTCGCCGTCGACGGCGTGCTTGTGCACCTGCCAGCCGAAGCCGGGCAGGTCGAGGCAGATCCGGCGGTCGTAGGCGTTGCCGCCGCTGGGGCGGGCCGGGTCGTCCACGCCGCCCGGCATCACGAAGTGCAGCGAACGCAGCGACATGGGGACGATCGCCGCGTTCTTCAGCGCCGCGTTCTGCACGGGCACGTAGCCGAGCCGCACTTGCTCTCCCCCGTCTGCCTGGACAGCGCTGCCGTATGCCTGGGCGGTGCCGACGGCCGCCCGGTCGATGGTCACGTCGGTCACAGAGCACGCTCGTAACTCGCCCAGGCGATGTGCGACTCGTGCAGGGTGACCGTGATGCCCGCGATGCCCTTGGCGTTCTCCCCGAGGGCCCCCTTGTGGATCCGCTCGGCGAGACGGTCCGCGATCACCTTCGCCAGGAACTCCGTCGAGGTGTTCGTGTGGGCGAAGGCGGGCTCGTTGTCGAGGTTGCGGTAGTTCAACTCGCTCACCACGGCGCCCAGCTCCTGCGTGGCCAGCCCGATGTCTACGACGATGTTGTCGTCGTCCAGTTCGGCGCGCCGGAAGGTGGCGTCCACGAGGAAGGTGGCGCCGTGGAGGCGCTGCGCGGGTCCGAAGACCTCCCCGCGGAAGCTGTGGGCGATCATGATGTGATCGCGGACGGTGATGCTGAACAACGGACGACCCTCCAGTGCGGTACGTCTGCCCCCGGGCCGGGGCATGCCGTGTAGTACGGCTGCTCCCTACCCGTTGTTCAGCCGAGTTTTGCTGTTTCTTTGGAGGTCGGTGTTCCGTTCGGGCAGTTCAGGGGCGGGTGGGACAACCCGGAACGAACGACCTCGCCTCACTCCGCGTCGTAGCGGACCCGGTGGCACATCCCCGGCAGCTCTCCGCTCGCCAGTTTCGGCAGGACGTCGGGGAGCTCCTCGAAGGCACACTCTCCGGTGACGAGCGCGTCGAAACGGGCGTCGGCGAGGAGTTCGAGCGCGAGCGCCAGCCGGTCCGCGTACGTCCGCCCGGCGCGTCCGGCCGGGGAGACGGTGCCGACCTGGCTGCTGCGGACGGTGAGCCGGCGCGAGTGGAAGGCCTCGCCGAGCGGCAGGGCGATCCGGCGGTCGCCGTACCAGCTCAGTTCGACGACCGTGCCCTCGGCGGCGAGGAGTTCGAGGGAGCGGACGAGCCCCTGCTCGCTGGCGCTGGCGTGCACGACGAGGTCGCACTCGCCGAGCGCGTCCCCGGGCAGTGCGAAGTCGACGCCGAGGGCGCGGGCGATGCCGGCGCGTGCCGGGTCGGCGTCGACGAGCTGGACCCGCACGCCCGGGTAGCGGGCGAGCAGCGCGGCGACCGAGCAGCCGATCATGCCGCCGCCCACGACCGCGATCCGGTCCCCGACGAGGGGCGCCGCGTCCCACAGGGCGTTGACGGCGGTCTCCACGGTCCCGGCGAGAACGGCCCGCGCGGCGGGCACCGACTCCGGCACCACGGTGACGGCGCTCACAGGAACGACGTAGCGGCTCTGATGCGGATACAGACAGAAGACGGTCCTGCCGAGCAGTGCGTCCGGCCCCTCTTCCACCCGTCCGACGCTGAGGTAGCCGTACTTCACGGGGGCGGGGAAGTCACCGTCCTGGAAGGGCGCGCGCATGGCCGCGCGCTGGTTCTCGGGCACCTGGCCGCGGAACACGAGCGTCTCGGTGCCCCGGCTGACCCCCGAGTAGAGCGCGCGGACGAGAACCTCCTCGTCAGCGGGGGCGGCGAGGGTCTCCTCGCGGATCTCGCCGTGCCCGGGGGAGCGTAGCCAGAAGGCTCGGGCTGTCGGTTTCATGTGCGTCTCCGTGAACGGTCGAGCGGTTCGCCACGTACGCAGCGGTGGGAGTCGCGGACACGGTACGCGGCGATGATCCACTTGTCACACGTTCGGAAGGTATGCGGTGGCCCTGATCAACACATACGACGGCCGGCTGTTGCTCTCGGAGACGACTGTGGGCGCGGGCGCCCAGGTGCTGCTTCTCGCCTTCCTGGGCACGGCGATCGGACTGGGCCCGGCGGGCTGGCTGACCGGGCTGGCCTTCGGCCTCGCCACCTGGGCCGTCCTCAACCGCGCGCTGCTGCGCACCCGGACCCGCACCTTCGGCCCCGCCAACCGCGTCACGCTCGGCCGGGCGATACTCGTCGGCGCCGTGACCGCGCTGGTCGCCGACTCCTTCCAGAGCTCGCCGCCGGTCTCGCTGTTCGTCGCCCTGACCGCCGCGGCCCTGATCCTCGACGGCGTCGACGGCCAGGTGGCCCGGCGCACGAACACCTCGACCGCGCTGGGGGCGCGCTTCGACATGGAGGTCGACGCGTTCCTGATCCTGGTGCTGAGCGTGTACGTCGCCATGTCGATGGGCCCGTGGGTGATGCTGATCGGTCTCATGCGGTACGTCTTCGTCGCCGCCGCCAAGGTGGCGCCCTGGCTGAACAACTCCCTCCCGCACAGCATGGCCCGCAAGACGGTCGCCGCCGTCCAGGGTGTCTTCCTGCTGGTCGCCGCCTCCGGTCTGCTGCCGTACGCGGCGGGCTTCGCCCTGGTCGCGCTGGCGCTGGGCTCGCTGCTCTGGTCGTTCGGCCGGGACGTCGCCTGGCTGTTCCGCAACCGGGAGGTCCGGGACGAGACGGGGCCGGCCACGGTGACCGTTTCCGAGCCGGTGAGCGTGGCCGTGGTGGCCCCCTCGGGGCGCCGGACCCCGGAACTCGTCTCGAGCTGACCGCCGTCCGACGGGCTCGCCGCGAGCCCCTCCCGTGCGGGGCCCGGCTCAGGGGCCCGCGCACGAGACCATCGCGGCCGTGACCCGGTGGACCGTGACCCGCCGGACCGCGGCGCGGTGGGGACTCAGCCGACCGTGAGGACGATCTTCCCGGTGGTGCGGCCGGTCTCACCGTGGGCGTGCGCCTCGGCCGCCTCCGCGAGCGGGAAGGTTGCGTCGACGAGCGGGCGCAGCTGCCCCTTCTCCACCAGTTCGGCGATGGCCCGCATCCCCGCGTGGTCCGCCTCGACGAGCATCGGCTCCAGCCGTACGCCCAGCTCCTCGGCCCGCTCGCGGTCCTCCTCGTAGCCGTGCGGGAGGATCGTGACGAGGACTCCGCCCTCGCGCAGGACCTCCAGGGAGCGGCTGCGGACGTCACCGGAGAGGGTGTCGAGGACCACGTCGACGTCGGCGACGGCCTCGGTGAAGTCCGTGGTCCGGTAGTCGATCAGCTCGTCCGCGCCCAGCTCGCGCAGCAGGTCGTGCTTGCCCGCGCTGGCGGTGCCGATGACGTACGCGCCGCGTGCCTTGGCGATCTGCACGGCGAGGTGGCCCACTCCCCCGGCGGCGGCGTGGATCAGGACGCGCTGCCCCGGCCGTACGTCCGCGGTGTCGACGAGCGCCTGGTACGCGGTGAGCGCCGCCAGCGGCAGGGCACCGGCCCGGACGTGGTCGAGGCCGGCCGGCTTGTGCGCGAAGGACCGGGCGGGCGCCGTGGCGTACTCGGCGTAGGCACCCGCGAGGTGCGGGTAGGGCAGCATGCCGAACACCTCGTCGCCCGGCTTGAAGAGGGTGACCCCGAGGCCGACCTGCTCCACGACCCCCGAGACGTCCCAGCCGAGGACGGGCAGCGGTTCCGGCCGCCACAGTCCGAAGGCGCGGTTCTTCCAGTCGGTGGGGTTGACGCCGGCCGCGTGCACCCGGACGAGGATCTCGCTCATGCGCGGGGCGGGGCGCGGCAGTTCGGCCTCCCTCAGCACCTCGGGGCCGCCGAAGGTGTCCTGGGTCATGGCCCGCATGGTGGCGGCGCCGCTGTTCTGCTCGGTGGTTTCGGTCATGCGCTCCAGCCTGCGGCGCGCCGGCGATCACGACAATGGCACGATGGCCATCATTCGATGGGATCGTGCCACACTGGTCGGCATGACATCCCCGCACCGTGTGGTGGTCCTCGCTCTCGACGGGGTCTACCCCTTCGAACTGGGCGTGCCGAGCCGGATCTTCGACGCGACCGAGGGCCTGTACGAGGTGCTGACCTGCACCGCCGACGGGCGCCCGGTGCGTTCGGCGGCCGACTTCGCCATCGCCGTCGATCACGGCCCCGAGGTGCTGGAGACGGCCGACACCGTGATCGTCGCGTCCTTCGGGCTCTCCCCGGCCGCGGCGCAGCTGCTGTCGCCGGAACTGCCGGAGCCCGTGGCGGCGGCGCTCGCCCGGATCCGGCCCGGCACCCGGCTGGTGTCCATCTGCACGGGCGCCTTCGTGCTGGCCACGGCCGGGCTGCTGGACGGCCGGCCCGCCACCACGCACTGGGCGCTGGTCAAGGCGTTCCGGGAACGCTTCCCGAAGGTCGACCTGGACCCGGACGTCCTGTTCGTCGACGACGGCGACGTCCTCACCTCGGCCGGCGCCGCCTCCGGCATCGACCTCTGTCTGCACCTCGTGCGCAGGGACCACGGCAGCGAGGTCGCCAACCGGGTCGCCCGCCGGTGCGTGGTGCCGCCGTGGCGGGAGGGCGGCCAGGCGCAGTACATCGAGCAGCCGGTCCCCCAGGACCCGGCCAGCGGCACCGCCGCCACCCGGCAGTGGGCGCTCGAACACCTGGACGCTCCGCTGACGCTGGCCGACCTCGCCCGGCACGCCCGGATGAGCCTGCGCACCTTCGCCCGCCGCTTCGGCGACGAGGTCGGCATGAGCCCCGGCCGCTGGCTCGTCCAGCAGCGCGTGTCCCGCGCCCGTCACCTCCTGGAGTCCACCGACCTCCCGGTCGACGAGATCGCCGGACTCGTCGGCTTCGGCACGGGCACGTCGCTGCGCCAGCATCTGCACGCGGCGATCGGGGTGTCTCCGCTGACGTACCGGCGTACGTTCCGGGCGGGGGCCGCGGCTCCCGCGGCGCCTAGGCCGTGTATCGAAAGTGGATCTTGACCTATGCATGATCGTGTTTCATGGGGCGGGGAGATCTCACGGATGAACAGTGGGCTGTGCTGGAGCCGTTGTTGCCGACGGGGACGAAGGTGGGGCGGCCGCCCGTCTGGCCGCGGCGGCAGCTGATCGACGGCATACGGTTCCGTGTTCGGACCGGTGTTCCGTGGCGGGATGTGCCCGTCGAGTACGGGCCGTGGGGCCGGATCTACGACTTGTTCCGCCGGTGGCAGCGGGATGGCACCTGGCACCGGGTTCTCACCCGGCTCCAGGCTCTGGCCGACGCGCAGGGGGCGATCTCGTGGGACCTGAGCGTCGACTCCACGGTGTGTCGCGCTCATCAGCATGCGGCCGGGGCCCGAAAGCACGGTGACCTGCAGAAGGAACCGCCGGGCGGTGTCGCCACCGAGCCTCGTGATCACGGACTGGGACGCTCGCGCGGCGGGTTCACCACCCAACTGCACTTGGTTGTCGAGCAGGGCCAGAAGCCTCTATCGATCGTGGTGACGGCCGGGCAGCGCGGCGACTCGCCACAGTTCGAGGCCGTGCTGGAGAAGATTCGCGTACCCCGCGTCGGGGTGGGCCGGCCACGCATTCGCCCGGACCGCGTGCGCGCTGACAGGGCTTACGCCTCCCGCAAGAACCGCGCCTACCTGCGTAGACGAGGCATCCGCTGCACCATCCCGGACAAGGCCGACCAGGCGCGTCACCGCAAGCAGCGCGGCTCCCGCGGCGGTCGGCCGCCGAAGTTCGAACCGGTCGACTATCGCGAGCGCCACGCGGTCGAGTGCGGCATTAATCGCCTCACAAGGCATCGCGCCGTGGCCACGAGATACGACAAACTCGCGGTTCGTTACGAGGCAACCGTTCTCGTCGCGGCCCTCAACGAGTGGCTGTGACCAGCATATTCGCGATACCTAGACCGCTGCCTTCCGCATCCCAGTCAGAAAGCCCCTGACCGCGGCCAGTTCCTGCTCGTCGTATCCCCGCAGCAGGTCCACCGCCCGATCGATGAGCGGTCCGAAGTGGGACCAGCCGAGGGCGACCGTCCGCTCGTCCACTTCGATGATGACCTTGCGGCGGTCCCGCGCATCGCGCACCCGCCGCACATGCCCGGCCCGTTCCAGGCGGTCGACCAGTGCTGTGGTTCCTGCCGAGTTGAGCCCGAGAGCGGTGCCCAGGTGCCCTGCTGTGGTCTCCTCGCCGGCGCGGGCGGCGTCCATCAGGGCGATCAGCGCACGCACGTCGGTGGGGTGCATGCCGTTGCGCTGTGCGAACCGGGTGCTGTGCCTGCCCAGGTCGACGGCCACCGCGCGCAGCAGGTGGACGATCTCCATCTCGGGCCCCGGCTCGGCTCGTTCGACGAGTTCCTCACCCTCCTGATCGGGCACGGACCACCTCCACGTATCATCTCGCCCAACAAGTATCTTGCTGAGCGAGATAATAGAGGAGTCGCCGTTCATGAACGCTCGCGATACGTACGACGCCGACAACTTCCTCATGGCCTACGACAAGGTCATGACCAAGTGGCCTGCCGCTCGCGAGACGGCGACCGTTCCCACGCCCTTCGGCACGACACACGTCAACGTATGCGGCCCGGCCGACAGGCCCTCGCTCGTCCTCCTGCCCGGCGGAGGGGGCGCAACCTCCGCGTCCTGGTACGCGCAGGCGGCCGAACTGTCCTGCACCCACCGGGTGTTCGCCGTCGACTTGATCGGCGCCCCCGGACGCAGCACTCCCGACGGCGACCGCCGCCCCCGTACGGTCGCCGACCTGTCGGCCTGGCTGGACGCGCTCCTCGACGGCCTCGGAGTGGCCGAGACCGACCTGGGCGGACACTCGTACGGCGCCTGGATCGCGCTGCATCACGCCATGCGCGCGCCCGACCGGATACGCCGCCTGGCCCTTCTGGACCCGACCCAGTGCTTCGCCGGGTTCAGCCCGGCCTACCTGCTGCACGCACTGCCCATGCTGCTGCGGAACACACCCCGCCGGGTCCGCGCCTTCCTGAAGTGGGAGACCAAAGGCTCCGCCCTCGATCCCGACTGGCTCGCCCTCCAAGAGGCGGCCGCCGGTTTCCCCTCTCTCCGACCCGTAACCGGGCCGCGCCCGGCACCGGACGCCCTGCGCGGCCTGGACCTGCCGGTCCTGTTGCTCCTCGCCGGAAGCAGCAGGACCCATGACCCCTCCAAGGTGGCCGCCCGCGCCGAGGCGCTGCTGCCACGCGTCGCAACGACCGTGCTGCCGGATGTGTCCCATCACGCGCTTCCGCACGCCATCCCGCCCGAGGCGAACCGTAGCCTCGCCGGCTTCCTGGAACGGTCCGGTGACTGAGTCTCAGCCCGCCCCGGGCACCGCACCCTGAAAATCAACCCTCGTTTAGCTGCGCTAATAGCACTTCCGATACACGGCCTAGCCGGTGACTGCGGCTCCGGCCCCCGGCGGCATGTTGTAGGGCGTCACCACCTGGATCGCCGACGGGAGGAAGGGGCCCTCGTCGGGGAGGGCCTGGTGGGCACGCATGATCATCTGGCAGGCGCGGCGGACGTCCTGGCGGAGGTCGTGGTGGAGCACGGCGGAGAGCCGGTGCTCGCGCAGCAGCCGGGTGTTGTCGTGGTCGAGGTCGTGGGCGACGAAGACGTGCGGCTCCCGGCCGAGCGCGGCGAAGGCGTCGAGCGTGGCGGTGTTGCCGCCGCCGATGGAGTAGACGGCGGCGATGCCCGGCTCGCGCTCCAGCGCGTCGAGGACGAGGTCGCGCTGGGTGGCGTCGAGGCCGTCGCTGTCGGTGACCTCGACGAGGGTCCGCCGCGGGTCGACGGCCCGCATCACCCCGCGGAAGCCCATCTCGCGCTCCTCCTCGTTGCGGTAGAAGCTGCGGCTGATCGTCACCAGCACGGCACCCGGCCGGTCGCCGAGCCACTGCCGCAGCAGATACGCGGCGGTCGCCCCGGCGGCCCGGTTGTCTATGCCGACGTAGGCGCCGCGCGCGCTGCCCGGCAGGTCCGTCACGAAGGTGACCACCGGAACCCCGGCCGCCACCAGCCGTTCGACGGCGGCGGTCACCTCCGGGACGTCGGGTGCCTTGAGGATCACCCCCTGCGAGCCGCGCCGGCCGATCCGGTCGAGCACCCTGACCATCTCCGTCGCGGAGCCCGTCTCCCGGAAGTGGAACCGGGACCGCACGACGGCGGGGTGCAGGGACGGCAGCTCCGCCTCCAGCGCCTCCCGGACCGCCGTGGAGAACCGGTCCGGGGTCTGCATCACGATGTCGACCATGAACGTACGGCCGCCGATGCGCACCTGGGTCCGCTGCCGGTCCAGGTCCTTGACGGCCTGGTGCACCTCGCGGGCGGTGCTCTCCCGCACCCCGCCCCGGCCGTTGAGGACCCGGTCGACCGTGGCCTGGCTCAGCCCGGCCTGACGGGCGATCTCCCGGATCGTGTAGGGGTGTGTCATGACGGGGCGTCCTGGGGGTCGGCGGCGGGGCGGACCGGCCTCGGTCCCGCCGGTGGTCGCGGAGCATCCGGATGATGGGTTTTTGATGGCTCTCTGCGGGTTGTACGAGGGCCTTCGCCCCTCAAGACTGACAGAGGCGAAGGCGCCGGGAAAGGCCGGGACGACCCGGCCCGTGACCGTGCCCGTGCCCGTGCCCGTGACAGAACCCGGCAGGGCCCGCCGGCGCCGAGCGAAAGGAAACTCCCCATGGGACTACTGGAGGACAAGGTCGTCCTCGTCAACGGCGGCAGCCAGGGCGTCGGCGCGGGCATCGTCCGGGCGGCCCTGCGCGAGGGCGCGACCGTGATGTTCACCGGCCGCCGCGCCGAGGTCGGGGAGAAGCTCGCGGCGGACACCGGCGCCGGTTTCCTGCGGGCCGACCTGACGGACCCGGCGCAGGTGCGCGGTGCCGTGGACCGGGTGATCGCCGCCCACGGCCGGGTGGACAGCCTCGTCAACGCGGCCGGCCTGACCTCCCGGGGCTCGCTCCTCGACACCTCGCCCGACCTCTTCGACGCCCACATCGCGATCAACCTGCGCGCCCCGTTCTTCGCCATGCAGGCCGTGGTCCAGCACCTGGTGGCCCGCTCGGCGCCCGGCACGATCGTCAACATCGGCTCGAACTGCGCGCACGGCGGCCCGCCGTTCCTGGCCCCGTACTCCGCCGCGAAGGCCGGTCTCGCGGGCCTCACCCGCAACGCCGCCCACGCCCACCGCTGGGACCGCGTCCGGATCAACGACCTGAACATCGGCTGGACGGAGACCGAGGGCGAGGACGCGATCCAGCGCGAGTTCCACGACGCCGGCGACGACTGGCGGGAACGGGCCGCCGAGCGCCTGCCGATGGGCAAGCTCGGCCAGGTCGACGAGATCGCCGACTTCGTGGTCTTCCTCCTGTCCGACCGCAGCGGCGTGGTGACCGGCTCGGTGATCGACTGGGACCAGAACGTCCCGGGCGCCTCGGACTGACCTGCTTCCCACCTGCTTCCCACCTGTTTCATCTGCACTTTCGAAAGGGACACTCGTCATGCGCATTGGCATCCTGGGGCTGGGCCGCATCGGCGCCTTCCACGCCGGGACTCTCGCCGGACTGGACGTCGTGGAAGAGCTGGTGGTCTCCGACCCGGTGGCCGCCGCGGCGCTGGCGGCCGGCGAGAAGTTCGGCGCCACCGTGGTCGATTCGCCCGAGGCGGTGTTCGCCTCGGGGATCGACGGTGTCGTGATCACCGCCGCCACCGACGCACACCCGGGGCTGATCCTGGCCGCCGTCGAGGCGGGCGTCCCGGTGTTCTGCGAGAAGCCGGTGGCGAAGACGGTCGAGGAGAGCCTGACCGTGCTGCGCGCGGTGCGCGAGGGCGGCATCGAGGCGCAGATCGGCTTCAACCGCCGCTTCGACGCGGGCTGTGTGGCCGCCCGCGAGGCCGTCCTCAGCGGTGAGCTGGGCGCGCTGCACACCGTACGGTCGACCACCCTCGACCCCGCCCCTCCGCCGGCGGCCTATGTCGCGGTGTCGGGCGGCATCTTCCGCGACTGCGCGGTGCACGACTTCGACGTGGTGCGCTGGGTGACCGGCCGGGAGGTCGTCGAGGTGTACGCGACGGGCGCCAACAAGGGAGCGGAGTACATCAAGGAGGCGGGTGACGTCGACACGGCGTCCGCGCTCCTGACCTTCGACGACGGCACCATCGGCGTCATCTCCAACACCCGTCACAACGCGCGGGGTTACGACGTCCGCCTGGAGGTCCACGGCATGCAGGACAGCATCGCCGCCGGCCTCGACACCCAGCTTCCGCTGCGCTCCGCCGAGCCCGGGGTGACCTTCCCCTCCGGCGTCCCGCACACCTTCTTCATGGACCGCTTCGCCGGTGCGTACCGCGCCGAACTCACCGCGTTCACCGAGGTCGTCGCCGGCACCCGCACCTCGCCCTGCACGGTCGCGGACGCCCTGGAGGCCAGCTGGATCGCCGAGGCGGCGACCCTGTCGGTGGCCGAGCGCCGCCCGGTGCGGCTGGACGAGGTACGCGCTTAGGCTTCCCAGGTTTCCCACGACAGCCACGAGGCGGATAAGGCCCCGGCCCCGGGGCCTTATCCGCCTCGCCAGTGCGCGTCTCCGTCGAGCAATCGTCGACCGGTACCAGCCGCAGTCCAAGCCCATCCGGGACCTGTTGGTCGAGTACCTCAAGGAACGCCAGCCGATAGTGCCGCAGTAATGCGTACACCTCGCCCCCACTGTCTCGACAGGGCAGACCTCGTCGGCGAGCCGGCCGGTCAGCCGTTCTTCGTCGGCGCGGGTTGCCGGGCGGAACCCGAGGGTCTCGCGGATCTGCGTACGGTGCCCTACCGCGTTCCGGCGATCCCGACCCCACCGGTCGGAGCGCCGGAGTGCGGGGGCGGGCCTACGCTGGGAAGCAGCCGCTGGAATCCAGCCCTGACGGGACCCGCTGCCCGGACGGAGGCGTGTTGCGTGGACATGGCCGACCAGCAGGATGCCCCCACTGCCGCCGTGATGGTCGACGCGGACGGCGTGGTGAGCGGCTGGAGCGAGGGAGCCACACTGCTGCTGGGCTGGACGGCGGCGGACACCGTCGGGCGCCCTGTGGCCGAGCTGCTGGCCGATCCCGTACCGCCCGGCTTCCCGCAGGGCCATGGCGTCGGCCCCGACCCCACGGGGTTCGTCCCCCTCCGCCACAGCGACGGTTCCACGCTGGACGCCGTGGTGGCGGTCCACCCCCTGCACGGCACCGGCAGCCGGGCGCTGGGCCACGTCCTGACCGTGCAACGCTGGGGGCGCCGCCCGGTGATCGCCGACCGGGCCTTCGAGCAGTGCCCCTTCGCGCTGGGTGTCTACGACCCCGAGCTGCGGTTCCTGTGGATCAACGCCTCCTCCGGCCGGGTGATCGCGCACACCGAGGAGCAGGTGCTCGGCAAGAAGTACCGCGAGGTGCTTCCGGAGTTCGACCGCTCGCTGTTCCCCGAACGGGACGACAAGCCCTACACCGACGCGCTCGCCGAAGTGGCGAGGACGGGCGAGGCCACGCGTCTCATCACCGTCTTCCGCCCGCGCGGCAGTGACTACGCCAATGCCTGGGCCACCAGCATCTGGCCCGTCCGGGACGCCGAGGGCACGGTCCGCGCGGTCGCCAACTGGGGATTCGACATGAGCGCCGAGTACTGGGCCCGGCAGCGCCTGCTCCTCCTCAACGACGCCAGCGGCGGAATCGGCCGGACACTCGACGTGATCGGCACGGCCGAGGAGCTGGCCAGGACCCCCGTACCGGGATTCGTCGATCTCGTCACCGTGGACCTCTTCGACGAGGTGCTGCGCGGGGAGGAGCCGCCCTCGCCACCCGCGCTCGGCCCCCGCGAGGACCTCACGCTCAGCCGCGCCGCACAGCACAGCGTGAGGGACGACGACTCCTCCCTCCCCGAGCCCCCCAAGCCGGTCAGCCACGCCGCCGGCTCCGTGGCCGCACGCTGCATGGCCACCGGCAGGTCCACGGTCGAGCTCACCGCGCCGTCCGGGCAGGGCGGCGAATGGGCGTTCGGGCCGGGGCTCGCCGCCGACCCGGCGCACTGGCCGCCGGGCAACCCGGTGGTCGACGAGTCGCTCGCCGAGGACGGACTGACCGGCCGGATCACCGTGCCGCTGCGGGCGCGCGGCGCGCTGCTCGGTGTCGTCGTGTTCTCCCGCCGGGACCGGCCCGAGGCCTTCACCGCCGACGACCTGATCCTCGCCGAGGAGCTGACAGCCAAGGCGGCCGTGGCCATCGACAACGCCCGCCGGTACTCACGCGAGCGCACGACCGCGCTGACCCTGCAGCGCAGCCTGCTGCCGCAGCGGCTGCCGAGCCAGGAGGCGGTCGAGGTGGCCTCCCGCTATCTGCCCGCCGGGACCGGCTCGGAGGTGGGCGGTGACTGGTTCGACGTCATTCCGCTGTCCGGCGCCCGTGTCGCCCTGGTCGTCGGCGATGTCGTCGGGCACGGCCTGCACGCGTCGGCAAGCATGGGCCGGCTGCGCACGGCGGTGCGCACCCTCGCCGACGTGGACCTGCCGCCGGACGAGCTGCTCACCCATCTGGACGATCTGGTCCTGCACCTCGCCAGCGACCACCATCCCGGCGGGCACTTCCAGCCGACCGGCGAGTCCGGGGCCACCTGCCTGTACGCCGTCTACGACCCGGTCTCGCGCCGTTTCACGGTGGCGAGCGCCGGCCATCCGCTGCCGCTGGTCGTCCTCCCGGACGGCACCAGCAGGCCCGTGCCCGCGCAGCCGGGGCCGCCGCTCGGCATCGGCGGGCTGCCCTTCGAGGCGACCGAGGTGGATCTCCCCGAGGGCAGTCTGCTTGCCCTGTACACCGACGGCCTGGTGGAGAGCCGCGAACGCGACGTCGACCTGCGGATCGCCGAACTGCTGAGGGTCCTGAGACCTTCCGCGACGTCACTGGAGACTCTCTGCGACACGGTGATGGACGCCATGCTCCTGCCCGATCGCCGGACCGACGACGCGGCCCTCCTGCTCGCTCGCACGCACGCGCTGGATCCCCACCATGTCGCCGACTGGGACGTCGAGGCCGACTTCGCGCAGGTGCAGCAGGCCCGGCAGGCGGCCGTCGACCAGGTGGAGGCGTGGGGTCTGGCCGAGGCGGCGTTCGTCACCGAACTCGTCGTCAGCGAGCTGGTGACCAACGCCATCAGGTACGGCGAGCCGCCGATCAGGCTGCGGCTGATCCGTGACACCGCTCTGATCTGCGAGGTCTCCGACTCCAGTAACACGGCCCCGCATCTGCGCCGGGCCCGCGCCTTCGACGAGGGCGGCCGGGGCCTGTTGCTCGTCGCCCAGCTCACGCAGGGTTGGGGCACCCGGCACACCACCGACGGAAAGACGATCTGGTGCGCGCAGACCCTCACCCGTCCGGAGCCTTGACGAGTCCGAGCCGCGACGAGCGCGAGTCCGAGCCGCCATGAGCACGAGCCGCGATGAGCACGAGTCCGACCGGCCTCGGCCGGCCATCGCCGTCTCAGGCGCTGGAGCGGACGACCAGGCGCGTGGGCAGGATCAGCGGGGTGGGGTCCTGCCCGTTGACGAGCGCGACGAGCATGCGGGCCATCTCGCGGCCGAGGGCCTCTATCGGCTGGTGGACGGTGGTGAGGGGCGGATCGGCGATCCGGGCCACGGCCAGGTCGTCGTACCCGACCACGGCGACGTCGTCGGGGACCGGCCGCCCCGCCCCCCGCAGGGTGCGCAGCGCCCCCGCCCCCATGTTGTCGTTGGCGGCGAACACCGCGTCCACGTCCGGGTGTTCCGCCAGCAGCGCGGCCATGACGGCGGCCCCGCCGGGCTCCGTGAAGTCACCCTCGTAAGGCGGGAACGGTTCGCGCCCGGCGGCCAGCATCGCGTCCCGGTAGCCGCGGTACCGCGCGCGGCCCACCTCGGTGTCCAGCGGGCCGCAGATCGCGGCCACCCGGGAGCGGCCACGGGAGAGCAGGTACTCGGTGGCCTCGCGCGCTCCGCCCGTGTTGTCGACGTCCACGTACCAGCGCGGGGCCGAACCGACGGGGCGGCCGCCGAACACCACCGGCATCTCCGCCTCCTCGGCCGTCCGCGTCAGCGGATCGTTCTCGCGCAGTGCCATCAGCATGACGCCGTCGGCGCCCTTGCCGCGCAGCAGTTCCTCCACCCGTCGGCGGCCCCGGTCGGTCGCGGCCAGGCACAGCATCAGATGCAGGTCGGCCTCCTCCAGCGCGGCCGACGCCCCCACGATCACCTGGGCGAAGAACGGGTCCGCGAAGATCGACGGATCCTCGCCCGAGACGACCAGAGCGGCCGCTCCCGTCTGCCGGGTGGCCAGCGCGCGGGCGGTCGGATTGGGCACATAGCCGAGCTGCCGGACGGCTCGCTCGACCGCCTCGCGTTTCCCCCGGCTGACGTGCGGCGCGTTGTTGAGGGCGCGGGAGGCCACGGAGCGGGAGACACCCGCGAGCGCGGCCACGGCGTCGAGTGTGGGATGGCGACGCGGCGGATCCCCTGCCATGACCATATGGACCCCTCCCCCTGGCCGAAAACTGGGAGCGCTTCCGGTCATTGGGACCGTAGAGCCTCGGACTCACCCTGTACAGAGGGAGTTTCACCCCTCGACTCTTGACAGTTCTACCAGCCAGCCACACGATACCGACCACACCCCAAAGGTCCTCAGCTCAATTGGAAGCGCTTCCAATGGGAGCGCTCCCACCGCTCCAGGCACGTCGAACCACCGCACTTCCTCAGCGCGTCGCACGCTCTGGACGAGAGCGTGCGACGCATCCCTGCCAGGAATTCCGAGGTGATGTCATGCGCCGCAGGCTCCGCGCCCTGATGGCAGCGCTCTGCTCGCTACCGCTCGCGTTCGCCGCCGCTCCGTCCGCCCATGCCGCCGACCCGACCGGCATGACCAGCGGGTTCTATGTGGACCCCGACAACAGCGCCAAGCGGTGGACCGCCGCCAACCCCGGTGACGGCCGGGCGTCCGCGATCAACGCCTCCATCGCGAACACCCCGATGGCCCGCTGGTTCGGCTCGTGGAGCGGCTCGATCGGCACGGCCACGGGCTCGTTCACGGGCGCTGCGGACAGCCGGGACAAGCTGCCCATTCTCGTCGCGTACAACGTCTACAACCGCGACTACTGCGGCGGGCACTCCGCGGGCGGGGCCTCCTCGCCGTCCGCCTACGCGAGCTGGATCTCCCAGTTCGCCGGCGGTATCGGCAACCGTCCGGCCCTGGTGATCCTGGAGCCGGACTCCCTCGGGGACTACGGCTGCATGAACCAGGCGCAGATAGCCGAGCGCCAGAGCATGCTCAGCGGCGCCGTCTCCCAGTTCAGCCGCCAGGCCCCCAACACCTGGGTCTACATGGACGCCGGCAACCCCGCCTGGACGGACGCCGCGACCATGGCCAAGCGGCTGCACGAGGCGGGCGTGCGGCAGGCCCACGGCTTCTCGCTGAACATCTCCAACTACCTCACCACGGGCGAGAACACCGCCTACGGCAACGCGGTGAACAGGGAGCTCAGTGCCCGCTACGGCTACACCAAGCCGTTCGTCGTGGACACCAGCCGCAACGGCAACGGCTCCAACGGCCAGTGGTGCAACCCCTCGGGCCGCCGCATCGGCCCCGCCACCCAGATGGGCGGCGGCGCGGAGATGCTGCTGTGGATCAAGGTGCCGGGCGAGTCGGACGGCAACTGCGGTGTGGGATCCGGCTCCTCGGCCGGTCAGTTCCTGCCCGAGGTCGCCTACAAGATGATCTACGGCTACTGACCACGGCCGCCGGCCCACCGCTCCAGGACCCCCGTGGCCCGGTCCACTCGCCCCGCGACCGGGCCACGGGCTCGGCATCAGCCGGAAGATGCCTCGACGTCAGCCGGGAAAGGTCTCCTCCAGCTTCTCGAAGAAGAACTCGTGCTTCAGGAAGGAGACGTCGTACTCGTGACCGGACCGGGGCGGCAGGAGCTGCGACGCCTGGAAGAGACGCCATCCGTCGAGCAGCGCGTCGAGCCCCGTGGAGTAGGGCGGCTCGTCGCTGTCTCCCGCCGTCGGACGGGTCCTGCCGGTCCCGTCGTACCGGGACCAGCCGACGACCGGGGAGTCGAGGGCCGAGGTCGACAGATACAGGACCAGGACCTGTTGCCTCATGCGTGGCTCCTCAGGGCGGGCCGGTTGCTGACGCGCGTGACCCAGTACTCGACGTCGAACGACTCGTCACCGGTCAGGGCCCGCCACAGCAGGACCCGGTTGTAGATCTCCAGTCGGCCGGTGGCCTGTTCGTACCACGGGAAGGGGGTGTTCAGCTCCGCCGTGACGGCCGGGTCGTGCAGGTCGCTGGTGTCCCACAGGCGGACCTGCGGCACGGTCGGGTTGAGGCGCAGTTTGTACATGAAGCGGCGGCGGGCGGTGTCGTTGCGGCGGCCGCCGTGCCAGATGCCGTGGTGCACCAGGACGATGGTGCCGGCCGGGCAGGTCAGCCGGGTCTGCCCCCGCAGGTTCTGGACGCGGCCGATGTCCGTCTCGTTGATCCGGCGCAGATGGCTGCCGGGCACGCTGAGGGTGCCGCCCATCTCGGCGGTCACCTCGTGCGGGTAGTACATGAGCTGGATGTCGAACGCGTCCGGCCGTACGTCGATGATCGCGTCCGCGTGGAGGTCCTGCGCGTGGCCCTCGTGGGGCTCGCGGACGTGCACGGCATGGTGGTCGACGGTCGGTCCGGGTCCGACCAGACTCTCCACGGCACCGGCGACGACCGGCAGTTCGAGCAGCGCGTGGACGAAGGTGTCGGGCGGGTACGCCGCGCTCAGCGGGGTGCCGTACGGCACTCCCGGCAGGCCCTCGGCCAGCGCGGCGACGGCCCGTTCGTTGATGTCCGGCGGCACCACCCCGTCCAGGCGCAGAAATCCCTGCGCGACGAAGCGGGCCACCTGAACCGAGGTCAGGAGGTTCTTGCTGGTAGGCATACGACGAACCTACGGACCGAGCCCCGCCCTGCAGTGGGCTGAAATCTTCCTGTGGTGGTCCATTTCCGTGACCGGTGCGGCCGGTGGGCGCCTCCCGATCGGGAGGCGCCCACCGGCATGGACTACGCGGACTACGCGGTGAGGTGCGCCTGTCGGTGTCCCTGGTGGCTCTCGTGTCCCACGAACCCCACGAACCACGACCATCCCGCCCGTCCGACCGCGAAGTACGGCTGGGTCACGTCCTTGGAGTCACGTACGCACACGGCCTGTCCGGTGACGGCGACTTCGACGCAATCGTCGCCCTGGCTGCCGCTGTAGCTTGACTTGAACCACGCCAGTTCCGTCGTGCTCATAGGTCCAGTTCCCCTCGGAGTCGCTCCAGCAGCGCCCGGGAATCCTTGGCATTCAGGGCCTGCGAGCGCAGTGTGTCATAGCGCTGATGGAGCAGGCTCACCTCTTTCGAGTCGGAGATCAGACGGCCGTTCTGCTGCCCCTCGGAGTACGCGAGCCGCTGCCCCTGCGGCGTCTCCAACAGCCGCACGGGCCCGTCGAGGCACGCGTGCAACCCGGCCTCCAACGGCACGATCTGGAGCGTCACATTGCGGGGCGCGCTCAGCTCCAGCGCATGGTCGAGCATCCCCCGCATCCGCGCGTCGTCCCCGAACCGCCGCCGGAACACATGCTCCTCGACGATGAAGCTGAACGGTGTCGTCGGCCTCTCGAACAGCATCCGCTGACGCTCCATCCGGCGGTCCATGAAGCTGTCCAGCTGGTCGTCCGGTGTCACCGGGAGGGTCCCCTCGAAGACCGCCCGCGCGTAGTCCCACGACTGCAACAGCCCGGGGACCAGCCGGCATTCGTACGTGCACAGACTCACCGCGACCCGCTCCAGCCGGGCCCACTGGCGGAACCAGGCCGCCAGGCCCACGTCCCCCCGCCCCCGCGTCACATACTGTGACGACTTGCGCAATGCCCCGGTGTTCCCCAGCAGTTCGTCGGCCCGCCGTACGTAGTTCGCGTCCGGCATCCGGCGCCCCTGCTCCACCGATTCCACCGTGTGCCGGGAGAAGCGGACGAGATCCGCGAACTCGGCCCGGCTGTAGCCCGCGTGCTCGCGCAGCGCCTGTGTCACGGCGCCCCACGTCCGCAGACTGTCCGAGGGGTCGGGTTCGCGGTCCACCGCCGTCCCCTCGTCGGCCACTGCCGCGTCGTAGTCGTTGCCCATGCCGCCGCCCGTCATCCGCGGCCACCTCCGGTCTTCGTGCGCTGTGGCCCCCATGCCCCGACGGCACCCAGCGTGACGGGAGGACGTGCGTACTGTCCACACAATGTGCCCGTACGCTGACGCAGCGTACGGGCACAGGTGACGCTCACGCAGGTGGCCGCCCCCCGACGGTCACCGGCGCGAGGCTGTCAGGTGATAGGTGGCACGTCCTTGCAGTCGGGGACGCCCGCCAGCCAGGCCGGGCCCTTGATGTAGATGTTGGTGACCCACGCCCTGTAGTCCGGCAGGTAGGACCAGGCGTCGTTCTCGTAGCCCTCCGCCTTCACCAGCTCCGCGTGCTTCTGGCAGTACACGCGGATGGTGGTCGAGTACGGGAAGGCGTACACGCGGCGGGACCCGGTGCGGGGCTCCTCCTTGGTCCAGACCCCGGTGCCCCAGGTCTGGTGGATGTTGCCGGTGGGCGCGCCGGTGTTGACGCGGACGGCTCCGAAGTAGGTGCTGCCCAGGCGGACGTCGCTCACCATCAGCTTGGTGCCGGACTGCCTGGCCTCGACCATCTTGCCGGCACCGAGGTAGATGGCGATGTGCTGCATGTCCGTCGAGTCCTTGCCGTAGGCGAGGAGATCGCCGGGCAGCAGCGGGGCGAGACCCTGGGCGGCGGTGAAGCGGGCGGCGGCGCGGTGCGTGTAGTACTGCTGGCTGGCGACGCCGTCGAGGATGTCCGTGCCGCCGGTGGCCTGGGCGTAGGCGTACCGGACGAGGCCGGAGCAGTCGAAGCCGCGCCGCTCGGGGTCGTGTTCGCTGGCCGGGTCGGTGGGGTCGACCTGCCCGTAGGTGGCCCCGGGCTTGGCTCCGTGGCCACCGCCCCAGGTGTACCAGGTACCGGCGGCGACCTCGGCGCAGGCCGCGGCGATCGCCCGCTCGGCGGCGGCCGAGGCGCCCGGCGCGAGGACGCCGCAGCCGGCGGCGGGAGCGGCCGGAGCGGCGGAGGCCGTGGAGACCGGCGCCCACAGGAGCAGCGCCATGAGTGTGATCAGTGTGCGGATGACATTGGTCCGGCTCACCATGCCGGAACCCCCGTTTCCTGTTGGTCTCGATGAACTGGTGGTGGTGGTCGGGCAGCAGCCTGGCCGACCACCACCCCGCGCGTCGAGAGCCGGGTGTCGCCCCATCCGGGCGGGCAACGGGAAACACCTGGGAAACCCCCTGTGAGCAGGGCGGTCGCCGAACGCCCGCCTCGTCCCCATGTGTTGCTCAGCGGCCCCCGCACTCCGACGGCTCCGCCCGTACGGGCACTCCGGGCAGCAGGGTCGCGCGCTCCTCGGGTCCGATACCGAGGCGCAGCCGGCAGATGTCCGCCAGCCGGGCGCCGGGGTCGAGGTCCCACAGCCGTACGGTGCCGTCGGTGCTGCTGCTGGCCACGGTCCGCCCGTCGGGGGCGAAGTCGACGCCCCACACCGCGTTCGTATGACCGGTGAGGGTCGCCCACGGCCGCCGTCCGGCGACGTCCCACAGGCGTACCGTGCGGTCGTTGCCGCTGCTGGCGAGGGTGCGGCCGTCCGGGCTGAAGTCGACACCGCGTACCGAGCCCGAGTGGCCGGTCAGGGCGGACTCGAAGCGCCGGTGCCGGACGTCCCACAGGCGTACGGTCCCGTCGTTGCCGCTGCTGGCGAGGGTGCGGCCGTCCGGGCTGAAGGCCACCCCCCGCACCGCGCCCGAGTGGCCGGTCAGGGTGGCGAGTTCGCGGCGTGAGGCGACGTCCCACAGTCGTACGGTCAGATCGTCGCCGGCGCCGGCCAGGGTGCGGCCGTCGGGGCTGAACGCGACATCGTTGACGAAGTCCTTGTGGCCGCGGAGCACGTCGAGTTGCCGGCGCTTCGCCACGTCCCACAGACGCACCGTGTGGTCGGCTCCCGCCGAGGCGAGCGTCCGCCCGTCGGGCGAGAAGGCGACGGAGAAGACCTGTCCGCCGTGCCCGGTGAGCTTCTTCAGCGCCTCGTGCTCCGCGACGTCCCACAGCCGGACCGTGCCGTCGGAGCCGGCCGACGCCAGGGTCCGCCCGTCGGGCGAGAAGGCCACCGAGAACACGGTCTCGGTGTGCCCTCGCAGCGCTGCCACCAGGGCGTGCGTCCGCGCGTCCCACAGCCGTACGGTGTGGTCGGCGTCGGCGGTGGCCAGCAGTTTCCCGTCGGGGCTGTAGGCGGTCTGCCAGACCTCCGTGAACGGACGCGACGTCAGGACCGCCCCGCTCAGGTCCCACAGGACGACGGACTGGTCGAAACCGGCCGTGGCCAGCAGGGCGCCGTCGGAGGTGACGGCCACCCCGAGGACGTAGTCGGTGTGTCCGGCGAGGACCAGGGTCTGCCGGCCGCTGCGCACGTCCCACAGCCGGGTCGTGCCGTCGCCGACCGCGCCGACGACCGTCGTCCCGTCCGGGGTGTAGGCGACGTCGTTGATGTCGTCGCTGCTTCCCGTGAACGTGTCGGTCAGCCGTCCGTCGTCGACGTCCCACAGCCGTACCGTCCGGTCGACGCCGGCGGAGGCCACCGTCCTGCCGTCCGGCGAGAACGCCACGCCCAGTACCTCGTCGGCGTGTCCCTTGAGCACGTCGGCGAACCGCGCCCGGTCGGTGTCCCACAGCCGTACGACGCGGTCGGTGCCGGCGGAGGCGAGCGTCCGCCCGTCGGGGGCGTAGGCCAGTGCGTTGACGTCGCCCTCGTGGCCGGGGAGGGTGGCGGTGCGCCGGGGCCGGGGCCCGGCGTCCCACAGCTGGACGGTCCCGTCGGCGGCGGCGACGGCGAGCGTCCCCCCGCGCGGGTCGAAGGCGACCGCCCGCGCGCCCTTCGTGGCCTTCGAGAGCACCCCGGTCCGCCGATGGCCGGTGGTGCTCCACAGGGTCACGGGCCCGTCGGTGGACGTGACCGCGAGCGTACGGCCGTCGGCGCTGAAGGCGACCGAGCGCACGCGCCCCGGCACGGTGAACCGGGCGAGGACGCGGTGGCCGTCGGCCGTGTCGCGCAGGACGACCGTGCCGTCGGAGCTGGCCGTCGCAAGGCTGCGGTCGTCGGGCGCGAAGGCGACCTGGTTGACCGGGCCGCGGTGTCCGGCGAGCCGGGCGGAGAAGGGCTGTGACTGGGTGCTGAGCAGGGCGCCGCGGGCCTCGGCGGTGGGCGCGGTGCGGTAGGCCTCCTCCGCGA
Organism: Streptomyces sp. NPDC041108; assembly: GCF_055592645.1. Classification (NCBI taxonomy): domain Bacteria; kingdom Bacillati; phylum Actinomycetota; class Actinomycetes; order Kitasatosporales; family Streptomycetaceae; genus Streptomyces; species Streptomyces sp. NPDC041108. Next base: position 850,176 of record NZ_JBVIYK010000001.1, on the reverse strand, counting down.
GGAGCATCGACGCCTCCGGCCGGCCCCCGGCGAGGGACGCGGAGCGCGCGGCGAGGGCCTGGGAGCGGGCGACGCGCTCCTGGCCGAGGGCGCCCGCGCGCTGCTGGTAGGCGAGCCCTCCGGCGGTGACGGCGAGGCCGAGCAGCACGGCGAGCGTGGCGAGCATGGACTGCCGCAGCCGCACCTGTCGTCTGGCCTGTCTGCGGCGCCCGTCCTCCTCGGCCTGACTGGCCCTCAGGAACGCCTCCTCGTCGGGCGCGAGCCTGCTCCAGCCGTCCGACTCGTCGGCCCACGCCCGTACGGTGTCGAGGCGGGTGCCCCGGTAGAGGGCGGAGGGGTCGCGCCGCTCTCGCTCCCATTCGCCGGCCGCGTGGGAGAGCTGCTGGTGGAGCAGGAGGCCGGCCCGGTCGGCGTGGATCCAGCCGCGCAGCCGGGGCCAGGCGTGCAGCAGCGCCTCGTGGGTGATCTCGACGGTGTCGCTGTCCATGGTGATGAGCCGGGCCCGGACGAACGCGTCGAGTGCGGCGGCGGCCCCGTCGGCGTCGCCGAGCCGGGCCATCAGGGCGTCCCGGCTCATCCGGCGGCGGGTCGCCCCGGCTCCGTCGACGACGAGCACCAGCCGGGACAGGATGCGGCGGATGGTCTTCTGTTCGGCGGGGTACAGCCGGGCGAACACGTTCTCGGCGGTGCGGGCGACCGCCCCCTGGATGCCGCCCGCCCGTTCGTACCCGTCGACGGTCAGCGCGGAGTCCCGGCGCCGCTGCCAGGTGGCGAGCAGGGCGTGGGAGACCAGCGGGAGCGCGCCGGAGGGTGTCTCGTCGGAGCCGGCCGCGGAACCCCCGGGGCCGGTGGCGGGGTCGTCGCGGAGTCCCGCGTCCCGCAACAGCAGCGGGACCAGGCCGGGTTCGAGGGTGAGCCCCGCGAGTTCCGCCGGGCGGGTGATGGACTCGCGCAGTTCCGCCACGGTCATCGGGGACAGCACGAACAGTCCGCCGGTGAAGACGGGGGCCAGTTCGGGCAGGCCCAGACAGCTGCCGGTGAAGTCGGCGCGGACGCCGAGCACCACGACGGCGGGCGGGTGCGCGGACGCGGCCGGCCGGGCGGTGGCCAGGGCGCACAGCACGCGGACGAAGGAGCGGCGTTCGTCCTCGTCCGTGCAGAGGGTGAACAGTTCCTCGAACTGGTCGACGATCAGGACCGGTCGGGGCGGTGGGGGCCGCCGCTCTCCGGGTGTCTCCGGCTGGGCGCCGGCTCCGGCCCGTACGGCGCCGAGCAGGGTGCCCGGGTCGTCCCGCACCTCCTGGGCGGTCAGGCCGAGGTCGCTGCCCAGCGCTTTGGCGGTGCGTTCCAGCAGTTCGTCCAAGGGGCGCGCGGTGGGGGTGAGTTGGACCACCGGCCAGCGGTCGGCACCCGGCATGGGGAGGTCGCCGCGGCCGAGCGCGGGGACGAGACCGGCGTTGAGGAGCGACGACTTGCCGGCGCCGGACGGGGCGACGAGCATCAGCGGTCCGCCGCCCACCCGTTCGAAGATCCGCTCCACGAGTGCGGCCGTGGCGCGCTCGCGGCCGAAGAACCACTCCGCGTCCTCGGGGGTGAACGCCGACAGGCCGCGGTAGGGACAGGTCTCGGCGGCCTGCCGCCCGGCGACGTCGGCGTCGGATCCGAGGTCACCGTGACGGGGCTGCGCCTGCCGCACCAGCCGCAACAACTCCCCTTCAGCGCCCAGCACTTGGTCGCAGAGCCGGGCGACATCGACGGTCGGGCGCTTCGCACCGGTCTCGATCTTGCTGAGGTAGCCCTTGCTGTAGTGGGTACGGCGGGCGAGATCGGTGAGCGACAGTCCGCGTTCCTGCCGCAGTCGGCGCAGTTGTGCCGGGAAGGTCGGCGTGGTCGGCGCGTCCCGGTCCCGTCCGTGGTGAGGGTCTGTCTGCTGTCCGTGCAGCGGGTCCCCCAAGGTGTCCCCCAAGGCAGTGCGGCCGTGAGACGGCGGAAACCCAGGTTACTGCCGGGTCGGCGGGGGCAGCCAAGTCTTTCACCCGGAGTGGCGAAAACGCCGCCGCCCGGAACCGCGGGCAGCCGGTTCCGGACGGCGTCAGCAGGACGCGCTCCGTGGTGCTACGGACGGAGGACGATCGAGTTGATGGGCGTGAGGTTGCGGTAGAAGGCGTGCCCCGCCGGGATGGTCTCGATGCAGTCCCCGCCGTTGTACTGCTTGCACAGGTCCGCGAGGGCGCCGCCGTACTGGTTGTTGTAGACCCAGTGGTAGCCGACCTGGTTGCTCAGGTTGTGGGCCTGGTAGCTGTAGTAGACGTTGGTCGGGTGCGGGTTGTCGCGCGGTTCGACACCCTGGCCGTAGATGCAGACCGCGCCGTACGGGCAGCCGTCCCAGGTGTCCGCCGGCTTGGCCTCGGCCGTGCCGCTGAGCGCCATCACGACGGCCGCCGAGGTCAGGAACGCGGCGGCGCCGCGGATCAGGTTGCGCATGTTTCCCCCTTGCTGGTTCCCACTGGCTGTTCTCATTTGGGGCTGCTCTCATGTGGGGCTGTTCTCGCCGGCCTCCCGCCTGGTCTCGCGGGGTCCGGTCCGGTGCTGCCGGACTCAGGTTCGCCCTCCCGCGCACCGGGGTCGACGGGTTTCCTGTTGCCCGCCTGTACGGCGACCGGGAAACGAGGATCGACCTGCGCAAACGCGGAAGCAGGGGCAACACCGCAGGAGTACGGGCGGGAGGACGAGCGGGCCATGCACCGCGGCAGCACGGCGGAGCCTTGGCCGACGCAAAGCGGAATATCGCCTCGCAGAAAGCCTGGCTCAATCCATTGACGCGAACATGGCCCCCTCTTATCTTCTGATCGAACTTCCGCACAAGAGCCGACATTTCGAACAACATCCCACGCCTCAGGGCAGTTCGCGCACAGACGGGACCAGCGTTGAACAGAACCCGCAGGGCGGTCATCGCCCTTCTCACCTCGGTGGCCGCCCTGCTGGGCCTCACCACCGCCGTCGCCTCCCCGGCCGGAGCCGCCCACCCGGCCGCCGGGCAGGCGACGCGCTACACGATGACCGCGTTCACGAACAGCAGCGAGTCGAACATGTACGTCTACGACTCGCCGGACGCGACCGGCTTCACCCTCCGGAAGGGCCCCGCGTACACCCCGCCCTCCGGCCTGATCCGCGACCCCAGCATCTTCCGGCACACGGACGGCTACTACTACCTGACCTACACCACCCGCACCTGGTCGGCGCTCTCCACCACCATCGGCTTCGCCCGCTCCACCGACCGCCTCAACTGGACCTTCCTGTACGACTACACGGTGCCGATCAGCGGTCTGCAGCGCGCCTGGGCACCCGAGTGGTTCGTCGACACCAACGGCAGCGTCAACATCATCCTCTCGGCGTCCGTCGCGGCCGACGGCGAGTACATCTTCAAGCCGTACAAACTGACCGCGACGAACTCCGCGCTCACCGCGTGGTCCGCCCCGACCGTCCTGTCCGGCATCGGCCCGAACTACATCGACACCTTCGTCGTCAAGATCGGCTCCACCTACCACGCGTTCACCAAGAACGAGACGACGAAGTACATCGAGTACGCCACCGCCTCCAGCCTCACCGGCCCGTACACCATCCAGAGGACGGGCAACTGGGCCGGCTTCGGCTCCGGGATGGAGGGCCCGGCGCTCGTCCGGCTCGACAACGGGGGCTGGCGGATCTACTACGACGCCTACGGCGCGGGGCAGTACTGGTACAGCGACAGCTACGACACCTTCGCCACCTGGTCGGCCCCGACGCAGCTCCCGGGCCTCACCGGCTTCGTCCGCCATCTGACGGTCCTCAAGGAGACCGTCTCCGGTGGCGTCACCCTGCCGGTCAACACCACCCGGTCCCTGCAGTCCGTCAACTACACCGGCCGCTACGCCGTGGCGCGCTCCGACAACCTCGGCTACGTCGACCCGGTGACGTCCTCCAGCACCACGGCGGTCAAGCAGAGCGCCACGTTCACGGTCGTGCCCGGCCTCGCGGACGCCAACTGCTACTCCTTCCGCACCTCCACCGGCCGCTATCTGCGCCACTGGGACTACCGCATCCGCTCCGACGCGGACGACGGCACGACCGTGTTCGACAAGGACGCCACGTACTGCGCCCGCCCGGGCACGGCCTCCGGCTCGGTCCGACTGGAGTCGTACAACTACCCCGGCCGCTACATCCGCCACTACAACTACGAACTGCGCCTGGACACCTACCAGGCCACGGACACCTTCCGCGCCGACAGCTCCTTCACGGCGGCGGGCCCCTGGGCCTAGCAGCGGAGCGAACCCGCGCCCCGTCACGGGGCGCGGGGAACCGCGCGAGAAGCCCGACGTCCCCGTACCCGAGGAACCAGGGGTACGGGGTCGAAGGGGCGGTGCGGTCCCCCCCGGGGGAGGGGACGGACAGGGGTGGCGGGGGCGAAGAACCCCACGCGCATCCCCACCCGGCGGCAGCCTCTACCTCACCGCTCACTCACCACCGCACCCGGCGCCCGGAGGTACCCCGCCGGCCTCGCCGTGAACGTCCCCCGCCCCTGCGTACGGCTGCGCAACCGCGTCGCGTACCCGAACAGTTCGGCCAAGGGCACGGTCGCGGTGACGACCACCGACCCGCCCCGGGCCACGGAGTCCGACACCCGCCCCCGTCGCGCGGCGAGGTCCCCGAGCACCCCGCCCACCGCGTCCGCGGGCACGGTGACGGTGACGTCGGCGACGGGTTCGAGCAGGCCCATCACGCCGACGCGCATCGCCTCCCGCAGCGCGAACCGCCCGGCCGTACGGAACGCCATCTCCGAGGAGTCCTTGGAGTGGGTCGCCCCGTCCGTCAGGGTGACGCTCAGCCCGGTCACCGGGTGACCGCCGAGCGGCCCCTCGGCCAGGGCGTCCCGGCAGCCGGCCTCGACCGCGCGGACGTATTCCTGCGGCACCCGGCCGCCGACGACGGTCGAGCGGAACACGAAGCCCGTCGCGGCACGGTCGCCCTCCGCCTCCAGGGGTGCCACGTCGAGGACGACATGGGCGAACTGCCCCGCCCCGCCGTCCTGTTTGACGTGCCGGTAGACCAGCCCGGACACCCCGCGCACGACCGTCTCGCGATGGGCGACGCGAGGCCGGCCGACGGCGACGTCGAGCCCGTGGCTCTGCCGGACCTTCTCCACCGCCACCTCCAGATGCAGTTCGCCCATGCCGGACAGCAGGGTCTGCCCGGTCTCGGGGTCGCTCCGGACGACCAGCGAGGGGTCCTCCTCGGCCAGCCGCGCGAGAGCCGTCGCGAGCCGGTCGGTGTCGGTGCTCCTGCGTGCCTCGACGGCCACCGACACCACCGGGTCGGCGACGGACGGGGGTTCGAGGAGCAGCGGCGCCGCCGGCGCGCACAGGGTGGTTCCGGCGCGGGCCGACTTCAGCCCGACGACCGCGACGATGTCCCCGGCCGTCGCGTGGTCCAGTTCGGCGTGCCGGTCGGCCCGCACCCGCAGGATCCGCCCGATCCGCTCGGTGCGCCGCGTGCCCGCGTCCAGCACGGTGTCCCCCTTCCTGATCGTTCCCGAGTACAGCCGCAGATAGGTCAGCCGTCCGGTGGCCGTGGCGCTCACCTTGAACGCCAGCGCCGCGAGCGGCTCGGTCGCGTCGGCGGCACGCTCCCGCTCCGTACCGTCGTGCGTGCCGCGTACGGGCGGTACGTCCAGCGGCGAGGGCAGGTACGCCACGACCGCGTCGAGCAGCGGCTCGATGCCGCGGTTGCGGTAGGCGGAGCCGCACAGCACGACCACGCCCTCGCCCGTGCGGGTCAGGTCGCGCAGCGCGCCGGCCAGCGTCCGCGCGGAGAGCGTGCCGTGCGCGCAGAACTCCTCCAGCGCCGTCGGATGCAGTTCCGCCACGGCCTCCTCCAGCCGCCGTCGGCGCAGTTCCGCCTCGTCCCGCAGGGACTGGGGCACCGGGCCCTCCCCGGCCGTGTCGCCGTCGTCCGTCCAGACCAGCGCTCGCATCCGGACCAGATCCACCACGCCGGAGAACCCGTCCTCCCGGCCGATCGGCAACTGCGCCACCAGCGGCGCCGGATGCAGGCGCCGCCGGATCGACTCGACGGCCGTGTCGAGGTCGGCGCCCGCGCGGTCCAGCTTGTTGACGAAGGCGATACGCGGGACGCCGTGCCGGTCGGCCTGCCGCCACACCGACTCGCTCTGCGGCTCGACCCCGGCGACCGCGTCGAACACGGCGATCGCGCCGTCGAGCACCCGGAGCGAACGCTCCACCTCGTCGGCGAAGTCGACGTGGCCGGGGGTGTCGATGAGGTTGATCCGATGCCCGTCCCAGGCGCAGCTCACGGCCGCCGCGAAGATGGTGATCCCGCGATCGCGCTCCTGCGGATCGAAGTCGGTGACGGTGGTGCCGTCGTGGACCTCACCGCGCTTGTGCGTGGTCCCGGTGGCGTACAGGAACCGCTCGGTGACGGTGGTCTTGCCGGCGTCGACGTGGGCGAGGATGCCCAGGTTGCGGACGGCGGTCAGAGGGTTGGTGAGGGTGCTGCGCATGGCCCGTGGCCTTTCAGCTGAGCTGTTTCGGGGCAGCGCGATTCCCGTACGGGTACGGCGGACGGCACGGACGTGCGCGCGGACGGAGCTGTCGCTCCGTCACGCGCACAGGGGTTCGACGTCAGACGTTCGTCACGGGCATCCGGTACCGGCCGCGCAGCGGGCACCGGACCGACGAGGACACGAGGATCACCTCGTACAGGGAACGGGGAACGACGACGGCGGTACGGTCACACACGGCCGGGCTCCCCTCTCTCGTCGGTCTGTCGGGGCGAGTCTAGGGACGGTGGCCGGGCCGGGTCACCGCATTTTCCGCCGGGTGTCATTCGGCCCGGATGTCGTCCACGTACACGACGCCCTCGGTCTCCACCTCGCTCGCCCGGCCGAGGTACAGGTTGAACGTCGTGACCTCGGCCAGACGGGCCGCGTCGAGCACGGCGGTGGCGTTGCCGGTGTCCCAGGGGGCGGGCCGGAACTCGTCGAAGGGGGCCCTGAGCTCCTGCCCGCTCGTGTCGTTCAGAGGGAAGCGGTACTGGAACGCGATCCCGTCGGCGACGATCTCCAGCGCACCCGCGTTCTGCGAACCGTCGCCCCGCAGCCACAGCCGCAGGGAGGTGAAGGCGGACCAGTCGGCGTCGACCCGCCTGCCGATCCCGGTGAACTCGGCGCCGGTGAAGTCGTAGGCGTAGGCCAGTCCGTAGGAGCCCGAGGACCTGTGGTCGGTCGACAGGGTGAGGGTGTGGGTGTTGAGGTGGGTGTACGCCTCGCCGAGGGCGACATCGTCCCCGGCGTACCCCTCGAAGTCGTCGATCCAGCCGACGGGCAGGGGGGCGACCTCGCCGAGGAGGACGACGGCGGAGTCGGTGAGCGTCTGGCCGCCCGCCCGCGCGCGCACGGTGAGGGTCGCCGAGCCCTTCCTCCGCAGGGCCGGATCGATCGACCAGACGCCCGAGTGGTAGCCGTCGGCGTCCAGGCGCAGGCGTCTGGCGGGTCCGCCGTTCACGGAGTAGGTGACCCGGCTCGCCCGCGCGGGGGTGACCCGCACCCGGACGGTGGTCCTGGCGCCCGTCACGCGCTGCCGGTCGGTCGGGGTCACCAGGTGCGCGGTCGGGCCGTTCCTGACGGCGGTGGTGCGGGCGGCGAACACCCCTCGCAGATCGGCGGCGAAGAGGGTGTAGGGATCTTTGTGGAACCGGACGAAGTCCGGCAGCAGGGCGTGGCCCGGGTACGGCACATAGGCGCGCTTGGTGCCACCGAAGTTGGCCCACGTGGCCATGTACGTCACCTGACGGGCCAGCGGGTCCGCCTCGACGGCCCGCAGCAGCCGCGTGAACCACTGCGGGTCGCGGATCTCGGTACCGCTCTCCCCGAACTCGGTGAAGGCGGGCACCTTGCCCCGCTCGTTCGCGAGCCGGACCACCATCGCCAGATCCCTCACCAGCCCCTCCAGCCAGGGGGTCGGTCCGGCGCCCTCGTCGTAGGAGTCGTAGCCGAGGACGTCGACGAACCGGTCGCCCGGGTAGGTCCGCAGGTACCCGGCCGGGTCGCCGCCGAGGCTCGCGTTGGGCGAGTAGGCGTAGAGCAGGTTGTGGACGCCCCTGACGTCGCGCAGGTACTCCACGGTGTAGCGGAACAGCTCGATGAACTCGCCCGAGGTGGTGTGGCCGGCGCCCCACCAGAACCAGCCGCCGTTGTTCTCGTGGAAGGGGCGGAAGATGACCGGGACGGCCGTGCCGTCCGGACGCCGCGCGCCCTTGACCGCCTTCGCGACGCGGTCGAGGAAGCGGTTGAAGCGCGCGTGCTTCGCTCCTCCGGGGAGGATCTGGCTGACGACCCGGCCCGTGGTGTCGTAGAAGTCCTTGCCAGTGACGAAGTTCGGCATGTGGGCGCTGAGGGTGTTGATCCCGCCGCGTGCGTCGCCCTGCCGGATGCACCGGCTGAGCGCGGCGATGTTCTCGGCGACGGTGCCGTCCTCGGTGCCGGGGCGCTCGTCGCCGTCGAGGACGAGGGTGTCCCAGCCGAAGACCGCGGGGTAGTCGCCCACCGCCGCTCTGGTGTCGGACGCCCTGCCGTCGGGTGCGGTGAAGGTGAAGCCGTAGGTCAGGTCGTGCTGGTGGCCGAACAGGACGCCTCTGCCCTGCTGCCGCTTCAGGTACGCGAACAGGGCGCGTGTGGCGGGGGTCGCCCTGTCGTCGACGAGCCGGACCGGCGTCGGCGTGCCGGGGACCGCCGCAGGGGCGGCCACCGACGTCCGGGTGCCGGCGGCCGCGGCGACCGCGGCGCCCAGGAGGACGAACGTGCGGCGATTCAGGGGAGAGCTGGGCATGCATGTCTCCTGTGACGTGCTCGGCTGCCCTCGGCAGCGGTGGGGACGGCGACGCCGATGTCCTGCACGCGCGGAGTCCGTCGGCCGCGTGCGTCGCATGGGAGGCGTGTGGTTCAAGTGACGCTATTTGACTAGAGGTTGAGAAGAAACGAAAGAGGCTGGCTCGATCCGCCCGGAGGTCGTCGGCGGGGCGCGGAGCGCGGCCATGGACACGCGAAGGGCCCCGACCGGACGGTCGGGGCCCCTCTCACGTGTGTCGCCGTAGCGAGTGGGACGTTCACGAGTTCCCTTGACCAGGCACAACAGGACTAATTGATGTTGAGGTTCCCGCGGCCCGCAAGATCACTCCCCGAGAGCATGCATATGCATTTATTGAACCCGCACCTACGCCCCTGAGGTAGTAGGGGCCTTACCCGCTGAGGAGACGAGGGGTGAGACTCCCTCGACTCCTCAGCGGGAAGCTTCATTCGTCGTCATCCCCGTCATCGAGGTCGAAGTCGAAGGCCAGCTGGCCCGACAGAGCGTCGTCCGGCGCGGCCGCAGCCTGGGGCTCCGTCGGGTCCAAAGCCTCCTCGATCTCGTGAGGCAGAGCGTAATCGTCCGCGAGTCGCGCGAGATGGAGGATCAAGGGCAGAGCCAACCCCTCGCGACCAGCACGGTAGTCCTCGCTGAAACGCTGCTGGTGGACGAATGCGGCCCATGCCTCCGCATCGTCACCGGGCTGAAGGCACGCAACGGTCAGTTCGAGGAGGTCCGGATTCCAGGCGTTCGCCGTCGGCCGGTAGGCGTTGTTGCCCGAGGCGTTGGTGTGCGGAGTGAGTTTGGCGTCGTCGTTGGTGAGATTTGGCTGCGAGCCGGACTTGCCGGTCGTGCTGTAGAAGACGCGGTCCGAGTCACCCCGCACTCCGGGCCGCCACAGCCCCATCGCGATGCCCCCACGCTGCTGGCCCTCCAACTCGGGAGAGAGTTCCTCCGCCTCGGCCCAGCACTGTGCCGTTTCGTCCCGGCTGCCATCGGCGATCCGAACGATACGAAGCTGCTTGCCGTACAGACCGATCCGCTGAACGGGACCCCCGTCGAGGCCGAGCCTGTCCCGTTCCAGCCCGTCGTTCCTCAGCCATGGCCAGCGCTTCCGGACGTCCTGGGCGTGGGCCAGAACGAGCGTCGGGGTACTGCGCAGCTGCGCGAGGGTCTTCTTGACGAAGGCCGCCATGAGGGCCCACTGCTCCGCACTGTTCTTCCTGCCTTGGACCCGTCCCGTCAACGACTTGAGGAGTTCGGGGTACGGCGCCCATTCGTGCATATCGGCCGACTTGCCAAGCACGCACTTCGCGCCCGGCCGGATTAGCACCGCGATCGGCGTGAACTGCTGCTTGCCAGTAGGCCCGTCAAGGCGGCGTTCCACCAGGTGGAAGGCCACCTGGTTCAGGTTCGCGGGGATGCGCGTGTCACCGAGCGTGTGCTGAGGAACCAGCCGCATACCGGTCTGGCGCAGGCCGTCCGACCAGGCCGCGGCGGCACGCAGCCCTGCATCAGTGAGAGCCTCCTTTGTCTCCGCATCCGGGTCCGGTGGACGGATGAACTGGGTCACCAGGCCCGCGTCCGCGCAGCCCAGGCGGATCGCGTGCTTTGGGTCGCTCCGTCGCTTGGCGTGGCGGAAGGCATCCTGCCCGTCGAGCTCCACGAAGGCGAGCCGGACCCCGGGGACGGCTTCCTGCAGGGCGGCAATGGCCCGCGCGACACCGAGACGGCGCTCCTCGATGGCCTTGTCGTGTTCCTGCCCCCGGCGCGGCACGCCGTCGCCTCCCAGCGGTGCACCGAGAGCGCCCAGTGGCCGCGCGTGCAGCCGGACGGTCAGCTCCTCCGTCTCCCACACCCAGGTATCGGGACCCTGCTCACGCGGGTGCCCGGCCAGCCCCAGTCCCGTCTCCGCCGCTGCGATCATCTGATCGCGAATGGCGTCGCTCTGATGGAGCACGACCGCGGTGAGATCTTCCCCTTCGAGAGCTTCGGCCAGGCGTGCCCGCAGAACCTGAGCGTTGTGGGCCGCGTTCAGCTCACGCTGGTCCAGGATGACCGCGCGCTCTTCGGGATCCTTCTCTTCCATGTTCTTGGGAATGGACGGCAGCTTCTTGAGCTGCTTTTTGGGCGGCCGCGCGTACGCACTGCGCTCGAGCTTCGGAACGGAGACGAACTCGGGAGCGATCGCCTGCTCCGCCCACTCGATCAGCCGTCGGCGTTCACTGGGCATCAGTCCGGTGCCGATCGTGTGCCTGCCCATGGCCGCCTGGTGTCCGATCGCGATCCGGATGCCGTCCCGGCCGTGGATCCAGTGATCGGCCTCCTTCACCAGCCGGTCCGGGGACGGCAGTGCGTCGAGTGCGCTGATCCCGGCGAGCATTCCTTCTGCTCCGCCCTGACGCCAGTCCGTGGTGCCGTTCTTCCACTCCAGCATGGCGACGGCGAAACGCTGCGGCTGCGGGCCGTCGTGGACGAGGGAGTCGTGCGGGAGCAGGTACGCGGACACGCCCTTGCCGTACGGCATGTAGACCTTGCCGGTGACGAACCGACGCACACCGGCGGCCACATGGACGCGCGGGACGGGTGAGAAGGGAACGGTGCGCACGGTGATGCGGAGGGTCGCCGCGTAGTAGGCCGGCTTGCCGTCGCCGCCACCGCGCCGCCCGGGTACGTACTCGATCACGTTCGACATCAGCTCGGCGCCCCCGCTTCCCTGCCCCCTGGCCCCCGTGCGGCCGGCGACCTGCCGGAACCACAGCTGCTGCCCGTGGTGTTCGTACGGTTGCTGGCGCGCGATCCGTTCGGCGAGGACGTCGGGAAGCAACCGGTACACGTGGGGTGCGGGCAGAGCGGTCCCCCCGGGTGACACCTTCTGCTCGAGGAGATCGACCCTGCCGGGCCGCCAGCTGAGAGCCGCGGTGTCGAGGTCACGGAAGCAGTTCATCAGCAGGGCCGTGGTCTCGGGATCGTCGGCATCGCGAGGGAGGCTCTTGAGCCAGGTGGCGATGTAGAGGTTCGTCACCGCCATCGGGTACGCGTCCTGGCAGTACAACCAGGGGTTCTGCGAGCCGAATCGTGCCGTGGAGTCGATCGTGACGATGTCCGGCGCGGTGGCGCGCACCAGCTGGTTGACCGCCGCTGTGGGTACGCGGCGCCGTCGCTCAACCTGCCCCTCGGTCATTCCGCCGTGGTAGAGGCGCAGGAGTGGTTCCTCCCAGCGGGCGGGCAGGGAGAGCGTGTGGATCGGAACGACGAAGGGGCCCTGTGCCGGGTCGGGCAGGTACGCCGCCAGGCGGTTGTACTGGTAGGCCATGGTGCCGGTTCTCCTCGGGGCAGGGCGTGAAGTGTTCGGACGCGACGCGGACACGTCGCAAGTTGCGCTGTGGTGTGGTGTGGTGTGGCCTGGTGGCGGATGCCGTCAGCCCATGTCCACCAGGGCTCGGTAGAGCGGTTCGTACAGCTCACGTACGAGGGATTTGTCGATCGGGGCGGGATCCCGTTCCGCGGCGTTCCCGTCCTCGAAGTAGGGGGCGAGCACCTCACGCATACTCGCCAGCAGGCTGGTGTCGGGGGTGTCCGCGTCCTGGAATCCGGCTTCTCGGGGGGAGAAGGCCGCGTCGACAAAGACCACCCGGGCCGGCACGCCGCCGCGCACCAGGCGACCGATGACCTGCCACATGACGACGAGCTGGTCCCAGGTGAACGCCGCCTTCTCCTCGTCCCGCAGGCTGGACCAGGCCAGCCGCCGGGTGAGGAAGCGGTTCCACTGACGGCGTGCGCGGCTGCGAAACGCCACGGCCGCCTGGTCGGGGGTGGCGGCGGCGAGCGCGTTCTGCCGGAAGGATCCGTCAGCATCCCGGAGTTGGCGTACGGCCCAGTCGTTGATGGACTGGATGGCGAGTGCGATGTCATCGGGCCGAGGGTGTGGGCGTGCCAGGAAGTAGACCGTGCCGATGGCCGCCTTGCCATCGCGCAGGACGATGTTGTGTCCTCGCTCCACGGCGAGAAGCGGCGCGACCAGGATGTCGCCGCCGACCGAGGGGAATGTCTTCACGTCACCGCGGGGCAGCGTCCGTGCGGCGGCGTCCTCCGGCAGCCGGGTCCAGGCGGTGTCGGAGTCCGCGTCGTCGGACACGAGTCGGGTGACGCGGCCGTTCCACTCGGGGATCTGGTTGAGGTACTCGGCGGCCCGGCGTGCCTCGTCGTAGCTGCCGACGAGCAACAGGATGCGGCGGCGGTCCGGGTCGTCGATCTCCTTCAGCTCGGCGTCCAGCATGCTCTCGGCGTCGGGCAGACTCCGGTCGGGCACCGCGAGCTGGTGCAGCATGTGCAGAAGGGCCTGTGGCCTTTCTTCGGGGTCGCAGCCGGACAGGCGCAGCGGCTTGGGCCGGTCGTTTCCGGGCCAGTACAGGAACTCCTTGCGGAACTCGCTGCCCAGTACGGCTTCGACTTCCTCATCGTGAGGACGCAGTACAGCCCCGACATCGGCGTGCACGTGGTATCTGCTCGACGTGCCCGCCCAGCTCGTTGCGGACATGAGCAGGACGTGCGGGCCCGGGCGGCCGTCCACGGCGCACAGGTCGCCGAGCCGCATGAGCAGTTCGCGGCCCACACCGTTGCAGTGGAAGAAGCGGAGTTCACCACTGCGGTCACCATCGCGCTCACGGTCGTCGTGGCGGAACTGGAAGCCGAGCACGTTGCCCATAGGCGACTCGGGGATGACCGCCTCGTAGTCCTTGGGGGGCCTGCGGGAGAGCACATTTGAGGCGCTCTCGAGATTGAGGGCGGCCTCGACGCGCGGCCACAGCGTGGTCATGAAGTCGAGACGGCTGTGCAGAGCGGAAAGGAGCAGGGTGAACTCGAAGCGCCGGGCCTGGAGATCAGCGTCCGCGAGCACCGTGCTGTCGTCTCCGACGATGTCGGTGAGGGTGTCGCGCAATCTCTCACGCGTCCGTGCTCCCTGGGGCGCGTGCAGGAGTTCCAGGGCGAGGTGGACGAAGGTGTTCACCAAGGGTGTCACTTCGTCGTCATCTCCCGTGCTCTGCTGCTCGTGCAGCGGGTCGTCGCGGAACCGGCCGAGCGCACCGTCCAGCGTCCGGGCCGCCGCAGGCGGGCGTTCGCCCTCCTTCCGCCCCGGGAACCAGCTGTCCAGCAGCAGGTTGTGGAGGGTGAAGGCACTGAAGTAGTCGACGCTGATCCACCGCCTAAGCTTGTCGTCCTTGACGAGCAGGGCGAAGAGGCGGTCGGTGGCGGCGCTGACCGTGTTGACGGCGTTGGTCCAGTCGTCGACGTCACGGGCGGACAGCTGGAGCCGGCCGTCCCGGGCCATCTGCTGGAACTTGTGGACGGCGACCTCGTCGAACCAGGAGTTCGGGGCCTTGCCCACCAGAGTGCTGGCCGGCGCGAAGGCTGTGTCGAGCTGCATCTGCACCCGGTCCGCCTCGTCGACGATGATCAGGTCGCTGAGCCGGCACGCGAGTTCGAGGTACCGGAGCTGTTCCTGGTGCTGGTGCAGTGGGACGGAGCTGTGCACCAGGCCTGCCGGGGTGGCGACCCACACCTGCGCGTCGACCAGATCACGAGCCCCGCGGTGGCGCGGACAGCGGTTCCACAACGGGCACAGTCTCCGCTGCGGCTTCGGACCTCGTGCGTCGCGCTGCGTGCTGTTCTCGTCGTCGAGGTGGGGATCGCCGTCCGTGGCCTCCTGCTCGGGAGCGGTGTACAGCGTGATACACGGTGCTTCACGGACGCCGAGCGGGCGGCGGGCTTCCAGGCCCCGCAGCACGTCGACAGGGCAGGCGCTGCTGAGGTAGGCGAAGCCCGCGTGGTCGTGCCCGAGCATGGTGGCGGCGCCGGCCGTGGCGGTGCGGCGGTGCAGCCGGTTGATGTTTCGCTCCCTGGTGGAGTGCCCGAGGACCGGCGCCGCCCGCACACCGAGCCGGTTGAACTGTTCCACCACCGCGAGCGTCTCGGCCACGTCACCAACGACGATGGTGACCCGGCGGGGTGTCCGGCTCACCAGGTGGTAGGTCAGGATGTCCCGGAGTGTGGACTTGCCGGCTCCCACCATTCCCACGAGGTGCAGCAGCCGGTCGATCCTCAGCCGTCCCTGTTCGGTAAAGCGGCCGAGTTCCGCGTCGCGCACGAGCAGTTTCACCCGCCGGAGCCGCCCGGCCCAGCCATTGCGCGGCCCCTCCGGCGCCGTCGCCTCGACGGCGTCCATCTCTTCGGCGGCCTTCTCGAGCTCTGCCCAGGTGACGTCGACGGGCTCTCCATGCCCGGCGGGTGGTGCGTCGAGCGCGTGGGCGCGCGGCAGGGTGTCCGTCAGCAGTTCCTCGTCGAACACCACGGAGTGGGTGCGGTCCTGAACCCGGAAGGTGTGCTCCCCCTCCTCGGCGAACGGAATGGACCGCGTCGCGAACCGCGGAGGGGTGCTGAGCAGTTCTTCGAAGATCTCGAAACGGCGTGCGGCGCGCGACGGCTCGCGGCGTCGCGGCACGGAGCCGGGTCCGTCGATGTCATATCCGCGCAGGTGCTGGGGGACCTCAAGGTAGTCGGTCAGCGCCTCCGACCAGGCGTGCCGTCGCCGCATGTCCCACAGGTAGTGGCGGGCGCGCAGAACGCGCAGCCGCTGTTCGTCGGTGCGGACGTCTCCGAACACCTCGCTGTACGGGTAACCGCCTAGCAGCGGCCAGACATCGGCGGCCGTGCGGGTGGGCGTCACGTCCTGCAGGAGATACAGGCCCAGCTCCACGTCGAGAAGGTCGCCGGGGCGGAAGCTGCCGAGGTTCGCCGGCCACACCTCGGTGAGCTGCTGCGGTGAGCAGCGCCGGTGCCATCCTCTGCGGTCACGCACGGCGTCCTCCTTCGGTACGCGGGTCCCCCGCCTTGTCACGTGGGGTGGAGATCTCATCGGCGACCAGCCGCAGGAAGGCCTGGTCGTCCAGCAGGGTGACCCGATCGGCCAGGTCCTCCGGCAGGTTTCGGCGGAACTGCCGCCCATACGCCTCGTTGTCGCGGAAGCGGTAGCGGGGCACGACGAGGAACGCCCGGTCGTACGGCGGCTCGTTCCTGAACGGCGTGAGGGAGCGCGCCAGGAGAACGGGGTTCACCCGGTCCTTGACGTCCACCGCCCAGTGCCGTCGCCCAGGCAGGGGGACGCGCAGGTCGTACGCGTCGTAGTTGGGCCACATCTCGGCGATGATCCCGAACTTCTCCTCCAGGGCGGCTTGCAGATCGGTCTCCGCGAGCCCAGGGCTGGTGATGAACATCCGTAGGGGGCGGCTGAGTTGGAAGACCCCGCCTTTGTCGGCACGGAGCGGTGTGCCTACGTCCGAGGTGCCGTCGCGGCGGCACCGGTCCAGTTCGCATCGGTGACCGCCGTGCAGCAGCGGCACCATCAGGCAGCGGCAGCGAGCGCACTGCCGGTACGTGCCCCGCCGCAGGTAGGAGGCGGGTACGGGCTCGTAGCAGCGCTTGATCACGTCGTGCAGCAGCATCCCGCAGTCGGGATCGCCGCCGAGCAGCGCCAGCTCGGCGCCGGTCAGCACGGGCCTGGAGGTGAGCAGGGCCCGGAACGCGGTGTACGCCTGCGGGGCCTTGGCTGCGCGGCACACGGCGAGTGCTTCCCGGATGCGTTCGTTCTCGAAGAGCTCGGCGGCCGGGTCGGCCGCGCTCACCTCCCACTCCAGGCACAGCTGGTGCGGCAGCCGGGTCTCCGGATCGACGAGCAGCGCCGTTCCGGGAAAGTTGTCGGGCGGCAGCTTCAAGGGCCACTCAATCAGAGGCCGTTCACAAGCCCAGCGGACCATCTGCGGCACACTGTCCGGCGGTTCCTCGCCCCCGCGCAGGCAGTGCAGGACGAGGCGGTTGTACGCGTTCTGCACCTTCGCCGGGTAGACCGGGTTGGGCACGGTCCTCTGCCGGGACAGGCACGCCAGGGCGCTGGCGATCTGGCGAAGCAGCCCCTCGTCCGTGCCAACAGCGTCCTCAGGCCCTGCGTCCCTCATGTCGGTCGTGGTCACGCCTCCCCCTCTCCCGCGAGGGTGCCGACGGGCGCGGCACTCGGACACCACCGGGACACCGGGCAGGACCGGCAATGCGGTCCGGGGCGGGCGTCCCACCTCTCGTCCTCCCGCCACGGACCGGCGTACCGCCGCAGCACCGACAGCGCCTTCCGCTGTCGGCCGGGGTCCGTCGGGTCGATCACGTGAGGATCGGAACCGTCCGGCCGGAGGATCTCCACCTCGACGCGCGAGCCGTCCGGATCGCCGCCCAGTGCTCCCTGCGCCAGGAGAGTGACGGCCAGGGCGAGTTGGGGGTAGGTGTCGAGAAGGTCCTCGTGGTGGCGGCGCCGCTTCCGTGTCGTCTTGAGCTCCCGCCACACCCACGAGCCGTCCTCCTGGTACAGCAGGTCGGGTTTGGCGATGACGACGGCCTGCGCCGCGGTGTCGTGGACGACTCGGAGGGCTTCGGGCTCGACCCGCTGGATGAGGGCGGCGTCCTGGAAGGGACAGGCATCGACGTGGTGGAGCAGCATGTCCCGACCGGTCGCGGCGTCCTCGTCGGAGACCCGCCAGCGTCCCTCTGTCCAGTTCTCGCCCTCCGGGGGCATGTCCCTGGCCGCACACGGCGGCCGTCCCGGGCGGCGGTGCAGCTTCTCGATCCAGCCGTGCACCGCCTGGCCGAGCCTGGCCGCGCTGCCGTACTCGTCGGACTTCGGCAGGTGCAGGGAACGGAGGAATCCCTGTGCGGGGCAGGCCGCGTGATAGCGCAGATCGCTGACCGACACCTTCCTCAGCGGTGCCACCTGCGAGGAGAGTCCGAGGACACCGGGCCTGCGGGGCACGGCCTCGCAGCCCGTGAACTGCTTGCAGTCGACGCAGGATGAGCCGGGTACCGGCCTGCCGCCCGCCACGACACGGGCCACGTGCGCGTGCCCGTACTCGGCGTAGTACGCCTCGGCCTCCTCGGCCGTCCCGTCGAACTGCACGCGCGGCTGTCCGTCGGCGAGCCCGACTTCGACAACACGCACCCGCTCGGGCCGGGCGGTGGGTCCGTAGGGCTGGAACGCGCGCGCCCACTTCCGCGGCCAGGCCGCCTGGCGCCCGTGAACGGCCACGTACACGGCGATGGCGATCTCGCCGGGCTCGGAGTCCTTGGCCTCGCCGTGCCGCAGCCGTCGGTACTCGCGCAGTCGTCCATCGGCCGACTCGTACCTGCGCCACCAGGCGTACATCTCCCAGAACTTGCCGTTCTCCCGCTGGGCCACCCAGTACGGACGGACCGGCCGCAGCCACTGCTCACCGTCGCCAGCGCACGCTCCCACGTACGTGCGAAGGGCGTGCTCGGCATACGTCATGTGACCGGGGTGGAGGGCGGGGCTGCGGGAGCGCAGCCCCGCCAGGGCCTGGTCGGGTGTCTCGCCGTGGAACTCGACCCGGTCGACGGCGTCCATCACCGGCCCGAGGGTGAACGTCTCGAGCTCCGGCTTCGGAAGCCGGAGACGCCGGGCCGACCACAGACCGGGCCGGGCCTTGGCAGCGGCGTGCGAGGGGCAGGTGTGCTCCTCGCTCCCGCCCGTACCCGGCCCCACGCGCACGAGGCCGTCGTCCCCCGTCAGCCAGTGCGGCTTGTGCCATGCCGTCGTGTCGTGACTCATTGCCTCCCCCTTGTCTCGGAACAGACGGCACCCTTCGGTCCGGCCGGGTGCGCCGCCGCATTCGACCGTAGCAGGCAATCTTGGAACTCATTGGAAATTCTTGGCATAGGTTGGTTGCTGCGCTAAGCTGCCCCGCATGGCGGCATCACTGGAGGAACTCGAGCAGCGCCTGTCCCACCTGCGCACCGAGCTGCGCGGTGCCGTGCGCGCACGGGACAAGGCCGAAACCGCGCGCATCCGTCGCGCGCTGCGCGAGGCCGAGGCCGCCTGGGAGCACGCCCTCGAATCCGAGGCCGAATCGGACGGCGAGGCACTCTCGGCCGAGCCCCCGGTCCCGCAGACGTCGGCAACCACAGGCGCACCACGCCGCACGGAGCGCCCAACGCACGGCTCCATCCCGATCCGCGAACAGGTCCACCAGGCGCTCACCCTGCTGGGCGCCCCTGCCTCCCCGAAACTCATCTCGTCCACGTACGACGCGTTCTTCACCGAGTCCCTGGTCGCGACCAAACTCGCGTCCCTCCGCCGCGACGAGGAGCGCTCCTTCACGGCACAGGGCTTTGCCCGCCCGTACTACATCTGCGCGGCATTGACCCACGACCGCCTGGTCCCCGCACGCGGACTCCTGGCCCTGTCCACCTGGCCCGTGGAGCGGCGGATCATTGGCCCGCTCAGCCCGCGCGCCGACTTCCTCACCCACGCGGTGGGAACCGCCGAGCAGATCCAGCGACTCACCACCGCGGGGCATCCGGCCCCCGACGCGGCCTGGCGGCTGCTGCGCCGTTTCGCCCTCACGATCCCGGGCGCCTACGACGCCGCGGCCCCTGAACCCGACCCCGCCCGCGTGATCGCGGCCGCCCACGCCGAAGCGGCCGTCCACCAGCAGGAGGACCATCAACAGCGGCAAGCGGCCGCACAGCGCGCTCGTACCCAACTCGCGGACGCACAGCAGCTGTTCGGTGCGGCGCCGATGCGTGACGCCCTGCGCGACGCGAGTGGGACCCTGTCCTGACGCTCCCTTCCCTACGGCGATGACGTCAGACGCCTCGCACGTCGGTGAGTTCCCGAAGATGTCCCCAAAGACGTTCCCGAAGTAGAGACGATGCCCTCGCAGCAGTTCGAACCTCCCGACGACCGACTCGCACGGCTGCGTGGACCGCAGCCTCCTCAGCCGTACACCGCCCGCAAGATCACCGCCCTGACCGCCAATCCCGCCTGCGCCCGCCGCGCCGTTCTCGACGCCGCCGGGGTGGACAAGGCGCTGCTCGCCCAGCGGGTCGGATACGAGCCGCGCTTCGGCCAGTCACCCTTCGCCCTCGCTCGCGAACAGGCGTTTCACGGCCTTGTGAAGTGGGGCAGCTACGCCGAGCTCATCCGGCTGCTGCGCGAGCAGCTCTCCGTCCCCGTGGCGGAGGCCCATGTCACCGACCTCAATGAGGTAGGGGGCAACACGGCCCTGCACCTGCGCGAGCGGGAGACCCGCCGCCTCATCGCGCACGTGGCCTCCGGCCAGGACATACGGCTCATCCTCGACCGTCCCGTGCTCACCCTCGAAGTCGCCGGTCAGACCGCGTACTTGGAGCCGGACGCGCTCACCCACCGCATCGGGGGGAAGTTCCACGTGGTCCTCATCCGCTCGTTCGCGGCGCTCGACGGCCAGGCCAATCCGATCTCCGTCGCCGAGGCGGCCAAGCAGGCCGCGGTGTACGTCCTCGCGCTGCACCGCGCCTTCGAGACGGCCGGCCAGCCCACCGAGCAGATCTCCCACGAGTTCCTGCTCGTCTGCCCCAAGGACTTCTCCAACCGCCCCTACGGCCGCCTGATCGACCTCCGGCAGGAACTCGACGCCCTCCAGTTCCAGCTCTCGCGGCTGCGGCGCGCCGAGGACCTCGCGGCCCAGCTCCCCGAGACGGCGACCCTGGACACGACCCGAAGCACGGACGAACTCTCCTCTTCCATAGATGCGTTGGACGCGTCGTACACGCCCTCCTGCCTGTCTTTCTGCGAAATGGCGCGCTACTGCCGCGACGAGGCCGATGGATGCGCCTCGCCGGCCCGCCTCGGCAGCGGCGTGCGCAACGACCTGCCGGGCATCGACTCCACCCGGACCGCGCTCGACTACCTGGACGGCGTCGCCGCCCCGGGAGAGGCCGAGGCGGAAGCCGCCGACCTGCTGCGCGCCGCCGCCCGGCTGCGCCGACTCCGCCGGCGGGCCGCATGAGCGTCCTGTCCACCGTCGCGACGCTCACGGCGTCCCGCACCGGCCGTGCCGAACCGCTGACGACCGTCCGCCACCAGCACCTGGACGACAAGCCGTTCGTCCTGGTGCCGCTCACCCTCGCCGGCGAGGCGTGCGCGCCCCTGGCCGCGCTCGCGGGTACGGACCCCGAGCACCCGACCCTCCTCACCGTCCGCCAGCCGCGCAACCGCGCCGAACGCTTCCGCTTCGCCGAGCGCCTCGCCGCCCTCCTCCTCGCGTACATCGACGAGTGCCGGACGGAGACGGAGCCCTACACCGTCGGCCGCGGCAAGGAGAAAGCGGAACGCCTGCGCTTCCAGCGGGCCCCGCAGCTCCTCGTACCGAACGGCGAGGGTATCGCGTACGTGCGCCTGCTCGGCCGGCTGACCAGACTGCGCGCCACCGAGGGGCCGTATGCGGTCGCCCCGTCCGTGCCCGCCCTCGGCAAGTGGCTGACCTGGTTCGCGGACCTGGCCGAGTTCCCGAACTCCGGTGTGCTCCTCGCGATGACCCGACTGCTCGCCGCCAACTGGGCCACGGGCCAGAGCTCTTCCGAGGACTCCCACCTCGCGTCCCTGCTCGCCTGGATCGATCCACCGGAGGACAGTGACGGCGCGCGGGCGGCACGGGAGGCGGAGGACCCCGCCGTGTGGCCGCCGGCCGGTCCGTCCACCGACCCGGTCTTCGACCGGACCCTGCACGAGTTGATGACGCGCTACGACGAGGCGTCCGACGACCGCGGACGCCAGGCGGTCGGCCGCCAGATCGACCGTGAGCTGCACGGCCAGATGCTGCCCACCTGGCGGCTGATGTGGCGCGGCGTGGAGCTGCTCCGCGAGCTGCCGGAGGGCGCCCACGTCCCCGGCCGCTGGGCCCTCGACCGGCGCTGGTTCTCCGAGTACGCCGAGTACCTGGACGCCGACGGGCGCCCGCAGGCCCGCCGCGACCAGGCCGTCCGAGCCGCCCGCCGCCTGGCCCGGCTGGAGGACGCGGTCACCCGCTATGAAGCGCAACGCGCGTACGACGACCCGCTGGTGATGGCGGAGTACGAGCTTACCGGCGCGGCGTTCACGGGCACGGTCACGGCCAGGGTCGAGGACCGCTTCGTCCCCGGCGACCGTCCCGGCTCCCAGGTGTGGCGCCCGACGATCGTCCTCCGCACCGACACCCGCGTCGGCCTCGCGGT
The DNA here is from genome assembly GCF_055592645.1 of Streptomyces sp. NPDC041108. Classification (NCBI taxonomy): domain Bacteria; kingdom Bacillati; phylum Actinomycetota; class Actinomycetes; order Kitasatosporales; family Streptomycetaceae; genus Streptomyces; species Streptomyces sp. NPDC041108. The sequence continues at coordinate 828,187 of NZ_JBVIYK010000001.1, read as the reverse complement.
CGGCACGGAGGTGAAGTCCCCCGCCCGGCCCGGCCAGGAAGCCCGCATCCTCGAAGTCAGGCAGGAGGACGATGGCGGCCACACCGTGGTGCTCCAGCTCAAGGGCGGCTTCGCGAGGAAGCGCACACCGCCCGCACCGGCCGGCACACTCGCGGAGGCCGGCGAGGAGCTGACATACACCACGCTCAACCCCACGGCCATGCCGTCTGCCCTGCCCGACGAAGAGAACACCCCCTGGACCCACGGCGGTCCACCGCACCCGTACGAGCCCACCGACGAGGACGCAGAGGAGACCTGGGAGTGACCGCCCTCTTTCCCGACTCCGGGGAGCCCGAAGCCCTCACCCCCGGCGAACGCGCAGACCGGGCGGTCGCGGGGATCCTGACCAGCCTCGACACCGCGCCCGGCCGGGGCGTCGTCGTGGACTCGCCTCCCGGAGCCGGGAAGTCCACGCTGGTGGTGAAGGCCACCGGGCACCTGACGTCTGCGGGCCACCAGCTCATGATCGTCGCGCAGACCAACGAGCAGGTCGACGACCTGGTGGACCGCATCGCTCGGGAGCATCCCGGCCTGGCGCTCGGCCGCCTCCACGCCGGCGGCCACGTCCTCCCGCCCCGCGTCACCCGACACCCCAACGTCACCGGGAGCAGCCAGGTGACGGACCTGCGCGACCTGCCCGTCGTGGTGTCCACCGCGAAGAAGTGGTCGTTCGTCTCCCCGGAAAAGTGCGTGCCGTGGCGGTGGGCCATCGTCGACGAGGCGTACCAGATGCGCTCGGACGGACTCCTGGCGACGGCACCGCTGTTCGCCCAGGACCACTCGCAGGTCCTCTTCGTCGGCGACCCCGGCCAGCTCGACCCCTTCGCCACCGTGGAGTCCGATCGCTGGCACGGCCTGACCTGGGACCCCCTGCGCAACGCGGTCGACGTCACCCTCGCCCACAACCCCGACCTCGTCCGCCACCAACTCCCCGTCTCCTGGCGCCTCCCGGAGACGGCGGCACCCCTGGTCGAGGAGGCCTTCTACCCCTTCTACCGGTTCATCCCCGGTACGACGGCACCGGAGCGCGTACTGTCGTACGCCAGCCTGTCCCATGGCTCCACCTCACTGGACGACGTCCTCGCCCGGGCCGCCGACTCCGGCTGGGGCCACCTGGAACTCCCCGCCCGCCACACCCTCGACGAGGACCCGGAGGTGGCGGATGCCCTCGCGGCGACGGCGGCCCGACTGCTGGAGCGCGGTGCGCTGGTCAACGGGAAGCCACTGACCGCGGACCGCATCGCGATCGGGACGGCACGCACCGTGCAGGCGGACGCGGTCCGCTCCCGCCTCGCCGCCCGCGGCCTGACCGACATCACGGTGGACACCGCCAACCGCCTCCAGGGCCGCGAGTTCGACGTCACCCTGGTCTGGCACCCGCTGTCCGGCCGCCAGGACGCCTCCGACTTCCACCTGGAGACGGGCCGCCTGTGCGTCCTGCTGTCCCGGCACCGCTTCGCCTGCATCGTGGTAACCCGCGCCGGCATCCGCGACCTGCTGGACCGGCATCCGCGGAGCAGCCCCGTGTACCTGGATGTGCCGCCTAAGTTTCCGGATGGGTGGCGGGCGCATCAGGTGGTCATGGGGTGGCTGGAGCGGGGGGAGCACCGGGTGCGGGCGACGTGATCATGGGACGAATGGGGTCATTGTCAGTGGCAAGCTGTACGGTCCACGCAGATGTCGCGTGAGGGAGATATCTAGAGCATGGCAGCAGTGATCGAGAACCCGATCATCAATTCGCCGTACGCGGAGCCAGCCTGGCGCCGGGAGCTGGACCAGCGGGGCCGGCCGACCGGTGAGCGAGTACCCGGCCGCGGCCCGAGTGAGACGTCACGCCAACGGCCCATCGGCTGATGTGACTTACGCCCACCATGTCCAAGTGCACACCCGGAGGTTCCACTCACATGGTCCCCAGCGACGCAGGGCGCGCCATCGACCAGTTGCGCAAGCACCTGACTGGCGCCACCCGCCTGGACTCGCTGTCGGAGTCGTTCTCACTGTTCGTCTATGAAGCGCTCCAGAGTGAGCTCACCAACGTCGACCTGCGTCTGCTCCTGCACGGCCACAGCCTTGAGGAATTCCCCCTCAACGGGCTTGACGAGGAGAACCTCAAGCGTGCCCGCCTGGACCAGCACCGCATCGCCCACGCGTTCGTGGCCTGGGCCGAAGAACACCTCGAGGCAAGAGCGCTCAAGCGACGGACGCGCGACACCTGGGCGAGCGTCGACGGCCCGTTCCCCTATGTAGTCGACGGCGCGGGACTTGAGGCCGAGAGCCTCGGCCTGGTGGCCTCCCCGAACCTGTACTTCCCCCTGGAGACCACGGACGCGGACAAGGTGGCGCAGACCGTCGTCAACTTCGAGCGGATGTGGCACGACGACGCGACCACCCGCGCCGTCCAGGAGGAGTTCCTCGCCGCTGCCCGAGCCCTCTTCGAGGACAGGGCCCCCGAGTCCGTCTACCTGCGTATCCTGACTTCCCTGTTCAAGGACTTCGTCGAAGAAGCGGGCGAGGAGACCGCCGAACGCGGCAGAACCGGCTTCTACGACTCCGTCGTATGGAAGAAGCTCTACAAGTTCCAGCGTGATGGCGTGCTCGGCGCGATCGAGAAGCTTGAGCGCCACAACGGCTGCATCATCGCTGACAGCGTGGGCTTGGGGAAGACCTTCGAAGCCCTCGCCGTCATCAAGTACTACGAGCTGCGCAACGACCGTGTCCTCGTCCTCGCACCCAAGCGGCTGCGGGAGAACTGGACCGTCTACCGCGGCAACGACAGGCGCAACCCGCTGGCCGCGGATCGCTTCCACTACGACGTCCTTAACCACACCGATCTCAGCCGAACCAGCGGCCTGTCAGGAGACACCGACCTGGCCAACATCAACTGGGGCAACTACGACCTCGTCGTGATCGACGAATCGCATAACTTCCGCAACAACCCTCAGGTCAAGGGCCGAACAACCCGATACGAGCGCCTCATGAACGAGGTCTTCAGGTCCGGGGTCAAGACCAAAGTCCTGATGCTCAGCGCCACGCCTGTGAACACCCGGTTGGCCGACCTGAAGAACCAGGTTCTGTTCGCCACCGAGGGAGACGATCAGGCTCTGGCCGCAGAGGGAATCAAGAGCATCGAGGCGACCCTGGCCAAGGCACAGAAACTCTTCAGGGAATGGCAGCACATGCCCGCGGCCACTCGGAGCACGAAGTCCTTGGTCGGCACACTCGGCATGGACTACATCCGCCTGCTGGACCTGGTCACGATCGCCCGATCGCGTAAGCACATCCAGAAGTACTACGGGACCAAGGACGTTGGGAAGTTCCCCGATCGTCTGGCTCCAATCAACCTCACCCCGCCTATCGACACGACCGACACGATGATCCCGCTGGAAGAGATCAACCGGTCGATCCTGCTCCTGAACCTGGCGGCCTACAAGCCAACCTCCTACGTCAGCGCGAAATACGAGAACAAGTACGCCGCCCTGTACGACCAGCAGGTGCGCACGGGCGGCCAGCGGGTGTGGAAGCAGACCGACCGTGAGAACAACGTCGTCCACCTGCTGCGCGTGGGTCTGCTCAAGCGCCTGGAGTCCTCGGTCAACTCCCTGGGCAAGACGCTCAGCAAGATCCTCGCCACCATAGACAGGGCGATCGCCAGCATCGACGCCTACGAAGCGAACGGGACCGCGGGAACCTCCATCGACAGCTTCGCCGACCTGGAGAAGATCGACCTGGACGACCCTCAGTTCGAGGACACCGTCGGCGGCAGCGTCAAGGTCTTCCTCGCCGACATCGACCGGATTCGGTGGAGGCAGGAACTCCAACAGGACCGCGACACCGTGGCCACCCTGCTTACCGAAGTGACGGCAGTCGACGCCAGTCGCGACGCCAAGCTGGCCGAGCTCAAGGACTTCCTGCGCGACAAGGTCGAGCACCCCACGAACGACGGCAACCGCAAGGCTCTGGTGTTCACCGCCTTCAGCGACACGGCCGAGTACCTCTATGAGCATGTGGCGCGGTGGGCCGCCGACGAGTTGGGCGTGCACGTAGCCCTGATCACGGGGCAGAGCACACGAACCACCCTCCCGATGAAGCGCGTCCACATGATCGACGTTCTCACCGCCTTCTCACCGCGCTCCAAGGGCGGCGACCTGGAGGACCCGCAGATCGACATCGTGATCGCCACCGACACCATTTCCGAAGGCCAGAACCTTCAGGACTGCGACACGGTGATCAACTACGACATCCACTGGAACCCCGTGCGCATTGTCCAGCGCTTCGGCCGAGTAGATCGCCTCGGCACGACCAACACCAGCGTCCAACTCGTCAGCTTCTGGCCCAACATGGACCTGGACGCCTACATCAACCTCGAAACGCGCGTGTCCAGCCGCATGACCCTGCTGGACGTCTCCGCGACCGGCGAGGAGAACGTCCTGGACGGCACGTCCGGTGACATGAACGACCTCGACTACCGACGCAAGCAGCTGCAGCAGATGCAGCAGGCCGCCCCCACCATGGAGGACCTCGCCGGCGGTCTGAGCATCACCGACCTGACCCTCTCCGACTTCCGCATGGACGCCGCCGCACGCAAGCGTGGAGAAATTCAGGAGATCACCAGCTGGCCCCTGGCCCTCTTCGGAGTCACCCGCTTCGAAAAGGCCCTGGCCGACGACGGACTCGCACCTGGAGCGGTCTTCCTCCTGAGAGTGCGGGACGACGCGTTCACCTTCTCCAAGGCGTACCCGCTGGCCCCTTACGTGCTCGCCTACGTGACCGACGACGGTAGGCTCGCCCACGAGATCGAGGAACCCAAGCTGGCCCTCGACGTGCTGCGCCACCACTGCCTGGGCAACACCGCCCCTGACGCCACCGTCCTCGCGGACTTCGACAGAGCGACCAGATCGGGCAAGTCCATGAAGCACTACCGCGACCTTCTGGACGCGGCGGTCCGAGCCGCTTCCGGCAAGGCCGAGGAAAGCATGGTCGCTTCCCTGTTCTCCGCAGGCCCTTCCCAGCTCGGCACAGACGCCACCGCCCCTGGCCTGGACGCCGTGGACGTCGTCGCTTGGATGCCGGTGATCCCGTGACCGATATGCTCCCCGAGCACAACGGCGCCGACCTGCTTGCTCTACCTGATGTGGCACGCCACCAGCACCGCATCACGAAGAAGATGCTCGCCGCGCAATTCGAGGATCAGGCACCCGTCGATGCCCGCCTGATAACCAAGGCGGTGGCCTCGGCGCAGCTGGTCGGGATACTGCGCCCGGAGACCATCAAGGTGCCCAAGTACCAGGACGCCGAACGTACTGTCGTCGACGTTCCGGTCTTGGAAGTTCTCGTGGCGGAGAAGACGTCGGCGGCTGACCATACCCGCGTGACCGAGCTCGTTCACCGCAGCATGGCCAAGCCCGTAGTGCTACTCGCCCACATGCCGGACGGGCATACGACACTCTCCCTAGCACTCAGCCATGTCAGCCGCACGGATCCCACCCGGTCGACCTCCGTGATCGACGCGCACGTCATGGTGCCGGCCGGAGGGATCGAGCCAGGCGCCCTCCACCTTGATCGGCTCGACCGCACCGACATGTGGGCGCTGTACCGCGACCTTGTGCGTACCGCCGCGGCTGATGGGCGCCCCGCCGGCACTGCTCTGCAAGCGGTGGATGCCATCGCGCTGCGCCGACGACTGACCGATCTGGAAAGCGAACTGATCACCGTCGTGGGTGGCGCGAAACGAGCGAAGAACCAGCAACGCCGCATCGAGCTCAACATTGAAGCGCGGACTCTACGTGCGCAGATCGGACATGTCAGAGGCAACCTATACAGTGCCGACGACCACCACGGCAGCGCCTGAACGGCTCCCAAGCCCACTCCCGCCCCACACAGGAAGACACCACCCGTGACCCTGGACTTCGAACCAGTCGACGACCTGAACGGCCCCGGCGAGGCCAAGTCGAACCTCGACCTTCTGGCCCGCCTCTTCCCCGATGCCGTCGTCGACGGCACCGTCGATATCGAGGCCCTCCGGGACTTGCTGGGTGACAACGCCTCCCCGAACACTGCCGAGGCATTCGGCCTGCGCTGGCCCGGCATGGCCGAGGCCCGCCGCCTGTCCACCGTCCCGGCGACAGGCACGCTTCTGCCCAAGCCCGAAGAATCCGTGGACTGGGACAACACTCGCAACATCGTGGTCGAGGGGGACAATCTTGAGGTTCTGCGCTTGTTGCGGCGCGGATACACCAACAAGGTCGACGTGATCTACATCGATCCGCCCTACAACACGGGCAACGACTTCATCTACGACGACAAGCGCACTACCTCCCGGGCCGAGCACGAAGCGGCGGCCGGGCAGCGTGACGGAAAGGGCGTGCTCCAGATCGGTACCGGATCCGACCGGGCGCAGGATCGCAGGGCCGGTGCGTCCAGGCACTCGGCGTGGCTATCCATGATGTATCCGCGGTTGCTTGTGGCAAACCATTTGCTCAAGGAGACCGGTGTCATCATCGTTGCGATTGATGACACCGAGCATGCACGTCTCAAGCTTTTGATGGATCGGGTGTTCGGGGCGGAGAACTTCGCGGCAAACGTCGTATGGCAGGGGTCAGGGCGAAATGACGCCAGGTTCACTTCCGCGGGAATCGACTACATGCTGATTTACGCGAAGTCGAGGATGAAATTGGTTCAGGAGGATGTCCGCTGGACAGAGAAAAAGGCGGGAGGGACGGAGGTTACCGAGGCGGCACGGAAGGCTTGGGAGGAGAGCGGCCATGACCCGCTGACGGCAACTGAGGCCTTGAAGAACTGGTGGAGGAGCGCCCCGTCGGATATCGCTAAGGGCCTTGGCGGTTCCCGCGGATACAAAGAGATTGACGAGAACGGACGCGTTTTTGCAAGAGGCGATTTGCGATCCCCTAACCCTCGAGAAAATCTCATGTACGACCTCCCTCATCCTGCGACAGGCATTCCGGTGCGAATGCACCCGAACGGCTGGGTTTACTCACGAGAAACCATGACCCGAAAAATTGCCGAAGGTCGAATCCTTTTCGGTCAAGATGAGACCGTGAGTCCTCGATACAAACGCTTCCTCGACGAGCTCGAGGACCAGCCAATCCGACCCGTTTTCGAGCAAGATCGCGCAGCTGCGGGACTGTATCTTCGCCGCCTCCTCGAGAGCGATGTATTCGAGTACCCAAAGGATCACACCGTACTCGCCAAGTGGATCAATGCCGTGACGGAATCAAATTCCGACGCTGTAGTTCTTGACTTCTTCGCGGGCTCCGGTTCCACCGGTCACGCTGTCATGGAACTCAACGCCGCCGACGGCGGCAACCGCCGGCATATCCTGGTCCAGCTCGACGAGCCCGTCGACAAGGATGGCTACGACACGATCGCGGACATCACGCGAGAGCGGCTGCGCCGCGCGGGCAAACAGATCGCCTCCAAGCGAACCCCCGACGCCGCGCGCATCGACACCGGCTTCCGGTCGTATCACCTAGCCTCCAGCAACGTAAAACCCTGGGACGGAACCCCCGACCAGCTCAACCTTCTCGAATCCGTGGACAACCTCGTCGCCGGCCGCACCACGGACGATCTGCTGGTCGAGATGATGCTGCGCCTGGGCGTGGACCTGACCACGCCGCTGGAGACGCGCGAGGTCGCCGGCAGCACCCTGTACAACCTAGCCGGAACGCTGTTCGCGTACTTCGGCACGGACATCACGGTGGAGCGTGCGAGCGAGGTCGCGAAGGCTCTGGTGGCCTGGCGCGATGAGGATCCGGGTGACGCCGACACCACGGTCGTCGTCCGTGACACGGGCTTCGTCGACTCTTCCGCCAAGCTCAATTTCGCCGCCGCTGTCGAGCAGGCCGGCTTCACCACGCTGCGGAGCATCTGAATGAAGTTTTCCTTCGACGCGGACCTCGACTACCAGCGCGAAGCCATCGACGCGGTCACGGGGCTTTTCAAGGGCCAGGAAAGGATGGAATCCCAGTTCACCGTGCACGCGCACCCATCAGCGCGCGCCGGGCTCGACGGGCTGACTGACCTGGGCTACGGAAACATGCTGCACCTGGATCGAAAGACGATCCTGGACAATCTGCACGAAGTGCAGAAGCGCACCGGTCTTACTCCGGAGCCGTCGTTGGATTCGATGAACTTCACCATCGAGATGGAGACCGGCACCGGCAAGACATACGTCTACCTGCGCACCATCTACGAGCTCAACCAGTTCTACGGGTTCACCAAGTTCATGGTGGTGGTGCCGTCGGTGGCTATCAAGGAGGGCGTCGAGACGTCCATCCGGATGCTGCGCGAGCACTTCGGAGCCCTGTACGGCAACCCGCCGATGACCCCCTTCCAGTTCGACGGCAACAATCCCTCTCGCGTACGTTCGTTCGCCACCTCGCCGAGCATCGAGATCATGATCGTCACCGTCGGGGCGATCAACAAGAAGACCAACAAGATCTACCAGCCAGCTGAGGAACTCGACTTCGAGGTACCCGCCGACCTGATCCGGGCCACGAACCCGATCATCATCGTCGACGAGCCGCAGAGCGTGTACGGCGACACCGGTACCGGCAAGAAGAAGGGCGCGGGTCGCAGCGCGCTCGAGGACTTCAACGCCCTGGCCACCCTGCGCTACTCGGCCACCCACCCGAAGGGCGACAAGGCCAACCTCGTCTATCGACTGGACGCCATCGCCGCCTACGAGAATCAGCTGGTCAAACAGATCGAAGTCGACTCCTTGGTCACCTCCGCCAGCGGGACAACGCCGTACGTCAGACTGCTCGACGTGAAGCGCGGCAACGGAGCGATCACGGCACGCGTCGAGGCAGACGTCGAACAGGGCAACGAGATCAAACGCAAGGCTGTCACCGTGGACACCACGTCCCGCAGCAACCTCGCGGACGTCACGGGTCGCGACCTGTACAAGGACCTCACGGTGGTCGCCATCAACGCGGCTCAGGGGCAGCAGAGCATCTCCTTCGACACCGTCGCGCAGCCGCTGCGAGCGGGCGACAGCATCGGCGCCGAGGTCAGTATCGGTGAGCGAGCCCGCCAGATGATCGCTCAGACCATCCGGCAGCACCTGCGCAAGGAGCAGGAGTTCGCGATCCACGGACGCGACATAAAGGTGCTCAGCCTCTTCTTCGTCGACTCCGTGGCCAAGTACCGCGAGTACGGCCCCGATGGAGAGGCTCTTCCCGGCGAGTACCAGCGGATCTTCGAGGAGGAGTACACGCGTATCGCCTCCGAGCCGGAGTTCAACACCCTGCTGGGCGGCAGCGCCGCAGACCATGTCGCGAGGGAGGCCCACCAGGGGTACTTCTCCGTGGACCGCCGCAAGGGTGGCACCGAAGTACTGGTGGACACCAAGGAGACCACCGACAAGGGACGTCAACAGGCAGGTCTCGCCTACGAGCAGATCATGCGGGACAAGGTCGGTCTCACCACACCGGGCACCTCCATCCGGTTCATCTTCAGCCACTCCGCGTTGCAGGAGGGCTGGGACAATCCCAACGTCTTCCAGATCTGTGTGCTGAGGAACATGGGCACCGAACGGTGGAGGCGACAGTCCATCGGTCGTGGCCTGCGTCTGTGCGTGGACGGGTCCGGCAACCGTGTGCACGGCTTCGACACCAACCGCCTCACCGTGATCGCGAACGAGTCCTACGAGGAGTTCGCCGATCGGCTCCAGCACGAGTTGGCTGAGGACCTGGGCATCCAGTTCGGCATCGTCACCGTGGACGGCTTCGCACGCCTGCCCTTCAAGGCGGAGGACGGAAATGTCGTTCCGGTCGGCTCTACCGCCGCGCAGACCCTGTATCAGGCTCTGTTCACCGAGGGGTACATCGACGCCAAGGGAAAGGTCCAGGACAGCCTGCGTCAGGCCGTGAGGACCGGCGACGAGAACCTCACCAAGATTGTCGGCGACTCCGTGGAGTCCCAGGCCGCGGTCAAGGCGGTGCTCGGACTCATCAAGCGCCTGGCCAAGCCGATCGAGGTCAAGAAGGCCGGCGAACGCGTCGCGGTGCCTCTCGTCCAGCAACGCTTGGAGAGCCCCGAGTTCCAGGAGTTGTGGAACCGCATCCGACATCGCACGGAGTACCGCGTCGAGGTCGACGAAGAGAGCCTGCGTAAGGCGATGGTCAAGGCGCTGCGGGACATGCCTCCTGTGCCAAAGCGTCGGGGCGAGTGGCGCACACACCGCGTGCAGCGCATCGACCAGAGTGGTCTGACCGCGGAGGCAGCAGCGGCGCGACGCGCGGACGTCACCTACGCGGACAGCGAGGACCTGCCCGACATTCTTTCCGTGCTGGCAGACCGCACCCAACTGACCCGTGCCACGCTCGCCCACGTCCTCACCGAGTCCGGCACGCTCGGGCAGTTCCGAAACAATCCGCAGGCATACATCGACCAGGTGAGCCGCCAACTCAACATCACCAAGGCCGACTTCCTGGTCAAGGGAGTGCGCTACGAGCTGGTGGACTCATCCCGGCCCGAAGCAGACCGCAGGTATGCGCTCAGCCTTTTCCGCAAAGCCGACCTCGCCGGGTACACCGGCCCCGGAGGGAACATCGTCACCGACACGGACGGCAACGCGGTCTCGTTCGAAGAGAAGTCGGTATACCGGTACCTGGTCATCGACTCGGCTCCGGAGAAGGACTTCGCGCTCGCGCTCCTGCAGCGCCCCGAGGTCAAGACCTTCGTGAAACTTCCGGCGTCTTTCAAGATCCCAACCCCTTTGGGTAGTTACAACCCCGACTGGGCGCTTGCCGTTGAGCGAACCGATGGCAGCCGCTACATCGTCTTTGAGACCAAGGATGTCAACGAGCTCGAACTGCTGCGGCCCATGGAGCAAAACAAGATCGCTTCGGCCCGCAAGCACTTCGAAGCCGTGATCCATGGGGCCGGGATCAGTGACCTCGAGTACGCGGTAGTCAACGGCATTGAGGCGGCGACCGCCATAATGGAACGGGACGATCCGCAATAGGCACGCCACCAGCGTGCTGGCCCGTCGGCGAAGAGAGCTGGAAGTCACGACTCCACTGGCCGGTTCATCAACCGCGAGACCCAGCTCCGCGCATGCCGTCTTCCGATCATCCGGGAAGCGAATCCGGGAACGCTGCCCATGACGCCTCGGCACAGCTGGGCATATGGAGTTCGGAGTGTAGCCATGCCGACGGTGTGGTGCGGGGGCGGATTGCACCGCTCCCGCACCACTCCGATCACCACCCGTCGACGCCTACACCGCTCAAACCTCCGCCACGAACCCCACGAACCGCGACCACCCCTCATGCCCCACCGCGAAATAAGGGCGCGTCACATCCTTGGAGTCCCGTACGCAGACCTCCTGTCCAGTGATGGCCACCTCGCCGCAGCTGTCGCCCTGGGTACCAACGGATGTTGACGGGGAATCTCAGTTGTTCGCGACGCCGCGCTGTTGAAAACGCTAAGGTCACGTCGGATGCGCTGGCACAGGGGACCCGGCGCGCGACGTAGGCGGGGTGGCTGTGGCGAGTGACACGACGACCGGCGAGAGCGGTCGTGGAATCTTCGAGGACTTCGGCGCCTATCGGACCCCGACGACAGCGGACTTCACCGCCGTGCTAACGGACGGCTTGGTCGCCCCCGACGCGAACGTGCTGCTGAATCTCTACCGGTACACGGAGCAGGCACGAACCGACCTTCTCGGGGCACTCGGCGCTCTCGGAGACCGGCTGTGGGTTCCGCACCAGGTCGTCGACGAGTTCTGGCGGAACAGGGAAAGTGTCATCAGCGAAGCGCGATCGACAAGCAAGAACGCTTCCCAGGAGATGAGCAGCCACGCCGGGACGGCGGTGCAGACCCTGCGCACCTGGGCCAACCGAGTGGCCCTGAGCGACGAGGACTTGGCAGACCTTCGCGATCGGCTGACGGATGCCTTCGGCGAGGTGCAAAAGAAGATCACCGAGGTCGGTGAAGGTGAATGGCAGAACATCACTCATGACACTAGCGCCGATCCGGTGATCGCCGGGCTGGAGCGTGCACTGGCCGGCCGTGTCGGCACGCCCTTCAGCCCCGAGGAACGTGCCGAACTCACCGAAGAGGGCAAGGAGCGCGTCAAGAAGCGCGTTCCGCCCGGTTACATGGATGCCAAGAAAGACGGCGATGGAGCGGTCGGCGACTTCTTCGTGTGGGAAGAGCTCCTTCGTGCGGCGTCCGAGCGCCGGAGCGATGTCCTTTTCGTGACGGCGGATGCCAAGGAAGACTGGTGGCGGAAGGAGCACGGTTACAACCGGGGTCCCCGCCCGGAGCTGACCGCGGAACTCCGGAGGCGGGGCGGAGGCCGACTGTTCCTGCTGTCGCCGAGACAGTTCCTGGAAGTAGCCGCCCCCATCCTGCAACTCAGTCTCCAAGCCGGCTCCGTCGAGGACATCGAGCGGGTGGAACGCATTGAGGCCGAGCCCTCCCACGGCGGTTGGACCGTCGCTGCGATCGAGGCGCTCTTCAACGGCCTCTCATACGAGGGTTACGGCAATCGCGTGGACGTCATCCGCTACGCGGCCGAGATGGACGGCCGCATCGAGGCGTCGTCCGTGTACGAGATCTGTGATTACGGCGACGAACGCAGCCTGAGAGGCTTCACCAGACCCATCAAGCGAATCAGCGGGAATTTGATGGAGCAGGGGGTCATCCCGGACTCGGCGGTGCCGGTTCTCACCGCGGAGTATGAGAACGGTCCCGGCCGTGCTTCCGGCTTCAAGGTTCCCCCTCTCCTCGTCCCGTTGGTCAACGACTTGGCGGACAACGACGAGCCTTAGGCTCGACCCTGAAGAGGATCACGGCGCTCCGGGCCCGCCGGGTCAGGCCGACGCCGGCTCCCAACGGTAGCCCTCAGCTGCCTCTCCGTAGGGAACCAACAGCGGTTCCAACTCTGTACGCAGCAGGTCGGCGTCGCTCTGGCGGCAGAGTCAGCGACGCCCTGCGCATGCGGACGCTCCAGGTGGCCGGATCAGGGAACACGGAAAGCTGCGGCACAAGGTCACGCAGAACCAGCCCATCGCGGAACCGAGCCAGGTCGGACACCTCCAGGCGGCAACCTTCGGTGAAGGTGCGCTCCCCGAAAACGACCGGATCCTGCAGAACTCCCACGGGGCCGGCGACTCGGGCCCGGCCGATGACGCGCCCGATATCGCGTGTCGGGTTCCTGAAGCAGCCCCGCGTGGTGTAGAGGAAGACCTCGTCGCCCTGCTCCAGGACCTGAGCCGCCTTGGAACGCCCCGCGGGGAAGGCCATCCGTTGGGCGGTCACCACCCAGCTCAGTGCGGCACGGTCACTGATGATCAGGAGGTGTGTCGACGGCATGCCGATCACGATACCCAGACGGCAGCCCGGCGCACCGGTCACTCCACTTCTACACCTTTCGGAGGACTTACGGTCTCCTTGGTCGTGGCGCATACGGACTCGGCGCCCAGGCTGTCGCGAGCGCCCGCTTCCGGTGGCACGAATGGTGACCACGTCGACGGCGCCCCAGTACGTGCGGCACCTGCCGACCATTGACTGCCGCTCCGCCCCACACGGCAGCCGAGTGGGGCGGCAGCTCGTCACCGCGTCCGGAGCGCAAGGCCCCGATCACCGCTCGACGTCGTCCCGCCACGCACACAACTCCCCCTGCGTGGGTGCCAGCTCGTACCCGTGGTAGTGGCAGGCCCGGCTGAGGCCGGCCCAGGTCGCCGAACAGCGGCGCGCGTGTCGGGGTCGGCGTAGGACTCCAGGCACAGGGCTTGGGCGTGCGGCGGGCAGCGGGCCAGCTCGGTTTGCGGCCCTGCCAGTAGCGGCACAGGGCCTCTTCGAGGGCGTGGCGCAGCAGGAGTGCCACGGCGCGCGGCCAGACTCCCGTGGTGGAGGCGGTGCGGTGCCGAGCAATCGGTCCGCGCCCGCGAGCAGTTCCTCGGGGTGTGAGGTGAACGGCGGCGCAGGCGGGAGCGCCGCGGGGAGCCGGGGCGGGCGCGCGGGCGGGATGGGCGTGGCCGGGGGATCGTGGCCGGGGGATCGTGGTCACAGGGATTGCACCGCCTTCGCGAGGTCCGCGGTGCGGCGGATGATCTCCTCCGCGTCGTCGACGGGCACGGCTTCGTGGGTGCCCTTGTTGCACCACCGAATGTGGTCGGTGGCCTGCTGGCCGTAGCCCCGGGTGAGGTCGGTCATGGCCTCGCCCACCCGGTCAATCTCCCCGTAGAGGGCGAGAAAGGCCAGTTCGGTGAGCTTGTGGGCCTTCGCGATGCGCTGCTCGATCTCGGCATGCGGCAGGCCCGTGCCGAGGAGCCGGCGCCGGGCCGGTTCGAGGAGAGCGGCCTCCAGTGCGGTGCGGCACAGGCCGGGCAGGACCCGGGCGACGACGTCCCCGGGCAGGTCACGCGTCCTGGCGAGCGCCTTCGCGTCGTACAAGGGCTGTTTGACGGGGTGTTGGTGTGCAGGGCGGTGCGCAGGGCCTGGACGTACATGGCCAGCGACCCGGCTGAACCCACCCCCAGTACACCCTTGGGGCGGAACCGGGCACCGGGCTTGGACCAATTTCGAGCAGTTCACGCAACGCCTGAAGCCAAATGACCGTCCTGGACTCAGCTCTCCTGCCACGACCCTCGCCCACGTCTCTTGGGCAGATGTGCGCCGGCACGGTCACGTGGCACATCGGGAATCGTTGCTTGCCTCGGTGGGGTGTCAGTGCTTCACCGTAAGGTGACGAGCGAGTACTGGAAGTGGTGGAGGGGATCCCAGTGGTATACGTGCAGCATCTTTCGGTCCGGGTGCCTTGGCACGACACAGGCTGGGAGGGCCGAATCTGCGCCGATCCACTAGGCAATGCGTCGTGCGTGCTACTGGAGAACATCGGGCGGCGGCGAAAGGACGAGCTGGAGGTCGAGTATGCGGGCCAGGCCTTCAGCGCGTTGCCGGACAGCTTGCCCGCGTGTGCCGGTGAGCGGGGCGGGTTTCTGAGCAGCAGGGATCATGTGCTGCGGACGTCCCACCCCTACAACCATGCCCTCAAGAAGCTCAAGGGTGCGTCCGTTCCGTTGCCCGCGTGGTCTGTCCACGGCATCCCGTTTCGCTGGCTCAATCGGGCGATGCTTCTGGACGGTGTCATGGAGCAGCAGCCGGTGGACGGCTACAGCTCGGAGGCGGAGGAGCATGCGATTTCCGCGCTGGGCTTCGAACCTCCGTGGGTCCTTCACGGGGACAACCAGAAGGCTGTCATCGACACGTTCTTCCAGGACGTCGTCGAGGGGCAGTCGCTGGTCTTCTTCTATCTCAAGCACGCTCCGTTCGAGGACCATCCCCGTCGAATCCTCGTCGGTGCCGCGTTGATCGCCTCGGTCACGCCGCCCGGCCGGTGGCCGGCTGAGGGTCCCACCCCGTTCCCCAATCACATGTGGGAGACGGTGGTACGGCACACGCTGCGGCCGGACGGCAATGGAGGCATCCTGCTGCCGATGCAGGCCCTGGCGCGACTCGCCGCCGACGGTACTGATGTCTCGCGCGCCCTGGCGCAAGCCCCGGAGACGGGCTGGGAGTTCTCCTACGGAACCGAGCACGTGCCGTCAGACACAGCCGTCGCCTCGCTGATGGAGCTCAAGCGTGCCGCCGAAGCTGCCATCGCCCTGGGCTGCGAGCTGCCGCAGCGGTCCTTCGACTGGCTCGACGAGCAGCTGCACCATGCCTGGCGCCGCCGCGGTACCGCCCCTGGTCTGCCCGCGGTGCTGAGCCTCCTCGGCGTGTCTCACCCCACGTTCGCGGCCCGGGAGGTGACATCTGCCGTCAGCGACAGGGAGGACCCCTGGCCCGTATTGGAACGGGCCATGCAAGGACGCGGCGGTCCAGCCTCGGTCACCGCACTGGCCACGCCCACCCGCCAGAAGGTATGGGCGGCACTTGGACACGATCAACGCCAGGCTCTGCGACTGCTGGCCCGCTTCGACCTGACTGCGGACCAAGTGCGCCTGGTATGTGAGCAGAAGAGCGCCATGCCATTGTCCGTGGAGGAGCTACTCGCGGACCCGTACACCCTGGTGACCTGCACCGTGGACGACGCGGATCCGATCCGCTTCGAAGCCGTGGACCGGGGCTGTTTCCCCGACCTGCAGCTGACGGACCGGCACCCGCTGCCGATCACGGAGCCACTCACGGATCCCGACGACAAGCGGCGCCTCGAAGCCGCAATGGCGACCGTGCTGCTGCGCGCCCAGGCAGAGGGGCACACTCTGCTGCCGCTCGAAGAGATGCTGGAGGGTCTGGAGAGGCTGAGCTCCGTCAGGCCATTGCGCCCCAGCCAAGCGGTTTTGTCAGCTCACCAGTTGCGCGCCGAGGACCTGGACGACGACTTGGACTTCAACTGGCCGCAGTTGTGCCGGACGCACGTCGCCGATGGTACGGCCGCCTACAAGCTGCGTTCCGCGCTATGGCGCAAGCACGCAATTCGAGAGGTCATCGATCAGCTCCGCTCCGCGGCCCGGCACACGGCACACGGCACCGAAGGATCTCGCGGTCACCCTGGATTCCGTGCTCGACGAGCAGGGCAAGATCGCCGAGGCCGACCGTTTCGATGAGGCCCGGGCTCGACAGGAGAAGGCCGCGGCCTTGCGTGAGATGTACGAGAGCCGGTTCACCGTGCTCAACGGTCCGGCGGGCACAGGCAAGACCATGCTGGTCAAGGCACTGGTACGACGGCCGGAGGTGATGTCGGAGGGAGTGCTGCTGCTCGCTCCGACGGGCAAGGCACGGGTCCAGTTGCAGAACAAGGTCGGCCATCAGGCCCAGACGCTGGCGCAGTTCCTGAGCAAGTCGGGCCGCTACGAGGGCGACACCGCCCGGTATCTGATCACCGGCCAACTGCCCCGCGAGCGGCAGTACGGCACAGTGGTCGTCGACGAGGCCTCGATGCTCACGGAGAACATGCTCGCCGCATTGCTCGACGCCTTGGAGCCTCGGCAGCGCCTGATCTTGGTCGGTGATCCGCGCCAGCTCCCGCCCATCGGCGCGGGCCGTCCTTTCGTTGACCTCGAACGCTCTGCACGGCAGGGCCATAGCGGTTCATGGCCGCGCGTCGCTCCGGGATGGGCCGAACTCACGGTGCTGCGCCGACAGCGCGAGCTGGGCGATGTCCGTCACGACCTGATGCTGGCGCGCTGGTACAGCGGTGACGAGCGCGGGCCGGGCAGCGACGAAATCTGGCAACGTCTCCGCCAAGGCGAGAATATGCCGACGCTCCGCGCAGTTCCTTGGAACGGCCGGACGGCCGCGCAAGTGGTCGATGACGTGCTGCGAGAAGAGTTCGGCGTGGTGGACGACGCCTACGGCCTGAGCTTCGCGATCTCCTACGGCGCGGGGAGCACGCAGCGCGGAGCCAGAACGTACCCTGAATTCTCCAAGGCCGCCGCTCAGTGCGGCACTTGGCAGATCCTCAGCCCTGTCCGCGGGACTGCTCACGGAACCGTGGAACTCAATCGCCACCTCAAGCGGCGCTACCGCGGAGCCTCCCTCGAGAATGCCCTGAAGAAGGGCTGGGATCGCAAGGTGCCCAAGCCGCTGGGGGCGGAGCAGATCGTGCTCGGCGACAAGGTCGTCCATACCCGCAACGGCACGCTCTCCGCCTGGTCGCAGACCGACAGCCGGGCAGCGAAGGGCTATGTCGCCAACGGCGAACTCGGTGTGGTCACCGGTCAGGTGAAGACCCCGCGCATGAAGAGGCCGCCTTGGATTACAGAGGTCGAATTCTCGTCCCAGCTCGGATTGCGTTACAAGTACGGGCGCATCGGCGGCGAAGACGACGCGCCCCTGGAGCTGGCGTGGGCCCTTACCGTGCACAAAAGTCAGGGCAGCGAGTTCGACACCGTCATCGTTGTTCTGCCCGCCACGGCCCGCAGCATCTCGCGGGAACTGCTGTACACCGCCCTCACCCGCCAGACCAAGAGAGTGGTCCTCTGCCATGAAGGGCCGCTCGACGACCTCATCGAACTGACGCGGGCCACCGGATCCGACACCGCCCGCCGGTTCACCGACCTCATCGACACACCGGACCCACGCGCAGTGATGACACCGAGCGGTACTGACTGCGGGCGGGTCGATGCGCGACTCGTCCACGTAGCAGTCAACGGCGTCATGGTCCGAAGCAAGAACGAAGTCATCGTCGCCGGCATCCTCGAACAACTCGCCCCTGGAGCCTGGGCGTACGAGCAACCCTTCAAGGGAAACGACGGCCGCACAGTGCTACCGGACTTCACCATCACGCCGCTGTCCGGGCCTCCCATCTACTGGGAACACCTCGGCATGCTCGACAACCCCGAGTACGCCGCCAGGTGGCAGCGGCGCCTGAAGTGGTACGCGCAGCAGGGCGTGCTCCCCGAAGAAGACGGTGGTGGCCCCAACGGCATCCTGGTCTGGACGAGCGACGAGCACGGCGTGGACGAACCGGAGTGGCGGGCACTCGCCCAACGTGTCATCGGTGCCGCAGCTATCCGTCGAGCCCGGCCTGCTCCCTCGAAGAAGACGGCCGCGCGTCCCCGCAATCCCGAGCGTCCTTGACTTGCTGGCCCATCATGAACTGCCCAGGTTCCACGGAACCCGGGCAGTTCTCATCGGGGCATCTGGTGGGTGGGGTCGCTGTTACAGACTTCTGTTCTGATCATGACCAGACAGTAGAGATCCCGCGCGACGCATTTCCATTGTCGCAATGGCCCACAAGAGCTCCTCTGGAAACAATTCCGCGCTTCAGCCAGAAATAATCCCTCTCGTCAACATGCCGACGGCTGCCGCCATAGCTGGTCGGATGACGGAGACGAGGATTTCAAGCTCGAAGGACCGAGTGAAGGTCAGCGCTCTGAGGCTTGCCTCGGTGAGGCTGCTCATGGGCTTCCGCCCCGCCACTGGCCGGCGAAGTCACGGCGGAAGAGATGGCCCGCGCGGAGGAACTGGTGCTAACGAAGTTCGCCACCGAGGAGTGGACCGCACGCATGCCGTAGCCGCCGCGCCCTGCCGGGTGCCGCGCGGCACCCGGCAGGCGAGTAGGCCCCTGCTCGTGATCACGTCGGCTCGTAGTGTCTTCCCCATCCGACCTTCGCCGCCCCTGCCCACCTCAACGGCATTCCGGGACACAAGACCGATCCGAGTCGGCGTTGCTCGCCCGCGCAGACCTTTCCCGGATAGTGCGGCTTCGTTCGTCTCTGTACGAGAGTCACCGCATCGGAATGGTCTGTGCGGCGGGACAGGGCCCAGCGTCTGGAGAAGAACGCCGGCTGCCCAATTCTCAGGCAGCGGTCATTGCAGTATCCGTACGGCTTGTGGGCTGCCCAGGCGCGGATCACACTCACCGCATTGAGCTCAGAGATGAAACTCGCGTCGATCCGGGACACGAGTGGCCGGTTAAGCGGCCGCATGTCAGGATCGGACCGTGCCTGTTTTCCTGCACGCTGCCGAGAGTTCGGGGCTCCCTGCCGTGCCGCCTCCCAGGATGCGGCGGGTGGTGTTCGTCGCGGTGCTGAGCTCGGACGGGCGGCTTGCGCTGGTGGCAGACGACCTGTCTGGAGTTCTTCCCCGATGGGTACTCCCTTCAGGATCCGTCCGAGCCACAGAAACCTACCGTGAGGCGGCAGTGCGCGTACTCCTCGATGCGGTCGGCGCGATGCCGGTGCGCGGGGGCACTGTTGAAGGATGCCGCTGGGCTCAGGTGCCTGTGCCCATAGGTCGGAGCCGTCGAGAGGCACACCTGTTCATCTTTCGTCTCGCTGCGGCTGGTGCTCCGCCGGAGCATCTGCCCTGGAGGGGAGCGACGCGCTGGGCGGGGCCTGAGCAGTGGCAGGAGTTGTGCACACGGTGCGATCTGCCAGATGTAGATGTGCTGTTGACGGGATACCTGGAGGGGTGGATCCCGGACGGGCGGATCACGTTGGGGCCTTGAGTCCCGGCACCTCGGCACCCGCTGTCACTCTGCCCTGGCGATCGTGGTGGCGGTCTCCTGCAGGGCCGTGGCGACTGCTGGCATGTCCTGTTCACGCAGACGTACGGCGGGTGCCTACACGGAGATCGCGGCGAGCGGTTCCCCGATGCGGTTGCGGATGGCCACGCCTACGCCGTGCAGGTCGTGTGCACTTTCCTCAAGGTCTGCCGCCCATCCCCGGACTCTGACTTCCTCCAACTCCACCTCAAGCAGCGACCACTCAGTGATGCTTCCTGCCGCCGTAGCAGGGAGCGCGGCCGGGAGTGTCGCGCGTACATCTGCCGGGTCGCGCAGTGCGAGCAGGGCCTTGCCCGCCGCTGTGACGTGGGCGGGGAGTTCCTGTCCGAGCGGAACGCTGACGCGCAGGACATGCCGGCACTCGACTCCGTCGAGTAGTCGGACGACGGCCGCATCCAGGGAGTACAGGCACACCGTCTCCTGCAGCTTCTCGGAGAGCTCCTCCAGGGGTCTGCGCGCCTGTCGTCGGACGTCCAGCTGGGCGATCGCGGCCAGTCCCATGCGTACGAGCTGCGGACCCGCCGAGTATCCGTGCTGGCCAGGATCGTGACGCAGGAAACCCGTGCGCTGCAGGGTGACCAGGATGCGGTGTGCAGTGGAACGTGAGATACCGAGCTCCCGGGCGGTTTCTGTAACACCGATTTCCCCCCGGTCATACGCCAGGACGAGAACATCCAGGGCCTTCGTCACCGACGCCAAGGCCTCTGTCGCCGACAGATGCTTGCCATCCACCATGAAGGAACCGTAACGCTCAAACGTTCCCGGAGACCGGGAGCTTCGACAGAATCCACACGTCAGAATTCTGCGATGGCACGTCTCACAGTTCCGGTGCGGCATCGCTCGAACCCGGCGAGCCAACTCTGCGTCAAGACAGGTCGATTCCTGCGATAACCCCGACCGGACTTGCCGTGCTTGAGCGCACTGCTGACCGTTTGATAGCGCCTCACAGGAATGGCGTGCGTGCCACAGTGTGCCGTCCCTACACTGGCAGCGGCCTTCCTTAGGAGTTCGCTATGGCGGGATACCGGACCAGCGCACCTGCGTCAGACAAGGGTGTCTACATCAGCCAGGCCCGGCATGCCGTGAAGGAGCTGATCACTTCACTGCGCGGCGAGTTGGCGACATTGGAAGCTGTGTACGCGATGATGTGCCAGGGCGTCGAATCCACCGATGTCCGCGAAGAGCCGCCGGACACTGGCGAGGACGCGGGAACCGCCCAACCCTCCCGGGAGGGTCCGCCTGAAGTTTCTGTCGCCGACGAGGATCCTTCGTCCGAAGATGCGCGCCCGGGCATGGGCCCTCGAACCCTGGGGCCACCGCGTAACGGAAGCATGCGCGATGCGATCCTCACACTCCTGTGCGCCGCTCAAGAGGCAATGTCCATCACCGATATCGCGGCGGCGGTGCGCCCGGGAGCGGACGCGACGGTCCGCTCATCCGTAGGAAAAACCCTCAACCGTATGAAGCAACTTGGCGAGGTGGAAAACGTAGCACCGGGAATGTTCCGGGCCGTGCTGTCATCCCGGGCTGCTTGATCCACCCGAGAACGACCCTAACCCAACAAGCAGGCCTCCCTCGATTAGCGGTCGAGGGAGGCCGCCAAACACGCGAACGGACGCTTCTCCTAGCAGGGTTCCGGTCCATCGCGCACGTTCACTCTAGCGCCCCCACGGGTGGCGCTATAGGGCGTCTGCCCCATTCCGCACTTGAGCGTGCACGACTGACCTCAAAGAGGCAATTGGGGATCAGTCATGAGCACATTGGGTCGCATTCGATCCAGGCCAGAGCGCCAGGCCCAGGGCGCGCTCCAGTCGGCAGACCGTCAGCACATCCGGCCAGGTGGCGCCCGCCAGCAGATCGCCGATGGTCTGTCTGCCGACGTTGCTCTGGGCGGCCAGGGCGCGCAGCGAGAGCTCCGGCCTCTCACGCAGGGCGGCGGCGAGGCGGCGGGCAATCGTCTGGACCGCCGCCGCGGCGGGCTCCCCGGCGATCCGGGCATCCGGCCACTCCTCCGGATCGACGGCGTAGCTCCATGGCGGCGCCGTGCGCGCTCGGCCTCCGGTCATAAAGATGCGTTCCTTCAGATCGTGATCGACACTGACACCAGTGGCCGGTTAACCGGCCACCTGTCATGGGCCTTGCGCCTGGAGGTCGCTGTGTCGAATCGCCTGCTGGCCTACGCACCGAAGGCGGAGACGGTGCCGCCCGCCCAGTGGCGCCGCATCGCTCCGGTCGTCCGCTCGCTGGGATTCATGGCCGTCGCAGCGGGACCCTACGGCCCAGACGTGGTCATGACTCCGCTCGCACGGCTGGTCGCCTGGGTCGAGTCCCAGGGCCTCCCGCTCGACCCCTCGGTGATCCTTGACCAGAGCACCGTCGAACGGTTCATCCTCGTCGGCTGCCGCGACATGGCCGCCAACAGCCGCCGAACCTGCAGCAGCCAGTTGCGCCGGGCCTCCGAAGCACTCCTGCTGGACCAGCTCGGACAGCATCCGCCGATCCGGCTGAAGGCCACCGCCGCCCCAGTGGCCCCCTACCCGCCGGCGGAAATCGCCTACTGGCTGATCTGGGCGCAGAGCCTGCCCACCCCCGCCCAGCGGCGCAACGCCTGTCTTCTGTTCTGTCTTGGCGTCGGCTGCGGGCTCGCCGTTGAGGATCTTGTGTACGTTCAGGGGCGGGCTATCCTCGAGGGCCCCACCGGCCGGGCACTGGTCAAGGTGCACGGGCGCCGTCCGCGCACTGTCGTATGCCGGTACGCCTACGAGGAACTGCTGCTGGCGGAAGCCGCCCACATCCCGGCAGACGCGTACGCCTTCCGGCCGGACTGGCAGGACCGCACCAGCAAGCACATCGCATCGGACTGGCTGGCCAAGTACCCGCGGATCATCGGCCGTTGTGACGGTGCAGTGCTGCAGACCCAGCGGCTGCGTACGACCTGGCTCGTCGATCTGCTCAATGCAGGCATTCCGCTGAAGGTGATCCTCAAAGCGTCCGGACTCGGGACCCTGCACAGCCTCTCGCGCTACCTCGTCTTCCTCCACGACGTGCCCGAAGCGGAGGCATCCGATCTGTTGCGGGGGGCGGCATGAGCAGGAAGAACCCAGAGGGCAAACCCTGCCGGCGTACCGGCCTCGCTTTACGCCCTGCACCGCAGGCCCCCGGTCGTACCCTCAGCGACCGCGTTGTGAGGCAGGTCTTCGACCTCGTGCGCCACAGCGGAGTACTGGAACGCCTTCCCTCCAACGAGCACCGGCCAGGCCCGAAGGGCTTCCCGTTCCGCACAGTGCTGATCGGCCTGATCTTGTCGCAGTACATGGGCAAGAGCGCGAACATCAACGACGCATGGGAGACGCTCTTCTTCGCCTTGTCTCCAGGCTCCAAAGCCCTCCTTGACGTCCCCAACGTCGACCTGCACATCCGCGAGGGCGCAACCCGAGAAGAAATCGACCGCGTCGCACACCACCAGTACGCGACGTCGAAGCGCGTCTACCGGTCCTGGTCCTCCATGACCCGGCGCCTCGACCCTGCACCGCACGACCGCCGCAAGCGGCTGTCGCTCAGTGAGGCCAAGAAGATCCGACGGAAGTGGAATGCCCGCGGCAACCAGGACACCGTGCGCGACCTGGAGGCCATCGCCCAGGATCTGATTCTCGCTCCGGTGATGGCTTCCTACCGGCGCGGCGACTTCGCTCGGTGGCCCGGCCACATTGCGGTCGACGACACTCCGGTTCCAGTCTGGGGCAAAGAGCCGGACTACCACCAGGACCGGGCCTCGCTTGAGATCACCGCCGGGATGTACGTGAAGGGAGGAACGCAGAAGAAGTCGGGGCGCAGCGGCAAAGCTGCGGCCTCCACGAACACCGGCACCCGGCGCGGCACGGCAAACAAGCCAGTGCCTCGCAAGACCAAGTCGGCACGGGAGAAGAAGACCAAGGCACCGGAGAGGAGAGAGTTCCGCTACGCCATGATGGCCGCGTTCCCAGGCCATGGCCATGGAGACCTCGCCGGCGCCTACCCCGCGGTCTGCCTCGGCATGATCCTCCACACCCCGGGCACCGAACCCGGCCCGGCCGCCCTGCGCGCCATCCAGCCGGCCTTCGAACGAGGCCTGGTCAAAGACCTGTTCTGCGCCGACCGGGGCATCACCCAGGCCAAGCCTCACAACCTGCATCTGCAGCTGCTGAAACTCGGTCTCAACGCGGTGAAGCACTACAACGACGACAAGGTCGACCGGCAGGGAGAGTTCCGCGGCATGCAGCTGGTCGGCGGCGAGTTCTACTGCCCGCTGATGCCCACCCCGCTCGTCACTGCGGGCGCCACATACATCGACAGCCGCACGGACGAGGACCGCGCCCACGCACTCAACCTGATCCAGTCCCGGAAGGACTACCAGGCCAAGATCAAGGACTACGGGCCCGCAGGGGACCAGCGTCGACAGTGCCCCGCCCTCGGGTCCCACGCCACAGTCACCTGCTACCGCCGGCCCCAGCCACGCCCGTCCACCGTCGTCGACCTCGACGCCCCCACTGTCCGTACCCCGGCAGCCCTGCCCACCATCCCTAGGTCCAAGCGGGACACCCCCGTCTACCCCGACATCTGCAGGGGGAAGAGCATCACCGTCCCGGGCACCGTGTTGGCCAAGTGGCGGCAAAAATACCCCCTGTTCACCCCTCTGTGGCAGGAAGCCTGGTCCGGACTGCGCAGTCAGAACGAGGGCGGCAACGGCAACCTGAAGAAGTCCGCCCTCGACAGCATCGACAATCCCCAGCTCCGCCTGCCGCACGGACGCGTCGCACAGACCCTGCTCAATGCGGTCATCATCTTCGTGGCGAACCTCAGAGCCATCCGACGGTTCCTCCGCGATCAGGGCATCCAGCCCCGCAAAGCCAGCCCGCAGAGCGCCGCAACCCAACCCGGCGAGCCCTCCGACCCGCCCCTGGCGCGACCCCTTCCGACCGAGCAGGTCGAGCCGCCGCCACGCGAGTGACACACCCCCGCCGCGCTCCACCCCCTGAAAACCCCACATGCCTGCGCCACGGCTACCAGCCGTCGCGCAGGCATGTCCTGTTTCCGCAGGTGAGAGGCGCAGTGCCTGGACCGCCACCGCCTCACCTCCTCATCGAGCCGATCACGAGGCTTGAGGCCCCAGAAACGACGAATTACCGGTGAGTCACATGACTCGACCGGTAATTCGTGAACGCTTCGGGACGATCTCGTGAACGTCCCTAGCGAGTGTCCGAGGGGGGACTTGAACCCCCACGCCCGATAAAGGGCACTAGCACCTCAAGCTAGCGCGTCTGCCATTCCGCCACCCGGACCAGGTGTCTGCCGCCTGGCCAGGGGTTTTCCCGGCGGCGACAGGGACAACAATACCAAGGTTTCGGGGCGCCCTTCACCTGCATATCCGCCCGCGGGTCCGGGCCCCGGGCGGGGCCGTGCGGGTCTCGGCGAGCAGACCCGCACGGCCTCACCGGAGGTGTGCGGACGGTCACGAACCGGCCACGTCAGGCCGCGGACGGCATGAGGTGGTACTCGGGGAAGTTCCCCGGCAGCCGCTCCCCCGCCGGACCGCGTGTGACGGCCTTGACCAGCAGGTCGCCGCCGACGAAGGCGCCCCGCCAGGACGCTCCGAAGCCGCCGAACAGCTCGTCGCGGTCGCCGCGCGAGCGGGGTGTGCCGTGGCCGACCTTGAACGCCCGGATCTGGGGTGCCAGCCGCTCGTACGTCGCCCGGTCGTCGGTGGAGAGGGTGGCGACGAGCGCGCCGTTGGAGGCGTTCATGGCGGCGAGCAGCTCGGCCTCGGTGTCGACCAGGACGATCGTGTCGACCGGGCCGAAGGGTTCCGCGTGGTGGAGCGGGGAGGACGCGGGCGGGTCGAGGAGGGTGACGGGCTGGACGTACGCGCCTGTGTCCTGGCCGGGCAGGAAGCGCGCGTCCGAGAGCCTGCCCCGGTGCAGCGGGACGGCGCCCCGGTCGACGGCCTCGGCGACCTGGTCGGCCAGTTCCTTGGCCTTGGCCGCGTTGATGACGGGTCCGAGATCCAGCGCCGGGTACGGGTCGTCGGGGTGCTCCACGGCCAGCGGGTGGCCGACCCTGAGGGTGCGGACCGCCGGGAGGTAGGCCGCGAGGAACTCGTCGAACAGTTCCCGCTGGACGACGAAGCGCGGGTATGCGGTGCAGCGCTGCTTGCCGTAGTCGAAGAGCCTGGGGACGACGGCGCCGAGGGTGTCCCAGTCGGTGTGGTTCCAGATGCCCCAGGTGTTCAGTCCCTCCTGCTCCAGGACGTGCCGTTTGCCCAGGTCGGCGACGGCGGTGGCCACGGCGGCGCCGGTGTCGCGGCCGCCGACGAAGGAGACGCAGCCGATCTCGGGGGCCCGGACGAGCGCCTCCGACAGCTCACGTCCGCTGCCGCTGACGAGGGTGACGGGGATGCCCTCCCGGGCGGCGAGGGCGATGGCCAGGGTGAGGCAGGCGACGCCGCCGTCGGTGGGGGTCTTGGCGATGACCGCGTTGCCCGCCAGCGCCTGGACCAGCATCGCGTGGACGAGGACGCTCATCGGGTAGTTCCAGCTGGCGATGTTGGAGACCGGGCCGTCGAGGGGGACACGGTTTTCGACCATGGGCTCGATGCCGTCGACGTACCAGCGGACGCCGTCGACGGCCCGGTCCACGTCGGCCTGCGCGAGCCGCCAGGGCTTGCCGATCTCCCAGACGAGGAGCAGGGCGAGCAGTTCCCGGTGCTGGGTGAGGGCGTCGAGGGTGGCGGCGACCCGGGCGCGGCGTTCACCGAGGGGGACGTGGCGCCAGGCCCGGTGCTGATCGAGGCAGGCCCGGACCGCGTGGTGGGCGGTGGTGCCGTCCAGGCGGGGCGGGCCCGCGACGGGGCTGCCGTCGACGGGGCTGGTGGCGGCCAGGGCGCGGCCGTCGGCCCGCCAGGCGGCGCCCCAGCGGTTGAGGACACGGTCGTCCCGGAAGGCTTCGGGGGCGACGGCCAGACAGCGCCGCCAGGCGTCGGTCCAGGCCGTGCCGGACTTCAGGGTGAGGGTGGGTGTGGCTGTGGGTGGCGCCATGGGGTTCTCCGCTCTCGGTGCACGGTCGGGGGCGGGGTGCGCGTCGGCCGGTGGGGCCGCCGCCGGCGGGGTCAGTCCTCGGACTCCAGGGCGGCGAGCACGAGCCGGGCCGTCTCGGTCGGGGTGCCGCCGACCCGCACCCCGGCCGCTTCCAGTGCCTCCTTCTTGGCCTGCGCGGTGCCGGAGGAGCCGGAGACGATCGCGCCGGCGTGGCCCATCGTCCTGCCCTCGGGGGCGGTGAAGCCGGCGATGTAGCCGATGACCGGCTTGGTGACGTGGTCGCGGATGTACGCGGCGGCCCGTTCCTCGGCGTCGCCGCCGATCTCGCCGATGAGGACGATCAGGTCGGTGTCGGGGTCGTCCTGGAAGGCGGCCAGGCAGTCGATGTGGGTGGTGCCGACGACGGGGTCGCCGCCGATGCCGACGCAGGTGGAGAAGCCGATGTCGCGGAGTTCGTGCATGAGCTGGTAGGTGAGGGTGCCGGACTTGGAGACCAGGCCGACGCGCCCCGGCTTGGTGATGTCGGCGGGGACGATGCCGGCGTTGGACTGGCCGGGGGTGATCAGGCCGGGGCAGTTGGGGCCGACGATCCGGGTGCCCCTGGACCGCGCGTACGCCGTGAAGGCGACGGAGTCGTGGACGGGAATGCCCTCGGTGATGACGACGGCGAGGCCGATGCCGGCGTCGGCGGCCTCGACGACGGCCGCCCTGGCGAAGGCCGGCGGGACGAAGACGACGGTGACGTCGGCGCCGGTGGCCTCGATGCCCTCGGCGACCGAGCCGAAGACGGGGACGGCCCGGTCGTCGAAGTCGACGGTGCGGCCGGCCTTGCGGGGGTTGACGCCGCCGACGACGTTCGTGCCGGCCGCGAGCATGCGGCGGGTGTGCTTCATGCCCTCGCCGCCGGTCATGCCCTGGACGAGGACCCTGCTCTCCTGGGTGAGGTAGATGGCCATGTCCGGGCTCCTCAGTTCGCGTGGGCGAGGTCGGCGGCGCGGCGCGCGGCACCGTCCATGGTGGTGGCCTGGTGGACCAGGGGGTGGGCGCGGGCGTCGAGGATCGCCCGGCCGCGTGCGGCGTTGTTGCCGTCGAGGCGGACGACGAGCGGCTTGGTCAGCCGGACGCTGTCCAGGGCCCGCACGATGCCCTCCGCGACCGCGTCGCAGGCGGTGATCCCGCCGAAGACGTTGACGAGGACGGACTTCACGTCGGGGTCGGAGAGGATGACGGAGAGGCCGTCGGCCATGATCTGGGCGGAGGCGCCGCCGCCGATGTCGAGGAAGTCGGCGGGGCGCGCGCCGCAGCCCGCGACGACGTCGAGGGTCGACATGACGAGTCCGGCGCCGTTGCCGATGATCCCGACCTCGCCGTCCAGTTTCACGTAGTTGAGGCCCTTGGCGGCCGCGACGGCCTCCAGCGGGTCGTCGTGCGCGAGGTCCTCGTCGCCCCGACGGGCCTGCCGGAAGCCGGCGTTGCCGTCGAGGGTGACCTTGCCGTCGAGGGCGAGGATCCGGCCCTGTTCGGTGCGCACGAGGGGGTTGACCTCGACGAGGAGCGCGTCCTCGCGGGTCAGCACCTGCCAGAGCCGCATGAGGACGTCGACGGTCTGCGGGGGCAGACCGGCCGCCTCGGCGATCTCGGACGCCTTGGCGGAGGTGACGCCCTCGGCGGGGTCGACCGGGATCCGGGCCACCGCCTCGGGCCTGGTGGCCGCCACCTCCTCGATGTCCATGCCGCCCTCGGCCGAGGCGATGGCGAGGAAGCCGCCGGCCGCGCGGTCGAGGACGTAGGAGACGTAGAACTCGCTCTCGATCGCTACGGGTTCGGCGATCATCACCGTGCGGACGGTGTGGCCCTTGATGTCCATGCCGAGGATCTGGCGTGCCGTCAGTTCGGCGGCGGCGGGGTCGGCGGCGGGCTTCACTCCGCCCGCCTTGCCGCGTCCGCCGGTCTTCACCTGTGCCTTGACGACGACGCGTCCCCCCAGCCTGCGGGCGATCTCCCGGGCCTCCTTGGGCGAGCCGGTGACCTCGGCCCTCGGGACCTCGATGCCGTGTTCCTCGAAGAGTTCTCTTGCCTGGTGCTCGAAAAGGTCCATTCCGGCTCCTGACTCAAAAGTGCCGCACGCCCCCTGGACACCACCCATGGGATGCGGGATAACAAGGTTCATACAGTATTCGTCGACTGTATGCAATCAACCGCGAGAGCGCTCCAACCCCTACGAAGGGACAGGACTTCGCCATGCCCGACGGCAACAGCCAGGACCTCATCTCCGGTGGTCACCTCGTCGCCAAGGCACTCAAAGCGGAAGGTGTGGAGGTCATCTACACCCTGTGCGGCGGCCACATCATCGACATCTACGACGGCTGCGTCGACGAGGGCATCGAGGTCGTCGACGTCCGCCACGAACAGGTCGCCGCCCACGCCGCCGACGGCTACGCGCGCATCACCGGCAGGCCCGGCTGCGCGGTCGTCACCGCCGGCCCGGGTACGACCGACGCCGTGACCGGTGTCGCCAACGCCTTCCGCGCGGAGTCCCCGATGCTGCTGATCGGCGGCCAGGGCGCGCACACCCAGCACAAGATGGGGTCCCTGCAGGACCTCCCGCACGTCGACATGATGACGCCGATCACCAAGTTCGCGGCGACCGTGCCCGACACGGCCCGCGCCGCCGACATGGTGTCGATGGCGTTCCGCGAGTGCTACCACGGCGCGCCCGGGCCCTCCTTCCTGGAGATCCCGCGCGATGTGCTGGACGCCAAGGTGCCCGTGGAGAAGGCGCGCGTACCGAAGGCCGGCGCCTACCGGGCCTCGACCCGCTCGGCCGGGGACCCCGAGGCGATCGAGAAGCTCGCCGACCTGCTCGTGCACGCGGAGAAGCCGGCGATCCTGCTGGGCAGCCAGGTGTGGACGACCCGCGGCACCGGGTCCGCCATCGAGCTGGTGCGCACGCTGAACATCCCGGCGTACATGAACGGCGCCGGCCGCGGCACGCTCCCGCCGGGCGACCCGCACCACTTCCAGCTCTCCCGCCGGTACGCGTTCTCGAACGCCGACGTGATCGTCATCGTCGGCACGCCCTTCGACTTCCGCATGGGCTACGGCAAACGGCTGTCGCCGGACGCGACCGTCGTACAGGTCGACCTCGACTACCGGACCGTCGGCAAGAACCGCGACATCGACCTCGGGATCGTCGGTGACGCGGGCCTCGTGCTCAGGTCGGTGACCGAGGCGGCGTCCGGGCGGATCAACGGGGGCGCGTCGAAGCGCAAGGAGTGGCTCGACGAGCTGCGTGCCGCCGAACAGACCGCCATCGAGAAGCGGCTGCCCAGCCTGAGGTCCGACGCCTCGCCGATCCACCCCTACCGGCTGGTCAGCGAGATCAACGACTTCCTGACCGAGGACTCGATCTACATCGGCGACGGAGGCGACATCGTCACCTTCTCCGGCCAGGTCGTCCAGCCCAAGTCACCCGGGCACTGGATGGACCCGGGTCCCCTCGGCACCCTCGGCGTCGGCGTCCCCTTCGTGCTCGCCGCCAAGAAGGCACGGCCCGACAAGGAGGTGGTGGCCCTCTTCGGCGACGGCGCCTTCTCCCTCACCGGCTGGGACTTCGAGACCCTCGTCCGCTACGACCTCCCCTTCGTCGGGATCATCGGCAACAACTCCTCCATGAACCAGATCCGTTACGGCCAGAAGGCCAAGTACGGCGAGGAGCGCGAGCGGATCGGCAACACCCTCGGCGACGTCCACTACGACAAGTTCGCCCGGATGCTGGGCGGTTACGGCGAGGAGGTCCGCGACCCCGCCGACATCGGCCCCGCGCTCCGGCGGGCCAGGGAGTCGGGCAAGCCGTCGCTGATCAACGTCTGGGTCGACCCGGACGCGTACGCCCCCGGAACGATGAACCAGACGATGTACAAGTGAGGTGGAACCGTTGACCGCGACGGCAGCAGCACCGACCAAGGCCCTCGAAGGCATCCGCGTCCTGGACATGACCCACGTCCAGTCCGGGCCTTCAGCCACCCAACTGCTCGCCTGGCTGGGCGCGGACGTGGTGAAGCTGGAGGCGCCGACCGGTGACATCACGCGCAAGCAGCTGCGCGACCTCCCGGACGTCGACTCCCTCTACTTCACGATGCTCAACTGCAACAAGCGGAGCATCACCCTCAACACCAAGACAGAGCGCGGCAAGGAGATCCTCACCGAGCTGATCCGGCGCTCCGACGTCATGGTCGAGAACTTCGGACCGGGCGCGGTCGACCGGATGGGCTTCACCTGGGACCGTATCCAGGAGATCAATCCGCGAATCGTCTACGCCTCCATCAAGGGGTTCGGGGACGGTCCGTACACCGGCTTCAAGGCGTACGAGGTCGTCGCGCAGGCCATGGGCGGGTCCATGGCCACCACGGGCTTCGAGGACGGACCGCCGCTGGCGACGGGGGCCCAGATCGGGGACTCGGGCACGGGCATCCACGCCGTGGCGGGGATTCTCGCCGCGCTGTACCAGCGCGAGAGCACCGGGCGCGGCCAGCGGGTCAACGTGGCCATGCAGCACGCCGTCCTCAACCTGTGCCGGGTGAAGCTGAGGGACCAGCAGCGGCTGGCCCATGGCCCGCTCCGTGAATACCCCAACGAGGACTTCGGCGACGAGGTTCCCCGGTCCGGGAACGCCTCCGGCGGCGGCCAGCCCGGCTGGGCGGTCAAATGCGCGCCGGGCGGCCCGAACGACTACGTGTACGTCATCGTGCAGCCCGTGGGCTGGCAGCCGATGAGCGAGCTGATCGGCCGGCCCGAGCTGGCGGACGACCCCGAATGGGCGACGCCGGAGGCCCGGCTGCCCAAGCTCAGCAAGATGTTCCAGCTCATCGAGGAGTGGTCGTCCACGCTCCCCAAGTGGGAAGTGCTGGAGCGGCTCAACGCCCACAACATCCCGTGCGGGCCGATCCTGTCCACCAAGGAGATCATCGAGGACGAGTCCCTGGTCGCCAACGAGATGGTGGTCACCGTGCCGCACCCCGAGCGCGGCGACTTCGTGACCGTGGGCAGTCCGCTGAAGCTGTCCGACTCCCCGGTGGCAGTGACCAGTTCACCCCTGCTCGGCGAGCACAACGAAGAGGTCTACGTCGGCGAGCTGGGGCTCGGCGACGAGGAGCTGCGCCTGCTCAAGTCGAACGGAGTGATCTGATTGATGGCCGAAGACCGGGTGCTGAGGGTGCGTGGCCTCCTCGACGCCGTACGGGCCGAGGGCCGCAGCGCGCTGACCGCCCCCGAGGGCAAGGTGATCGCCGACGCGTACGGGATCGCCGTACCCGGCGAGGAGTTGGCGCGGGACGTCGACGAGGCGGTGTCGTACGCGGCGCGCTTCGGCGGACCGGTGGTGATGAAGATCGTCTCGCCGGACATCCTCCACAAGACCGACGCGGGCGGTGTGATCGTCGGAGTGGAGGGCGCGGCCGATGTACGGGCGGCGTTCCACCGGATCGTCGACAACGCCCGCGCGTACGCGGCCGACGCACGCATCGAGGGTGTCCAGGTCCAGGAGTTGCTGCCGAAGGGGCAGGAGGTCATCGTCGGCGCGGTGACGGACCCGACGTTCGGGAAGGTCGTCGCGTTCGGGCTCGGCGGGGTGCTGGTGGAGGTCCTCAAGGACGTGACGTTCCGGCTCGCGCCGGTCGACGCGGACGAGGCCCTCTCCATGCTGGACTCGATCCGCGCGGCGGAGATCCTGCGCGGGGTGCGCGGGGCGCCTGCCGTGGACCGGTGGGCGATCGCGGAGCAGATCCGCCGGGTCTCCGAACTCGTCGCGGACTTCCCGGAGATCGCCGAGGTGGACCTCAACCCGGTGATCGCGACCCCGGAGGGCGCGGTCGCGGCGGACATCCGGGTGATCCTCGCGGAGTCGGTGCCGAAGCCGCGGCGCCGGTACACGCGCGAGGAGATCCTCACGTCGATGCGCCGGCTGATGCAGCCCTCGGCGGTGGCCGTGATCGGGGCCTCCAACGAGCAGGGCAAGATCGGCAATTCGGTGATGCGCAACCTCGTCGACGGCGGTTTCGCCGGGGAGATCCACCCGGTGAATCCCAAGGCCGACGACATTCTGGGCCGCAAGGCGTACAAGAGTGTCACGGACGTTCCCGGCGAGGTGGATGTGGCGGTCTTCGCGATCCCCGCCAGGTTCGTGGCCTCGGCGCTGGAGGAGGTGGGCCGCAAGGGCATCCCCAACGCCGTACTGATCCCGTCGGGCTTCGCGGAGACCGGCGAGCACGAACTCCAGAACGAGATCGTGGCGATCGCCGAACGGCACGGCATCCGGCTGCTCGGGCCGAACATCTACGGCTACTACTCGACGTGGCACGACCTGTGCGCCACGTTCTGCACGCCGTACGACGTCAAGGGCGGCGTGGCGCTGACCTCGCAGTCCGGCGGCATCGGGATGGCCATCCTGGGCTTCGCGCGGACCACGAGGACGGGTGTGTCGGCGATCGTCGGGCTCGGCAACAAGTCGGACCTGGACGAGGACGACCTGCTGACCTGGTTCGGCGAGGACCCCCGCACCGAGTGCATCGCGATGCACCTGGAGGACCTGAAGGACGGCCGGGCCTTCGTGGAGGCCGCGCGGGCGACCGTCCCGAAGAAGCCCGTCGTGGTCCTCAAGGCGGGCCGTACGGCGGCCGGGGCGAAGGCGGCGGGCTCGCACACGGGCGCGCTGGCGGGCGACGACGCCGTGTACGAGGACATCCTGAAGCAGGCCGGGGTCATCCGGGCACCGGGGCTGAACGACATGCTGGAGTACGCGCGCGCGTTGCCGGTGCTGCCCGCTCCGCGGGGCGACAACGTCGTCATCATCACGGGGGCCGGCGGCAGCGGCGTACTGCTGTCGGACGCGGTCACCGACAACGGGCTGACCCTGATGGAGATCCCGCCGGACCTGGACGCGTCCTTCCGTGAGTTCATCCCGCCGTTCGGGGCCGCGGGCAACCCGGTCGACATCACCGGCGGCGAACCCCCGTCGACGTACGAGGCGACGATCAGGCTGGGCCTGGAGGACCCCCGCATCCACGCGCTCGTCCTCGGCTACTGGCACACCATCGTCACCCCGCCCATGGTGTTCGCCGAACTCACCGCGCGCGTGGTGGCCGAGTTCCGCGAGCGGGGCATCGAGAAGCCGGTCGTCGCGTCGCTCGCGGGCGACGTCGAGGTGGAGGAGGCGTGCCAGTACCTCTTCGAGCGCGGGGTCGTGGCGTACCCGTACACGACCGAGAAGCCGGTGGCCGTCCTCGGTGCGAAGTCCCGGTGGGCGCGGGCTGCGGGGTTGCTGTGATGGGCGCGCTCGCTGTGGTCCGGCCGGGGGTCCGGGGGTTGGCCCCCGGGCATGACACAGCCCGGTGGGCGCGGGCTGCGGGGCTGCTGTGACCGGCCCGGGTGGCTCGGTCGCCGGGGGGCGGTGGCGATGAGCTGAGCGACGGCCCGAACCACGGGGCCCGCGGCGACCGCTCACCGCGGGCCCCGGCGCAGAGAAGCACGGACAGGGGGCGCTGGCCAGACTTCTTCCACGCGGAGGGTTCGAACGACATGGCAACAACTGACATCTCCACACCCGTCCCCTACCGGGAGGTGACGGACGCAGGCGGCAGGATGTACCGGGTCGGCGAGTCCGACCTGGACATCATGGGGCGCAAACGCAAGTGGATGGTCATCCTGCCGTGGGTGGGCATGATGGGCATCAGCTCGGCGGAGTACGCGTTCGCGTCCGCCGAGGAGACCCTGCACACCGCGCACAGCTGGAGCAACCAGCACATCTTCTGGATGCTGGGCGTGTGGGTGTTCTTCCAGGCCGCGGTGGCCTTCCCGGCGGGCAAGCTCCGGGAGAGCGGCAGACTGCCGGCCCGCTGGGCGATGATGCTGGGCGCCGTCGGCACCCTGCTCGGCTATCTGTCCCTGGCGTTCGCCCCGCACGTCGTCGTCGCGTACATCGGCTTCGGCATGTTCAGCGGTATGGGCGCCGGCATGGTCTACGCGACCTGCGTGAACATGGTCGGCAAGTGGTACCCGGAGCGCAAGGGAGGCAAGACCGGCTTCGTGAACGGCGGGTTCGCCTACGGTTCGGTGCCGTTCGTGTTCATCTTCACCGGGTTCATGGACCTGACGAACTTCCGGTGGGTGCTCGTCGGCGTCGGTCTGTTCCTCGCGGCGGTCGTCGCCGTGGCGGGTCACTTCTTCCAGGACCCGCCGAAGAACTGGTGGCCCGCCGAGGTCGACCCGCTGCGCAAGCCGGACGACCCGCGCGCGCGGCGCGCGCTGGAGAAGAACCCGCCGGCCGTGAAGCAGTACACGCCGAGCGAGGCATGGCGGACGGGCCGCGTCGCGCTGATGTGGTTCTGCCTGCTGTGCACCTCGGGCGTGAACATCTTCGGCATCGCCTTCCAGGTGCCCTTCGGCAACGAGGCCGGTTTCGCGGGCGGGATCGTGGCCACCGCCATGTCGCTGAAGGCGATCGTCAACGGTACCGGCCGCGGTGTCATCGGCTGGCTCTCCGACCGCTACGGCCGCAAGCAGTGTCTGATCTTCGTCTGCATCGTGCTGGGCCTGTCCCAGTACGGCATCCTCTGGTCCGGCAACATCGGCAACCTGCCGCTCTTCCTGGTGTTCTCCAGCATCTCCGGGTTCGGCGGCGGGGCCATCTTCCCGATGTTCGCGGCGATGACCGCGGACTACTTCGGCGAGAACAACAACGCCTCCAACTACGGTCTCGTCTACAGCTCCAAGCTGGTGTCGGGTCTGCTCGGCTCCGGTATGGGCGCCGTGGTCGTGGGCGCCTGGGACTACGCGGGCGCCTTCGTGCTCGCCGGCTCCATCTCGCTGTTCGCCGGCTTCGTGGCGATCTTCCTGCACCCGCCGGGGCGGCCGCGCAACCGGCACATCGCTCCCAACCCCCGTCCCCTCGGTGACGAAGCGGCCTGACGCCCTCGCGTACGGCAGCAGGCGGCCGCCCCGTGGGCCCGCACCACGGGGCGGCCGCCTGCTGCCGTTGATTCCCCGGCCTCGGTCAGTACTCCTCCCGCAGCGCGTGCAGGTGCTCGCTGGAGCGGCGGGCGAAGGTGAAGGACTCGGTGGGGTTGTCGTGTTCGGCCTGCCAGTGGTGGGCGCGGCGGGACCCCTTCAGACCGTTGACGGCCGAGATGAACTTCTGGTAGTCGATGTCGCCGTCGCCGACGTCCGTCATGCGGTAGCCGTACGGGTTCGACGGGTCGCTCTCGCCGTCCTTGACGTGGAACAGCGGGTATCGGTCCGGGCGGCGCTGGACGTAGTCGAGCGGCTCGAAGGGAGCGGCGGTGCCGTCGGGCCGCTTGGAGAAACGGAACTGGGCCACGTACGCCCAGAAGATGTCCATCTCCAGGAAGACGAGGTCGGGGTCGGTCTCGCGGAGCAGGACGTCGTAGAGGCGGACCTCGGGGTTGTCGGTGGCGAAGGAGAACTCCTCGGAGTGGTTGTGCTGGTAGAACTTCATGCCCCGCGCCCTGGCGGCCGCGCCGTAGGTGTTGAACTCGTGGGCGGCCCGCTTCATCGCGTCGACGGTCGTGCCGTAGCGGAAGGGGCCGGCGGCGGTGCCGATGTGCTTCAGGCCGAGGGCCTGGGCGTCGTCGAGGACCTTGGTGAGGTTCTGGGCGAAGGTGTACGCGTTCGGGTCGCTCGCGTAGTAGCCGACGTGGCTGCCGATCGGGTTCAGGCCGTGGTCGCGGGCCAGCCGCT
Organism: Streptomyces sp. NPDC041108; assembly: GCF_055592645.1. NCBI lineage: Bacteria > Bacillati > Actinomycetota > Actinomycetes > Kitasatosporales > Streptomycetaceae > Streptomyces > Streptomyces sp. NPDC041108. The sequence goes on along the minus strand of NZ_JBVIYK010000001.1, from coordinate 791,341 downwards.
TCAGCCGGGTGAGGGTGATGGGGCCCGCCGAGCCCTGGGTGTATCCGGCGAACTCGACCTCGTCGTAGCCGTACTTCTCCAGCTCGGCGAAGACGGGGGCGAAGCCGAAGGTGGAGACCTTGTCGCGGAGGCTGTAGAGCTGGATGCCGAGGCGGCCGGACGGGAGGACGGGGCGGCTCCGGCCCGTGCCCGAGGCGGCCGCCTCGGGCACGCCTGCGGCCTGGGCGGGGGCGGCCGTGCCCAGCAGGGCGGCGACGGTGGCGCCCGCCGCGACGCCGAGCATGCCTCGTCTGCTGAGGCGGTGGGTGAGTTCGGGATCCGTCGTGCGGTTGCGGCTCATGCCTGGAACTCCTTCGTGTGGGCGGGCGTTGTCAGTGGTCAGTGCTTCACTTGTGACCGGTCGGGACACAGGGGGCTCGTCACCGGTCGGAGAGACCGGCCAGACGCAGCAGGAGTGCTTTCACATCGGTGGCCGCCACGCGGTCGCCGACGGCTCGGGGGGTGGAGCAGATGATGAGCGGACCGTCGTCGTCGCTCGTGGGCAGGCGGCCGTGGCTGCCGCGAACAGGCGAGGGATCCAGCGGCACGACCGCCATGCGGTAGCGCAGGCCCAGTTTCTTGCGCGCCAGTGCCGTGGCCGCCTTGAGCTTCACCGACGGGTCGAGCGGGTCCATGAACAGCTCGGCCGGGTCGTAGCCGGGTTTGCGATGGATCTCGACGGTGCGTGCGAAGTCGGGCGCGCGGTCGTCGTCGAGCCAGTAGTAGTAGGTGAACCAGGCGTCCGGCTCCGCGACGGCGACCAGCTCGCCGGAGCGTGGATGGTCGAGATGGTGCGCCTTCTTGCCCTCGTCGTCGAGGAGTTGATCGATCCCGGGCAGGTCCGCGAGGGCCTCCCGGGTGGCGTCCAGGTCCTCGGCGCGGCGTACGTACACATGGGCGATCTGGTGGTCGGCGACCGCGAAGGCCCGTGAGGCCATCGGGTCGAGGTACTCCATGCCGTCCTGGGTGTGCACGTCGAGGAGGCCGGCGCGGCGCAGGGCGCGGTTGATGTCGACGGGGCGGTCGGCGCGGGTGATGCCGTACTCGGAGAGCGCGACGACGCTGCGGCCCTCCGCGCGGGCGTCGTCGAGCAGGGGTGCCACGGCCCGGTCCAGGTCGGCGGCCGCCTTCAGGGAGCGCGGGTCGTCGGGGCCGTACCGCTGCAGGTCGTAGTCGAGGTGGGGGAGGTAGCAGAGGGCCAGATCGGGCCTGCGGGTGCGGAGGACGTGACGGGTCGCGTCGATGATCCATCGGCTGGAGACGAGGTCGGCACCCGGTCCCCAGAAGTGGAACAGGGGGAACGTGCCGAGTTCCGCGGTGAGTTCGTCGTGCAGGGCCGGGGGCCGGGTGTAGCAGTCGGGTTCCTTGCGGCCGTCGGAGTAGTAGATCGGACGGGGGGTGACGGTGATGTCGGTGTCGGCACCCATGGCGTACCACCAGCAGATGTTGGCGACCGTGTAGCCGGGGTGGACGCGGCGGGCTGCGTCCCAGAGTTTGTCCCCGGCGACGAGGCCGTTGTGCTGGCGCCACAGCAGGACGTCGCCGAGTTCACGGAAGTACCAGCCGTTGCCGACGATGCCGTGCTCGGCGGGGAGCGTGCCGGTCAGGAAGGTGGACTGGGCGGCGCAGGTGACGGCGGGCAGCACGGTGCCGAGCGGGGCCCGGGAGCCGGACTGTCCGAGGGCCTTGAGGTGGGGCATGTGGTCGAGGAGGGAGGGGGTGAGGCCGACGACGTCCAGGACGAGCAGAGGCGTGGGACCGGACGCGGGTGCGGCGTGTGCGGGACCGGCATGTGCAGGACCGGCGTGCGCGCCGGCATCGTCCCGGCTCATGGCAGCTCCTTGAGGCCGAGGTCCGTCAACAGGTCACGCGCGAGGCCGAGTTCGGCGGCGATGCCGTCGGCGAGCTGGGCGCGGGTGCCGGGGCGCAGCTCCGGCGGCAGGGCCTGCCAGGTGTAGGTCTCGACCTCCAGATGCCGGGTGAGGGGACGGGGGCCGCCGACCAGATAGGCGAGGGCCGCCCCGAGGACCGGAAGAGTGGAGGTGAGGGGCGCGGCGGGGGCCGCGTGGAGCGGGACGTGGAAGTGGGCGCGCCAGGGGGAGGCGTCGGGCAGGGTGTCGCCCCGGAGGGCCTCGCCGAGATCGTCGGTCCCGCGCAGTCCGGCGGCGGTCGGGGTGCGGGTCTGGTGCAGGAAGCGGGGCTCGTCGAAGGCGGCGAGGGCTTCGCGGACCTCGGGCAGGTGCGGGTGTTCGGCGTGCAGGGCCGCGGAGAGCTGGGACTTGACGATGGGGACACCGGCCCCGGTGAGTGCGTCCAGGGCGGTGTGCGGATCTTCGAAGGAGGTGGCGAGGTGGCAGGTGTCGACGCAGACGCCGATGCGGTCGTGGCCGAGGTCGGTCAGCGGCCCGATGGCGTCGGCGGTCGTCTCGACGGTGCAGCCGGGTTCGGGTTCCAGGCCGACGCGGATGGAGCGGCCGGTCAGTTCGGCCACGGCGTCGAGGCGTTCGGCCAGGGTGCGCAGGGCCGCGCGGGACCGGACGGCGCGCTGCTCGTCGTAGGCGGTGCGCCAGGCCAGGGGCAGGGTGGAGATGGTGCCCTCGGTGACGTCGTCGGGGAGCAGCCGGGCCAGGACGCGGGCGAGGGAGGTGGTGTGGTCCAGGCGCGCGGGGTCGGCCCAGTCGGGCCGGTACACGCGGTACTTGACCTCTTCGGCGCCGAAGCCCTCGTAGGGGAAGCCGTTGAGGGTGACGACCTCCAGGCCGCGCCGGTCGAGTTCGGCGCGCAGGCCGCGCAGGGCGGACGGGTCGGTCACCAGGGCCGCGGCGGCGTTGGCGGCCAGCCACAGGCCGATGCCGAGGCGGTCACGGCCGAGGCGGCGGCGTACGGGCTCGCAGTGGTCGCGCAGCTGGGCGAGGACGCCGTCGAGGGTCTCGGCCGGGTGCACGTTGGTGCAGTAGGCGAGGTGGACGGTGGAGCCGTCGGGGTGGCGGAAGCGCACGGGTCACTCACCGCCGCGCAGGATGCTGTTGCCCTCGTGCGTGGGGTCCGTGGCGGTGACGTCGAGGGCGAGGCGCCCGCTGAGCCCGTAGAAGGCGACGGGGTTGCGCCACAGCACGAGGTCGACGGCGTCCTCGTCGAACCCGGCGGCGAGGAGGGTGTCGGCGACCCGGCGCGTCTTCAGGGGGTCGCTTCTGCCCCAGTCGGCGGCGGAGTTGACCAGCACCTTCTCCGGGCCGAACTCCTTGAGGACGGCGACCATCCGCTCCTCGTCCATCTTGGTGTCGGGATAGACGGAGAAGCCGAGCCAGGCACCGCTGTCCCTGGCCTCCGCGACCGTGGTCTCGTTGAGGTGGTCCAGCAGCACCCGGTCGACGGGCAGGGCGGAGGCCCGTACGGCGTCGAGGGTGCGGCGCAGACCGGCGAGCTTGTCCCGGTGCGGGGTGTGGACGAGGGCGGGCAGAGCGTGGTCGGCGGCCAGTTGCAGCTGGTGTTCGAGCGCGTGGTCCTCGGCGGGCGTCATGGAGTCGTAGCCGATCTCGCCGACGGCCACGACCCGGTCCTTGAGCAGGTAGCGGGGCAGCCGGTCCAGCACCGGAGCGCACCGCGGGTCGTTCGCCTCCTTGGGGTTGAGGGCGAGGGCGCAGTGGTGGGCGATGCCGTACTGGGCGGCGCGGAAGGGCTCCCAGCCCAGCAGGGAGTCGAAGTAGTCCACGAAGGAGTCGGGCGAGGTGCGGGGCTGTCCCAGCCAGAAGGCCGGCTCCACGACCGCGCGGACGCCCGACTCGTGCATCGCCTCGTAGTCGTCGGTGGTGCGTGACGTCATGTGGATGTGGGGGTCGAAGATGCGCATCAGGACTCCTTGCCGTGAAGGCCGTGGGTGCCGTCGCGGTCGTGCGCGGCGGCCGGTGGGGGCGCGGTCAGGGCCAGGACGCGGTGCAGGTCCTCGGGTACGGGACGGCCCGCGGCGGTGCGTTCCTCGGCGAAGGCGCGGAGCATACGGGCGAGTTCGGTGTCGTCCCGGGCACGGCCGGCCAGGTCGGCGACCTCGTCGACGCGCACGCCGGTGAACAGGCACTTGAGGACGGCGTGCCGCCAGTGGTGCGGGGCCAGATGACGGGCGGCGTACGGGCCCAGGGCGGCGGCGAGGAGGCGGGTGTCGTTGGTGCGCAGGGCGTCCTCGACGAGAGGCAGCGCCTCGGGGCCGGGCACGAGGTGGGGCAGCGCGTGGAGCACCGCGCGGCGTTCGTCGGCGGTGCCCTGACGGTAGACCCGGGTGAGCGCGTCGGCGTCGGCGCGGGCCGCGTGCAGGATCAGGACGCGGACGGCGTCGGCGTGTTCGGTGCCGCAGCGCCGGCCCGCCTCGGCGACCCGCAGCTCCCACACGGAGAGGGGGCCATGGGTGCCCGGATGCTCGGCCGCCTCGTCCAGCGCCCGTCCCAGCCAGGCGCGCGCGGAGGGCGTGAGGTGGGTGTCCAGGTGACTGTGCAGGTCGGCCGGGGTCTGGTGGTGGGTCACGAGGGGCTCCCGGGAGGGACCGTGCGGCCGTTTGACGGGGGTCGGCTCCGGTCCTGGTCCTGGCTTCGGCCTGGGCTTCGGTCCTGGTCCTGGCTCCGGTCCCGGGCTCGGCTTCTGGCTTGGCTCCGGTCCCGGCCTTGGCTTCGGTCCTGGCTCCGGGCTTGGCTCTGTCGCAGGAAGGAGAGGGAGCGTTCGGCGAAGTGGGGGCCGGCGTGGGAGTGGCGGGGCAGTTCGACGACGGTCAGGGCTCGGTAGTCGGCGGCGGCCAGGGCCGCGAGGACGGGCGGAAAGTCGATCTCGCCCTCGCCGAGGGGCAGGTGTTCGTGGACGCCACGGCGCATGTCCTCGATCTGGACGTGGCGGAGCCAGGGCGCGGCCGCGCGGACGCAGTCGGCGGGCGGGAGGGGTTCGAGGCACTGGCAGTGGCCGATGTCGAGGGTGAGGCCGAGGGCTGCGGGGCTGTCGAGAGCCTCGCGCAGGCGGTGGAAGTCGGCGAGCGTGGCGAGGAGATGGCCGGGTTCGGGCTCGACGGCGAGAGGGACGTCGGCGGTGGTGGCGGCGTCCAGGACGGGGGCGAGCGTGTCGGGCAGCCGTTTCCAGGCGGTGTCCTCGTGCGTGCCGGGCGGGACGACTCCGCTGAAGCAGTGCACGGCGTGGGCACCGAGGTCGGCGGCGACCCGTACGGCGCGGAGCAGCAGGTCGGTGCGGCGGGCGCGGTCGTCCGGGTCGGGGTCCAGGAGGCTGGGGCCGTGTTTGCGGCGGGGGTCGAGCACATAGCGGGCGCCGGTCTCCACGGTGACGGTCAGGCCGAGGTCGTCCAGCCTGCCGGCGAGACGGCGGGTGCGGGCGGCGAGGCCGGGGGCGAGCGGGTCGAGGTGCATGTGGTCGAGCGTCAGACCGACGCCGTCGTAGCCCAGGTCGGCGAGGAGGGCGAGGGCGTCGTCGAGCCGGAGGTCGGCGAGGCCGTTGGTGCCGTATCCGAAGGAGAGAGGAGCCGCCGGGGAGGCGGCCGGCGAGGGGGCCTGCCGAGGCGGATCGGACGGCTGGGGCAGTTCGGACGGCTGGGGCAGGTCGGGCGCCGCGGGCTGCCGGGAAGGCTGGGAGGGCCGCGGTGACCGGCTCACCCCGGCTCCGGGTCCGGCCCCCGCACCCCGCTGCGCGTTCCTCGCCTCGTCCCCCGCCCCGACAGGTGCGACGGGTCCAGCAGGTCGGGCAGGTCCGGCAGACCCGGGGCGGTGCCGCCCGCTCATCGGGCCTCCCCGCGCGGTGTCGGCGCGGATTGCGGACCGGCGCCGGGCGCACGGCCTGGCCGCGTCCCGGCCCGCAGGCGCTCCGCGAACCCCGCCAGTGCCGTGTACTGCTCCCCCAGTGCCGTCGGGCCTTCCCCCATCGGGTCCTTGAAGTAGAAACCCAGCTCGGCCAGGGGCCCGGTGAGGCCCGCCTCGTGCGCGCCTGCCAGGAGGCGGGCGAGGTCCAGGACCAGGGGGGCGGCGAGCGCGGAGTCACAGCCCTGCCAGGTGGTCTGGAGGACCATGCGGGTGCCGAGGAAGCCGTCGAAGGCGATGTGGTCCCAGGCGGTCTTCCAGTCGCCGAGGGCGGGGACGTCGTCGATGTGGGTCTGGCCCTCGGGGGTGGCGCCCAGGCTGTCGGTCAGGACGCGTTCCTTGCCGGCGTTCTTCGCGGCGGCGGCGGCCGGGTCGGCGAGGGCGGCGCCGTCGCCCCCGCCGAGGAGGTTGGTGCCGGACCAGGCCCGGACGGCCAGGGCCCGCTGGGTGAGCATCGGGCCGAGGACGGACCGCAGCAGGGTCTGACCGGTCTTGCCGTCGCGGCCGGCGTACGGGAGGCCGGAGGAGACGGCGAGGGGAGCCAGCTCCGGGTGGTGCAGGCCGGTCGAGGGGGTGAAGTTGACGTAGGGGCAGCCCGCGCGGAGGGCGGCCGCCGCGTAGAGGGAGCTGGGCGGCAGTGCGGCGCCGGTGGGCGCGGGTTCCGTGGAGGCGACGTTCACCACCACGGCCCGGGTCAGCCCCCGGCGTCGTACGAAGTCCTGGATGTCGGCGGCGTGGGAGGCGATCAGCTCGTCGGGGGTCCGGGTGTCGCCCGGGAGGGGTCCGCCGGGCCGGATCTCCCCGTCGGCGGCGGCCAGTTCCGTTCCGACGGCCGCCGGCAGGCCGTGCGGCAGCACACCCCCGGCCGCGAGGACCTCGGCCCGTTTGGGGAGCGGGCAGTCGACCGTGTCGTGGCCGCCGAAGACGAGGGCGGAGAGCGGGGGGAGACCGGAGTCGGCGAAGAGAGCGGTCTCGGTGACCATGCCCGTCGGGGCGTGCAGGCCCGCCGTGACGGCCGCGCAGCCCGCGACGACGGTGGTGGCGACGGAACCCCGTGCTCCGATCAGCCAGACGCCGACGCTCGGTGGGGTGACGGACACGGACGCGGACATGGGCAGCCTCCTCGTCGGGGCAGGGGTGGGAAGGGCCGGGAACCCTCCGGGAAGGAAGGGGTGAGGGGAGAAGGGGCGAGACGGCGGGCGGGGGTCCGGCGTCCCCCGCCCGCCGTCGCTCAGTCGCCCGGCGGCGAGCCCGCCCTGCCGGCGGCCCGTGCGGGCAGTTCCTTGATCCGGATGTCACGGAAGGACACCTGGTCGCCGGCCCCGTGGTTCTGGATGCCGAGGTGGCCGTCGCGCAGGCTCCGTACCGGATCGCGGTTGGTGAAATCGTTGATCCTCACGCCGTTGAGCCAGACGCGCAGGCGCTCGCCCTCCACGCGGATCTCGTACGTGTTCCACTCCCCCGGCGGATTCAGGGCGCGGTCGCGCTTCCTGAGGTCGGCGGAGCGGAACCCGTAGACGGACCCGGTGGTCCTCTCGGGCACGTCGGTGGCGTCGATCTGGATCTCGTAGCCGTTGTTCACGGCGGACCAGGGGTCGTCCGAGGGCGGGAAGCCTACGAACACCCCGGAGTTGTCGTCGCCCGAGGCGCCGGACATCCTCCAGTCGAGCTTCAGGGAGTACGAACCAAAGCCGCGGTCGGCGTACCAGAGCATCCCCATCCCGCCGGACGAGGTGATCGAGCCGTCGCCGGCCAGGGTGAACGAGCCCGGTCCCGCCTGGCGCCAGCCGTCCAGGGAGGTTCCGTCGAACAGCGGCCGGTAGCCGTTCTCCGGCCGGCAGTCGGCCCGTACCTCGCCGATCGCCCACCGGATGCCGCCGAGCAGATGCTGCCGGAAGGCGGGTTCGGCGAAGGACTCCTTGGTGTGGCCGCCGCCGGTGTAGAAGGCGCGGCCCCCCTCGTACTCCTGGCACCAGGCGATGGGATGGTCGCCGTTCATGGTGCCCCCGCTGTACGAGGACTCGTCGAGCGAGGCGAGGACATGGGCCCGGTCCCGGGGGTTGGAGCGGTAGTTGTACCACTCGTCCGTGCGGTTCCAGGTGGCGCCCAGCCCGGCGGTGGCCGGGTGGGCGTGGTCGTCGACGTCGACCGTCGCGGGCTGGATCGCGGGGTGCGACTGGAAGTAAGCGCCCGCGAGTCCGCCGTAGAAGGCCCAGTCGTACTCGGTGTCGGCGGCCGCGTGGACGCCCACATAGGCGCCGCCGCGTTCGATGTACCGCTCGAACGCGCTCTGCTGGGCCGGGTCGAGGACGTCGCCCGTGGTCGAGAGGAACACCACGGCGTCGTAACGCCGCAGGTTGCGCTTGGTGAAGGCGCCGGCGTCCTCCGTGGCGTCGACCGCGAAGCCGTGGGCCGCGCCCAGTTCCCGAAGGGCCGTCACCCCCTCGGGGATCGAGTCGTGCCGGAAGCCGGCGGTCTTGGAGAAGACCAGTACGCGGCGTTCGGCCTCCTGACCCCGGGAGCGGTCCGCCTCATCGGACACGGCCGGTCCCGACACGCCTCCGATCAGCAGGGCGGCGCCGGCCAGCGCGGTCGGCAGGCGTCGGTTCTTCGGCATGGCGCCCCCTCACCGCTTCGTGAAGGTGAAGTCGTCCACGTCGAACAGGCCGCCGGTGTCGCCGCCCTTGAACACCAGGTAGAGCGTGGTGCTGCCGCGCGGGCCCTTCGACAGGTCGGCCGTGACGTCCCGGAAGGTGTCCCAGCCGCCGGTCACCGGCACGGTGGCGGTGCCGAGGAGAGGGCCGGTCGGTGATCCGGCGCGTACCTCCAGCTTCCCGCCGGTGCCCCCGGAGGAGACACGCGCGGTGAGCTTCGTGGCGTCGGACAGGACGTACGGCTCGAAGGAGATCCAGTCGCCGCTGTCGATGTTCCCGACGGTCTTGCCGCCGTGGGCCGTGTCCTTGGACTGGACCGCGATGCCGGAGGAGTCGCCGTAATGCTCGGCCTGACGGTGGGTGGGCTGCACGACGTGCCGGTCGTGGGTGGTGAGCGGGTCCTGGCCGCCGCCTCCGCCGTCGGTGTACTCGGCGTCGAACACCCCGAAGATGTTGGCGTTCTCGTCGTGGCCGCCGTCGGCGCTGGTCTTGATGGTGCCGGTGCAGCCGTTGGCGGAGGTCACCGGGTGGCCGTGGCTGTCGTGACCGAGGACGAAGGTGACCTTGACCTTGGCGCAGTCGATGGAGGTGCCGTCCTCCTTGTCGCGCACCCGCACCTTGAACGGGACGGCGTCACCGAACGAGAACAGCTGACCGTCCTCGGGCAGGCGCAGCTCGACCTCGGGCGCGGTGTTGCCGACCACGATGCGCACGCTCGCGCTGCCGGTGCGGCCGGTGGAGTCCTTGGCCGTCACGGTCGCGGTGTAGGTGCCGTTCGTCGTGTACCGGTGCTTCGGGTTCGCGGCCGTGGAGGTTCCGCCGTCGCCGAAGTCCCAGTGGTAGGTGAGGGCGTCGCCGTCCTGGTCGCTGGTGCCCTCCGAGGAGAATCGGACCCGCAGCTTCGCCTGGCCGGAGGTGCGGTCGGCCGTCGCGGCGGCGACCGGGGAGTGACCGTCGGTGGCGTTCTCGATGCGGTAGAGGGCGGAGTGCTCGTCGCCGCCGAACCAGGAGATGCCGTAGTCGAGGACGTACAGCGCGCCGTCCGGGCCGAAGGCCATGTCCATGATCTGGGTGCCGGTCCACGGGACGTCGTTGATCGACTGGACGGTGCCGTCGGCGTCGCTGCTGATCCGCTTGATCCAGCGCCGGCCGAACTCACCGGCGAAGAAGTCGCCGTCGTAGGCCTCGGGGAACTTCACCGGCGAGTCGAGCGCGGCGTCGTAGTGGTAGACCGGGCCGCCCATGGGTGACTCCGAGCCGTCGCCGAACTCCGGGACGCTCGCACCGTTGTAGGGGATCCAGGCGGGTTCGGCGGGAGGCAGGTCGGTCAGGCCGGTGTTGTTCGGCGAGGTGTTCTTCGGGGCCGCGCAGTCGAAGGCCGCGCCCGAGGTGCCGGTGGCGAAGTCGTAGTCGACGTAGGCGTCGTTCTTGCCGGTGCAGTACGGCCAGCCGAAGTTTCCCGGCTCGGTCACCCGGGCGAACTCCACCTGACCGGCCGGACCGCGCGAGGCGCTGGCGGCGCCGGCGTCGGGACCGTACTCGCCGACGTAGAGAATGCCGGTCTTCTTGTCGACGCTGAACCGGAACGGGTTGCGGAAGCCCATCGCGTAGATCTCGGGGCGCGTCTTGTCCGTGCCGGGCGCGAAGAGGTTGCCGTCGGGGACGGTGTAGGAGCCGTCGGCGCCGACCTTGATGCGCAGGATCTTGCCGCGCAGGTCGTTGGTGTTGCCGGACGTGCGCTGGGCGTCGAAGGCCGGGTTGCGGTTGGCGCGCTCGTCGATGGGGGTGAAGCCGTCCGACTGGAAGGGGTTGCTGTCGTCGCCCGTCGACAGGTACAGGTTGCCCGCCGCGTCGAAGTCGATGTCACCGCCGACATGGCAGCAGATGCCCCGGGAGGCGGGGACGTCGAGGACCTTCTTCTCGCTGGCCTTGTCGAGCGTGCCGTCGGCCTTCAGGACGAAGCGGGAGAGCCGGTTGACACCGTCGAAGGGCGCGAAGTCGGCGGCGGTGCCGGTCTCGGGGGCGTCACCGGGCGGGGTGTTCAACGGGGGTGCGTAGTAGAGGTAGATGAAACGGTTGTCGGCGAAGCCCGGGTCGACGCCTATGCCCTGGAGGCCCTCCTCGTCGTGGCTGTACACGTCGAGCTTGCCGGCGAGCCTGGTGTTGCCCGCCGCGTCGGTCAGCCGCAGTTCACCGTCGCGCGAGGTGTGCAGGACCGAGCGGTCGGGGAGGACGGCCAGCGACATGGGCTCGCCGACCTCCGGTTCGCCCTTGGCGAGGGTGACCTGCTGGAAGTCCTCGGCGGCCGCCGCCTTCGGCTCGGTGTCGGCCGCGCCCGCCGGGGGCGCGGTGAGGGAGAGCGAGGCGCCGGCGAGCAGCAGACCGGTCAGCAGGGCGATCGGTCCGCGCAGTCCGCGGCGTCTGAAGGTGCTGGTGGCGCTGGTGGGGTGTCTGTTGTCGTCGTACGGGTGCACGAAATGCCTCCAGTAAGGGGCTGGTCGTACGGGGGTGCGCGGGTGTGCGGTACGCCGGGGTGCGCCGTCACCCCGGAAGACAGGGGAGCGTTACTCGTTGCCGCCGAACGCCGCGTCGAACGAGGCTGTCGGCGGTTCGAAGTCGAACGCCTTGAGGCGTGTGAGGGCTTCGGGGGCGCCCTGGAGCCGGTCCATGCCGGCGTCCTCCCACTCCACGGAGATCGGGCCCCGGTAGTCGATCGAGCAGAGCATCCGGAAGACGTCCTCCCAGGGGACGTCGCCGTGGCCGGCCGAGACGAAGTCCCAGCCCCGGCGCGGGTCGCCCCAGGGCAGGTGCGAACCGAGGCGGCCGTTGCGTCCGTCGAGCCGCTTGCGGGCCTCCTTGCAGTCCACGTGGTAGATCCGGTCGCGGAAGTCCCACAGGAACCCGACCGGGTCGAGGTCCTGCCACACGAAGTGCGAGGGGTCGAAGTTCAGTCCGAACGCCGGGCGGCGGTCAACCGCATCCAGGGCGCGCTGAGTTGTCCAGTAGTCATAGGCGATCTCGCTCGGGTGGACCTCGTGCGCGAACCGCACGCCCTGGGCGTCGAAGACGTCGAGGATCGGGTTCCAGCGCATGGCGAAGTCGTCGTAGCCGCGCTCGATCATCGACTCGGGGGCGGGCGGGAACATGGCGACCAGATGCCAGATGGCCGAGCCGGTGAAGCCGATGACGGTGTCCACGCCGAAGGCGGCGGCGGCCCGCGCGGTGTCGGCCATCTCGGCGGCGGCCCGCTGCCGTACGCCCTCGGGCTCGCCGTCGCCCCAGATGCGGGCGGGCAGGATGGCGCGGTGGCGTTCGTCGATGATGGCGTCGCACACGGCCTGGCCCACGAGATGGTTGGAGACGGCCCAGCACTTCAGGCCGTACTTCTCCAGGATCTGGTGCCGGGAGTTCAGGTACGACGGGTCGGCGAGTGCCTTGTCGACCTCGAAGTGGTCGCCCCAGCAGGCGAGTTCGAGGCCGTCGTAGCCGAAGTCGCGGGCGAGGCGGCAGACCTCTTCGAGGGGCAGGTCGGCCCACTGGCCGGTGAAGAGCGTGAAGTCGCGCGGCATGTCCGGGTCTCCTCAGACCGAGGTGGGGGTGTGGGTCGGCATGTAGACGGAGTTCTTCTCGGCGCTCTCCTCGACCGCCGCGAGCACGCGCTGCACCTGGAGCCCGTCGGCGAAGGACGGCTCGGGCCGGTGACCCGCAGCGACGGCGTGGACCAGGTCTCGGACCTGGTGGACGAAGGTGTGCTCGTAGCCGAGGCCGTGGCCCGGCGGCCACCAGGCGTCCAGGTAGGGGTGGTCGGGCTCGGTGACGAGGATGCGGCGGAAGCCCGCGTGGGCGGCCGGCTCGGTGTGGTCGTGGTAGGCGAGTTCGTTGAGGCGTTCCAGGTCGAAGGCCAACGAGCCGCGCTCGCCGTTGAGTTCGATGCGCAGGGCGTTCTTGCGGCCGGTGGCGAAGCGGGTCGCCTCGAAGGAGGCGACGGCGCCGGAGGCGAAGCGGCCGGTGAACAGGGCCGCGTCGTCGACGGTGACCGCGCCCCGGCCCGCCGCGGCGCCGGTGGAGGCGAGGCCGGCGGACGCGCCGGCGGGCAGGGGCCGTTCGCGGACGAAGGTCTCCATCAGGGCGGACACGCCGACCACGGGCTCGCCGGCCATGTACTGCGCGAGGTCGACGATGTGGGCGCCCAGGTCGCCGAGCGCCCCGGAACCGGCCGACTCCTTGCGCAGCCGCCAGGTGAGGGGGAACTCGGGGTCCACGAGCCAGTCCTGAAGGTACGTCACCCGTACATGCCGCAGGACTCCCAGCCGCCCCTCGGCGACCATGCGGCGGGCGAGCGCGGTCGCGGGCACCCGGCGGTAGTTGAAGCCGACCATGGCCAACTGGCCGCGTCCGTACGCCTCTTCGGCCGCCGCGGCCATCTCCTCGGCCTCCCCGACGGTGTTGGCCAGGGGTTTCTCGCAGAGCACGTGCTTGCCCGCGGCCAGGGCCGCGAGGGCGATCTCGGCATGGCTGTCGCCAGGGGTGCAGATGTCGACCAGGTCGATGTCGTCCCGGGCGATCAGCTCCCGCCAGTCGGTCTCCGTCGTCGCCCACCCGTGCCGGTCCGCCATGGTCCGTACCGCGTCGCCGTCCCGCCCGCACACGGCGGCCAGCACGGGGCTGAGCGGCAGGTCGAAGACCCGTCCCGCCGTGCGCCAGCCCTGGGAGTGGGCGGCCCCCATGAAGGCGTAGCCGACCATGCCGACGCGCAGCGCCGGTCTGCCGCGCCCCCCGGCGGGCGCGTCCGCGTCCGCGCCGGGCGCCGGCGCTCCTGACTCCTCCGCCTCGGCCTGGTCGGGCTGCTGCGGCTGTCCCATGCGTGTGTCCTCCTCGTCGTGGCGGCGCGGTGCGGGCGGGGCCCGACCGCGGGTCGGGCCCCTTCGGCAGGTCCCGTCACTTGAAGCCGGTGGACATGTACTGGTCGACGTTGGCCTTGTCGACGACGGCCGAGTAGAGGGTCAGCGAGGACGGGATCTCGAACTCGGCGAGGCCCCCGACGCCCTTGCCCTGGCCGAGGGCGCGGGCGAGGTCGATCGCGGAGGCGGCCATGGTCGGGGGGTAGAGGACGGTGGCCTTCAGCACCCCGTCGTCCTTCTTGATCGCCTGGAACGCGGAGAGCGCGCCCGCGCCGCCGACCATCAGGAAGTCGTCGCGCCCGGCCTGATCGATGGCGCGCAGGGCGCCCACGCCCTGGTCGTCGTCGTGGTTCCACAGGGCGTCGAAGTCCGACTGGGCCTGCAGGAGCTGGGCCATCTTGGCCTGGCCCGACTCGACCGTGAACTCGGCGGCCTGGCGGGCCACCTTCTTGATGTTCGGGTAGTTCTTCAGCGCGTCGTCGAAGCCCTTGGTGCGCTGCTTGGTCAGCTCCAGGTTGTCGAGCCCGGCCAGCTCGATGACCCGGGCGTCGCTCTTGTCCTTGAGCTGCTCGCCGATGTAGTGCCCGGCGTTGAGCCCCATGCCGTAGTTGTCGCCGCCGATCCAGCAGCGGTACGCCTGGGGGGAGTTGAAGATCCGGTCGAGGTTGACGACGGGGATGCCGGCCCGCATCGCCTTCAGGCCGACCTGGGTGAGCGCCTTGCCGTCGGCGGGCAGGATCACCAGGACGTCGACCTTCTTGTTGATGAGGGTCTCGATCTGCCCGATCTGCTGGGCCGTGTCGTTGGAGCCCTCGGTGATCTCCAGGGTGACGTCCTCGTACCGCTCGGCGCGGCTCTTGGCGTTCTGGTTGATCGCGTTGAGCCAGCCGTGGTCGGCCTGGGGTCCGGCGAAGCCGATGGTGACCGCCTTGCCGGGCTTGTCGTCGGCGGCCGGTTGTTCGTCGGCGGCCCGGTCGTCCTTGGGTTCGTTGCTGGTGCAACCGGCGAGGAGGGCGCCGGCCGAGACGGCGGCGGTTCCGAAGAGCAGTCTTCTGCGGCTGGTGATGTCAGGCATGGCGGTGGACCTTTCCCGTGTCGGCTCTTCGGTGTCTCAGGTCGTGCTTGCCGTACGTCGCTGGACCAGGACCGCGGCGACGATGATCGCGCCCTTGGCGATCTGCTGGACGTCGCTCTGCAGGTTGTTGAGCGCGAAGATGTTGGTGATCGTGGTGAAGATCAGGACGCCGATGACGGAGCCGGTGATGGTGCCCCGGCCACCGCTGAGCAGGGTCCCGCCGATGATCACGGCGGCGATGGCGTCGAGTTCGTAGAGGTTGCCGTTGGTGTTCTGGCCCGAGCCGGACAGCACGATCAGCAGGAACGCGGCGATGCCGCAGCACAGTCCGGAGAGCAGGTACAGGTAGAGCCGCTGGCGGCGGACGTCGATGCCCGCGAGCCGGGCAGCCTCCGCGTTGCCGCCGACTGCGACCGTGCGCCGGCCGAAGGTGGTGCGGTTCAGCACCAGCCAGCCGATGATCGTCACGACCGCGAAGACCAGGACGAGCGGCGGGATCCCGAGGACGTACGCGTCGCGCTCGCCGAGGTCCAGGACGGAGTCGACGGTGACGACCTGGGTGCTGCCGTCGGTGATCTGCAGGGCGAGTCCGCGGGCCGAGGCGAGCATGGCGAGGGTGGCGATGAAGGGGACCACCCCGCCGTAGGCGACGAGCAGTCCGTTCACCAGTCCGCAGCCGACGCCGACGATCATCGCCGTGAAGAGGATGCCGGCGAACCCGTACTCCTGGGTGGCCACGGTCGTCGCCCACACGGACGCCAGGGCGACGATCGCGCCGACGGACAGGTCGATGCCGCCGGAGGTGATGACGAAGGTCATGCCGACGGTGACGACACCGATCACCGAGGCCTGGGTGAGGACGAGTTGGAGGTTGCGGGTGTCGAGGAACTCGTCGGGACGGGTGAGGCCGCCGATGAGGATCAGCGCGGCGAGGACACCGAGGAGCGAGAGGGTGCGGACGTCGGCGCGTAACACCCGGGCCCGCCAGGCGGGCGGCCCGTCGACGGGTGTCGCTCTGTCGGCGTCCCGGGGAGGGGACATGGGCTGGGTCATGACGACGGGCTCCCTTCACCGGTCACGGGGCGTACCGCACCGGCCGCCGGACTTCCCACACTGGCCACCGGAGTTCCTTCCATCACGAGGTCGAGGACGCGGTGTTCGTCCAGCTCACGGGCGGGCGCCGTGTGCACGACCCGGCCCTCGCGCAGGACGAGCACCCGGTCGGCGAGGCCGAGGACTTCGGGCACCTCGCTGGAGACCAGCAGCACGGCAAGCCCCTCGTCGGCGAGCCGGCGGACCACCGCGTACAACTCGGCGCGGGCTCCGACGTCGACGCCCCGGGTCGGCTCGTCGAGCAGCAGGACCCGGCATCCGCGCAGCAGCCAGCGGGCGAGCACCGCCTTCTGCTGGTTGCCTCCGGAGAGCGTGCGGACCGGTACGTCGGGGTTGTCGGGGCGCAGGGACAGCTCGCGGGTCGCGGCCCGCGCGGCACGGTGTTCGGCGCCCCGGTCGATCCAGCCGACGCGCGCGAAGCGGCCCATCGACGACACGGAGACGTTCCTTGTGACGGACTCCAGCATCAGCAGCCCCTGCGCCTTGCGCTCCTCGGGGGCGAGCCCGAGCCCGGCCCGGACGGCGGCCCGGACACTGCCGGGCCTCAACGGCCTACCGTCCACGCTGACCTGACCGGCTGTGGGCTTACGGGCGCCGTAGATCGTCTCCAGGATCTCCGAGCGTCCCGAGCCGACGAGTCCGGCGAGCCCCACGATCTCGCCGGGCCGCACCTGAAGGTCGAAGGGCTCGAACTCCCTGTCGCGTGCCAGCCCCCGCACCTCCAGGACGGGCGCGACCTCGGCCGGGGACGCGGACGGCCGGTCGGGGAAGACGTACTCGACGTTGCGTCCGGTCATCAGCGCCACGACCTCGCGCGTCGGCGTGGACTTCGCGGGCAGCCCGCCCGCCACGGCCCGCCCGTCCTTCAGCACGGTCACCCGGTCACCGATCCGGCGGATCTCCTCCAGGCGGTGCGAGATGTAGACGACGGCCACCCCGTCGGCGGTCAGGGCGCCGACGATCCTGAACAGGTTGTCGACCTCGTCCGGGTCGAGCGCGGCCGACGGTTCGTCCATCACGATCAGCCGTACGTCGTGGGAGAGCGCCCGCGCCATGGACACGATCTGCTGCTGGGCGGCGGACAGGTCGCCGACGAGCCGCGCCGGGTCGACCTCGGGGTGCCCAAGTCGCTTGAGCAGGGCGGCAGTCGAGGCACGCGCCGCCTTCCCCCGTACGACGAAGCCGGCGGCGGTGGGCTCGTGTCCGAGGTGGACGTTCTCGGCCACCGACAGGCCCTCGACCAGGTCGAGTTCCTGGTAGATGGTGGCGATGCCGAGGCGCATGGCGGCGATCGGGGACTTCAGGGTGACGGGTTCGCCCCGCCAGGTGATCGTGCCGTCGTCGGGCTGGTGGGCCCCGGCCAGGACCTTGATCAGGGTGGACTTCCCGGCGCCGTTCTGGCCGAGCAGGCAGTGGACCTCTCCGGCCTGGACGTCGAGGTCGACGCCGTCGAGGGCCCGGACTCCGGGGAACGCCTTGGTGATGCCGGACATGGTGAGCAGCGGTGGTTCTGGTGCCATGAGTTCCCCTTGGCGGGCGTGCGGGCCGGTTACAGGGCGGTGCGCGTGCGCGGGCAGGCGTGTTCAGGGCAGGGCAGGGCGGAGCGCTGTTCCGGTGATCGGTGTTAGGCAGCTGCCGGGAGGGGCTTACGCGGGTGAGAACAGGTGGTCGCTGATGAGGCGGGCCGCGCCGATGACTCCGGCGGTGGGCCCCAACTCCCCCAGCACGATGGGCAGGTTGTTGGTGGCGAGGGGAAGTGACTGGCGGTAGACCTGGGTGCGGATGGCGGCGAGCAGGGTGTGGCCGAGGCCGGTCACCCCGCCGCCGATCACGACCAGGCCGGGGTTGAAGAAGCTGACGAGTCCGGCGATGACCTGGCCGGTGCGGTTGCCGCCCTCGCGGATCAGGTCGAGCGCGGTTGCGTCGCCGGCGGCGGCCGCGGCGGCCACGTCGACGGCCGTCAGGGTGCCGTTGATCTCCAGCCGGGAGGCGAGTTCCACCGACAGTCCCTGGCGGGCGGCTTCCTCGGCGTCACGGGCGAGGGCGGCGCCGCTGAAGTGGGCCTCCAGACAGCCCCGGTTGCCGCAGGCGCAGGGGCGGCCGTCCGGCACGGCGAGGATGTGCCCGATGTCGCCGGCGCTGCCCGTCGTCCCGCGGTGGACCTCGCCACCGGCGACGATGCCGCAGCCTATGCCGGTGCCGATCTTGACGCAGAGGAAGTCGCCCACGGAACGGGCGACGCCCGCGTGCTGCTCCCCCATCGCCATCAGGTTCACGTCGTTGTCGACCATGACGGGGCAGCCGAGTTCCTGGCTGAGCGCCTCGCGCACCGGGAAGCCGTCCCAGCCCGGCATGATCGGCGGGGCGACGGGGACGCCCTCGGGGAAGCGGACCGGTCCGGGTACACCGATGCCGGCGCCGTCGAACCCCTCCGCGAGCCCGGACGCCCGCAGCTTGGCCGCCATGGACAGCACCTGCTCGAAGACGGCGACCGGGCCGTCCCGTACGTCCATGGGCTGGTTGATGTGGCCCAGGATCTCCAACTCGGCGTTGGTGACGGCCACGTCGATCGAGGTGGCGCCGATGTCGACGCCGAGGAAGCGGAGTTGGGGGGCGAGCCGGATGTTGTGCGACCGGCGGCCGCCGCGTGAGGCGGCCAGTCCGTCGGCCACGACCAGTCCCGTCTCCAGGAGCCGGTCCACCTCCACGGCCAGCTTCGACCGCGAGAGGTCGACCCGGTCCCCGAGCTGCGCCCGGGAGTTGGGTCCGCCGTCCCGCAACAGCCGCAGCAGTCTGGCCTGGTGCGCGTTCGCGGGTCGAGCCGTCATTCGTCTCACAAGCCCCTCCCGCCTCATCGGCACCGCTGTGCTTGGCTTTCGAGGGGAACGTAGCAGCGGCTGCCGGGCCTGGGAAGAAGTTGCGCACCGATTGGCGCAGACTTTCGCCACTGAGTGGACAAAGAAAGAGCGACGGGCAGGCGGACGCGAAGCGCCCGGCGCCGGACTCGCGGGGCAGCGGGAACCGCAGGACCTGCTGAAACGAGCGCCCGCGGCCGTTCGCAGACGCGGCCGGACCGTCGCGGCGGCCACCCCTGCGCCGACCCGGCCGGGATCACGGGCGCTACGCGCGGCGGCGGCGCACGGCCACGGCGGCGCGGGCACCACCGCCCCGCCCCAGGCCCCGGGCCCCGGGCCCCCGGTAACCGGAACAGACCACCGGCCACCAGCAACCGGCAACAGCGGACCCCGCTACTTCTCCCGCTCGTGATACGTCTTCCGCGTGTGCTCCGTATGGGCGCGCATGACCTGGGTCGCGCGGGCCTCGTCGCGGGCGGCGATGGCGGCGATCAGCTCGCGGTGCTCGATCCAGGACTGGCTGCCGCGCTGCCGGGCGACGGGGGTGTAGTACCAGCGGACCCGGCGGTCGACCTGGGCGGCGAGTTCGGCGAGGACCGTGTTGCCGGCCAGCTCCATGACCTTGGCGTGGAAGCGGGCGTTCAGGGCGACGGCCGCGTCCACCTCGTCGGCGGCGACCGCTCCCTCGCCCTGCGTGCAGAGGTCCTCCAGGGCCGTGATGCCCGCCGTGCCGGCGTTCGCCGCGGCGAGGCGGGCGGCCTCGGCCTCGAGCAGGGTGCGGACCGTCAGCAGCTGGTCGGCCTCCGCCTCCGTCGGCTCGTGGACGAAGGCCCCCTGGGCGGGCCGGAGGTCGACCCAGCCCTCGGTGTTCAGGCGTTGGAGGGCCTCGCGGACGGGCTGCCGGGACACCCCGAGGTGCCCGGCGAGCTCGCTCTCGACGAGGTGCTGGCCGGGGCGCAGCGCGCGCGTGGTGATGAGTTCGAGCAGGGCCTCGTAGACGCGGTCGCGCAGCGGGCCGGGGCGTTCGAGCTTGGGCACCGCCCCTTGCGGAAGTCCTGTCGACAACATCGGGTCCCCCTCCAGAGCACCACTGGGTGTACTGCACACGGAAAGTCGACGGCCCGTACTGGAAAGAACTGGAAAGTCCGAGTCGACAGCCAGTATGGATTGTCTTTCGTCTACAGTCTACGACCCATGATGGCCAGGGGGCCGACGAGCATGCCTCGTCACACCGCCCCGGGCGGCACCACGAACGCCCTGCTCAGAGACTCACGGGCAGCGGACGACCTGGCCGGCGTACGAGAGGTTGCCGCCGAATCCGAACAGCAGCACGGGGTCGCCGCTGGAGATCTCACCGCGTTCGACGAGCTTGGAGAAGGCGAGGGGGATGCTCGCGGCCGAGGTGTTCCCCGAGTCGACGACGTCCTTCGCGACCACGGCGTTGACCGCGCCGATCTTCGTCGAGAGGGGCTCGATGATCCGCAGGTTGGCCTGGTGCAGGACGACCGCGGCGAGGTCGGCGGGGGTGAGTCCGGCCTTCTCGCAGGCCGCGCGGGCGATGGGCGGCAGCTTGGTGGTGGCCCAGCGGTAGACGCTCTGGCCCTCCTGCGCGAAACGCGGCGGGGTGCCCTCGATGCGTACGGCGTTGCCCATCTCGGGCACCGATCCCCACAGCACCGGCCCGATGCCGGGCTCCTCCGAGGCCTCGACGACGGCCGCGCCCGCCCCGTCCCCGACGAGGACGCAGGTGGTGCGGTCGGTCCAGTCCGTGACCTCGGACATCTTGTCGGCACCGATGACGAGCGCCCGGGTGGCGGCCCCCGCGCGCACGGCGTGGTCGGCGGTGGCCAGCGCGTGGGTGAACCCGGCGCAGACGACGTTGACGTCCATGGCGGCCGGGTTCGGGATGGAGAGCCGGTGCGCGACCCGGGCCGCCATGTTCGGGGAGCGGTCGATGGCGGTGGAGGTGGCGACCACGACCAGGTCGATGGCCTCCGGGCCGAGGCCGGCCGAGGCCAGCGCCTTGGCGGCGGCGTGGCCGGCCAGTTCGTCGACGGGTTCGTCGGGTCCGGCGATGTGCCGTGTGCGAATGCCCACGCGGCTCGTGATCCACTCGTCACTCGTGTCGACCAGACCCGCCAGGTCCTCATTGGTGAGCACCTTGGCGGGCTGGTAGTGGCCGACGGCGGCGATACGCGAGCCAGTCATGAGTGTTCCCCTCGTAGCCTGTGGTCAGCGGGATCAACCAGTCTGATCAGTGACTCACGGGTATGAGGGCGGCCGAGGCGACAGTAAAGGGTGGCCCAAGTTGTGGGCTTCCATCAGACCCCAAGCCGGGCCTCGGGCGTCGAACACTCAGCCGGTGAACAATTGCGTGGCCTTCCGCACGAGTTCGTACAGTCCGTAGGCGAGCGGCACGCCCACCCACACCCAGGCGAAGACGATCAGGGGTCGCCGGTCAGGCGGATTCGGACTCGCGTCGCTGGACTCCATCGGTGGCCTCCCTCGGGGCGGGGACGTGGAAGCGGGGGTTGACGGGCCGGACCAGCTCGTTGGCGACGAAGCCGATCACGAGCAGTCCGATCATGATGAAGAAGGACGTTCCGTACAGCTCGGGGCCGGACTTGCCCGCCTCCTCCTGCCGGTCCGCGATCCAGTTGACGATCAGCGGTCCGAGGACACCGGCCGTGGACCAGGCGGTGAGCAGCCGGCCGTGGATGGCGCCTACCTGGTAGGTGCCGAAGAGATCCTTCAGATAGGCGGGGACGGTTGCGAAGCCGCCGCCGTAGAAGGACAGGACGACCAGGGCGCAGACGATGAACAGCGGCTTGGAGGAGTCGCCGAACTGGGCGATCAGCAGGTACATCAGCGCGCCGACGCCCAGGTAGACGCGGTAGATGTTCTTGCGTCCGATCAGGTCGGACGTGGACGACCAGACGATCCGGCCGGTCATGTTGGCCGCGGAGAGCAGCGCGACGAAGCCGGCGGCCGCGGTGACGGTGACCGGGGTGGAGGAGTCGGCGAAGAAGTCCGTGATCATCGGGGCGGCCTTCTCCAGGATGCCGATGCCCGCGGAGACGTTCATGCAGAGGATGACCCACAGGCACCAGAACTGCGGGGTGCGGATGGCGTCGCGGGCCGAGACCTGCGGGCCGTCCAGCACGCTCGGTCCGGCCTCGACCGGCTTCTCGGTGCGCGGCACCCGTACCAGCAGCACACCGAGCAGCATGAACACGGCGTACGACAGGCCGTGCACCAGGAAGGCCATGGCGATGCCGGAGGAGTCGGAGCCGAAGGACTCCAGCATCTGGGCGGACCACGGCGAGGCGATGAGCGCGCCGCCGCCGAAGCCCATGATCGCGATGCCGGTGGCCATGCCGGGCCGGTCGGGGAACCACTTGATCAGGGTGGAGACGGGCGAGATGTAGCCGATGCCGAGACCTATGCCGCCGACGAAGCCGTAGCCGAAGACGATCAGCCAGTACTGCTCGGTGGCCGCGCCGAGCGAGGCGATCAGGAAGCCGGAGGAGAAACAGATCAGCGCCACCGTCATCGCCCAGCGCGGCCCGTTGCGCTCGACGAGGGTGCCGCCGAACGCGGCGGACAGGCCCAGCATGACGATGCCGAGCTGGAAGGGCAGGGCGCTCTGGGTGCCGCTGAGGCCGAGCGCGGATTCGAGCGGCGGCTTGAAGACGCTCCAGGCGTAGGCCTGCCCGATGGAGAGATGAACGGAGAGTGCGGCCGGGGGGACGAGCCAGCGGCTCCAGCCCGGAGGTGCGACGGGGGGACTCATGATCCCGGACGGTAGGGAGTGGCAAGGGGGGTTGAACAGGCGGCGCGGCGACCGTATGCGGTGAGCGGTACGCCCCGCGCGCCGAACGGTCGTTCCCCGGCCGTCCCGCGGGTCCGAGTACCGGCCACCTTCATGTCCGGGTAATGCCTTGCCCGGCCGCTGCACGAACCCTTGTCGCCCCAAGTCCCATACTGTAGACAATATTTCGTCGACAGAGTTCCCCCTGTGCTCCATCTCCGCGGTATCCCTCGACCGAACGGAGCTCCCTCACCATGAAAGTCGCAGTTCTCGGCGCCGGTGCGATCGGCGCCTACGTCGGCGCCGCGCTCCACCGCGCCGGCGCGGACACGCATCTCGTCGCCCGTGGACCGCATCTCGCGGCCATGAGGCGGGACGGGGTGCGCGTGCTCAGCTCGCGCGGGGACTTCACCGCCCGCGCCCACGCCACCGACGACCCGGCCGAGATCGGCCCGGTCGACTTCGTCCTCCTGGGCCTCAAGGCCAACTCGTACGCGGCGTGCGGGCCGCTGATCGAGCCCCTGCTGCACGGCACCACGGCGGTGATCGCCGCCCAGAACGGCATCCCCTGGTGGTACTTCCACCGGCACGGCGGCCCGTACGACGGCCGGCGTGTCGAGAGCGTCGACCCGGGCGGCGCGGTCAGCGCGGTGCTCGCCCCCGAACGGGCCGTCGGCTGTGTCGTCTACGCGGCGACCGAGCTCGAAGGACCGGGGGTCGTACGGCATCTGGAAGGCACCCGGTTCTCCATCGGCGAGCCGGACCGCACGGTCTCGGCGCGCTGCCGGGCGCTCAGCGAGGCCATGGTCGCCGGTGGCCTGAAGTGTCCGGTGGAACCCGATCTCCGGGGCGACATCTGGATCAAGCTGCTCGGCAACATCTCGTTCAACCCGATCAGCGCGCTGGCCAGGGCGACCATGCGGCAGATGTGTCTGCACGGCGGCACCCGCAAGGTCATCGAGACGATGATGGCCGAGACCATGGCCGTCGCCCGGGCCCTCGGCTGCGAGGTCGGTGTCTCCATCGAACGGCGGATGGCCGGTGCCGAACGCGTCGGCGACCACCGCACCTCCACGCTCCAGGACCTGGAGCGCGGCAAACCGCTGGAACTCGACGTCCTGCTGGCCGCCGTCGTCGAGCTGGCGGACATCACGGGTGTCGAGGTGCCCACCCTGCGCACCGTCCACGCCATCTCGGACCTGCTCGCGCTGAGGAGCGCGGCATGAGGAGCGTCGTATGAGGAAACGCGACCGGACCCCGAAGACCTACACCCGGCTCACCCACCCCCTCGTCCGCGACTCCCGCGACGAGCCCTTCCGACGGGCGAGTTGGGAGGAGGCGCTGGACCGCGCCGCACGGGGCATCGCCCGCAACCGCGACGCGTTCGGCCTGTTCTCCTGCGCCCGCGCCACGAACGAGATGAACTACGTGGCGCAGAAGTTCGCCCGCGTGGTCATGGGCACCAACAACGTCGACTCCTGCAACCGCACCTGTCACGCGCC
The DNA here is from genome assembly GCF_055592645.1 of Streptomyces sp. NPDC041108. Taxonomy (NCBI): domain Bacteria; kingdom Bacillati; phylum Actinomycetota; class Actinomycetes; order Kitasatosporales; family Streptomycetaceae; genus Streptomyces; species Streptomyces sp. NPDC041108. Next base: position 767,551 of record NZ_JBVIYK010000001.1, on the reverse strand, counting down.
GAGCGTCGCCGGCCTCTCGGCCGCCTTCGGCTCGGGCGGCGGCACCTCCTCGTACGAGGAGATCGAGCACACCGACGTCATCGTGATGTGGGGCTCCAACGCCCGCTTCGCGCACCCGATCTTCTTCCAGCACGTACTGAAGGGCATTCACAACGGCGCCCGGATGTACGCCGTCGACCCGAGGCGGACCTCCACCGCCGAGTGGGCGGAGAGCTGGATGGGGCTGAACGTCGGCACCGACATCCCGATGGCCCACGCGATCGGCCGCGAGATCATCCACGCGGGCCTCGCCAACGAGGCGTTCATCGAGCGGGCGACCAGCGGCTTCGAGGAGTACAGGGCGCTCGTCGAACCGTGGACGCTGTCGCTCGCCGAGAAGGTGACGGGCGTACCGGCCGCCGCCATAAGGGAGTTGGCGCACGCGTACGCCCGGGCCGAGCGGGCCCAGCTGTGCTGGACGCTCGGCATCACCGAGCACCACAACGGCACGGACAACGTCCGCGCGCTGATCAACCTGTCGCTGCTGACCGGCCACGTGGGCCGCTACGCCTCGGGCCTGCAGCCCCTGCGCGGCCAGAACAACGTGCAGGGCGGCGGCGACATGGGCGCCATCCCCAACCGGCTGCCCGGCTTCCAGGACATCCTCGACCCGGCGTCCCGGCTGAAGTTCGAGTCGGCGTGGGACACCGTCATCCAGCCGCACTACGGGCTGAACCTGACGGAGATGTTCGAGGCCATGGAGGAGGGCTCGCTGAAGGCCGTGTACTGCATCGGGGAGAACCCGGCGCAGTCCGAGGCCGACAGCGAACAGGCCGTGCGGCGGCTGGGACAGCTGGACTTCCTCGTCGTCCAGGACATCTTCCTGACGAGGACCGCCCAGCTGGCGGACGTCGTGCTGCCGGCGACCGCCGGGTGGGCCGAGACCGACGGCACCACCACCAACAGCGAGCGGCGGGTCCAGCGGGTACGCCGTGCCGTCACCCCTCCGGGCGAGGCCCGCGAGGACATCGACATCCTCTGCGACCTCGCCTCCCGGCTCGGGCACGACTGGAAGTACGCCGACGCGGAGGCCGTCTGGAACGAGCTGCGGTCGGTGTCGCCGGACCACCACGGCATGACGTACGACCGGCTGGAGGAGCACCAGGGCATCCAGTGGCCCTGCCCGGACACCGACGGACTCGAACCGCCCTATCTGCACGGGCGGTTGTGGGACCCCGACCCCGCGAACCGGGGCCGGCGCGCGCCCTTCGGGATCGTGCGGCACGATCCGCCGGTGGACCTGACGGACGAGCGGTTCCCGATCCGGCTCACCACCGGGCGACGGCTCGACTCCTACAACACCGGTGTGCAGAGCGGCGGTTACGCCTCGCCGCTGAGGCGCGGGGAGTACATCGAGCTGTGCCCGGAGGACGCCGAGCGCTACGGGGTCGCGGTCGGCGAGGAGGTCCAGGTGTCCTCGCGGCGGGGATCGGTGGTGGCACCGGTGTGGATCGACCTCGCCCTGCGGCCCGGCCTCGCCTTCATGACCATGCACTTTCCCGACGAGGTGGACACCAACCAGCTGACGATCGAGGCCAACTGCCCGATCGCGGGGACGGCGGAGTTCAAGGCGTCGGCGATCCGGATCGAGAAGCTGCCCGTCGCGACCATCGTGAGGTGATGTCAAGTGGACCTGCACTTCGGTGACAGCAAGCCCACGGACGAGGAGAGGGCGGCGGTCGACACGTTGCTCGGGCCGCCGGAGTCCTCCTGGGAGGGCGCGGCCCGCGACGAGATGACGGCCGGCGATCTGCGGTGGGGGCGCGGCGGCCGGGAGGCCCGGGACCGCCGTGACCTGCTGTTACCGGGGCTGCACGCCCTCAACGACCGGATCGGCTGGATCAGCGGGGGCGCGCTGGACTACCTCTGCAGGCGGCTGACCGTGCCGCCGGCGGAGGCGTACGGCGTGGCCACCTTCTACGCCATGTTCTCGGTCCGGCCGCGCCCCGCGACCGTGCTGCACGTCTGCACGGACCTGGCGTGCGCGGCGGCCGGGGCGGCCGGCCTGTGCGCCGGGATCGAGGCCCGGCTCGGCCCCGGCAGCGGGGTGGGCGTGCAGCGCGGCCCGTGCCTCGGGCTGTGCGAGCGGGCACCGGCCGCGCTCGCGATCAGGGCCGGGGATCCGGTGAGTACGGCGGTGGCGGCGCCCGCGACCGTCGAGTCGGCCGTGCTCGCGGCGAGCGCGCCCGACTCGGCGGACGAGGAACCCCCGGCCGTCATGGCGGTGCCCCAGGCCGGGGACCCCTCCCTGACCCTGCTGAGCCGGGTCGGCGTCGTCGATCCGTCCTCCCTCGACGACTACCGCGCCCACGGCGGCTACGCGGCCCTGCGCCGGGCCTTCGAGCTCGGGCCCGCCGGGGTCATCCGCGAGGTCACCGACTCGGGCCTGGTCGGGCGGGGCGGCGCCGCCTTCCCCACCGGCCGGAAATGGCAGGCCACGGCGTCGCAGCCCGACCGTCCGCACTACCTCGTCTGCAACGCGGACGAGTCAGAGCCGGGCACCTTCAAGGACCGCGTGCTCATGGAGGGTGACCCGTTCTCCCTGGTCGAGGCGATGACGATCGCCGGGTACGCGACCGGAGCGCACCGGGGGTACCTGTATCTGCGGGGCGAGTACCCACGGGCCCTGCGGTGCCTGGAGAACGCGATCGCGCAGGCCCGCGCCCGGGGACTGCTCGGCGACGACGTCCTCGGGCAGGGCTACGCCTTCGACATCGAGATCCGCCGGGGCGCCGGCGCCTACATCTGCGGCGAGGAGACGGCCCTGTTCAACTCCATCGAGGGCTATCGCGGCGAGCCCCGCTCCAAGCCGCCGTTCCCGGTGGAGAAGGGCCTGTTCGGCAAGCCGACCGTGGAGAACAACGTCGAGACGCTCGTCAACGTGCTGCCGATCCTCACCCTGGGCGCCCCGGCGTACGCGGCGATCGGCACCGACCGCTCCACCGGGCCGAAGCTGTTCTGCGTCTCGGGCAGCGTCGACCGGCCCGGCATCTACGAACTGCCCTTCGGCGCCACCCTCGGCGACCTGCTCACGCTCGCCGGGGTACGGGACCGGCTCCGTGCCGTCCTCCTCGGCGGCGCGGCCGGTGGATTCGTACGGGCCGACGAACTGGACATCCCGCTCACCTTCGAGGGGACGCGGGAGGCCGGCACGACGCTCGGCTCGGGGGTCGTGATGGCCTTCGACGACACGGTCCCACTGCCCCGGCTGCTGCTGCGGATCGCGGAGTTCTTCCGCGACGAGTCCTGCGGGCAGTGCGTGCCGTGCCGGGTCGGAACCGTACGGCAGGAGGAGGCGCTGCACCGGATCGCCGAGCGGACCGGCGCGGCGGCGGCCGGTGACATCGCCCTGCTCAGGGAGGTCGGCCGCGCGATGCGGGACGCCTCGATCTGCGGTCTGGGGCAGACCGCCTGGAACGCCGTGGAATCCGCGATCGACCGTTTGGGGGCGTACGAATGACCGTGATCCCGCTGGGAGTGCCGCGTCGTCTGCTGGAGTTCACCCTCGACGGTGAGCCGGTGCGGGCGCCCGAGGGCTCGACGATCCTGGATGCCTGCCGGGCCGCGGGCAAGGACGTACCCACCCTCTGCGAGGGCGACACGCTCGCCCCGAAGAACGCCTGCCGGCTCTGTGTCGTCGAGGTCGAGGGGGCCAGGACCCTCGTCCCGGCCTGCTCCCGCAAGGCCGAGCCCGGTATGGAGGTGCGCACGGACACCGAACGCGCCCGGCACAGCCGCAGGATCGTCCTGGAACTGCTGGCCTCCTCGGTCGACCTCTCGACGACCCCGGAGGTCGCCGGGTGGCTCAAGGAGTACGAGGCGAAGCCGGACCGCTTCGGCCCGGACGCGGCCCGGCTGAACGAGGAACCGAGGGTCGACAACGAGCTGTACGTGCGGGACTACGACAAATGCATCCTGTGTTACAAGTGCGTGGATGCCTGTGGGAGCCAGTGGCAGAACTCGTTCGCGATCTCCGTCGTCGGGCGCGGTTTCGACGCCCGGATCGCCGTGGAGCACGACGGCCCCCTGACCGATTCGGCCTGTGTGTACTGCGGGAACTGCGTGGAGGTGTGCCCGACGGGCGCGCTGTCCTTCAAGTCGGAGTTCGACATGCGGGCGGCGGGCACCTGGGACGAGTCGGCGCAGACGGAGACGACCACGGTCTGCGCGTACTGCGGAGTGGGCTGCAACCTCACCCTCCATGTGCAGGACAATGAGATCGTGAAGGTCACCTCGCCGCACGACAACCCGGTGACCCACGGCAACCTCTGCATCAAGGGCCGTTTCGGCTACCAGCACGTACAGAACCGGGACTGAGACACGACATGGGACGAGTCACGGAACGACGCAAGGTGATCCGCATCCGGGACGGTGCCGTCTCCACCCGCCCGGACACCCTCGTCGCCGAGGAACCGATGGAGATCCGGCTGAACGGCAAGCCGCTCGCGATCACCATGCGCACCCCGGGGGACGACTTCGCGCTGGCGGCGGGGTTCCTGGTGAGCGAGGGCGTGCTCGCCGAGCGGTCGGACCTGCAGAACATCGTCTACTGCGCGGGGGCGACGGAGGACGGAGCCAACACGTACAACGTGGTGGACGTGCGGACCGCTCCCGGCGTCGTCGTCCCCGACATCAATCTCGAACGCAACGTCTACACGACCTCGTCCTGCGGGCTGTGCGGCAAGGCGTCGCTGGACGCCGTCCGGACGACCGCCCGCTGGGCCGTCGACGACACCCGCGGGGGTGAGGCTCCCCCGGTCCGGCTCGACCCCGGCCTCCTCGCGGGCCTCCCCGACCGGCTCCGCGCGGCGCAGCGGGTCTTCGACCGGACCGGGGGTCTGCACGCGGCGGCCCTCTTCTCCGAGGACGGCGAACTGCTCGACGTACGGGAGGACGTGGGGCGGCACAACGCGGTGGACAAGCTGGTGGGGCGAGCCCTGCAGAGCGGTGCGCTGCCACTGTCGAGGGCGGTGCTGCTGGTGTCGGGGCGGGCCTCGTTCGAGCTGGCGCAGAAGGCGGTGATGGCGGGGATCCCGGTGCTGGCGGCCGTGTCGGCGCCGTCGTCCCTCGCGGTCGACCTGGCGGCGGAGACCGGGCTGACCCTGGTGGGGTTCCTGAGGGGGGCCTCCATGAACGTGTACGCGGGCGAGCACCGGATCGCTCTGCGGGCCGCGGCCGACCGGAGCTGACCGGCCTCCCGCGGCACGGCGGCGGGGCCCCTTGCGGCGGGGAGCGCCCCCTGCGCCCTCGGGGCCCCGCCTTTCGCCGCGCCGGGTGTGCGCCCCTGGAGAAGGCGCCGGGGGCGACCCACGCCGGCCGGGGCGCGGGGAACCTCGCCGGACGCCACGGCCGGATCCCGCGACTGCCCATGGACCGGGTGGACGCGGGCAACTAACGTCCCTCCCGTGCCCGATGACGCAGGAGCACGACGGCGTACGGGGGCCGGACCGGTCCTGATCCTGGCCCTGGTCCTGGCCCTCGCGGCCGTGCTGCTCACCGCCCTCCCGGACGACGACCGGGAGGGCGGCGGCACCTGCACGGCGCGTACGGTCCGCGACTGGGACCCGGACCCTGCCCTGACCGGCGAGTTCACCCGCTACGGCGACGACGCGACCCGTACCGACGACTGGACCGGCGGCGACGGGACCCACTCGGTGCGGCTCCCCGACGGACGGCTGCTGTGGCTGTTCTCGGACACCTATCTGGGCCAGGTGCACCCCCCGCCCAACCCGGCGGGCGAGTCCGTGGCGTGGCGGGACACGGCGACGCCGCTGGTGCGCAACTCGGCCGTGCTGATGTCCCCCTCGGGCCGTCTCGAAGCCACTCTCCCGGCCCCCGTCTTCCCGGACCCCGCCCCGGGCCGCTGGCGCTGGCCGGTGGCCGCCCGGGTGGAGCCCCGTTCCCCCGGCTCGGACGAGAAGGTCGTCCGGGTGCTGCTGTGGACGCGTACGACAGGCAGATCGCCGTGGATCTACGGGGTGCCCACCTCCACCGAGGTCGCCACGCTGTCCCTGCCCGGTCTGCGGCTGGAGGGGATCACGACGGTGCTGGACCAGGCGTCGGTCGCCGATCCGGCCCGGCGGGTGCTGTTCGGGACGACCGCCGTCGACGCGGGTGAGTGGACGTACGTCTTCGGCGGCACCGACGCGCAGGCCGCCTCCCGGCCGACCTCGCACGCGTACGTCGCCCGGGTGCCGCGCGGCCGGCTCGGGGAGCCGGGAGCGTGGGAGTACTGGGGCGGCGCGCGCTGGCAGGTGCGGGGGCGGCCGGCGGCCGTGCTCGGGAACGGGGCGGACAAGGGGGTGGGCAGCGCCTTCACCGTCGTCCGGGACGGGCGTACCTATGTGCTGCTCACCATGGCCGCCGGGACCGAGGGGCTGACGACCGTGACCGCCTACTGGGCCTGCTCCCCCACCGGGCCCTGGCACGGGCCCACCGAGGGGTTCCGTGCGCCGTTGCCGGGCGGCGGGGTCGCGGCGTACAACCCGCAGGCGCACCGGGCGGTCGACGACGGGCGGCTGGTGCTCAGCTACGACGTCAACTGGCTGGACGCCGACGCGGCGGCGGCGCAGCTGAACATCACGCGGAACGTGTCCCTGTACCGACCGCGGTTCCTATCGCTCCGTCTCGCCGCTCCGTGACGTCCGGTTCCTCGACCGGGTCCTGGGCGCGGCGTTTGGCGATGACCGCGCAGACCATCAGCTGCATCTGGTGGAACAGCATCAGGGGCAGCACGGCGAGGGACGCCTCGGGGCCGAACAGGACGCTCGCCATCGGCAGGCCGGAGGCCAGGGACTTCTTGGAGCCGGCGAACTGGAGGGCGATCCGGTCCTCCCGGTCGAAGCGCAGGGCCTTGCCGCCGTACCAGGTGAGCAGCAGCATCACCGCGAGCATGACCGCCTCGACGCCGAGGAGTCCGGCCAGCCGCAGCGGGCTGACCTGGCTCCAGATCCCGCGCACCATGCCCTCGCTGAAGGCGACGTAGACGACGAGGAGGATCGAGCCGCGGTCGACGAGGCCGAGGATCCGCTTGTGCCGGGTGACGAAGCCGCCGATCCAGCGGCGGGCGAGCTGTCCGGCGACGAACGGCACCAGCAGCTGGAGCACGATCTTCAGCACCGAGTCGGCGGAGAACCCGCCGGCGCTGCCGCCGAGTAGGGCCGCCGCCAGCAGCGGGGTGAGGACGATGCCGGCGAGGGAGGAGAAGGAGCCCGCGCAGATCGCGGCGGGCACGTTGCCCCGGGCCATCGAGGTGAAGGCGATCGACGACTGGACGGTCGACGGGACGAGGGTGAGGAAGAGCAGCCCGGTGTAGAGGGAGTGGTCCAGGAACACCGGCTCCAGGCCGCGGGCCGCCAGGCCCAGCAGCGGGAAGACGACGAACGTGCAGGCCAGGACGGTGATGTGCAGCCGCCAGTGCTTGAGGCCGTCGAGTGCCTCGCGGGTGGAGAGCCGTGCGCCGTAGAGGAAGAACAGGAAGGCGATCGCGGCCGTGGACGCGCCCGACGCCACCTCGGCGGCCGTCCCGCGCGCGGGGAGGAGCGCCGCGAGCCCCACGGTGGTGAGCAACAGCAGGACATAGGGATCGATCGGCAGCCGGCTCGGCCACTTCAGGCGGTTCACGGTGCTCCACGTGCGTTCGACGAGGGTGGGTCCGGGACCGGAAGGCCCCTCTCCATCGTCCTCCCGGGCCCCTTGATCGGGAATCCGTCATACCGCTCTGACTGTCATCACGTTTGCCGATGACCGGGTAGGCTGGCGATCGTGTACGACCCCTCCCATCTGCGCACCTTCCTCGCCGTGGCGCAGACGCTGAGCTTCACGCAGGCCGCCCGTCGGCTGGGGCTGCGCCAGTCGACGGTCAGCCAGCACGTGCGCCGTCTGGAGGACGCGGCCGGGCGGCAGCTGTTCTCGCGGGACACCCACTCCGTGGAGCTGACGGAGGACGGCGAGGCGATGCTCGGGTTCGCCCGGCGGCTGCTGGAGGTGCACGAGCAGGCGACGGCGTTCTTCACCGGGACCCGGCTGCGCGGGCGGCTGCGGTTCGGAGCGTCCGAGGACTTCGTGCTCACCCGACTGCCGGAGATCCTTGAGGCGTTCCGGCACGACCATCCCGAGGTGGATCTGGAGCTGACGGTGGAACTGTCGGGCACGCTGCACGAGCGGCTCGCGGCCGGCCGGCTCGATCTGGTGCTGGCGAAGCGGCGCCCGCAGGATCCGCGCGGTGAACCGGTGTGGACGGACCGGCTCGTCTGGATCGGAGCGGAGCGGCTCCGCGTGGACCCCGACCGCCCGGTCCCGCTGATCGTCTACCCTCCGCCGGGCATCACGCGCGCCCTGGCCCTGGAGGCGCTGGAGCGCGAGGGCCGTTCCTGGCGCATCGCCTGCACCAGCGGAAGCCTCAACGGGCTCATCGCCGCCGCCCGCGCGGGCCTCGGCGTGATGGCGCACTCCCGTCGCCTGGTGCCTCCGGGCCTGGCCCGGGTCCCCGAGCGGGCCGGGCTGCCGGAGCTCGGCGAGGTCGACTTCGTCCTCGTCCACGGCCGTCGCCCCGGCGCGGCGACGAGCGCGGCGGACGCCCTGGCAGCAGCGATCCTCACGGGCGGAGACCGCCTGCACGGCGGGCCACGAACACTGTGACGGAAGCCCCCGGCCCGGGGTCGGCGGCACCCCACCGAGGGCAGCCGTCCTCGCGGCGGGCCTCCGCGTGACACCGGCCGGTAGAGGTGAGTGGTGTTCGTGTTCGCCGTGGCCGGAACGTGTTCGACAGGACACGTAGCGCCACCGGCGCGTGCGGGTTCGGTGGAGATTGACCTCGGTGAAGTCACCGCACGGTCGGGCAATATGCCGGAGTCATCCTCTTCTGCGGTCGTTTACCAGCGACGACCCGTGCCTTGCGTCCCTATGCGCCCCCTCCACAACCCTCCCGCCTCCTCTCGCGGTGAGGTAGCTTTCACGCGCTGTTCGGAGCGCCACGAGGAGCGGGTTTGCGCGAGTTCACCAACCCCCCGTTGGCGTCGGCGCCGCCGGTGGGCGGCCTGGCCGACGTCGTCTTCGAGCACGCCCAGGAGGACCCGGACCACATCGCGCTCGGCCGCAAGGACGAGCAGGGCGAGTGGCGCGACATGACCTCCGCCGAGTTCCGTGACGAGGTTCTCGCGCTGGCGAAGGGGCTGCTGGCGCAGGGCATCCGGTTCGGCGACCGGGTCGCCATCATGTGCCGCACGCGCTACGAGTGGACCCTGTTCGACTACGCGCTGTGGACCGTCGGCGCCCAGGTCGTCCCGGTCTACCCGACCTCCTCCGCCGAGCAGGTCTTCTGGATGCTGTACGACTCCCAGTGCACGGCGGCCATGGTCGAACACGAGGACCACGCGATGACCATCGCCACGGTCATCGACCGGCTGCCCCAGCTGCGCCGGCTCTGGCAGCTGGACGAGGGCGCGGTGCAGGAGCTGTACGAGTCGGGCGCGCACCTCGACGACGAGGTGGTGCACCGGCACCGTCTCGCGGTCACCCCGGAGTCGATCGCGACGATCATCTACACCTCCGGCACGACGGGCCGCCCCAAGGGCTGTGTCATCTCGCACGCCAACTTCATGGTGGAGGCGGACACGGTCATCGAGCGCTGGGCACCGCTGTTCAAGTCCCGCAGGGGCGACGCGGCGGCGACGCTGCTGTTCCTGCCGCTCGCCCATGTCTTCGGGCGGATGGTGCAGGTCGCGGGCATCCGCGGGAAGGTCAAGTTCGGCCATCAGCCGCAGCTCAACGCCGCCGTCCTGCTGCCCGACCTCGCCGCCTTCCAGCCGACCTTCTTCCTCGCGGTGCCGTACATCTTCGAGAAGGTCTTCAACGCGAGCCGGCGCAAGGCCGAGCGCGAGGGGAAGGCCGGGCCGTTCGAGAAGGCGGTCGAGGTCGCCGTGAAGTACGCGGACGCGACGGAGGCGAGGGCCTGGGGGATCGGCCCTGGTCCGTCGGCGGGCCTGCGAATGCAGCACCAGTTCTTCGACAAGGTCGTCTACGCCAAGATCCGGGAGGCGATGGGCGGCCGGATCAAGTACGCGATGTCCGGCGGCTCGGCGATGGACCGACGGCTCGGACTGTTCTTCGCGGGGGCCGGCGTCCACATCTTCGAGGGGTACGGCCTGACGGAGTGCACGGCGGCCGCGACCGCCAACCCCCCGGAGCGCACCCGGTACGGCACGGTCGGCCAGCCCATCCCGGGCATGAGCGTGCACATCGCGGACGACAACGAGATCTGGCTGCGCGGCCCCAACGTCTTCCAGGGCTACCTGAACAACCCGAAGGCCACCGACGAGACCCTGCACGACGGCTGGCTCGCCACCGGCGACCTGGGCTCACTCGACGAGGACGGCTATCTCACCATCACCGGGCGCAAGAAGGAGATCCTGGTGACCTCGGGCGGCAAGAGCGTCTCGCCGGCGATCCTGGAGGAACGGGTGCGCGACCACCCGCTGGTCGCGCAGTGCATCGTCGTCGGCAACGACCGTCCGTACATCGCGGCCCTGGTCACCCTGGACGGGGAGGCGGTCGCGCACTGGCTGCAGATGCGCGGCAAGCCGACGCCGGCGGCGGCCGAACTGGTGCGCGACCCGGAGCTGGAGACCGAGGTGCGGCGGGCGGTGGTCGCCGCCAACACCCTGGTCTCGCAGGCCGAGTCGATCCGCACCTTCCGCATCCTCGCGCACCAGTTCACCGAGGAGCACGGACTGCTGACGCCGTCGCTGAAGCTGAAGCGCAGGGCCATCGAGAAGGCGTACGCGAAAGAGGTGGAAGCGCTGTACCGGGCCTGAGACCGCCCCGGCCGCCCCGTCGTCGTTCCGGCGCCCCGCGTCGCTGTCCGTTCCTGGGCCGGTCAGACCAGTTGATAGCCCTTCATGTTCCGCAGCAGCAGGTGACAGTTGCGCAGGGAGTCCGAGGTGTCGCCGAGGGAACGGTAGATGCCCCACTTGGGGCGCAGGCGGTCGCCGAGGAAGGTGTCGACGCCCGAGCGGGAGACGTCGATCAGGGTGGCCGGGCCCTTCCGGAGGATCCAGCGCACCGAACCGGCCGTGCCGTTGCCGACCTTGACCTGGAAGTCGACGTCGACCCAGGAGTCGTGCAGGGGTGTCAGGGCGGTGCGGCCGACGAGGATGTCGCCGATCGGCAGCTTCAGCTCGATGGTCTGCGCCCCGTCGACCCGGCGCAGGGACTGCACCACCAGGGGTGAGGTGCCGGCGCCGGGCTGCTTCATCTGCATGATGTGCGTGAAGCTGGTGGTCGCCCGCAGCGAAGCCGGGATGTACATCCCGTAGGTGACGCGCCAGGTCTGGCCCTCGGTCCAGCGCAGGAAGCCGCTGCCCGTGCGCAGGCCGGTGACCTCGTGACGCTGACGGTCGGTGGCGGAGTCCCGGTCGACGGTGTGCATGTCGAAGCGCCAGGTGTCGCCGACGGCGCGGATGTGCGGCGAGGCGGAGGGGTGCGAGCCTGCGCGGTCGTCCTCCAGGGTCTCGAAGGCGCGCAGCCCGTCGCCGCTCGCCGAGGGGGACCACCTCAACTGCCAGGAGGCGGCGTGCGCGGCGGGGGCGGGCAGCCCGACGGCGCCCGCGGCGGCACCGCCGAGCGCGGCGCCGAGGACGTTCCTTCGCGTGGGGGTCATGAGCCATCCATTCACGTATGCGACCATCATTCAGCGACGTGCGTTGCGGCAGAGACAGCGTCCACGCATGACCGTGTTCGGTCAATGGTCCAGACCGATACGCTTGGACCACCGGATCCGTTTCCGGCCAATCTGCGATTCGGAGCGCGAGCGGTCCGCTCAGGAATGCATCGCGCTCCGTGATCGTTGACGATGGGAAGCACCACCCGACGACTTAAGGATCGAGAGCTCGTGAGCAGCAAGGTCCCCCCGATCATCCTGAACAACGGCGTCGAGATGCCCCAGCTGGGCTTCGGCGTGTGGCAGGTGCCGGACGACGAGGCCGAGCAGGCGGTCACCACCGCGCTGGAGGCCGGCTACCGCAGCATCGACACCGCCGCCATCTACGGCAACGAAGAGGGCACCGGCAAGGCCATCGCCACGGCCGGCGTGCCCCGCGAGGATCTCTTCGTCACCACCAAGCTCTGGAACAGCGACCAGGGCTACGACTCCACCCTCCGCGCCTTCGACACGTCCCTGGCCAAGCTCGGCCTGGAGTACGTGGATCTGTATCTGATCCACTGGCCGATGCCGGCCCGGGGCACGTTCGTCGACACCTTCAAGGCGTTCGAGAAGCTCTACGCGGACGGCCGCGCGAAGGCCATCGGTGTCTCCAACTTCCTTCCGGAACACCTGGAGACGCTGATCGAGGCCACGAGCGTCATTCCGGCGGTCAACCAGATCGAGCTGCACCCGCACCTCCAGCAGCGCGCGGCCCGCGAGTACCACGCCGAGCAGGGAATCGCCACCGAGGCCTGGTCGCCGCTCGGTCAGGGCAAGGGGCTCCTGGAGGTCCCGGCGGTCGTCGCGATCGCGCAGAAGCACGGCCGCACCCCCGCCCAGGTGGTCCTGCGCTGGCACCTCCAGCTGGGCAACGTGGTCATCCCCAAGTCGGTGACCCCGTCCCGCATCAAGGAGAACATCGAGGTCTTCGACTTCTCCCTGGACACGGAGGACATCGCCGCGATCAGCGCGCTGAACGAGGACCGGCGCATCGGCCCGGACCCGGCGACGTTCGACCAGGCCTGAGACCGGGCCGCTCCCGGCGTCCACCCACCGGGAGCACGAAAGACGGCTGACCGCCCGTCGGACGACGTCCGGCGGGCGGTCCCGCGTGCGGGCGCGGCCCTCAGACCGGCTGGCCGATCGGGCGTACGACCACCGTGTTGACGTCGACGCCGGCCGGCTGCCGGATCGCCCAGACCACGGAGTCGGCGATCTGGTCGGCGGTGAGGAGACGGCCCGGCGGGAGACTGCCGTAGGCGTCCCAGAACGGGGTCTCCACACGGCCGGGCGCGATCAGGGTCACGCCCACACCCCACTCGGTGACCTGCCGCCTGGTGTTCTCGGCGAGCCCGGTCACCGCCCACTTGGTCGCCCCGTAGATGTTGCCGGGGCCGTGGATGAACCCGGCGACGCTGCCGACCAGCATGATCCGCCCCCGTGTCTCCTTGAGGGCGTCGACGGAGGCCCGGACGAGCAGGGCAGGACCCAGCACGTTGGTCAGCACCATCTCCGTCCACCCCGCGGGGTCCCCCTCGGCGACGGTGTCGTGGGTGCCGAAGCCCGCGTTGGCGAGGACGGTGTCGATCCGCCCGAACTCCTTCAGCGTGGCGTCCACCGCGGCCTGGACGTCCGCGTACTCGGCCGCGTTGCCCGGAATGGTCAACAGCCCTTCGGGATCGCCGAGTTCGGCGGCGAACGCCCGCAGCCGCTCGGCCCGGCGCCCGGTGACGGCCACCCGGTGGCCGAGGTCGAGCAGCCGCCGGGCGACCGCGGCGCCGATACCGCTGCCGCCGCCGGTGATGAGCGCGACCGGTGCTTCGGACATGGTCTTCCCCCTTGGTGTCGTGCCGGCCGACCGGAGTGGGGCCGGCAGACGGAGTCCACCACTTGAAGCGCTCTCGAAGTCAAGGACGACCGCTGCCGGCGCGCGCCGGGGACGGCGTCAGCGCCGGGCCACGTGCACCGTCCGGGCCGCGAGGACGAACAGGTCCGTGCGGTGGTGCAGGCTCGCCCTGTCGTCGGGATCGAGGAGCCGGTCGACGGTCGCGAGGTCGGTGGCGTCGAGGAAGTCCGCGAGGATCCCCCGGCCGCGCTGGAAGGAGGCCACGGCATGGGCGCGGGCGGCCTGCGGGAGGGGCGCCGGAAGATCCAGCAGGAACGTGCGGGACGTCGCGTCACGCAGGCCCGCGGCGGTGAGCAGCCCCGGCCAGTCCTCGGTCTCCGGAACACCGCCGGGCAGCGCGGCCCGCATCTCGCCGAACCACCGGTCCTGCGCCGCGTCGAGCCGGGACTGCAGTCCGGGGCGGCCGATGCCGATGTCACGCGGCAGGAAGCGGCTGGGCAGCCCGCCCTCGACGAGCGCCAACGTGCCGCCGGGGGCCAGCCGTTCGGCGAAGGCGACGAGGGCGGCGCGCTGGTCACCGAGGTGGTGCAGGCTGCGGCCGGCCCACATCAGGTCGGCGGGGTACTCCAACTCACCCAGACCGTCCGGGAGTTCGGTTTCCAGAGTGCTGAACCGGTCGCCGAGTCCCAGCCGTTCGGCACGGGCCTGGGCCAGCTTCAGCAGTGCCCCGGAACCGTCCAGGGCGACGACCCGGGCGCCGGGGAACACATCGGCCAGCAGACAGCTCACGACCCCCGGTCCGCTGCCGACGTCGACGATCAGTCCCGGTTCGGGCTGCCGCGTGGCGACCCAGGCGGCGGCCTGCCGGTTCAGCGGAGCGAACAGTTCGGCCTCTTCCTCCAGATGCCCGGCCAGCTCGCCCCAGTCGACGTCACCGTGGTCGTGGTCGGCGGGGCCGTGGTCATGGTCGTGACGGCCGTGGTGGTGCTGTCCCATGATGGTGCGCCTCTCTTCCGGGTGCCGTCAGCTTGCTCCGACGCACCGGAGAACGGCCACTCTCCTTGCCGTATCGGCAAAACCGCCGTGCCGATACGGCGCCTGCATCGAGCCGACGCGGCAACGGCTCAGTCCTGGTCCGCCACCCGGTAGACGCATACGTTCGCCCCCGTGCCACTGGTGGTCGTGGAGACGAGTTCCAGGGTGCGCATGGCTCCGTCACCGGGGAAGATCGTCTTTCCGCCGCCGAGGACGACCGGCATGACGATCAGGACCAGTTCGTCGGCGAGACCCTCCGCGAGGAGGGTGCGGGCGAGGGTCGGGCTGCCCATGACGAGCAGGTCGCCGCCGTCGGTCTCACGGAGTTTGCGGATGTGCGCGACGGCCTCCCCGCCCGGAATCCGCGTGGTGTTCTCCCAGGTCAGCTCGGAGTCGGCGAGCGTCGTGGACACGACGTACTTGCGCAGGGAGTTCATCCGGTCGGCGAAGGGGTCGCCCGCCCGGTCCGGCCACGCCCCGGCCATCGCCTGCCAGGTGCGGCGGCCGTAGAGCAACGCGTCCGCCCGGCCCAGCGCGGCGTCCCAGGCACCGCCCACGACCTCCGGGTCGAAGAACGGGTGCGTCCAGCCACCGTGGGCGAACCCGCCCTCGGTGTCCTCCTCGGGACCGCCGGGCGCCTGCACGACACCGTCCAGGCTCATGAACTCGCAGATCACGATGCGCATGGGGTTCTCTTTTCGCGTCACTGTCACGGGCTTACGGCGATGGAGACCGCCGCGCCGCCCGGAACTCATCGCTCCCGCCTCCTCCCTCATCGTGACGTGACTCGCACGGGCATGCCACCGGTCCGCCAGGGGGTGGGGGAAGTGCGACTGCCCCTGGCGGACCGGCTCAGCGGAGCGGACTCAGAGCGCGGGGTACGCGTTCTGCATCAGCTGCTGGAACTGGGCGGAGAACCATTTCCCGGAGATGGGTGCGTTCCCCAGGGCGCCGGACATGTTGTTGTTGTTGCGCGGGTTGCCCGTGTACGTCGGGTCGCACATGCGGTCGAAGCCCTTGCCCTCGTCGTTCGGGATGAGGGAGCTGGCCCCGTCGGACTCACCCGGCGGCTTCATCCACACGTAGGCGTCGATCCCGGTCGCCGGGGCGGCCTTCGGACGTTCACCGAGACCGGCTCCGGCCTGGTTGCACCAGTTGCCGGTGTTGAAGCGGCGGTCGTAGCGCCCGCCGTCCACGTAGGTGTCGACGGTGGTCGTCGCCCCCGGTCCGGTGGGCCGGGCGGCGCCGCCCCAGCCGTTGCGGGAGGTGTCGATCAGCATGCCGACGTTCGAGTTGAAGCCCGCCGAGACCGCCTGGGCCCGGAATGCCTGGGCGAAGGACAGCTCGTCGACGTAGCGGTTCCAGTCCACCCACTTCGACTCACGGACCGACTTGCCGCCCGCGGTGTCGTTGATGGTGAAGTTGTTCTCCTTCAGGGCGCTGTAGTTGGCCGTGTTGGTGATGAAGCCGTGGACGTCGTTGACCGTGGCGCCCTCGGCGGTCGCGGCCTCCTTCATGATGGCGGCGGAGGGGGCGAAGTTGTCGTCCCAGCCGAGCCAGCCGTGGTGACCGGCGTCGACGTAGTTGTAGACGTTGGGGACGTCGCCCAGCTTGTTGAGCGCGTAGCCGACACCCTTGACGTAGTTGCCGTTGGCCTTCATCACGTCGCACTGGGGCACGGCCGTCGGGCGGCTGCCGACGTTGGTGACGAGGTTGGGCAGCGAGTCGATCTCGACCGTGGTGACGATCCGCAGGCCGGCGTACTTGGAGTCGGCGAGGATCGCCTTGATCGGGTCGATGTACTGCGTCTTGTACTTGTCGATCTCCGTCGGGCCCAGCTCGCCGTTGGAGGCGAGGGCCGAGCAGTCACGGCCGGGCAGGTTGTAGATCACCAGCTGGACGACGAGTTCGCCCGAGCCCTTCTGCCGCAGCGCCTCGTCGAGGTGGGCGCGCAGGCCCATCTTGCCGCCCGCACCCGCGATGGCGGCCGTGCGGTCCAGCCACACACCCGTCGGCTGGTTGGAGATCCGGCTGCCGCCCGGTTCGGCGGCGGCGTTCGCGGACCATTCCGGGTTCACGTACACCTTGGCCCCCGCGTACGGGTTGTCCACCCTGCTGCCCGGCGTGCCGGGGCCCGGCTCGCCCGGGTCGCCGCCGCCGCCGTCGTCCACGTTGCAGGTCACGCCGTCGAGCGTGAAGGTCGTCGGCAGGGCGTTGGTTCCGCTGTAGGAGGCCTGGAACCCGAAGCTGACCGAACCACCGGTGGCCAGCGCGCCGTTGTACGTCTCGTTGGCGGCGGTCACCGACGAACCGCTCTGGGTGATCCGGGAGTTCCAGCCGTTGGTGACCTGCTGGTTCCCGGCGTACGACCACTTCGCGGCCCACGAGGACTTGGCAGCACCGTTGTTGGTGATGGTGACGGCGGCGGTGAAGCCGGTCGACCACTGGTTCTGGACCTTGTAGTCGACCGTGCAGGGGACCGCCTGCACGCCGGTGTCGTCCGGCACGGCGGCCACGGAGGTCCCGGCCGCGCCGGCGACCAGCGCCAACGCAGCCAGAAGTGCTGTTCTGGTACGGCTCATGAGTGCGGGTTTCCTCTTCCGTAGTGGGGTGTACGAGGAGGAGTCGTCGCGCTGTCGCCGAGGCGAGTAAAAGACCTGAACACTGGGGGTGTTCTTCGAGCGTCCCTCGCAGCTCGGACGCGTCTGGGACGAACGCGTCGACTGGTGGAACCGCTCCCACTGGTGCTGGTGAAGGTAGCGCCAAGTCACGGTAAAAGACAGAGGTCTTGCGTTATTGCGGCGGATGAATCTTTTCTCCCCTGATCGAATCTTTTCGACTCTTCAAACGCCTTGACCCCTTGCGCCCTCCTCCTCAATATGGGAGCGCTCCCACTGGTTCAAGGCTTGTTGTTGCCGCTCCGCCCCCACCTTCGCCAGAGCCGCACGGAAGGAACCAGAGCATGCACCCCAGACGGAGACGCCGTGCCTCGCGGCGTCTGTGGACGGCCGTGGTCGCGGCCTTCGCCCTCCCCCTGACGATGCTCGGCACCGGCTCGACCTCCGCCAGCGCGGCCGCGGTCGCCTGCAACGTCGACTACAAGACCAACGACTGGGGCTCGGGTTTCACCGCCGAGCTGACGATCACCAACCGGGGTACCGAAGCCATCAACGGCTGGACCCTGACCTACGCCTACGCCGGCAACCAGACGCTCAGCAACGGCTGGAGCGGCACCTGGTCGCAGTCCGGCAAGTCGGTGACGGCGAAGAACGCGTCCTGGAACGGCACGATCGCCGTCGGGGCCGCCGTGACCACCGGTGCCCAGTTCACGTACAGCGGCGCGAACGCGGCGCCGACCGGCTTCGCGATCAACGGCACCGCGTGTGTCGGCGCCCATCAGCCGCCGATCACCGTGCTGACCAGCCCGACGGCGGGCGCCACGTACTCGCAGGGTGACCCGGTGCCGATGGCGGCCACCGCGGCGGCCGCGGACAACGCGACCATCACCAAGGTGGAGTTCTACGACGACACCACGCTGCTGGGCACGGACACGACCTCGCCGTACACCTTCTCGGCCACCGGTCTGTCCGTGGGCAGCCATTCGCTGGTCGCCAAGGCGTACGACAGCCTGGGCGCGTCGGCGGACTCCACGCCGGTCGGCATCACGGTCGCCTCGGGGCCGGCCGTGGTCGCCTCCCCGACACAACTGGGCGTACAGCAGGGCAAGACGGGCACGTACGACGTGAAACTCTCCACGCAGCCGTCGGGGAACGTGACGGTGACGACCTCGCGGGCCTCCGGCAACTCGGGCCTGTCGGTCACCGGTGGCGCGTCGCTGACCTTCACGCCGCAGAACTGGAACACGGCCCAGAAGGTGACCGTCACGGCCAACTCCTCGGGCACGGGCTCCGCGGTCTTCGAGTCGGCGGCCACCGGCCACGCCAAGGCCGCGGTGACGGTGACCCAGCTGGCCGCGTCGAAGGTGTACGACGCCCGCTTCCTGGAGCTCTACGGCAAGATCACCAACCCGGCGAGCGGCTACTTCTCCCCCGAGGGCATCCCGTACCACTCGGTCGAGACGCTGATCGTCGAGGCGCCGGACCACGGCCATGAGACCACCTCGGAGGCGTACAGCTACCTCCTGTGGCTGCAGGCCATGTACGGCAAGGTGACGGGCGACTGGTCCAAGTTCAACGGCGCCTGGGAGATCATGGAGAAGTACATGATCCCCACCAAGCCGGACCAGCCCACCAACTCCTTCTACAACGCCTCCAAGCCGGCGACGTACGCCCCTGAACACGACACCCCGGGCGAGTACCCGGCGCAGCTCAACACCAGTGTCTCGGTCGGTTCGGACCCCATCGCCGCCGAGTTGAAGAGCGCCTACAACACGGACGACATCTACGGCATGCACTGGCTGCAGGACGTGGACAACGTCTACGGCTTCGGCAACTCTCCGGGCAAGTGCGAGGCAGGTCCGTCGGACACCGGCCCGTCGTACATCAACACCTTCCAGCGCGGTCCGCAGGAGTCGGTGTGGGAGACCGTCCCGCAGCCCACCTGCGACCAGTTCAAGTACGGCGGCAGGAACGGGTACCTGGACCTGTTCACCCGTGACGCCTCCTACGCCAAGCAGTGGAAGTTCACCAACGCCCCGGACGCCGACGCGCGCGCCGTGCAGGCCGCGTACTGGGCGGACGTCTGGGCCAAGCAGCAGGGCAAGGGCGGTGACGTCTCCGCGACCGTCGGCAAGGCCGCGAAGATGGGCGACTACCTGCGCTACGCGATGTACGACAAGTACTTCAAGAAGGTCGGGAACTGTGTGGGGCCGACCAGTTGCCCCGCGGGCACCGGCAAGGACGCCTCCTTCTACCTGCTCTCCTGGTACTACGCGTGGGGCGGTGCCACCGACACCAGCGCCGGCTGGTCCTGGCGCATCGGCTCCAGCCACGCGCACGGCGGCTACCAGAACCCGCTGGCCGCGTACGCCCTCGCCAACTACGCACCGCTGAAGCCGAAGTCGGCGACCGGGCAGGCGGACTGGGCCAAGTCCCTCGACCGGCAGATCGAGTTCTACCGCTGGCTCCAGTCGAACGAGGGCGCCATCGCGGGCGGCGCCACCAACAGCTGGGCGGGGCGGTACGCCACGCCCCCGGCCGGGACGCCGACCTTCTACGGCATGTACTACGACGAGAAGCCCGTGTACCACGACCCGCCGTCCAACCAGTGGTTCGGTTTCCAGACGTGGTCCATGGAGCGGGTCGCCGAGTATTACCAGCAGACCGGCAACGCCGCCGCGAAGACGGTGCTCGACAAGTGGGTCGACTGGGCGCTGTCCAAGACCACGATCAACCCCGACGGGACGTATCGGATCCCTTCCACCCTCCAGTGGTCGGGCGCCCCGAACACCTGGAACCCGTCCAGCCCCGGCTCCAACAGCGGGCTGCACGTCACCGTCGCCGACTACACCGAGGACGTGGGGGTGGCGGGCTCCTACGCCAAGACCCTGACGTACTACGCCGACCGCTCCGGTGACGCCGACGCGGCCCGGGTCGCCAAGGCGCTGCTCGACGGTTTGTGGCAGCACCACCAGGACGCGCTCGGGGTCGCCGTCCCGGAGACCCGTACGGACTACAACCGGTTCGACGACCAGGTGTCCATCCCGAGCGGGTGGACGGGCACGATGCCGAACGGGGACGCGATCAACTCGTCGTCGACGTTCGAGTCGATCCGGTCGTTCTACGAGGACGACCCGGCCTGGTCGAAGATCGAGGCGTACCTGGCCGGTGGCGCCACGCCCTCCTTCACGTACCACCGGTTCTGGGCCCAGGCCGACATCGCCCTGGCCATGGGTGCGTACGCGGAACTCCTGGAGTAGGCACCGCACACCGAGCACCGCGCACAGCCCCGCGCCCCTCACGGGCGCGGGGTCTGTGCGCCCTTTTCTGAGAACTTCCCCCCACTCGTCAGGAGAGGACCCCCACGTTGCGAAGAACCCGCATCCTCACCACCGTCCTGGCCCTCGCGGCCGGCCTGCTCGCGGGCTCCCCACCCGTGCTGGCCGCCGAGAAGGCCGGCAGCGGCGACCGGTCGGTGTCCGTCGCCGCCGACACCTACACCTGGAAGAACGCCCGGATCGACGGCGGCGGCTTCGTCCCGGGCATCGTCTTCAACCGCAAGGAGAAGAACCTCGCGTACGCCCGCACCGACATCGGCGGGGCCTACCGCTGGGTGGAGTCGTCGAAGACCTGGACCCCGCTGCTGGACTCCGTCGGCTGGGACGACTGGGGTCACACGGGGGTCGTGAGCCTCGCCTCCGACTCCGTCGACCCCAACAAGGTGTACGTGGCGGCCGGTACGTACACCAACAACTGGGACCCGGGGAACGGGGCGATCCTGCGGTCGTCGGACCGGGGCGCGAGCTGGCAGAAGGCCGGCCTGCCGTTCAAGCTGGGCGGGAACATGCCGGGCCGGGGCATGGGTGAGCGGCTGGCCGTCGACCCGAACAAGAACAGCGTGCTGTACCTGGGGGCGCCCAGCGGCAAGGGTCTGTGGCGCTCGACGGACTCGGGGGTCACCTGGTCCCAGGTGACGAACTTCCCCAACGTCGGCAACTACGTGGCCGATCCCTCCGACACGAGCGGGTACAACAGCGACAACCAGGGCATCGTCTGGGTCACCTTCGACGAGACCACGGGGACGTCCGGCAACGCGACGAAGACCGTGTACGTCGGGGTCGCCGACAAGGACAACGCGGTGTACCGGTCCACCGACGCGGGCGCGACCTGGTCGCGTGTGGCCGGTCAGCCGACCGGATACCTGGCCCACAAGGGCGTTCTGGACGCGACGAAGGGCCATCTGTACCTGTCGTACAGCGACAAGGGCGGGCCCTACGACGGCGGCAAGGGCCAGCTGTGGCGGTACACGACCGCGACGGGCACCTGGACGAACATCAGCCCGGTGGCCGAGGCCGACACCCACTACGGCTTCAGCGGGCTGAGCGTGGACCGGCAGGATCCGGGCACGGTCATGGCGACGGCCTACAGCTCCTGGTGGCCGGACACCCAGATCTTCCGCTCGACGGACAGCGGCGCGACCTGGACGCGCGCGTGGGACTACACCTCCTATCCGAACCGCTCGAACCGCTTCACCATGGATGTCTCGTCCTCCCCCTGGCTGACCTGGGGCGCCAGCCCCTCGCCGCCGGAACAGACACCCAAACTCGGCTGGATGACCGAGGCGTTGGAGATCGACCCGTTCGACTCGAACCGGATGATGTACGGGACGGGCGCCACGATCTACGGCACGGAGAACCTGGGGAACTGGGACAGCGGCGGCCAGTTCGCCGTCAAACCGATGGTGCGTGGCCTGGAGGAGACGGCGGTCAACGACCTGGCCTCGCCGCCGTCCGGAGCCCCGCTGCTCAGCGCGCTCGGTGACGTCGGCGGCTTCCGGCACACGGACCTGACGAAGGTCCCGTCGATGATGTTCACCCAGCCGAACTTCACCACGACGACCAGTCTGGACTTCGCCGAGTCCAGCCCGAACACGGTCGTGAGGGTCGGCAACCTGGACTCCAGCCCGCACATCGCCTTCTCCACGGACAACGGGGCCAACTGGTTCGCCGGGACCGACCCCTCGGGCGTGAGCGGCGGCGGTACGGTCGCGGCGGCCTCGGACGGCAGCCGGTTCGTGTGGAGCCCGGCGGGCACGGGCGTGCGGTACACGACCGGCTTCGGTACCTCGTGGTCGGCGTCGAGCGGCATCCCGGCCGACGCGATCGTGGAGTCCGACCGGGTGGACCCGAAGACCTTCTACGGCTTCAAGTCCGGTAAGTTCTACGTCAGTTCGGACGGCGGGGCCACCTTCACCGCGTCGAACGCGACCGGCCTGCCGAGCGGCGACAGCGTGCGCTTCAAGGCGCTGCCCGGGGTGAAGGGTGACGTGTGGCTGGCGGGCGGGGCGTCGGACGGCGCGTACGGTCTGTGGCACTCCACGGACGCGGGAGCCACCTTCACCAAGCTCTCCGGTGTCGAGCAGGCCGACACGATCGGTTTCGGCAAGGCGGCCTCGGGGGCCTCGTACCAGACGCTCTACACCAGCGCGAAGATCGGCGGGGTGCGCGGCATCTTCCGCTCGACGGACAAGGGCGCGACCTGGACCCGGATCAACGACGACGCCCACCAGTGGGGCTGGACGGGAGCGGCGATCACGGGCGACCCGCGGGTGTACGGGCGGGTCTACGTCTCCACGAACGGGCGCGGGATCGTCTACGGCGACTCCTCCGACACGGGCGGCGGCACGGATCCGGACCCCGGACCCGGGCCGACGGGAGCCTGCGCGGTGACGTACAAGGTCACGGGCGAGTGGCCGGGCGGCTTCCAGGCGGACGTGCGGCTCGCCAACACCGGCACGAGCGCGTGGAGCGGCTGGTCCCTCGGCTGGGCCTTCCCCGACGGCCAGAGCGTCTCCCAGATCTGGAACGCCGCCCACACCCAGTCGGGGTCGGCGGTCACGGCCAGGAACATCGCCTGGAACGGCACTGTGGCGGCCGGTTCGTCGGTGAGCTTCGGCTTCACCGGAACCTGGTCGCGGACGAACGGCAGACCGACCGCGTTCAGACTCGGTGACCAGTCCTGCACGGTGACCTGAAACCCGGGCAGGACGAGAAGAGGGCGCGCGCCTGGGTCGGGCGCGCGCCCTCGCCATGTGCTTCCTCCACGCGTCTGCCGCGTTCACGTCCTGCGCGCCCGTCGGGTGCTTTGATCCTTCGGGGCGCGTACACCTCGATGCATCGACATGTTCATGCCTACCATGGCAGGCAGTTCCACCCTGTTGTGCGCACGACTTGCCCCGTTGGCCGCCGCAGAGGGAGCCTCAGTGCCGAACCACCGTCGGGTCACGCGCCGCCTCACCCTCCAGACGGCACTCGCCGCGGCGGTGCTGCTGCCCCTGTCCCACGCCGGACTGTCCGCACGGCCCGCCGCCGCGGCGGCGGAAGAGGAGGCCACCGTCAGCCCCCGTCTCGACACCATGTCGTTCAACCTGCGCTACGCGAACACCACGCGGCCCAACAGCTGGGCCGAACGCCGGCCCGTGATGCGGGCACTGCTGCGGCAGGAGGCACCCCATGTCATCGGCACCCAGGAGGGCCTGCACCGGCAACTGCTCGACATCGAGACCGACCTCGGACCGGACTACCGCTGGATCGGCACCGGCCGGGCGGGCGGCAACCGCGACGAGTTCATGGCGGTCCTCTACGACACCCGTCGGCTCGCGCCCGTCGAGTACCAGCACTTCTGGCTCTCCGACACCCCCGACGTGCCCGGCTCCAACACCTGGGGCGGCGGCTCCGTCCGGATGGTCACCTGGGTCAGGTTCCGGGATCTGCGGGACGGTGGCAGACAGTTCCACCTCCTCAACACCCACCTCGACAACGCGAGCCAGTACGCCCGCGAGCGGGCCGCGGCGCTGATCGCCCGCCGGATCGCCGGCTTCGACCCGTCGCTCCCCCTCGTCGTCACCGGCGACTTCAACGTGGCGGCCCACCGCAACCCGGTCTACGACACGATGCTGGGCGCCGGCCTCGTCGACACCTGGGACACGGCGGCCGAGCGGAGCGACCTCTACGCGACCTTCCACGGCTACCGCCCCCTGACCCCGGACGGCGACCGCATCGACTGGATCCTGGCCACCCCGGGCGTCACCGCGCACCGGGCGGCCGTCAACACCTTCGCGGCGAACGGCCAGTTCCCCAGCGACCATCTGCCCGTCCAGGCGTCGCTGACGCTGGGCTGAGTGCGACGACACGGAGCCGGAGTCCGGGGGCGGGTCCGCCCCCGGACCGGTCGTCTACGGGGCGTGGACCGTCGGCCGGGGCGCCGTCGGCATGCCGTCACCGATGAAGAAGCTGGTGTGCGGGGGCTGGTTGTAGGAGGTGCCGGTCTTGGGGGCGCGGACGCGACGGATGATCGTGGCCTGCATCCACGAGCACGCCTGCGTCCGCTGCTCGCTCCTGCGCCCCGGCCCGGCCCAGCGCGGCCGACTGGTGAAGATCCGCGACAACCTCGTGGACCGGATCGCCGAGGCAGAGCAGGAAGGCTGGCTCGGCGAGATCGAGGGGCTCCGCCAAGTCGACTCGGCTGCGTCGACCGGGCCGATTTTGCTGGGGATGCCGATGTCACGGTCAGCCTCACCATGACCGCCTCATCTGACTGGGCGGCTCCGGCTCACCTCTGTAACGCAGGAGGAACTCCTGGGGGCCTGCCTGCGGCTGCTGGGCCCGGACCACGCCGACACCCTAACCACGCTGGGCATCCTCGCTCACTGGCGTGAAGCAGCGGGAGATCACTCCGGCGCCGCAGCGGCCTTCAAGAAGCTGCTGACTGCCCGCGTGCGAGAACTGGGGCCGGACCATCCCGACGAAATCACGGCCTGGGAACTGCTCGCCTCGTCCCCGGGGAAGGCCCGAGACCCGGACGGCGCTGCTGCCGCCAACGAAGAATTGGTAGCCGGGCGTATGCATCTCCTGGGCCCGGACCATCCGGAGACCCTCTCCGCGCGAGGTCACCTGGCCTATTACCAAGGTGTGGCAGGCGACGCAGCCGGGGCAGCGACCGCCTCTGCACAGCTACTGGAGGACCGCCTCCGCGCTCTGGGACCAGGCCACCCCGCCACCCGCGCCAGCCAGGAAGGCGCCGCGTACTGGCAGGCCAGAGCCAACGAAGAGCCTCACTGAACACACCTGTCAGCCACCACCGGCCTGTCCAGCCGCCCCGGGGACAAGGCGCATCCGAATGCGCGGCCCTGCCTCCGTTCCGACGAGGCCGCATGCGGTGGTTCCCGCTGTCGGCTTCCAGAACACAGCGGTGCAATGAGCCACGCTGGTTCAGAGAAGTGACGAGCCCGAACGAGATGGCTCCCCTCCAGACCGCAGGCATGGGGCACCTCCGCGACAGCCGCGAGCAGCACCAGCCTACGACCTCACACCGAAACCGGCATACCCGACAAAAGGCTCGAATGGTGCTGGCGAGTGTGGGCACTCCAACCAGGGATCCCACAGAACGGAGCACACCATGGTCATCAAGAAACTCCACGACATGGGCATCCGCAGCGAACACGCCTACCTGGCTGCCTTCACCTCCATCGGCCTCTCCGTCGCCACCTGGGCAACCAGCCTCAAAGCCGAACCCGTCGGCGGCCTCGCCCGTGCAGACCGGTGGGGCATCTTCGTGGGCGAATGGGCACCCACCTTCTTCGGCCTCGGCCTCGCCCTCTCCCACTACGAACAGCAAGAAGGCACCCTCACCGCCAGCGTCCACGAACTGCGCGAGCAGAAGCAGCGCCAGGCCGGTTGACAAGGCGTCGCACGGCTCCCGGGCCCGTTGCCGGAGGGCCCGGGAGTCGGCACGGACAGTCACAGAACCGTCACTACTCACCCACCCGGCGCACCAGGGCACTACCGTCATGCCACCCGAAACACCCCAGGGGGACGACGTGACCAGCCCGTACACCACACCGCCCATGCCGCAGCCCGTCAGACCCGCACCCAGATGGGCCCGCAAGCGGTACGTGCTCCCCGCGCTCGGCTTCGCCTTCTTCATCGGCATCGGCGCCGGCGCCAGCGACCCGCAGACAGCCGACGCGAAGCACACCGCCGCCAAGCCCGGCCCCACCACCACGGTCACGGCGACAACGACCGCTGAAGCCAAACCGAAAGCCGCGCCGGCTGTGACCGCCACCGAGACGGTCAAGGTGAAAGTGAAGGTCACCGAGACCGTGACCGCACAGCCCGCCGCAGACGACAACTCCGGCAGCAGCAGCGGGGGCGGTACTGGCGGCGGCAGCGCCTACTACTCGAACTGCTCGGAGGCCCGCGCGGCCGGAGCCGCGCCCGTCCACCGCGGGGAACCCGGCTACGGCAGTCACCTCGACCGTGATGGCGACGGCGTCGGCTGCGACAGCTGAACGCATGAACGCCCGCCCCGTCCATGTCAGGGGCGGGCGCGGGCTGAGCCCTTCGGGCAGCAGAACGCTCCCGCAGCTTCGGCTGCGGGGGGTGTCGTTCGGAATCAGCGCCTCTTCCCGAGGGAGGGCAGTCCGCCTGACAGAGGACGCGCGCCGTGAGGTGCTTGCAGCGCGCGCCGAGGCATGCAGGATCCGTAGCGTCTTGCGTGGACGAGGAGAAGCACGGCGACGGTGCGGGTGAGTACGAGGGTGCGGGTGATGCCGTCGTCGATGCCGTAAGCCTCGGTTGTACCGTAGAGGTCTTGGCAGGCGGCGAGGATGGCCCGGTCGAATTCGTCCCGGGCCGGCT
Organism: Streptomyces sp. NPDC041108; assembly: GCF_055592645.1. Taxonomy (NCBI): domain Bacteria; kingdom Bacillati; phylum Actinomycetota; class Actinomycetes; order Kitasatosporales; family Streptomycetaceae; genus Streptomyces; species Streptomyces sp. NPDC041108. The sequence continues at coordinate 740,614 of NZ_JBVIYK010000001.1, read as the reverse complement.
CGGGGAGGCTGTCGAAGACAGCCTCGGTGATCGGGTCGTAGCGCAGCCTGTCAGGTCAGGCAGCTCCGCGTGACCCGATTCGTGCAGCGATCGCCTGGAGGCGTTCGGTGCCGTCGATCCACTCCCCCGGTGGTGCCTTCTCCGCGGGCCTCTGCGGCGGCGATCTCGCGCCCGCGTTCAACGGCGGCCAGGGTGTCCTTGGCGATCCGTTCCCAGCGTGCGAACACCTGCAGCAGTTGGTGCGCGGGGGCCCGGTTGATTTCGCCAAGGAAGCGTTGGGCCAGGTCAGGGTTGCCGATCGAGGGGGCCTGGATGGTCGGCTCTTGCTGCCAGGGGTCAGTTGCGTTCGAAGGTGATGAACAGTCCGGCGTAGGTTTGGGCGTTGGTTCCAGGGACGCAGGCGATCACCCGCCATCCTTCTGCGGCGTGCTGGTTCATGACGGTGGTCGCATTGGGCACGTCTTGCACCTGCCCATCGTTCCTCGTCGAGATCCAGTCCTGGACGTGCACTACGCGGTACTCAGGCATCTTCTGAGCATAGAGCTGCCGAAGCCTCTGGTTGCCTTCAGCCGAGGTGGTTGATCTGCAGCACAGTGATCGCCTTCAGTGTGTGTCCGAGATGCTGCTCGCGGGGGAGCTGGGGTTGAAGGGCTGCCCATCCCGTTGCCGCTTGCGATGTCGCGCGTCTGACCGTGGGCATGCTTGGTGACGCCCTATGGGGGGTTCGGATCAGTCCTCCTCTCGCCCTGTGGGTGACAAGGTCCACATCGGGATGGGCCTGCTCGCTTTTCTGGCGGCCTCGCATTCGTCGATGCGTGCTTGTATCCGGGGGTCTGCGCCGAGTCCTGCAGCTAGCCGTGGGCTGTTGACGATGATGGCGCGGCAGATTTGGCCGACGGTTGGCCTGAAGGCGCCCCGGCTGCCCAAGTCGAAGGCTCTGGCGTGGGAGCAGCGGGCCGTCCGGTCTGTACGGCTCGCCCTGCCTGAGCCGTACCGGATCCTGGCCGATCTGGCCGTCGGGGCCGGCCTGCGCCAGGGTGAGACGTTCGGGTTCTCCCCGGACGGCATCGAGGGTGAGGACATCAACGTCGTTCGCCAGATCATCAAGGTGAAGGGCCGGTTCGCCTTCGCACCACCGAAGGGCAACAAGGAGCGCGTCGCGCCCTGCGCGCCCGAGCTTGCGGAGGCCGTCAAGGAACACGCGAACCGCTTCCCCAGCGTCGAGGTGGCCCTGCCGTGGGTCGACCCGGGAGTGGAACATGCCGCGCATGTTCGGGTTCCATGTGCTGCGCCGTACGTTCGCCAGCGCTGTGCTGGCCGAGGGTGAGCCCATTACTCAACTGGCCGCCTGGCTGGGGCACAGCGACCTGGCATTCACGCTGCGGACCTACGTGCACTTCATGCCGAAGTCGGGGCAGCGAGGGCGGGCGGCGATCGGCCGGTTCATGACTGACGAGCTGGCCGAGGCGGACGAGATGCCCGAGACTCCCCCAGGAAATGGATCTCCCCAAATCCTCCCCAGCGAAAGTGGATCATGATTGGGGCGGCCTCCCCCGGGGCTCGGGAGGCCGCCGCCATGCCGCTCAGCTCAGGAATTACGGCAGGTCACAAGCCTACGGGGCGTGGACCGTCGGCCGGGGCGCCGTCGGCATGCCGTCACCGATGAAGAAGCTGGTGTGCGGGGGCTGGTTGTAGGCGGTGTTCTGCCAGGCCAGGCCGGTGCGGTACATCGGGTCGTGCAGCAGGGTCGTGATCTTCCTGCTCGTCTCGACGGGTGTCGAGTAGATCCGCAGGGCCGTGTTGCCGCTGGTGCGCCAGACGACCTCCTCGCGCCAGTCGCCGAGGATGTCGCCGGAGAGCGCGGGCGTGGCCTTGGTGCCGTTGTTGGAGAGGACCCCGGAGCCGGTCAGCAGACGGGTGTCGCCGGAGGTCCCGTACTTGTCGATGCGGGTGCCGTCGAGGAGTTCGCGGACCGGGTCCCCGTCCCACCAGGACAGGAAGTTGACGGAGGAGGGCTCGCGGCCCTTCGTGGCCCCGGCCCTGTCCCGGATGGAGGTGTCGGAGGCGGACCACATCTCGGGCCCGGCGTTGCCCGCGTGGATGTCCCCGGCGACGCCCCGGCCGTTGTCGCAGCAGGCGGCGAGCTTCCAGCGGACCGCGCCGTTCGCGGGGTCGATGTACAGCGCGGCGGGCTGCGAGGTGGACTCGGAGACCTTGAAGTACTCCAGGCCGGCGGTGGAGGCGTCGAGGTCGCCCAGGTGCTGGGCGTCGCCGTGGCCGGTCCTCGTGGTCCACAGGCCGGCGCCGTTGTCGTCCACGGCCATCGCGCCGTACACGATCTCGTCCCTGCCGTCGTTGTCGACGTCCCCGACGGAGAGGCTGTGCGAGCCCTGCCCGTCGTAGCCCCGGCCGCTGTTGCTGGAGGAGTTGGTGTCGAAGGTCCAGCGGCGGGTGAAGGAGCCGCCCCGCCAGTCCCAGGCCGCGATCACCGTTCGGGTGTAGTAGCCGCGCGCCATGATCAGGGAGGGGCGGGCGCCGTCCAGATACGCCGTCCCGGCGAGGAAGCGGTCGACGCGGTTGCCATACGAGTCGCCCCACGACGAGACCGTACCGCGGGCCGGGACGTAGTCGACGGACTGCATCGCCCTGCCGGTCCGGCCGTCGAACATGGTCAGGTACTCGGGACCGGACAGGACGTAGCCGCTGGAGTTGCGGTGGTCGGCCGAGGAACTGCCGATGACCGCACCGGTCCCGTCGACGGTGCCGTCCGAGGTCTTCATGGCGATCTCGGCGTGGCCGTCGCCGTCGTAGTCGTACACCTGGAACTGCGTATAGTGCGCGCCCGAACGGATGTTGCGGCCCAGGTCGATCCGCCACAGACGGGTGCCGTCGAGCTTGATGCCGTCGACGACCGTGTTGCCGGTGAAGCCGGACTGGGAGTTGTCCTTGGCGTTCGTCGGCTGCCACTTCAGGACGAACTCCAGGGTGCCGTCGCCGTCGAGGTCGCCCACGGAGGCGTCGTTGGCCTCGTAGGTGTACGCGACGCCGTCCGGGGTGGTCCCGCCGGCGGGCGGGCTGATCGGCACGTCCCTGTAGCCGGTGCGGAGTTGGACCGCGTGCGCCGAGTCGCCCTGCTCCACACCGTTCACGACCGCGCGGACCGTGTAGTCGGCCTGCGCGGGCGCGCCGGAGTGGAAGTAGTTCGTGGAAGCGGTGACCGGGGTCGCGTTGACCTTCGTGCCGGACCGGTAGACGTTGAACGACACGGTGTCCGGGTCGGTGCCCAGCCAGCGCCAGCTGACCAGGTTGCCGCTGTCGACGTGGACGCTGACCAGGCCCCGGTCGAGGTTCTCGACCTGGCGGGCGGTGGCGGCCTCGGCGGGCGGGCCGGTGAGCGCGGTGAGTCCGGCGGCGACGAGGGCCACGGTCACCAGCGAGCGCAGGGCTCGGCGTCTGTGGTGCCTGTGCGGGTGCTGCACGTGACGAACCTCCAGAGAGGACGGACGGGTTCCGCAACTCAGTCGCCACGCTTCCCGACCGCGTTGCCGCACCTTTCGGCCGCGCTGCCGCGCCTTTCGGCCAGTTCGGCCAGTTCGGCCATGGTCTCGGCGGCTCAGGCGGACTTGCGGAACGCCCTGAGGCTGAACTCCGGGTCCGGACGCGGACGGTCCTGGTCGGGGAGGGACGCCAGCCGTACCGCGTAGTCGTCGGCGAGCGGATCGCCGGGCGGGAGGGTCACGAACCAGCCGCGGCGCAGGTCGGCGACGGTGCGGCGAGGGCTGCGGCCCTGGCCCCGGCCCGCGAAACGGGCGTGTCCGGCGACCCCCAGCCCGTGTTCGGCGGCGTACTTCTCGACGGCCGCCGCGGGATCCATGGCCGGGGCCCGGGGGCGCGGGGCGAGCACGGCGTCGATGTCGCTGCCCACGTTGTGGGAGGCGGCCTTGTCGACGGTGGTGACGTAGACACCGCCGGGGCGCAGCACGCGGGCGCACTCGCCGACCACGGCCCGTACGTCCTCGGGGCCGCCCAGCAGATGCAGCAGCCACACGCTGGTCACGGCGTCGAACCCCCCGTCACGAAAGGGGAGCCGGCGGCCGTCGCCGATCACGACGGAGCCGGGCAGCCGGGCGGCGGCCCGGCTCGCCATGGCGTGGGTGAGGTCGAGGCCGGTGACCCGCATCCCGTCCCGCGCGGCCGCGAGCCGCCGGGTCACGATCCCGGTGCCGCAGGCGACGTCGAGCATCCGGCGGGTGCCCTCGGGGACGAGGCCGAGGACGGCGCGGGCGGCGGCCTCGGCGCGGGGCTCGCCGCCGCGCAGGGCGTCGTAGTCGCCGGCCTCCTTGTCGTAGTCCAGCACCCGCCTCAGCCCGCCCCGTGGCCGGGCGCGAGCGCCTCCACCCTGCGGGCCAGCTCGACGTCCTTCTCGGTGACGGCGCCGCCCGCGCTGTGCGTGCTGATGGTCAGCGAGACGGTGTCGTAGCCGAGCGTGAGGTCGGAGTGGTGGTTCAGCTCCTCCTGCGTCTGGGCGATGTGGACGACCAGCGCGGTCGCCGCGAAGTGCGAGCCGAGGCGGTAGGAGCGCGTGAGCCGGCCCCCGGTCAGCGACCAGCCGGGCAGCTCCGCCAACCGGTCCTCGATCTCCTTCGGCGACAGGGGTGCGACAGACATGACCCACTCCTTCCCAAACGCCCCTCCGTGATGCGCGGGGTCCCTTTCAGCGTGCCACAGCCGCGCGGCCGGTTCCCAGGTCAGGCGGCCGATCGCAGGGCCGGAGGCGTACGCATCCGGCCACGCGAACGGCGTTCGGGGCCGTCTGCGCCCGGATCCGGCGGCGGAACACGGGCCTCCTCCTGACCGCCTCGGCTACGTTCTCCGCATGACCACTGTCCCGACCGGCGCCCCGGGCCGGCCGCCCGTCCTCCCCGATCCGGGCGTGGGCCCGCTGCTGCGGGCGTGGCGGGAGCAACGCCGCCTCAGTCAGCTGGAGTTGGCGCTGCGTGCCGGATCCTCGGCGCGGCACATCAGCTTCGTCGAGACGGGCCGGTCCCGGCCGAGCGAGGAGATGGTGCTGCGGCTGGCCGAGCACCTGGACGTACCCGTGCGCGAGCGCAACGCCCTGCTCCTCGCGGCCGGTTACGCCCCGCACTACCCGCAGACCCCACTGGACGACCCGTCGATGGCCACCCTGCGCGAGGGCATGGAGCGGCTGATCCAGGGCTACGAGCCGTATCCGGCGCTGGTGATGAACGCGACGTACGAGGTGCTGGCCGCCAACCGGGGCGTCCTGATGCTGCTCGACGGTGTCCCCGCGTCGCTGCTCGCGCCGCCGCTCAACGCGATGCGGCTGACCCTGCACCCGCAGGGCATGGCACCGCGCATCCGGAACCTGCGCGCCTGGCGGGGACATCTGCTGGAGCAGATGAACCGGCAGCTCGCCCTGCACCGCTCGGAGCCGCTGCGCGCGCTGTACGAGGAGGTGGCGGCGTATCCGCTGCCACCGGGCACGCCCGACGACGAGCCCGGTGAGGAGCCCGGAGCGCGGGCCGCTGCCTGCTTCGCGCTGCCGATGCGGATCGAGCACGAGGGGCAGGTGCTGTCCTTCGTCTCCTCGGTGTCCACGTTCAACACCCCCATGGACGTGACCGTGGCGGAGCTGGCCATCGAGACCTTCCTCCCGGCCGACCCGGCGACGGTGAAGTACCTCCACTCGCTGATGCCCTGACCCTCCGCGACGGCCGCGCGCCGGGGCACGTACCGGGCGGGGCCGGCGGGCGCCCGGCACGTCAGGCATCCGGAACCCGGGGCGGCCGTTCCGGGCGCCTTGGTGAGATGCCCAGCGGAACATGACAGACTGGTCGTGTATCTCGGCGCGTGGGGAGGCGTGGCGTGAGTGAGCGGCGGCCCGCCCCGACCGTGGGCCAGGTGGTGCTCGGCAGGCGTCTGCAGGAACTGCGGGAGACGGCCGGGCTCAGACGCGAGGAGGCCGCGCGGGTCCTCCATGTCGCCCCGGCGACGGTACGGCGCATGGAGACGGCCGACGTCGCGCTCAAGATCCCGTACGTCCAGGTCCTGCTGTCGACGTACGGCGTCGGCGAGGACGACGCCGCGGCGTTCGTGGCGCTGGCCGAGGAGGCGAACAAGCCGGGGTGGTGGCAGCGGTTCCACGACGTGCTGCCCGACTGGTTCAGCGTGTACGTCAGTCTGGAGGGCGCCGCGCATCTGATCCGGCAGTACGAGCCGCACTTCGTGCCGGGCTTGCTGCAGACCGAGGAGTACGCGCGCGCCGTGATGGAGGCCGGGACCGTCGGCCGGACCGGTCCCGAGACGATCGAACGCCATGTGTCGCTGCGGATGGCGAGACAGAAGCTCCTCATCCAGGAGACGCCGCCGCACCTGTGGGTGATCATGGACGAGACGGCCCTGATGCGTCCGGTGAGCAACCGTTCCCAGGTGATGCGCGACCAGATCGACCGGCTGCTGGAGATCACCGAGAAGGATCACGTCATCCTTCAGGTCTGTGAGTTCGCCGACGGACCCCACCCCGGTACCTACGCCCCCTTCTCGCTCTTCCGCTTCGCCGAACCGGAACTCCCCGACATGGTCTACACCGAGTACCTCACCGGCGCCCTCTACCTCGACTCCCGCACCGAGGTCGCGCTCCACCTGGAGGTCCTCGACCACATGGCCGCCCACGCGGCGTCCGCCGAGCGGACGAGGACCCTGCTCAGGCACTACCGCGAGCGGTACTGAGCCCAGGCCGGCGGCCCGCCCACGCCGTTCCCCCTACACCGCTCCCCCCTTCGGTCCCTTCTCGTCGTCCACGATCTCCGCGTCGACGACACCCTCCTCCTCGGCGGGGCCGGGCGGCGGTCCCTCGGAGGCCGGGGCGGCGGAGGCCGCGGCCGCGGCGTACATGGCCTGGCCCATGCGCTGGCTGACGGTCGCCAGGTGCTCGGTGGCCGCGCGGAGGGCGGCGGTGTCCTCGGGTGTCGCCAGAAGACGCTTCAGGTCGGCGACGGCGGACTCCACCTCGGCACGGCTGTCGGCGGGGACGCGCTCGGTGTTCTCCCGGAGGAACTTCTCCGTCTGGTACACGAGTTGCTCGGCGTGGTTGCGGGTCTCGGCGGCCTCGCGGCGCCGGCGGTCGTCGTCGGCGTACTGCTCGGCCTCCCGCATCATGCGGTCGATGTCGTCCTTGGGCAGGGCGGAGCCGCCCGTCACCGTCATCTTCTGTTCGCGGCCGGTCGCCAGGTCCTTCGCCGAGACGTGCATGATGCCGTTCGCGTCGATGTCGAAGGCCACCTCGATCTGGGGGACGCCACGGGGCGCGGGCGGCAGACCGGTGAGGTCGAAGACGCCCAGCTTCTTGTTGTACGCCGCGATCTCCCGCTCGCCCTGGTAGACCTGGATGCCGACCGAGGGCTGGTTGTCGGCGGCCGTCGTGAAGATCTCCGAACGGCGGGTCGGGATCGTCGTGTTGCGCTCGATGAGCTTGGTCATGATGCCGCCCTTGGTCTCGATGCCCAGGGACAGCGGGGTGACGTCGAGCAGCAGCACGTCCTTCACGTCGCCCCTGATGACGCCCGCCTGGAGCGCGGCGCCCACCGCCACCACCTCGTCGGGGTTGACGCCCTTGTGCGGGTCCTTGCCGGTGAGTTCCCTCACCAGGTCGCTGACCGCGGGCATCCGGGTCGAGCCGCCGACGAGGACGACACGGTCGATCGCGGCGAGCTTCACCCCCGCGTCCTTGACGGCCTGGTGGAAGGGGGTGCGGCAGCGGTCGAGCAGATCCGCGGTCAGCTCCTGGAACTGGGCGCGGGTCAGCTTCTCCTCCAGGTGGAGCGGCCCCTCGGCGGAAGCGGTGATGTACGGCAGGTTGACGGACGTCTCGGAGGAGCTGGACAGTTCGATCTTGGCCTTCTCGGCGCCCTCGCGCAGCCGTTGGAGCGCCATCTTGTCCCTGCCGAGGTCGACACCGTGCTGCCCCTGGAACCGTTTGACGAGGTACTCGACGACCCGCTGGTCCCAGTCGTCGCCGCCGAGGCGTGTGTCGCCGTTGGTGGCCTTCACCTCGATGACCCCGTCGCCGATCTCCAGGAGGGAGACGTCGAAGGTGCCGCCGCCGAGGTCGAAGACGAGGACGGTCTGCTCCTCGCCCCGGTCCAGACCGTACGCGAGGGCCGCGGCCGTGGGTTCGTTGATGATCCGCAGGACCTTCAGGCCCGCGATCTCGCCCGCCTCCTTGGTCGCCTGCCGCTGGGCGTCGTCGAAGTACGCGGGCACGGTGATGACGGCGTCGGTGACGTCCTCCCCGAGATACGACTCGGCGTCCCGCTTCAGCTTCTGCAGGACGCGCGCGGACAGCTCCTGGGCCCGATAGCGGGTGCCGTCCAGCGCACCCTGGTCGGGAAAGCGCCAACTCCCGTCGCCCATGTGGCGCTTGACGGAGCGTGCGGTGCGCTCCACGTTCGTCACGGCCTGCCGTTTGGCGACCTCGCCGACCAGGACCTCGCCGTTCTTGGCGAACGCCACCACCGACGGTGTGGTCCGCTGCCCCTCCGCGTTGGCGACCACCGTCGCCTCGCCGCCCTCCAGCACGGCCACCACCGAGTTCGTGGTACCGAGATCGACCCCGACCGCACGCCCCATCGCCGTCCCCTTCCCGCAAGGTTCCGCCCGGTGTTCTCGGCACCAGCACAAAACTTGAGTGGGTTCTTGTCAACGGGGCGTCGACGGGGCGCGCGAAGCAGGCCGTCAGGCCAGTTCGGCCGTCAGCGTGATCGTCGTGCCGGTGAGGGCCTGGCTGACCGGGCAGTTCTTCTTTGCGCCCTCGGCCGCCTCCTGGAAGCCGGCCGCGTCCAGGCCGGGGACCTCGCCGCGGACGGTGAGGTGGATGCCGGTGATGCCCTCACCGGGCTGGAAGGTCACGTCGGCCTTCGTCTCCAGGCGGGTGGGCGGGGTGCCCGCGCCGGTGAGGCCGTGCGAGAGCGCCATGGAGAAGCAGCTGGAGTGGGCGGCCGCGATCAGTTCCTCGGGGCTGGTCTTGCCGTTCGCCTGCTCCGCGCGCGACGGCCACGACACCGGCTGCGAACCGATGCCGGAGGAGTCGAAGGTGACGGTGCCGGTGCCCTTGAGGAGCTCGCCTTCCCAGACCGTGTGTGCGGTGCGCGTGGTTGCCACGATGAGTCCTTTCGATGGGGTCCCGTTGCCGGGTTCCGTGCCCCCATCCGATCACACTCCGGGCCGTCCGGGCCTCATCTCATCCTGAACACCGGCCCCCCGCGCGGTGAACTGCGGTCGGGGACCCCGACAGGCCCGCTGCCCGGGGGCCGGGAGGGCTAGGCGTCCGCCGGGTTCTGTTCCCTGGCGGCTGCGGGACCCTCGTGGCTCGTCGCGCGATCGCCCGCGCCCCGGACGGGCGCCGCGGGCTCGACCAGCGGGACCTGGGGGCCGTTCGCCTCCCGTAGCCACCGTCTGAGCACGCGGTGGATGTGTTCGGCGCCGACCAGGTCCTCGTCGTCGGCCGTCGGCTCGGAGAGGGCGAGGGGGGACATGAGGAAGGGGCGGGACTGGCAGCCGCCGAGGCCCCCGTGGGAGCCGATCTGCTCCTCGAAGGCGAGGACTTCGCCCTCGGCGGGGTCGTACCAGGAGTTGACCATGATGTCGGCGGTGTGCGGGAAGCCGTGCGTGCGGCGGACGGCGTCGGCGGCGCCGGGGCCGAAGTCCGCGAGCGGGCCGGGGTGTTCGTCGCTCAGCTCGCCGATCGGGATCTCCGCCCCGTGCGCGCCGAGCACGAGACCGCCGTGCTCCTCGCTGCGGACGAGGACGAAGCCGATGCCGGGATGGTTGGCGAGGGTGGAGAGCAGGGCGGGGTGGCGGGCATCGATCTCCTCGCGGCTCATCCGGTGCGGGACGTCCGGGAAGGAGACGAGGCCGAGGTTGCCGGAGGCGAGCACGACCGGCTCGGAGCGGCGCGTCGTCCGGTGCTCCTCCACGCGCTCCTCGCCGGGGATGCGCAGCGCGGCCCGGACGGCCGTGCGGGCCTCGGCGCCGCTGTGGGTGCGCCGGGCCCGGCGCGGCACGGGCAGGCCGCAGCCGGCGCGGACCAGGTTGCCGAGCGTGAGGCCGTAGCGGCCGAGGAAGGTCTCGCCGGGGCTCTGGCCGTGGTCGGAGAGGAGGACGATCCGGTAGGCGCGCGGGGCGTGCCCGGCGACCTGGGCGATCAGCGCGAGGGAACGGTCGAGGCGTTCGAGGACCTTGGCGGCGTCGCGGCTGTGCGGGCCCGAGTGGTGGGCGACCTCGTCGTAGGCCACGAGGTCCGCGTAGATCGCCGCGCGGCCCGCGAACATGTCCCCGATCACCGCGGCGACGACGACATCGCGTTCGACGACGGTGGCGAAGGCGCGGATGAACGGGTAGAGGCCGCCGCGCTTGACGCGGGGCCGCTGCCGCGCGAACCGGGCGCGGGCGGACTGGCCGGTCTCCCGCAGGACGTCGGCGACGAAGGACATGGCGGTGCGGACGGCGTTGGCCGGGTCGGAGAAGTAGGCGAAGTACCCGGCGCGGGAACGGTTGCGCCGGCCCCGGCGGGCGGCGATCGACAGCACGAGCGCGAGCTGCTCCGCGCCGCCGCTGAAGAGGTTGCCGCGGCTGGCGCCGTCGACGGTGAGCAGACCTCCGTCGCCGGTGCGGTCGACGGCCCGGCGCTGAAGCTCGGCGGCGCCCGCGGGCCGGTTGCAGACCATCACCTCCCGGGTGTCCTTCTCGTACCAGCGGAAGGCCGGCACGTCGTGGTTGGTGCCGTGCAGGATGCCGAGCTGGCTGGCGCCGGTCTGGCTGGACCAGTCGGTGCGCCAGGGGGTGAGGCGGTGGGTGGGGCGGGGGCGGGCGGCGCCGTCGGCCGGGTGGCCGAGCCAGGCGGCGACGGTCGGCATCAGGCCCTTCTGCGCCGCCGCCTCCAGCACGTCGTGGCCGACACCGTCGAGCTGGAGGAAGACGGTGCCGGGGCCGGCCGGCCCCGGGCGGCCGTCGGCGTTCCGGCGGCGGCGGTCGGCGAGCCGGTACAGACGGCGCCGGTAGGCGTCGTCGTCCCGCACGGCGAGGGCGCCGCCGGTGGCGGAGGCGACGGCGGACATCACCGCGGCGACCACCACGGCGGTCTCCGGGGCGGCCTCCCCCTGGCCGGAGGGGCTGATCCGCAGGGCGAGCAGCAGCAGCGAGCCGTTGAGGAAGAAGACGAGCAGGCCGAGGACGAGCGCCGGCACCAGCAGCATCGCCCGCACGAGCAGCGGCCACACGAGGGCGGAGAGCAGGCCGAACGCGCCGGCGCCGAAGGCCGCGGTGACGGCGATCTGGGTGCCGCTCTCACCGGACTCGGACTGGAGCCGGAAGTCGGGGAGCGCGCCCGCGAGCACGAGCATGGTCAGGGTGGACACCGCCCATACGGCGAGCATGCGCCCGACGCCGCTCAGTACTCTCCGCCAACGTCCGCCGCCCACGGTCCGGTCACCTCACGTCCTGTCCGTGGGCCCAGACTGTCATACCGGGTGGGGGCGCCGGGGTGGCGTTCAGGGGTGGCACGGGCGCAGGGACTCGCCGCCGCTCAGCGGCCGTCGTAGCCCGCCGTCGGCATGGACAGGCGGCGGTGGACCCGGGCCTTCATCTGGGCGTCGTAGGCGGGTTCGGCGCGCCCCACGGTCTCGACGCGGATGCCGCGCCGGGCGCACTCGGCGGTGAAGTCCTCGACGGAGGCGAGGGCGCGTTCGAGGACGCGGCGGCTGGGGGCGACGAAGAGGTCGACGAGGCCGGCGTCGACATCGGCCCACAGGGCGCAGTGGTCGGGGCGCAGCGCGCGGACGAGCAGCTCGCGCGTCACCACGTAGCCGCGCTCGGCGGCCCAGCGGGCGCACATGGCGTGCTGGCTGCGGGAGTCGACCAGGAAGGGGTCCGCCTCCAGCTCCTCCAGCGGCGTCAGGCTCGCTATGGCCGCGACGCGCACCACCGCCGCGCGTCCCGTCGCCCCGCCGCACCCGCGCACCGCTTCCTGACAGGCCACGCCGGGGGCGCCGCCGACATCTCCCTCGTCTCCCATGGTGTCCCCCTCACCTCCGGGTCCCGGAGCCCCTCCGGCGGAACGAGCCGCGGACGCGGGGTCCGGCACGCCTGTCCACGGCATGATCCGCCGGACAGGCCCAGGCCGCAGACCCTACTCCAGCCCGTAGGCTCGGGGGAGTAGCGCGAAGGAGGCGAACGGAGTGCCGGTGGAGATCACCTGGTGGGGCCATGCGACCTGCACCGTGGAGGACTCGGGCACGAGAGTGCTCACCGACCCCCTGTTCGCGCGCCGGCTCGCGCATCTGCGCAGGCGCCGGGGTGCGCCTCCCCCGGCGGAGGCCGCGGTCGCGGACGTCGCACTGGTGTCGCATCTGCACGCCGACCATCTGCACGTTCCCTCACTGGCCCGACTCGCCCCGGGCACACGGGTAGTGCTGCCGAAGGGCGCGTCGCGCCAGGTGCCGGGGCTGCGCAGGCTGACGCATCTGCGTCTGTGCGAGGTGGCGGCCGGGGACGAGCTGAACGTCGGTGACCTGCTCGTCCGTGCCGTGCCCGCCCGGCACGACGGGCGGCGGCTGCCGGTCGGGCCGCACCGTTCGCCGGCGCTCGGCTTCGTCGTCGAGGGCGACGCACGGACGTACTTCGCCGGGGACACCGGGCTGTTCCGGGAGATGGCCGAGGAGGTCGGGCCGGTCGACGTGGCACTGTTGCCCGTCGGCGGCTGGGGGCCGCATCTCGGCGAGGGGCATCTGGACGCGGGGCGCGCGGCGGAGGCGCTTGCGCTGCTCGCGCCCCGGAGCGCGGTTCCCGTGCACTACGGCACGTACTGGCCGATCGGGATGGACGCTGTGCGCCCCCATGAATTCCACGCCCCCGGTGAGGAGTTCGTCCGTCTCGCCGCCGCGCGCGCTCCCGGTGTGGCGGTGCACCGGCTGGAACACGGGGAGAGCGTTCGTCCGGAGGTGGCGCGATGAGACGCCGGCCGACGGAGGACGCCCAGTTCGTGGAGGAGGCCCGGTGATCCTCCTGGCCGCCGTGAGCACTCCCGGGCCGTACGCGTCCACCCAGCAGGCGATCGGCTATCCGACCCTGTTCCTGCTGGTGCTGGTCGGAGCGCTGGTGCCGGTGGTGCCGACCGGGGCGCTGGTCAGTTCGGCGGCGGTGGTGGCGTTCCATCAGGCGGCGCCCTTCTCGCTGCTGCTGGTGTTCGTGGTGGCGTCGGTCGCCGCGTTCCTCGGCGACATCGCGCTGTACTGGCTGGGGCGGCGCGGGATGGGCTCGAAGAACGGCTCGCGCTGGCTGGAGGCGATCCGCCGGCGGGCGCCCGAGGACCGGCTGACGCAGGCGCAGGCGAAGCTGGACGACCACGGGGTGGCCGTGCTGGTGCTGTCCCGGCTGATGCCGGCGGGACGTATCCCGGTGATGCTGGCCTGTCTGCTGGCGAAGATGCCGCTGCGGCGGTTCGCGCGGGGCAACCTGCCGGCGTGCCTGGCGTGGGCCGTGACCTACCAGTTGATCGGCATTCTGGGCGGGTCGCTGTTCAAGGAGCCGTGGGAAGGGGTGCTGGCGGCGGTGGCGCTGACGTTGCTGCTCAGCGTGGCACCGGGCGTGTGGCGGCGGCTGGTCCGCTGACCGGTCCGCCGAGGAGCACGCCGCCCCGCGCTCCCGACCGGTCTGGCCCCTCCGGGAGCACGGGGATGCCCCGGCCGGGTCAGTCGAGGACCCGGGAGGCTCCGATCGGCAGGTCCCAGAGGTTCTCCCGCGGCAGGCCCGCCGCCCGCCACGCCGCCCGCACCCGCGTCAGGGGTTCCAGGACCGGTTCCGCGGACAGTACGAACGTGGCCCAGTGCATGGGGGCCATGCGCCGGGCGCCGAGGTCCTGGAAGGCGCGGACCGCCTCCTCCGGGTCGCAGTGGACGTCGCTGAGCCACCAGCGGGGGTCGTAGGCGCCGATCGGCAGCAGGGCGAGGTCGATACCGGGGTAGCGGCGGCCGATGAGAGAGAACCAGTGGCCGTAGCCGGTGTCGCCGGCGAAGTAGAGGCGCTTGCCGTCCGGGGCCGTGAGGACCCAGCCGCCCCACAGCGAGCGGCAGGTGTCGGTGAGGGTGCGCTTGGACCAGTGGTGGGCCGGTACGAAGTCGAGGCGGACGCCCTGCAGTTCGGCCGCCTCCCACCAGTCCAGCTCGGTGACCCGGCCGAACCCGCGCCGCCGGAACCAGCGGCCGAGCCCGGCGGGCACGAAGACCGGTGTGTCGCGCGGGAGTCGGGCCAGGGTGGGGGCGTCGAGGTGGTCGTAGTGGTTGTGGCTGATGACGACGGCGTCCACCCGGGGCAGCGCGTCCCAGTCGAGGCCGACGGGGGTGATCCGGGCCGGGGTGCCGAGGATCCGGCGCGACCAGACGGGATCGGTGAGGACGGTGAGCCCGCCGATCCGCACCACCCAACTCGCGTGCCCGGCCCAGGAGACGGCGACGGTACGCGCGTCCACCCGGGGCAGCGGGCCGGGCTCGTACGGCAGTCGCGGGATGCCGACGAGTCCCTCGGGGCCGGGCCGGACCGCACCCTCGCGGGCGAACCGGGCGAGGGCCTTCAGGCCGGGCAGGGGCGTGGTCAGCCGGTCGGCGAAGGAACGGGGCCAGCGCCGCCGCTCACCGAGCGGGCGGGGCTCGGCGAGCGGCGGGGGCGCGAGGGGGCGGGCGATGGACGGCTCGAACCGTGACCCGGACGCCGGCTCGTCGGTGTCCTCGGCGGTGGTCGTGGAGGCGGAAGAGGTGGTGGAAGAAGTGGTGGAAGAGGTTGTGGAAGAGGTGGTCGACTCGGACTGCTGCGTCATCGAGGAGGCTCCCGTCGCCGAGCGTCGTCACGAAGAATCGTCGTCGCTGAAGATCACTGAACGTCGTTGAAGATCACTGAACGTCGCAGAAGGTCGCTGATGATGGGTGCTGGGGGCTGGTCGCTGCTGGGGCGTGCTGGTCGCCAAGGGGCGGTGGAGGTCACTGCGGCCCGGTGAAGGGTCTGGGCCCGCCGGCCCCGTCGGGGTCGACGAGACCGGCGGGGCCGCCGGTGCGGCTGGAGTCGCCGAGGGTCCTCCGGGCCGGGGGGCCTCGTCATCGAAGGCTCTCCAGAGCCGCTCCGAAGACTGTCAACGCACGTTCCACGTGCGGTAGTTCCAGGGGGTCGGAGGCGTCGAGGACCCGCGCGCGCTCCGCGTCGCTGCCGCCGAGGAACGCGGCGGTGGACAGCCGGACGCGCAGCTCCCCGAGGTCGTCCCCGAACCGGTGGCCGCCGGGCGCGGGCATCCCGAGCCGGACGCCGAGGAAGTCCTCCGCCTCCTGGGCGTCACCGACGCCGTGCGCGGCGAGCGAGGAGCGCAGGGGGGCGAGGTCGGCGTACAGATGCCGTCCGGCGCGCGGCGGCAGGGCGAGCGCCCCGGCGGCCACGACGGCCCGGTGCGCGGCGGTGGCGAGGCGCGCGTGCAGGCGTACGGCGGTGGTGAGCCGCTCGGTGACGGGGGCGGGCTCGGCGAGGGCGTACGCGGCGGCCGCGGCGACCGGGGTGGCGACCCGGGCGCCCAGCGCGGTGAGCACGTCGAGAACGCGGTCGCGCAGCCCCGTCCCCTCCCCGTTCGCGGGGAACCTGGCGACCGCGGCGGGCCAGCCCGGCGGCAGGAAGGGCCCGGCGAGGTCGGTGACGACGGTGACCCGGTCGGGCAGCATCTCGGCGGGGCTGAGGAGCACGGTGTCGTGCGGATCGTGCACGGTGTCGCGCCAGGTCTCGTCGCTGACCAGGTGCAGGCCCTCCCCCACCGCCGCCTCCATGGCCTCGTGCATCAGTTCGGGCGGGGCCACGGTGGCGGTCGGGTCGTCGGCGACGCACAGCACGAGCAGCCGTGGGTCACCGCCCTCGGCCCGGATCCTTCGCACGGTCTCCAGCAGCGCGTAGGGGTCCGGCACGCCTCCGCATTCGGCGGGGGTGGCCACCGGGAAGACGGACCGGCCGAGCGCCCGCGCCTGCGGCTCCCACCAGGCGGCGCACGGGCGGGGGAGCAGGACGTCGCCGCCGATCGCGGCGGTCAGCGCGAGGAGCAGGGCGGGCGCGCCGGGGGCGGCGGCGGTCCTGGCCGGGGTGGTGGGCAGTCCCCGGCGGTCCCAGTAGCCGCAGGCGGCCTCCAGAAGGGCGCCATCGCCGCCGGGCGGCACGGCCCGGGGGTCGCTCGCCGCGGCGGAGAGCACGGTGGCCAGTTCGGGCAGAACGGGCAGGCCCTGGGCGGGCAGGGGCGGGCCGTAGCGGACCGGGCCGTGCCCCTCCGGATCCGTGCCCCGCATGGATGCCTCCGCGCAGTCGTGGTGCGTCGTGCCGCACGTGTCGCCGTCGTGCCGGAAACGGCGCCCTACGCGCCCTCGGCTGGTCAGTACCCAGGCTCACGCGCCCCATGGGCGCCCGGACGAGTCGCGCCGGTCACACGGGCGGCGTCCCCCGGTCGCGGCGCCGCAGCCGGTGCACGGCCGCGCCCAGTGCCCCCACGATGAGCAGACCGCCCGCCGCCATGGCCGGTACGGAGTCGGTGAAGGCACCGCCGCCGCCCGCGTGGACGCCCCGCTGGACGGGAGCGCTGGGGTGGCCGGTGGGGTGTGCGGGCCGGTGGGACGGCTGATGTGTCGGGTCCTTGGTGGGCTGGTGCGTCGGCGGGTGGCTGGGATACCGCTCCAGGTCGTAGAGCTGCGCGTCGCCGCCCGGCGTGACGTCGAAGGTGGCGCTCCACTGTTTGCCCTCACCGCCCGGGGCCGCCGGGCAGATCCCGTCGACGCCCCACTCTGTGGCGGAGTTCGCCGCGTCGGCACCGGTCTCGAAGTCAGCGGCCGGCGCGATCTTGGCGGTGCCCTGGTAGGAGGGGCCGCCCGCGGAGTCGTCGTTGCCGGGGAGGCGCTGCAGCGTGACGGTGCCCTGTTCGAAGGCCTGGGAACTGGCGTCGATGGTCTCCGGGGCGGGGCCGCCGGTCGGGTCGCAGGAGACGGAGAACGTGAGCGTGTCGCCCGGTGCCACGGAGTGTGGATTCACCTCGGCCGCCGGATCGGCGTAGGAGGGCGGGGCGGCGGCGCCCAGGACGGCACCGATCAGGGCGGTGGTGGACAGGACACGGGCTCTGCGGCGCATGGGTGGGGCTCCTTCGGCCGGCTCCGGCGGGAGGGGCACGACCGCCGTGCCCCTCGTCCATCAGAGCGCCGCGTCCGGCGGGGCGCGCGCGGCCGGGCACCATTCGCGGGACACGGGGCCGCCGAGTGGGTGACGGTGTGCTCCGCGCCGGGCCGACGGGCAGGTGCCCCGGCGCGGAGGCCGGACGGCGCGCGGGCGGGGGAACCGGCACGCCGCCGGCCCCCACGGCCGCCCCGTGAACGCCGGAGTCCCGGATCCGGCTCAGTCGGACGCGCGACCCGTTCGGGCCCCCTCTCCGGGCCCCTGCTCCGCCGCGTGGGCGGCCGACCGCGAACCGGTCGGCCGCCCACGCGGGAGCCCGTGCCCGGGAGGCGACCCGACAGGGCCCCGACCCGACGTGGCCCCCGGGCCGCTAGGAGACGTCCCGCATCACCTGGTCGCGGAGCCGGTCGCAGCACCGGCTGATCAGCCGGGACACATGCATCTGCGAGATCCCCAGTTGCTCGGCGATCTTGCTCTGGGTCATGTCACCGAAGAACCGCATGTACAGGATGGCCCGCTCCCGCTCGGGCAGCGCCGCCAGCCGGGGCTTCACGGCCTCCCGGTCCACCACGGTGTCCAGGGCGGGATCGGCGGACCCCAGCGCGTCGCTGAGCGAGTAGCCGTCCTCGCTCCCCGGCAGCTCCGCGTCCAGCGACAGCGCCGTGAAGCTCTCCAGGGCTTCGAGCCCCACCTGGACGTCCTCCTCGCTCATGTTCGCGTGCTGGGCGATCTCGGCGACGGTGGGCCGTCGACCGGAGATCGTCTGGGACAGGTCCTGGGTGGCGAACCGCACACGGTTGCGCAGGTCCTGGACCCGGCGCGGTACGTGCAGGGTCCACATGTGGTCCCGGAAGTGCCGCTTGATCTCACCGGTGATGGTGGGCACCGCATAGCTCTCGAAGGCGTTGCCGAGTTCGGGGTCGTAGCGGTCGACGGCCTTGACCAGGCCGAGCGACGCGACCTGCCGGAGGTCCTCGTAGCTCTCGCCGCGGCTGCGGAACCGCCCCGCGAGGCGTTCGGCCATGGGGAGCCACGCTTCGATGATCTGGTCGCGCAGAGTGTCACGCTGCTGACCGGGGGGAAGCGCGGCGAGGGTGCGGAAGGCTTCCGCGGTGTCGGGGGCGTCGTCATGGGGGTGGTGCTTCGCCTGGGTACGCATGGTGCGTCGCAACTCCCTGGATGGTGCTTCTGGGTTGGACGATCACCGTGGGGGCGCGGGCGTGACAAGACATGACACACCCGGGAGGGAAATCGCCTCTTCCACGGACGTGCCTCCTGTCCGAAGCACTGTTACGCGCTTGCCCCGGATCATGCCGGGCAAACACATTCGGGGTTTTTCATTCCGCCCGAGGGTGACTCGCTCGGGAGATCACACCCCTGGAGGTTCCAGTATGAGCACTACGGTCGCCGATCACATCTTGCGACGGCTGCGCGCATGGGGAGTCGAACAAGTATTCGGCTATCCGGGCGACGGCATCAACGGGCTGCTCGCGGCCTGGGGACGGGCCGAGGACCGGCCCCGCTTCATCCAGTCGCGGCACGAGGAGATGTCCGCGTTCCAGGCCGTCGGCTACGCGAAGTTCTCCGGCCGGCTCGGGGTGTGCGCGGCGACCTCGGGCCCCGGCGCGATCCACCTGCTCAACGGATTGTACGACGCCAAGCTGGACCATGTGCCCGTGGTCGCGATCGTCGGCCAGACGCACCGCAGCGCGATGGGCGGCTCGTACCAGCAGGAGGTGGACCTGCACACCCTGTTCAAGGACGTGGCCTCGGACTTCGTCGAGACGGTGACCGTGCCCGAGCAGCTGCCGAACGTTCTCGACCGGGCGATCCGCACGGCGTACGCCCGTCGCGCGCCGACCGCCGTCATCGTCCCCGGTGACGTGCAGGAGCTGGAGTACTCACCGCCGACCCACGAGTTCAAGATGGTCCCCTCCAGCCTGGACCGCGGCTCCTGGACGGCGGTGCCCTCCAGGGAGTCGGTCGAGCGGGCCGCCGAGATCCTGAACGCCGGGGACAAGGTCGCCGTCCTCATCGGGCAGGGCGCCGCCGGGGCCCGCGCCGAGGTCGCGCGGATCGCCGAACTGCTCGGCGCGGGCGTCGCCAAGGCGCTCCTCGGCAAGGACGCCCTGAGCGACGAACTGCCGTACGTCACCGGCTCGATCGGCCTGCTGGGCACCCGCCCCTCGTACGAGCTGATGCGCGACTGCGACACGCTGCTGACCATCGGCTCGTCGTTCCCCTACTCGCAGTTCCTGCCGGACTTCGGCAAGGCGCGGGCCGTGCAGATCGACATCGACCCGCACATGGTCGGGATGCGCTATCCGTACG
This sequence comes from Streptomyces sp. NPDC041108, assembly GCF_055592645.1. Lineage (NCBI taxonomy): Bacteria > Bacillati > Actinomycetota > Actinomycetes > Kitasatosporales > Streptomycetaceae > Streptomyces > Streptomyces sp. NPDC041108. The sequence continues at coordinate 721,033 of NZ_JBVIYK010000001.1, read as the reverse complement.
AGGTGAACCTGGTCGGGGACGCGAAGGCGACGCTGGAGCGGCTGATCCCCCTGATCGATCCGGAGCGCGGCCGGGAGTGGTACGACGAGGTGTGCGCGGCAGTGGCGCGCTGGCGCGAGGTGACGGCGCGCCGGGCGGAGCTGTCGGCCGACCCCATCAACCCGGAGCTGGTGGCGCACACCCTCGACGCGCTGCTGCCCGCGGACGCGATCATCTCCTCGGACTCCGGTTCGACGGCGAACTGGTACGCCCGGCACATCACCATGCGGGACGGCATGCGCGGTTCGCTGTCGGGCACGCTGGCGACGATGGGCTGCGGGGTGCCGTACGCGATCGGCGCGAAGTTCGCGCACCCGGACCGTCCGGCGATCGCCCTGGTCGGGGACGGCGCGATGCAGATGAACGGCATGGCCGAGCTGATCACGGCGGCCAAGTACCAGGACCGCTGGGAGGATCCGCGGCTGGTGGTGGGCGTCTGGAACAACCACGACCTGAACCAGGTGACGTGGGAGCTGCGGGCGATGGGCGGCGAGCCGTCGTTCCTGCCCTCGCAGGAGCTGCCGGACGTGCAGTACGCCGCCTTCGCGCGTTCGCTGGGGCTGACCGGCATCCGGGTGGAGAAGCCCGAGGACGTCGAGGCGGGCTGGCGCGCGGCCCTGGCGGCGGACGGCCCGGCGGTCGTCGAGTTCGTCACCGACCCGGCCGTGCCGCCGATCCCGCCGCACGCCACCTGGGAGCAGATGGAGGCCACGGCCGCCTCGATCCTCAAGGGCGACGCCGACCGGGCGTCCATGGTCAAGCAGGGCTTCAAGGCCAAGATGCAGGAGTTCCTGCCCGGCAACCAGGCCAAGGACCGGGGCGGCTGTTGAACGGCACTGAAGAGTTCAGTTGCGCACGAAACAGTTCAGGATGAGCCCCTGCCGAGCTGGCCGGACCACTCCTCCCGGTGTATGGCGTCAACCGAATCGCTTTGGCCCAGGCCTGCGGCATCATGGGCTCGGGCTGCAGCGCAGCAAGGATCTCAGCCACTGGCGCTCACTCCGCCGTCTTCGGCCTGGCTGACGAAGACGTCCTCCGGGCACTGTCACGTTGGCTGACCGGTGGGATGATCTTCGGGTCGATCAGGCTGGGAGGGGTCGTTTGTGGGGAGTGCGTCGCTGTCGTACCAGGGGCACCGGTACCCGGCCGAGGTGATCTCCCACTGTGTGTGACTGTACTTCCGTTTCCCGCTGGCGTTCCGCGAGGTCGAGGAGCTGATGCTCGAGCGCGGGATCGTCGTCTCCTACGAGACGGTCCGCCGCTGGTGCGCCGAGTTCGGGCAGACCGACGCCAATGCGCTGCGCCGCCGGCAGCCCCGGCCCGGTGACAGGTGGCACCTGGACGAGGTCTTCATCAAGATCAACGGGCGATTGCAGTACCTGTGGCGGGCCGTCGGCCAGGACGGCAACGTCCTGGACATCCTCGTGCAGGATCGCCGGGACAAGGCCGCGGCCAGGAGATTTTTCCGCAGGCTGATGAAGAACACGGGTGCGGTGCCGCGGGTGATCGTCACCGACAAGCTCCGCTCCTACGGCGCCGCCCGCCGCGAGGTCATGCCCTGCGTCGAGCACCGCCAGTCGAAGTACCTGAACAACCGGGCGGAGAACAGCCACCAGCCGACCAGGCAACGCGAACGGGCGATGAAAGGCTTCCGCTCCGTGGGCGGAGCGCAGCGGTTCCTCTCCGCGTTCAGCGGCATCACGCCCCACTTCCGACCCCGCCGCCATCTGACGTCCGCACAACGCCACCGCGCAGAGATGACCGTCCGCTTCGCCGTCTGGGAGCACATCACCGGCGTTGCCGGTCCCGCCGCCACGGCCTGACCACAGCCCGGAACCGGGCTCCACCACACCACGACGCACCATCAGACACCTACCCACCCAACAACGTGACAGTGCCCTACAGCCTGTACCTCGGCCGGGGCGACCTCGGCCGCATCATCCTCGACCACCTGACCCGGCACCCGCACGCTCAGGTCCTGTGGAAGGCCGGCTGCAAGGTCGACCACGTCGTCCTGGCGGACCGGGGCATCACCGGCAACGGGCATGCGGTGATGGTCGAGAAGAACAACGCCGAGACCCTCGACGTCGTGATCGGGTGGGCCGTGGAGCACACCGGTGGCTGAGGATCCGGCCACGACGGCGGCCCCGGCACCCCGTTCGCAGAGGGGGCCGGGGCCGTCGTCCGGGCGATGACTGCCACAGCACCGGGGCGGCGGGGCGGACAGCCCCGCGGCCGGTCAGAACATGGTGTTGTCGTTGGCCGACGTCTCCGGCACGTTCTGGGACACGTCCCAGTGCTCGACGATCTTCCCGTTCCGAACGCGGAAGAGGTCGACGATGGCCTGGCCGCGGTCGCCGGGCACGTTGACGTAGTGGCTGTGCACAGCCACCAGATCGCCCTCGGCGATCACCCGCTTCGGGGAGACCGTCAGCTGCGGGAAGGCCCCGAAGTATCCACCGAGCCCTTCCTTCGCGCCTTCCACGCCATTGGGGACGTTCGGGTTGTGCTGGTGGTACTCCGGGCCGAAGTACCGGTCGAGCGCGGAAAGATCCTTGTTCACCAGCAGTTGATCGAAGGCCTTGGTGACCAGGGCCTTGTTGGCCGCGGTGCGCCAGCGCGGCCCCGGGTTCTCGGTCCGCGGCCGACTCTGGGTCGAGAACATGTCGTTGCCGTTGACGGAGGTCTCCGGCACCTCCTGCCCGACGTCCCAGTGCTCGGCGATCTTCTTGCCCTGGAAGCGGAAGATGTCGACGACCGCCGTGCCCCGCGTGCCCGGGGTGAGGATCACGTTGGAGTGCGCCACCACGAGGTTGCCCTCCGCGATGATCCGCTTGATGTCGTACTCGGCGTCGGGGAACTGTCGGCTGATGGCCGTACCGAGGTTCTTCAGCGCCTCGGTGCCGTCCGGGGCGAGGGGATTGTGCTGGATGTAGTCCGGGCGTACGTAGCGGTCGACGACCTCGCTGTCGCCCTCTTCGAACACGCCCTTGAGGACCCGTGCGACGACGGCCTTCTGATAACCGAGGTGAGCGCTGTCACCGTAACCCCCGGAGGCGGCCTGTCCGGTGGCGACCGAGGGAGTGGCCGAAGCCGTGGGCGCGGCGGCTCCGAACAGGGCGACGGCCGCGCATGCGGCCATCAGGGTCCTGGCTCCGGGGGCCTTGATGGTGGTCATTGTGCTCTGTTCTCCGAATCATGTGGGGGCCGACGCAGGCACAAATAGATTCTTACTTGAATTTTCAAGCTGCACTAACTCCAGGGTAGCGCTAACCTTCAGTAAGTTTCAATGCAGCTCTGCGATCTCCGGCCTCTCAGCAGAGGAACCCCGCACCGTCCACATCGGCCAGCGGGGTGCGCCCCTCGCGGACGGAGTCGGCGGAGACCGTGGGCAGGCGCAGGGTGGCCTCGCTGTTCGCGGGCACCAGCGCGTCGTACGCGAGCGTCGTGCCGTCAGACCGCCGCGGCGCCGTCCTTCACCGAGTACTGCCGGGTCCGCCTGCATGACGTACGAGCCGGTTCCGGCCCCCTGCTCGTCCTGCTCCACGGCTGGCCGCGCGCAGGTCGGGAGCGACGACGATGTGGCCGGCGGCGAGCTCCGCGAGGACAGGGCGCCGGCACAGGGCGGTCTGAGCCGCCGTAGCCGTTGTTCCTGCCCGTGGAGATGGCCGAGAGCGGGACTCCGTAGCGGTTGGCGACGCGGACGACCTCCTGCACCTGATCGGTGTCCCGCGGGGAGACCACCGCCGAGGCGAGGTGGGCGTCGGCGTCGCCCACCGGGTACGGATCGCGGAAGCGGGCCAGTTCGGCCTCTCCCGTGCGGACGAACTCGTCTCCGACGACGTCCCGGAACGCCGTGAGGGCCGAGGTGAAGTCCTCGTCGCTGACACCGGGGGGAAGGATGCGGGGCATGTCACTCCTCGTGTGCGCGGGGATGGCCCGGCGCTGTGATGGGCTCGGGAGGCGTCAGTCGGCGTCGAACAGGAGGACGGGCTTGATCGTGGAGCCGTCGCGGGCATCCGCGACGGCTTGGTTGATCTCGCTGAACGGGTAGGTCCTGACGATCTTCTCGAGGGGCAGTCGGCCCTGTCGGTGGAGTCCGGTGAGCAGGGGGATCAGCGACTCGGGGTCCGCGTCGCCCTCGGTGACACCGACGACCGAGCGTCCGACGAGCATGTCCTGGTAGTCGAGGGCGAGTTCGGTGCCGGGTGCGGTCGCGCCGACGGCGGCGGCGCGACCGAGGGTGCCGAGGGCGTCGACCGCGGTACGCAGGACGCGCATGTCGGCGGTGGTGTCGACGGCGTAGTCGAGCCCGGTGCCGTCGGTGATCCCGTCCAGGGCCTTGGCGACGTCCTCGGTCGCGGGGTTGATCCGGTGGGTCGCGCCCAGTTCGAGTGCCACGTCGAGGCGGTGGTCGACCAGGTCGACCGCGATCACGGCGGACAGCGGGCTCAGCGCCGCCGCGGCGATCGCGGCGAGGCCGACGGCGCCCGTGCCGAACACTGCCAGCGTGCCGCCCGGTTCCGGCCGAAGCACGTTCAGCACGGTCCCGGCACCGGTCTGGATGCCGCAGCCCAGCGGCGCGATCAGGTGCGCGGGGAGGTCGCTGTCGACCTTGACGACACTGCGTTCGTCGACGACGGCCCTGGCGCTGAGCGAGGACTGGCCGAAGAAGCGCCCGCCGAGAGCGGTTCCGTCGCGGCGGATGGTGGGGGTGCCGTCGGGGCGGGTGCCGTTGTTGAAGATGTTGGCGGGCAGCCAGGTCGCGCAGTAGGCGGGGTGCCCGCCGCGGCACCGGCGGCACCGCCCGCAGGAGGTGAAGGACAGGGCGACCGAGTCGCCGGGCGCGACGCGGGTGACCGCCGGGCCGACCGCCTCGACGACCCCGGCACCCTCGTGGCCGATCACCCCGGGCAGGGGGAAGGGGATGTGGCCGGCCTGCACGCCGAGGTCGGTGTGGCACAGGCCGGCCGCGACCATGCGGACGAGCACCTCGTCCGCTCTGAGGTCGTCGAGCTCGACCTCTTCGAGGGTGAAGGGCCGGCCGGGCCCTTCCAGGACGGCGGCGGTGGTTGTCGTGAGCATCATTGCCCCTCTGAGCTCGTGCGGACGCGTCACAGCGACGGTGCACAGCGACCGTGGCAGGGGGGCCACTCGTGCCGGAGGGGTGGATTACCCGATGCGCTACCCGATTGACGGCCCCTGCCGGCCGGGCCTGTCCGGGGGACGCCGGCGCACTCGGCAGGAGTCTCATGCCGGCCTACGTCATTCGTCGCGAGTGGGGCCGTACGGCAGCGAATTCCGCTGCCGGCCTCTCGATTCATTCCGGTGGGCGGTGCCAAGGTGACTCTCGTCATGGACGAGACGCACGAACAGAGGGCGGCGCGGCCCCCTGGCAACCTGCCGGTCATCGCGAGCAGTTTCGTGGGCCGCCGACGTGAACTGGCCGACGTCAGGCAGCGGATGGAGGCGTCCCGGCTGCTGACACTGACCGGCCCCGGAGGCGTGGGCAAGACACGTCTCGCGCTGCGGGCCGCCGGACTCGCCCGGAGGGCGTTTTCGCACGGGGTGTGGTTCGCCGACCTCACGGCCGTCGACCACCCCGACAGGCTCGCCGACGTCCTGGCGGCGGCCCTGGACATCAAGGACCAGTCCCACCGGTCGGCGAAGGAGCAGGTGACCGACCATCTGGCGGACCGCCGGCTGCTGGTGGTGCTGGACAACTGCGAACACCTCGTCACCGCCTGCGCGGGACTCGTCGACCACCTGCTGCGCCGCGCACCGGGACTGCGCGTACTGGCCACCAGCCGCCAGCCTCTGGGCATCCCGAGTGAACACGTCCTCATGGTGGATCCCCTGCCGGTGCCCCTCGGAGAAGCATCCCCGGCGGCCGAGGTGCTCGCCGGGTACGAATCCGTCGCGCTGCTCGTCGACCGGGTGACCGCCTTCCGGCCGGACTTCAGCGTGCGCGACGACAACCGCGAAGCCGTGGCCCGCTTGTGCGCCCGCCTCGACGGCCTTCCGCTCGCCATCGAACTGGCCGCCACCCGGCTGCGGTCCCTGTCCGTCGAGCAGGTCGCCGACCGGCTCGACGACCGCTTCCGCCTGCTCACCCTGGGCAGTCCGGCCGCCGTGTCACGACAGCAGACGCTGCGGGCGCTGATGGAGTGGAGCTACGACCTGTGCTCGGAGCAGGAACGGCTGCTGTGGGCCGGACTGTCCGTCTTCCCCGCCGAGTTCGACCTGGAGGCGGCCGAGGGCATCTGCGCCGGGCCGGGCATCGGCATCGACGCACCCGACGTCCTCGACCTGGTCGACGGACTCGTGGCCAAGTCGGTGCTGTCGGTACGCCCCGACCTGCCGCGGGCGCGCTACCGCATGCTGGAGACCATCCGGCAGTACGGTCGCGGCATCCTCGCCGACAGCGGCCTCGAACACGACCTCCGCCGGCGGCACCGCGACCACTACCTGCGCCTGACCGTCCGCTCCTGTGAAACCTGGTGCGGTCCCGGCCAGGCGGAGAACCTCGCCCTCCTGCGCATGGAGCGGGACAACCTGGAGGCCGCCATCGACTGGTCGCTGTCCGAGCCCGGTGAGTCCCGGTCGGCGCTGGCCCTGGTGTCGGCGCTGCGCTACGAGTGGACGGTCGGCGAGCGGCTCGCGCCGGGCCGGCGACGGCTCGACCAGGCCCTGACGGCCGCGCCCGAACCCACACCGGAACGCGGGCAGGCCCTGTGGGTCGCCGTCTGGACCGCGTTGCTGCAAGGTGACCGCGACGCCGCCGCGGGCTGGCTGGAGGAGTGCGCCCGGATCGCCGAGAAGCACGACGACGACCACCTCCGCGGCCATGTGCTGCTGCTGTCGGGCAGTACCGCCCTGTTCGCCGGCGATCCCGCCCGGGCCGCCCGGCACTACGCGGAGGGCATCGCGCTCATGCGACGCCGGCAGGACGTCGCCGCCGTGCTGTGGGGGCTGTTCCAGCACACCATCGCCCTGTCCCTCAGCGGTGACAGTGCCTCGGCCCGGGCGGCCGGCGCCGAAGCGGTCCGTATCGCGCGGGAGCGGGGCGAGACCTGGGCCCGGTCGGAGGCGATGTGGGCGTGCGCGTTCGACCGCTGGGTCACGGGAGATCAGGACGGCCAGGACGCCGATGTCGCCGAGCTGGCGCGGGAGGCACTCGACCTGACCCCGAACGGCAACCAGCTGGGCATGGTGCTGGACATCGAACTCCTCGCGTGGATCGCCGAGTCACGCTCCCGCCACGACGAGGCCGCACGCCTGCTGGGGGCCGCGGCTGCCCTGTGGGATTCCCTGGGCACCGGGATCGAGGCGTTCGGTCCGGCCCTCACCCGTCATGCGGACCGCTGTCGCGCCGGAGCGAAGTCGGCCCTGGGGCGATCCCGCTTCGACGCTCTGGTCCAGCAGGGCCGCGCCCACCCGATGGACATGCTCCGCCTGCCGAGTGCACCGGCCCGCTCCGCTGCGCCCGACCGGGCGGGCGTAGGGGAACTCACCCGCCGGGAACACGAGGTGGCCCGGCTGATCGCCCAGGGCCTGACGAACAAGGCCATCGCCGGTGAGCTCGTGCTGTCCCCGCGCACGGTGGACGGGCACGTGGAGCGGCTCTTCGACAAGATCGGCGTCAACTCACGGACCCAGGTGGCCGTCTGGCTTGCCCGGCAGCGTCAGGGAGCTCGTCTTCCGAACGACCCGTGACACCGGGACCGTACAGCCGGGGCGGTGGTACGCGAATCGGGTACCCACCCCGTAGAACCGCCCTGTCCCCGCCGCTCGCCGGGCATCGACGATCGGGGTCATCGTGCACCGCTGCCGACCTGATCGAGGGAGATCACGATGACCACGGCCGCACATCCCGCCTCCGCCGTCGACCTGTTCACCGACGAGGCTCTCGCCGACCCCTATCCGCACTACAAGGCGCTGCGCGGCCTGGGGCCCGCTGTCCACCTCACCCGTCACGACCTGTGGTTCGTCTGCCGGTACGAGCAGGTGCGCGCCGCCCTCGGCGACTGGCGGACGTTCTCCTCGGCACGGGGTATCGGTCTCAACGACGACTTCAACGGCGCGTGGGACGGTGCGCTGATCCATCAGGACCCGCCCTCGCAGACCCAGCAGCGCAAGCTGTTCACCGAACGGCTGTCGCCGCGTGCGCTGCGGTCGGTGGCCGAGAACATCGACCGGCGTGCCGAGGAACTCGCCGCCGCCCTCGTCGAGCGCGGCGACTTCGACGCCGTCACCGACCTCGCCCAGGACCTCCCCATCCACGTGATCATGGACCTGATCGGCTGGCCGCAGGAGGGACGCGACGAACTGCTGGACATGGCGGCCGGATGGTTCGACTCCGGTGGTCCGGCGGGGGCCCGCACCTCGGCCGCCGAGCCGAAGGTGCAGGCACTCATGGCGTATCTCAGCGAGGTCGTCGCGAAGGAGGACCTGGTTCCGGGTGGGTTCGGCTGGAGCGTCCTGGAGGCCCACAAGCGGGGCGAGATCCCCGTCGAGGGCGCGACCGGACTCCTCGCCGGGTACGTCGTCGCGGCGTTCGACACCACCGTCTCCGTGATCTCCAGCGGCGTCTGGCTCTTCGCCCGCCACCCCGAGCAGTGGGAGGCGCTGCGCGGTGAACCCGCGCTCGTTCCGGCGGCGTTCAACGAGATCGTGCGCATGGAGAGCCCGATCCAGGTGTTCTCCCGCGTCACCACCCGCGATGTGGACCTCGGCGAAGGTGTCGTGATTCCGGCGGGCGCCCGGGTGATGCACAGTTACGGCTCCGCCAACCGCGACGAGCGGCACTACACCGACCCCGACCGCTTCGACATCCGACGCAACCCCCTGGACCATCTCGGCTTCGGCTTCGGCAACCACGCCTGCGCGGGCCAGGGCCTCGCCAAGCTCGAAGCGCACGCCGTCTTCAAGGCCCTCGCCACCCGCGTCGAACGGATCGAGCTGACCGGGGAACCGGTCCGTGCGCTCAACAACATCACCCGCGGGTTCAGCAGCCTGCCCGTACGAATCCGCTGACACCGCCGGCCACGCACGGCCGGAATCGACGCCCGCCGAAGCGATCAGGCAAGGGTGTCCTCGCCGGCCCGAACCTGAGCGCCTGCGCCGCCTCCAAGTGGGCCGTGGAGGCGCTGTCGGAGTCGCTGGCCGCCGAGGTCGCCGGGCAGAACATCAAGGTCACCATCGTCGAGCCCGGCCCCTACTCCACCGGCTGGCCCGGCTCCTCCGCCGCCACCTCCACGCCGCACCCCGCCCGCGAGGCCTCGGCGGCCGGTCTGGAACTGTCCGGCCTCGGGGATGCCAAGGCCGTCGGCCCCGCCCTGCGGCAGATCGTGGATGCCGAGAACCCGCCGCTGCGGGTCTTCTTCGGTACGCCACCCGTGCAGTGGGTGAAGGACCACCGGGTGGATCTCGCGACCGGTGAAGGCAGGGGGATCCACTCGGGGCTGGGCCGCCAGACGATCGGGCTGAAGCTGGACGCCTGGGGCCGACTGTTCCCGGCGGGTGGCAGCAGCGGCGAACTGCGCGTCGTCAACGCCCACACCGGTGAACTGCCCGCCTCCCACAGGGTCGGCGGGGACGCGAGCTTCGTCAACGATGTCGTGCTCACCGAGGACGCCGCCTGGTTCACCGAGTCCTTCGGCGCACGGCGGTACCGGATGCCGCTCGGGCGGCGCGGCCGTCCCGATGAGCCCGAGACGGTCGAACTCGGCGGCGACCGGATGCGGTCCGGCTTCACTGCCGACGGCATCGCCCGCACCCCCGACGGCAGCGGCCTGCTCGTCACCAACGCCGCCGCGGGCGGTGGTTCACTGATGCGTGTCGACCCCCGCACCGCTGTGGCCCGACAGGTCGACCTGGGTTCGACGACGCTGCCCGGCGGCGACGGGCCGGCGCTCGCCGGCCGCACCCTCTACGTGGTCCAGCCGACGCCCAACCAGGTGGACGTCATCCGGCTGAACCGGTCGGGAACGCGTGGTACCGCGATCGGGGTGATCAGGGACGACCGTCGCCAGCGGCACGGTGGGCGGGGGCTTGACGACGGCGGTGTTCCCGGCGAGCAGCGCGTACGGCAGACTCGCTGTGCAGCGGAGGGCCGTCGAGGTGTCGCACCCGGTCCAAGGTGTCGACGAGGTCGAGGGCCGCCCGCGTGCGCGCGACGAAGACCCCCATCTCCACCTGGCTCTCGAAGGCGATCTTGCCGTTCTCCCGGGTCATCAGGGCCGCGCGGTCGGCCGCGCTGTCGTCGAGCAGCCCGAGTGCCTCTTCCATGATCTCCGCACGCCGCCGGGCGGGCGTGGCCGCCCGGCCGAGGAAGGCGGCGTCGGCGGCGGCGACCACCGCGCGGGTCTGCTCCTGGGTCGCCGCCGCGGCGTACCCGACGATCCGGTCCGGGGCGGCGGGATCGCGGACTGCCGTGTAGCTGTCGGTCTCGACGGTCTTGCCGTCGATGAGCAGTCCGGTCCGCACCGTGGCGCTCGGCGGGTTCTCTGATCTGCTGCCTACTTCTTGGGACATGCGGCTCTCCTGGCGGTGGTGTCTCCTGGTAGTGGTACGCGCACGCGGCCCATGGTCGACCGCGCCCCCCTGATCGGGGCGGTCCGTGCGCCCGGCACGTCCCGAGGCCGCATGGGCCCGCGGAAGGGTTCCGGTGGGGCCCCGGTCCTGGCGTACGGTCAGATGCTTCCGATGGCTTCGAGGTCGAGCGGCGTGGGCCTGAACTCCTGCAGCTGGTCCACATACGCGTCGGCGAAGAGCTCGCTCACCTCTTCGGCGGTCCAGCCGCCCGGCCGGAGGTGTGTCGCGACCTCGGCGGGGTGCGTCCACAAGGCGATGCGGTCCCCTCCGGCGGCGATGGCCTGACCGGTCACGCCGGCCGACTCCTTCGACGCCAGGTACACGATCAGCGGAGCCACATCGTCCGGCGAACCCAGTCCTTGGCGGCGGGCTCCCTCGGGAATCGGCTCGCCCGCGTCCACCTTCGCCACGAGGTCACCGACACGGGGCATAGTCGCGACCATACGGGTCAGGGCGGTCGGTACGACGGCATTGACGGTGACGTCGTTCTTCGCGAGTTCGACAGCCCAGGTACGGGTCATCGCGACGATGGCGCCCTTGGCGGCCGAATAGGCGGTCTGGCCGAAGCTGGCGCGCTGTCCCGCGGGCGAGCCCACGAGGATGAGCCGGCCGCCGTCGCCCTGCACACGGAAGCGGGCCGCCGCGGCGCGGCCGCAGGTGAACGTTCCGCGCAGATGACTGGTGACGACGAGGTCGAAGTCCTCGTCGGTGACGTTGCGCAGTGTCCGGTCCCGCAACGCGCCGGCGTTGGTGATCATCACGTCGAGGCGGCCGAACTCGGCGACGGCACGCTCGACCAGAGCGTCGGCGAACTCGGAGCCGCCGACGGCGCCGACATGAGCGACGGCCGCGCCTCCCGCCCCGGTGATCGCTTCGACGGTCTCCGCGGCCACATCGGCGTCGAGGTCGTTCACGACGACAGCGGCACCCGCTGCCGCCAGCGCGCGGGCGTAGGACCGCCCCAGGCCGCGGCCCGCACCCGTGACGATGGCGACTCGGCCGTCGAGCATGCTGTCCTCCTGAGCTGGGAGATCGGTATGGCGATTCCTCGAGCGTAGGTAAGCTCAGGGCCCCGAAGGATCTGCCCGATGACGGTTTCCGTCGCCGTCCTGTGTCCCGGCGGGACCGGGACATGTGTCGCGGTCGAAGACGCATCTCGGTGGTCCCGCTGTGGGAGCGGGGGGCGCGCCGCACGGCACTCAGCCGCGCGGCGGCACCAGTCCCTGCCGTACGGCGAACAGGGCCGCCTGGGTCCGTGACGTGAGGCGGAGTTTGCGCAGCACGTTGCTGACGTGGGTACGGGCCGTGCGCTCGCTGATCACCAGTTCGTCGGCGATCTGCTGGTTGGAGCGTCCCTCGGCGACGAGGACGAGGACGTCTCGCTCGCGGCTGGTGAGCGAGACGAGCCCGGTCGGCGGCGAGACGATCTCCTGGGTGAGTCCTCGGGCCACCGCGGGGTCGAGGAAGACCTCTCCGCGTGCGGCGGCGCGGATCGCGGAGACCACCTCGCCGGCCTCGGCGTCCTTGAGCAGATAACCGGCGGCCCCCTGGGCGAGGGCGGCGTGGACGCGCTCCATCTCGCCGAAGCTGGTGAGCACCACGACCCGTACCCCCGGGTGTCGTTCCTTGATCAGTCCGATCGCGGTGGAACCGTCCATCCTGGGCATGAGCAGGTCGATCAGCACCACGTCCGGCAGTTCGCCGTGGGCCGCCATCGCGTCCAGCCGGGCGAGCGCCTCCTGCCCGTCGGCCGCTTCCTCCGCCACCTCCATGTCGTCCAGGACCTCCAGGTAGGCACGGATGCCACGGCGTACGACGGCGTGGTCGTCCACGATCAGCACCCGGGTCGGCCGGGGTCGCCCGCTGTTCAGAGCGGCACCGTCAGCGGGGTGTTCGTGGGGCCGTCGGAGTCCTCGGGGGGCGAGTCCGGCACCTGGACGGGCAGGGGTATGACCACGCGCACGGTCGTACCCTTCTCCGCGCGCGATCTGATCCTCATGGTGCCGCCCCATCGTTCAGCCCTTTCCCGCATGGTCGTCAGTCCGTAGCCCTCCGCGCCTCCCCCTTCGCCGATGCTCCGGTCGCCCTCGGGGGAAATCGGGCATCCGTTCGAGGGCCGCAGTCCGCGACCGTTGTCGGAGACGCTCGCGGTCAGTGTGTGGCCGTGGACGCCGAGCCGGACGGTGGCGAAAGTGGCCTCCGCGTGTTTGACCACGTTGTGAAGGGCCTCCGCGACGATCCGGTAGGCGTCCTCGGCGAGTTCGGGATCGATCGTGCCCAGCCCTCGGCCGAACCGAAGCTGAAAGTCCAGACCGGTCCGGTTCTCGGTGCTCCTGACGAGCGTGTTCACCGTCTCCTCCAGCCCGAGGTCCGCGGTGGAGGACGGGCGCAGCTCGTGCACCATCGCCCTCAGGTCGGCGAGGACGGTCCGCGACAGCGCTCCGATCTCGTCCGCGAAACGCTGAACGGCCTCGGCGGGCACCGGCGTGCCACGCGCCCCCAGCACTCCGACCGCGTTGGCCTGCATACCGATCGAGAACACCTGCTGGACGATCGAGTCGTGCAGATCCCGGGCGAGGCGCTGGCGTTCGTCCCGGCGGGCTCCGTCACGCTCGCGCTGCAGCAGCGTGGCGTAGTCGACGGCCAGAGCGGCCTGTTCCGCCATGGCGGCGAGAAACTCCAGTGTCCGGGTACCCACCTCCTGCCCCGGCGCGAAGTACGCGTTCAGCACGCCTTCGGCACGGCCACGCACCGTCAGCGGCACGCTGACGAAGGAGTCCCACGTCAGTTCGCCGAGGTAGTCGTGCAGCGGTTCCCAGGCCGGGTCCTCGCGGATCTCGGCCCACCGGTGGGGAACGACGATCGGTGTGCGTTCCCTCAAGGCGTCCAGCATGCACAGCCGGGCGCCCCGGTCGCGGCACTCCAACAGGCGGTCGAGGAAGGTGTCCGAGCGCCGCAGCCCGGCGGAGCCCACCAGCCGCAGTTCCCGGCCCGTGCTGTCCAGGGTCAGGATCTGCACTCCGGCCAGTCCGTCGGTCTGGACGATCTGCCGGGCGACGGCGTCCAGGGTCGAACCCAGTGATCCCTCGGAGGCCAGGGCGACGGAGGTCCGTGCGATGGCCGCGACCCTGCGGTATCGGTGTCCCTCGTCGGTGACGTCACGGAACGAGACGACCTGGAGACTCGGGTGTCTCGGCAGGCCGCGGGCCCGATAGGCGAACTCACGCCGCTCCCCGGAGCTCGTGACCCAGTAGGCCACCTGCTCGTCCGGCTCGTCCTCCAGCAGCCCCGGGCAGGCCGTGGGCTTTCTCGTCAGAGCGAACGGAGCGGGGGAACCGACCAGGTCGGCCTCCCGACGCTCGCCGCACAGCACGACCGCCGCGGGGTTCAGCTGGACGAAGCGGCCGGCGCGGTCCACCACGGCGAGGCCGTCCGTCGCCGCGGTGGCGACATCGCCCCACTCGACGAGCGGTGAACCGGACATGGCCTGTCTCCTCAGCTGCGCGACGGCGCACGGGCTGACGTGGCGCGTGAACTCGCGGACGGAACTGGTGGCGGGGGGAGGGGGCGGGGGCGGGGCACGGCGACGGCAGCATCGTAGCCCGGCGCACCGACCGCCGTGCTACGTCATTTGACCTGTTCAACGTCTGCCGAAGCGCCGATCGGGATCAGTCATTGCTCGCGTTCCCCGTCGGACGGTACTTGCCTAGCCTGGCTTTCACCTCGCCGTATCCCACCACTCCCCCGAGGGGCTGCGGCGAGGCCGCCCACGGGGCGGGCTCGACCGCACGGTCGGTCCGAGGTCGCGCTGCCCGGGTGCCCGAACCCTCAAGGACGAGGAGGTCCGAGCTTTGGACGTGTCCATCGGCACAATCTGGGAAACGGTCTCCCGCGCCCTGCCCGATGCCGTCGCCATCGTCGAGCCCGGTCGCGAACTGACCTACCGGGAGTTCGACGACCGCGCGTCACGGCTGGCCGCCGCGCTGGAGGATGCCGGAGTGCGGGCGGGCGACACGGTGGCCTGCTACCTGTACAACGGCGCCGCGTATCTGGAGACGGTCTATGCCGCGTTCAAGATCGGCGCCGTCCCCGCGAACGCCAACTACCGCTACACCGGCGAGGAACTGTCCGAACTCCTCACCGACGCCGATGCGGCGGCACTCGTCTTCAGCGGCACCCTGGCCGACCGGGTCACGCACGCCGCCGGACATGTCCGCACACTGAAGCTGCTCGTGAGGGCGGGGGACCTGCCCGCCGAAGGCCCCGCCGGACCCGCGGTGCCCGAGTTGGAAGAGCTGTTCGCGACCTACGCACCCCGTGCGGCCCGGCCCCGGCCCGGAACCGACCGGCTCTTCATGTACACCGGCGGCACCACGGGCAAGCCCAAGGGCGTGATGTGGCAGCTCGGCGACCTGCTCCACTCCATCCCGATCCTCCGGCAGGCCGGCGTCACCGAACTGCCGAAGACGCTCGACGAAGCCGCGTCGATCGCGGTCGCGGCCCACCGTGACGGCAGAGCGCCGAACACCATGCCGGTCGTCCCTCTGATGCACGCGACCGGGCTGTTCAACACCATGGGCACCCTGCTGGTGGGCGGCCGGGCGGTCATGGCCCGACAGGGCGGACTGGATCCGGCCCACGTCTGGCAGACGCTCGCCGAGCGCGGGGTCGACACACTGCTCGTCGCGGGCAACGCCGTCTGCCGACCGCTCGTCGACGAACTGGTGCGCGCCGAAGGCGCCGACGCACCGTACGACCTGAGTTCCCTGCGCACGGTCCTCAGCTCCGGCACCGCACTCGACGACCGGCTGAAGAAGGCGCTGCACGAACGCGCCGACGCCACGATCGTCGACGCCATCGCCTCCAGCGAGGGGGGTCCCTTCGCCCTGGCGGTCACCTCGTCGGTGAAGGAGCTGCCGGCCCGCTTCTATCCGGTGCCCGCGACCAGGGTGATCGGTGACGGTGATCGTTTCGTCGAGCCCGGCAGCAGTGAGACGGGGATTCTCGCCTACGGCGGGCCGATGCCACTGGGCTACTACAAGGACACCGCGAAGAGCGCGCGGACGTTCCGCACGATCGACGGCATCCGGTACGCCATCCCCGGCGATCTCGCCCAGATCGAGTCCGACGGTGCGATCAGGTTCCTCGGACGCGGCTCGGGCGTGATCAACACCGGCGGGGAGAAGGTGCACCCGCAGGAAGTGGAGAACGTGCTGCTGACGCACCCCGAGGTGACGGACTGCGTGGTCGTGGGGGTCCCCGACGAGACGTGGGGTGAGCGGGTGGCGGCCGTCGTGGCGGTCGCACCGCACGCCACCGTCAGCGGTGCGGAACTGCGCGACTGGGTCCGACGGAGCCTCGCCGGCTACAAGGTCCCACGGTCCATTGTGCTGACGGGCACCCTGCCCCGTACGCCGACGGGCAAGCTCGAAATCGCGTGGGCCAGAAGCACGGTCACGAAGGCCGGCTCTTCGGGCGGCTGATGGCCGACCCCAGGGCGGCGGCCCGCATCAGGGCCGCCGCACAACCATGTACTCACCGGCCGATTTCGCCGATCACCGGCTGATCGGCCCGCTGGAGGCAGCTGCTTCCAGCGGGCCGGTCCCGGCGCCTGGAATCCTGTCCGCTTCCAGCGCCCGCAGCGCGTCCACCACGCTGGCGATGTGGTCACGCATGGCCGCTTCGGCCTCCTGCGGATCGCCGGCGGCGATCGCCTCGATGATGCGCTGGTGCTGGGGCAGCGACACACGGGCCCGGCCGGGCACTCGCGAGAGCATGAACCGGTGCCGGACCACCTGGGCCCGCAGCTGTTCGATGAGCCGGTCGGCGGTCTCGTGGCCGGCGATGTCGCGAACGCAGCCGTGCAGACGGGCGTTGAGGTCGCTGTACGCCGCCAGTTCGCCGTCGTCGACCGCCTTCGCCATGTCCGCGCCGATCGCGCGCAACCCCTCCGCCTGCGCCGGGCTGACCTTCTCCGCCGCGCGGGCGGCGATCAGCCCTTCCAAGACCATGCGCGCCTCCGTGATCTGGACGGCCTCGGCGAAGGTGATCTCCCGGACGCGGGCGCCGCGGTTGCGCTGGATCTCCACCAGCCCCTCCGCCGCCAACTGCTGGAAGGCAGCCCGCACTCCGCCGCGGCGAACGCCGAACTGTTCGCAGAGGTCCGACTCGACCAGGCGCTGACGGGGCGCGTACTCGCCGCGCAGCAGCGCGTCCCGGATCGCACCGGTGACGTCGATTCCGGTGGAAGTGCTGGAAGTGCTGGAAGTGCTGGATGTGCTCATCGTGCTGGTCACCGTCCGCCGTGGGTCCATGGGGGGGGGGGAGGAACACCGACTCGTTCCGAGCGGCCGGCGCTCGCAGCCTGAGATGCCGCTCCCGTGTCACGGCCGGGATCGGCGAGGGTCAGTCCTGGTAGGTGACGCCGAGTTCGGAGAGCCTGGCGCGCAGTCCGTAGTAGTCGACGCCCAGCGTTCCGGAGCGCAGGACCTCCCGGGTGGCGGCTTCCTTCGCGATCCGCTTCTCCGCGAGTTCGGTCGCCTCCTCCGCCTTCTCGAGGGGCACGACGACCACCCCGTCGTCGTCGGCGACGACGACGTCCCCGGGCCGGACGGACACCCCGCCCAGCGTGACGGGCACGTTCACCGAGCCCGGGGACGCTTTCACCGTGCCCTGGGCGGACACGGCCCGGGACCAGACGTGGAAGCCCATCTCCCGCAGTTCGGCGGTGTCGCGGACTCCGGCCGCCGTGACCAGGCCGATGACACCGCGCGCGGCCAGGGACGTCGCCAGCAGTTCGCCGAACATGCCGTCCGTGGACGGGGATGTGGTGGTCACCACGAGGACGTCCCCGGGGTGGCACACCTCGACGGCCGCGTGGATCATCAGGTTGTCCCCCGGGTGCGAGCTGACCGTCACCGCCGGCCCCGCCACCCGCACGTTCTGCTGGTTGGGCCGCAGTTCGGTCCCCGCGAAACCGCGGCGGCCGATGGCCTCGTGGACCGTGGACACCCCGGCCTCTGCGAGCCGGGCGACGACATCCGGGGCCGGTCGATCGATGGTCCTGACAACGACATGGCGGTGGGACATGTCTCCTCCAGGCTCCTCCAGGAATGATGCCAGGAGGCTGCTTGAAGTCGACACTATTGTCAACAATAACTTTGACGCTATGGTGACAGCGGCAGGGCTGCCCCGACGCGACCTGCCTTCTTCGTATCAACGCCCGTGCCGGCGCGACGCTCTTCGTGCGGCACCTCCCCTCGCGCTCGGCGTCACTTTCACAGCCGGAGCCGATACCGAACCCGCTTTTGAGCAGGTCAGCGGCGCACGCGACCCGGCGGCCCGCCGTCGGCACCACGAAATCGCCGACGCCCGGCAGCCGCGCCGATCCCGTCCGATCCCAAGGAGTCCAGATGCCCTCCACCACCTCCCCTCACTCCGACGGCGCCCTGCTGGTGATCAGCGCGCACGCCGGCGATTTCGTCTGGCGGGCCGGCGGCGCCATCGCCCTGGCCGCCGAACGCGGGCAGCGTGCCAAGGTGCTGTGCCTGAGCTTCGGCGAACGCGGCGAGTCCGCCAAGGCCTGGCGGGAAGGCCTGAACCTCGACGAGATCAAGGACCTGCGGCGCACCGAGGCCACCGACGCCGCCGCCGCGCTGGGCGCGGAGATCGAGTTCCTGGACGCCGGGGACTACCCCCTGCTGGAGTCGCCCGAGTTGGTGGACCGCATCGTGCGCGTGTACCGGGAGGTGAACCCCGCGGTCGTCCTCACGCACACCCTCACCGACCCCTACAACGGTGACCACCCCGCCGCCGCCCGCATGGCGCTCCAGGCACGTGTGCTCGCCCAGGCGATCGGCTACGACGCGCCCGGTGAACCGCTCGGCGCTCCCCCGGTGTTCTTCTTCGAACCGCACCAGCCCGAGCAGTGCGACTTCAAGCCGAACGTCCTGCTCGACATCACGGCCGTCTTCGACAGGAAGCGCAAGGCCATGGAGTGCCTGGCCGCCCAGCAGCACATGTGGGACTACTACACCGACCTCGCCAAGCGCCGCGGGGTCCAGCTCAAGCGGAACGCCGGCCCCAACCTGGGTCTTTCGCACGGGACCATGGGCGAGGCGTACGTACGGCTCTACCCCGAGACGACGGGGGTGCTGGCATGACGTCGGCCACGCACATCTGGGTGCCCTTCCGCGACGAGTCCCTCTTCGTGGAGTTCGCGCGAGGGGCGGACTCCGAGGACCGGGCCGCCGGTCACCGGGGGCTGCTGGCCGATGTCGTCCCGTCGGACGGCGTCACGCGGGACGACCGGTTCGGCGACCCTCTGTGGCGCATCGACGCCGAGTATCTGCACGCCGTGGTCGAGACCCTCTGGAGCACGGAGCACCCGCTGCACATCCATATCGACCAGGCCCCGCGGCACGGCCGCAAGGCCGGCGAGCGCGACGAATGACGTAGTCGGGTCATGACCTTCCGCCGTCCGGGTACGGTCATTAGCGCGATGACCTGTGTGTTCCCCCGCGGCTAGCGTCGAACGTGCCAGCGCACACCCGACCGTGCCGAGGAGATGACCCACATGACGAGCCCGTCAGCCGCCGCCCTGGAGGCACTTCCGCTCGGGTCGGCCACGACCGCCGCGGCGCCACGCGACACCGAGTACGACGGGACAGTCACCGTGGTCTCCCGGCAGACGGCGGCGGACGGCGTCACGTCCCTGATGCTCGCACCGCGCGACGGTGCAGCTCTGCCGCGCTGGCGGCCCGGCGCGCACATCGACGTGGTCCTCCCCACGGGCACCGTCCGCCAGTACTCGCTGTGCGGCCCGACGGCCGTCACCGACCGCTGGCGCATCGCGGTGCTGCGGGAGCCCGGCGGACGCGGCGGATCGCAGTGGATCCACGACAACGTCCGTGAGGGAAGCAAGCTGCGGATACGCGGCCCGCGCAACAATTTCCCGCTGCGGCAGGCCAGGCGGTACCTGTTCGTCGCCGGCGGCATCGGCATCACCCCCCTGCTGCCGATGGTCACCGAGGCCGAGGCGTCCGGGGCCGACTGGTCGCTGCTCTACGGCGGCCGGACCCGCGCGTCCATGGCGTTCCTGCCCGAGCTGGAGGGCTACGGCGGGCGCGTGACCGTACGGCCGCAGGACGAGTACGGCCTGCTCGACCTCGCCGGTCACCTCGGCGCACCCGACCCCTCCGCCCTGGTGTACTGCTGCGGTCCGGCCGGGCTGATCGACGCGGTCGAGGCCCACTGCGCCGCGTGGCCGGCGGGGTCGCTCAACGTGGAGCGGTTCGCCGCGGCGCCGGGACAGCACTCGGGTGACGGAGAGGGCGACGAACCGTTCGAGGTGGAGCTGCGCTCGTCCGGAGTGACGCTCACCGTGCAGCCGGGACAGTCGGTGCTCAGGGCCGTGGAAGCGGCGGGCGCACCGGTCATGTCCTCCTGCGAGGAGGGCATCTGCGGCTCCTGCGAGACCGGCGTCCTGGCGGGCGAGATCGACCACCGGGACTCCCTCCTCACCGATGACGAGCGGGCCGCCGGCGACACCATGCTGATCTGCGTCTCCCGCGCCCGTGGCCGCCTCGTCCTGGACCTCTGACTCCCGGGCCACAGCCCGCCCCACGACAAAGACTTCGAAGAGAAAGGCGTTGCCGTCATGCTCTCCGCACACGTGCGCAACGGCTGGTACCTGGGAGCCTGGTCCGACGAGATCGGCCGGGCCCTCACCCGGCGCTGGATCACGGACATCCCGGTCTGCTTCTACCGGCTGCCGGACGGCACCGTGACCGCCGTCGAGGACCGCTGCCCGCACCGCAAGTACCCGCTGTCCCTGGGCCACTTGGACGACGAGGGCACCCTCCAGTGCGACTACCACGGCTACCGCTTCGACGGACAGGGCGTGTGCGTCGGCGTCGCCGAGCAGGCCGACCGGCCCAAGGCGGCGCTGCGCCGTTTCCCCCTGCTGGAGAAGGACGGCGCCATCTGGATCTGGCCCGGCGACCCCGAACTGGCCGACGCGGGCCTGCTGCCCGACACCTCGTGGCTGACCGACCCGCGGTGGACCCACGTCCACGGCGTCGTACCGCTGAAGGCCCGCCACCTGCTGCTGGTGGAGAACCTGCTCGACCTCACCCACGAGACGTTCCTGCACCCGACGAGCATCGGCAACGCGGCCGTCGCGGCCACCCCGATCGACGTCACCGTGGACGCCGACCGGGTCAGCTTCAGCCGGCGCATGATCGGTATCGAGGCCCCGCCGTTCTACGAGAAGTCCTGTGGACTTACCTCACCGGTGGACCGCTGGCAGAACGGTGAGTTCCACCCGCCCGGCATCTTCATCCTCCACATCCGTGTCGCGGCCACCGGCACCGAGGAACCGGAGGGTTTCCACATGAAGGTGCTGTACGGCATGACGCCCGGGTTCGGCAACGAGACCCACGACTTCTACGCCCTGGCCCGCGATTACCTCATCGACGACGAGGAGCTCACCGAGTTCCAGCACAAGCAGCAGCTAGCGGTGATGCAGGAGGATGTCGACGCCCTGGAGGCCCAGGAGTTGATGTACGCCACGGACCCGGGCGGCACGGTCGAGT
This sequence comes from Streptomyces sp. NPDC041108, assembly GCF_055592645.1. Taxonomy (NCBI): domain Bacteria; kingdom Bacillati; phylum Actinomycetota; class Actinomycetes; order Kitasatosporales; family Streptomycetaceae; genus Streptomyces; species Streptomyces sp. NPDC041108. Next base: position 699,803 of record NZ_JBVIYK010000001.1, on the reverse strand, counting down.
CCAGCATCCGCTCCGACCTGGCCGCCCTGCGCGGACGCCGGGCGCTGGCGAAGATGCTCGCCCGCGAGCAGCGAGGAAACGTGCCGGCATGAGTGTCTTCGTCCTCCTGCACGGAGCCTGGCACGGCGGCTGGGTGTGGCAGCGCGTGGCACCGGGACTGCGCGCCGCCGGTCACGAGGTGCACGCCCCCACCCTCACCGGGGTGAGCGACCGCGCCCACCTGCTCAGCCCCCAAGTGGGCCTGACGACACACATCCAGGACGTCGTGGCCCTGATCGAGGCCCACGACCTGCGCGATGTGGTGCTGGTCGGGCACAGCTACGCCGGCCAGGTTGTCACCGGGGTCGCGGACCGCGTCCCGGAGCGGCTGGCCAAGCGGGTCTACCTGGATGCCTTCGTCGGTGACGACGGGGACGCGGCGATCGATCTGCAGCCCGCCACCATCGCGGGCCACTACCGGGAGTCCGTGGCGGGGTCCGGCTTCGGCTGGCTCATTCCGGTGCGCTCACTGAGCGTTCTGGGTGTGGAGGAACAGTCGGACCTGGACTGGCTTGCCCCCCGGCTGACGCCGCACCCGTGGCTGACCTTCACCGAGCCACTGCGGCTGACCGGCAAGGCCGACCAGGTGCCCGGCGCTTTCGTCGAATGCACCGACTGGATGCGGGTGTTCACCCCGCACGCCGAGCGTGCCGCGGCCCGCGGCTGGCCGGTCCACGAGATCGCCACCGGGCACGAGGCCATGGTCACCGCCCCCGGCGACCTGGCGGACCTGCTGCTGGATCTGGCCCCGAGCCCCGAAAGGTAGGACACCCGCATGGAGTTCCTCGTCCGCACCGAGAACACCCTGCCTCCCGACACTCCTGACGACGTCCGCGACAGCCTGCGCAAGGGCGAGCGTGCACGAGCGCAGGAACTCCGCGAGGCCGGGATCCTCAAACGGCTTTGGCGGGTACCGGGCCGCAACGCGACCATCGGCCTGTACGAGGCGTCCGACCCGGCGGAGCTGCACGACGCCCTGGTGTCCTTGCCGATGTGGAAGTGGATGGACATCACCGTGGAGGCCCTGGCCACCCACCCGCAGGAGAAGGCACCGTGACCACCACGCCGGGACCGCGCGTCGCGGTGGTCACGGGAGCGGCGGGCGGCCTCGGCGAGTCCATCGTCCGCCGGCTGGTCGCCGACGGATTCACCGTCGCCGCCCTGGACATCACCGAACCGGACGACGAGGCGGCAGTCGCCGGCGTTCGGACCTGGCGTTGCGACGTCAGCGACCCGGCCGCCACGCGCCGCACCGTCGAGGAGATCGCCGACATCCACGGCGGCGTTGACGTCCTGGTCAACAACGCGGGCCTGCTGTCCGGCCGGAGCAGTCTGCTGGAGACCACCGCGCAGGAGCTGCACCGCTTCTTCGACGTCAACGCCGTCGGCCCGCTGCTCATGGTGCAGGCGTGCGTGCCGTGGCTGGTGGAGAGCGCACACCACGGACGGGTGATCAACGTCGCCTCCCGCACCTTCTTCACCGGCTCACCGGGCCAGCTCGCGTACGTCGCCAGCAAGGGCGCGCTGATCGGCATGACCCGGGTGATGGCGCGCGAACTGGGCGAGCACCGGATCACCGTCAACGCGGTGGCCCCCGCCCAGGTCGCCACCCCCGGCACCAGGGCCCACTCCGGCGACGAGGCCTTCGCCGCGACGATGCGGCAGCAGGCGATCCAGGAGTACGTCACCCCAGAGCACTTCGCGGGACTCGTCTCGTATCTGGCGTCGCCGGACGCGGCCATGGTCACCGGCCAGACGCTCGTCTGCGACGGCGGCGGACTGCTGCACTGACCGGCCGCCCGGAAACGACAGCGGAAGAGGAAGGAAGAGGAAGATCCATGTCCACTCGCACACCCCACATCACGGGCACCTACGTCTTCGACACCGCCGACAACCGTCGGGGCCGGGCCCTGAACCGGCTCTGCGGGTCGCTGAAGGACGCCGACAACCGCGTGAGTTTCAGCGCCGACGAGGGCGCGTACTGCGAGGCGTACGGACTCACCGCCGAACAGCGGGAGGCGGTCCTGAACCGGGACTGGACGCGGATGCTGGAGCTCGGCGGCTCCATCTTCTACGTCTTCAAACTCGCGGTGCTGGACCAGAAGTCCATGCAGTACCTCGGCGGCGTTTTCACCGGCATGACCACCGAGGAGTTCACAGACGCGCTGAAAGCGGGAGGGCGGAGCTTTGGCTGAGGTGATATGGGGTCTGGCCACCTCGCACGTGCCGTCGATCGGCGCGGCGATGGACCGTGGGAAGACCGAGGACCCGTACTGGAAACCACTGTTCGACGGGTACGAACCGGCCCGGGAGTGGATGGCTCGGCACACCCCGGACGTGGCAGTGGTCGTCTACAACGACCACGCCAACGCCGTCGACATGGCCGTCACACCCACCTTCGCTATCGGCGCCGCGGCGTCGTACGAGGTGGCGGACGAAGGATGGGGCAGCCGCCCGGTCCCCACCGTCACCGGCGCCCCCGAGTTCTCCGACCACCTCATCGAAAGCCTGGTCGACTCCTCCTTCGACATCACCGTCTTCCAGGACCTCGCTGTGGACCACGGTCTGACCGTGCCGTTGTCGGTGTACTGCCCCGACCCCGGGGAGAGCTGGCCGTGCGCCGTCGTCCCCCTGCTGGTCAACGTCATCCAGTACCCACAGCCCACAGCCGCCCGCTGCCTGGCCCTCGGCCACGCGCTCGGCGAGGCGATCCGCTCCTACCCCGACGACCTCAAGGTCGCCGTCTTCGGTACCGGCGGCATGTCCCACCAACTCGCGGGCGCCCGCGCCGGATTGATCAACCAGGACTTCGACCGGATGTATCTCGACGCCATCGAGCACGACCCCGAGAAGCTGGCAGCGCTGACTCGCGAGGACTACATCCGCGAGGCCGGCTCCGAAGGAATCGAACTCATCATGTGGCTCATCATGCGCGGCGCCCTGGGACCCCGGATCCGCCGCGTGTACGACGCCTACCACGTGCCCGCCTCCAACACGGCGGCCGGGATGGTGCTGTTCGAGAACCTGGAAGCGTGAGGCGCGGCTCGGGCCGTGGCCTCCTTACTCTGGCGTCGGGGGCGCCTCGGGCCGTCAACCCCTCCAAGGTACATCGGATGTTTCCTTGCCCCATGCAGAGCGACGGCCGTATGGTCGTGCTCGCTGCTGGAACTTTCTCGTTCCGAACGATGCCAGCCAGCGGCTGGACGGGAGCAGACATCCGATGTAACCGTGGGAGGTTTCCGGCAGGAGCAGTCAGCGAGACGCTCTCGCCAGTGATCACTTCCAGGGTCCCGCTGCAGGGCGCACGATCGGCGATCGAGTTCAGCCGGAGCGGGTCGACAGGAAGACGCCTCGTACATGGAGCCCTTTGCAAGCTGCGGTGCCTGACCGCGAGTTGGACTGTCCTGCGCAACGACGAAGCTCCTGGTAGACGGGTTCTCGACCAAGATCACCCGTGTCCGCCAGGAGCTTCGCGTGCTTGTCTACCCGTCCTCGATTGATCTGTCCAGCCGCACCCTGCGGTTCCTGACCGGACAACTGACAGCCCGGCGGCAGGAGACCGGAAACGCGGTGGCGGCGCCTTCCCGCCGCACGTCAGGCACTGCTCGCCCTGGCCCATCTACGGTGCGGTGACACCTACGCCCAGCTCGCTGCCGGGTTCGGCATCGGGACCGCGACCGTCTACCGCTACATACGTGAAACCGTCGAGGCCCTGGCCGCCCTCGCCCCGTCCCCGGCCGAGGCGATGAAGACGATCCGGACGAAGGCGTTCGCGATCCTCGACGGCACCCTGCTGCCGATCGACCGCATCGCCGCCGACACCCCGTACTGCACCGGGAAACACAAACGCCACGGCATGAACGTCCAGGTCCTCACCGATCCCTTCGGACGGCTGCTCCGGGCCTCGCCGGCTCTGCCCGGCTCGACTCACGACCTCACCGCCGCGCGACAGCACGGCATCATCGAAGCCCTCGCCGATGCGGGACTCAAATGCTGGGCGGACAAGGCATATCAAGGCGTCGGCGGACCCGTCCGCGTACCGTTTCGGGGCCGCCGCCTCAAGCGATGGAAGCGTCGCCACAACACCACCCACACCAAGATCCGCTGCCTCGGCGAGCGGGCCATGGCCACCATCAAGGGCTGGCGCCTCCTGCGGAAGCTCCGCTGCAGCACCAACCGAATCACCGACGTGGTGAAGGCCCTCCTCGTCCTTCACCACGCATCAGCGTGAGGTTGGAAAAGGCTCATGGTCTGCGCACTGAACTGTTCCACGCGAGGGTCGCTACTTCCGTCCGTCCCCCGGGCGGCGTGCGTGTGGTCGCCCTTCAGCGGACCGGCACGGCCGGCTCCGGCCGGTCGGCCGGCTCGGCGGGTGGCAGCAGCATCTCCTCGTAACGGCCCAGCGCCAGTACGACGCCGAGCATGAGCAGCGGAATGAGCACGACGACAGCCGCCATGGGTCCGGTCCTTCCCCGGGGAACGTGCGATGGGGGGCGTCTCGCCGGGTCTCCGCCGCGCGGCCGGGCAAACCCGGGCGGCGCCAGGAACCGGATGCTCTGCGTCCGTGTCGCCGTGCGGTGTTCGGGTACGCGGGGGCCACCGACGATCCAAGGGGAGTCATGCAGCGAGGCAGTGACCGGCTGAGCGCCCACCGCGACGACGAGATGAAGCACGAACTCCAGGGACTGCTCCGTTCCGGGCATCCCACACGGACGGAGGAGTGGCACGACCCCGAGCCCTACGCCGAGGACGACCCGGAGGTCGCGTACGGGCCGGTGACACCCGGCCGCGCCCCCACCCGGGTGGCGGCGCTGCAACTGGAACTGGCCCGGGTCCTGGGCCGTACGTCCTTTCCCGCGGGCCCCAGGGAACTGATCGGGACACTGCGGGACCGGCACGCCCCGGACGCGCTCGTGGAGCCCCTGGAGCGGCTGCCGCGGACCGCGCGCTACCGCTCGGCGCACGAGCTCGCGCAGGCGGTGGTCGACACCGCGGACGCGACGCAGGACGGCGCCGCGCGGCCCCCGGCCGACGGCACGGAATCCGCGCACGAGCGGGACGCATAGGCCCCGTGCCCGCGGGTACTGCGGGCAGTGCCACGCCGACCTGGGCGTGCCCCCGCAGCCGGGGCGCAGCGACGCAAGGCCCGGAGGGCCCATGGCCGAGTTCGTGAGAGACGTCATGACACCGGGGGTGGTGGCGGTCCGCCCGGCCGCCTCGCTCGTCGAGGCGGCGCGGCTGATGCGGGCCCGGGACGTCGGGGACGTGCTCGTCGCGGCGCACGGGCAGGTCGTCGGCGTCCTGACCGACCGTGACATCATCCTGCGCGCGGTCGCAGCGGGCGCGGACCCGCTGACGGTGAGCGTGCAGGCCGTGTGCACCCCGTACCCGGTCGTGATCGGCCCGGACGAGACGGTGTCCGCCGCCCTGGGCCTGATGCGCGAGCACGCGATACGCCGGCTTCCCGTCGTGGAGGACGGGCACCCGGTCGGCATGGTCAGCCTCGGCGACCTGGCCGTCTCGCGGCAGCCGGATTCGGCGCTCGCCCACATCAGCCGCGCGGAGCCGGACGCCCGTCCGGGCAGCACTCCGACCTGAGGGGCAGGCCCGGGTCCGGCCCACGGCCCCACCCGGCGGTCACGTGCCGGCCCGGTGGACGAAGGACACCACACGACACGACACGACACGACGAGAGGACCGAGGAGTCATGCGTATCGCGTTCCTGACCGCACCCGAGGGTGTCGAGCAGATCGAGCTGACCGAACCGTGGCAGGCGGCGAAGGACGCCGGGCACGAGCCCGTCCTGGTGTCGACGGAGTCCGGGGAGGTGCAGGGCTTCGACCATCTCGACAAGGCGGACACGTTCCCGGTGGACGCCGTGGTGGGCGAGGTCGCGGCCGAGTCGTTCGACGCGCTGGTCCTGCCCGGCGGAGTGGCCAATCCGGACTTCCTGCGCATGGACGAGCGAGCCGTCTCCTTCGTCCGGGAGTTCTTCGAGCGGGGCCGTCCGGTCGCGGCGATCTGTCACGCCCCGTGGACCCTGGTCGAGGCGGACGTGGTCCGGGACCGGGTCCTGACCTCGTGGCCGAGCCTGCGGACGGACATCCGCAACGCGGGCGGCACCTGGGTCGACGAGCAGGTGCACATCTGCGACCACGGCCCCGCCAAGCTCGTCACCAGCCGCAGGCCGGACGACCTCAAGGCGTTCTGCGCGGCGTTCCTCGACGTGTTCTCCCAGGAGGCCGCCCGATGACCTCCCCCATGGACCGCAAGCGGGAACAGCGCGAGGCCGCCCGTCCGGACGACCCGGCGTCGGGTCCCCTCACCACCGACCAGGGCGTGGCCGTCGACCACACCGACGACTCCCTGACCGTCGGCGAGCGCGGGCCGACCCTGATGGAGGACTTCCACTTCCGGGAGAAGCTCACCCACTTCGACCACGAGCGGATCCCGGAGAGGGTGGTCCACGCCCGGGGCGCGGGCGCCTACGGCTACTTCGAACCGTACGAGTCCTGCGCGGAGTTCACCCGCGCCGCGTTCCTCCAGGATCCGTCGGTCCGCACCCCGGTCTTCGTACGGTTCTCGACCGTGCAGGGGCCGCGCGGCTCGGCGGACACCGTGCGGGACGTACGCGGATTCGCGACCAAGTTCTATACGTCGGAGGGCAATTACGACCTGGTCGGGAACAACTTCCCGGTCTTCTTCATCCAGGACGGCATCAAGTTCCCCGACTTCGTGCACGCGGTGAAGCCGGAGCCGCACAACGACATCCCGACGGGCGCCTCGGCCCATGACACGCTCTGGGACTTCGTGTCCCTCCAGCCGGAGACGCTGCACGCGATCATGTGGCTGATGTCCGACCGGGCGATCCCGCGCAGCTACCGCATGATGCAGGGCTTCGGCGTGCACACCTTCCGTTTCGTGACCGCCGACGGGCGGGGCACGTTCGTGAAGTTCCACTGGAAGCCGAAGCTGGGCACGCACTCGCTGGTGTGGGACGAGGCGCAGGAGTGCCAGGGCCGGGACCCGGACTTCAACCGCCGGGACCTGTGGGAGGCGATCGAGGCCGGCGAGTACCCGGAGTGGGAGCTGGGCGTGCAACTCGTGGCGGAGGAGGACGAGTTCGCCTTCGACTTCGATCTGCTCGACGCCACGAAGATCATCCCGGAGGAGCAGGTGCCGGTGCGGCCGATCGGCCGCATGGTCCTGGACCGCAACCCCGAGAACTTCTTCGCCGAGACCGAGCAGGTGGCCTTCCACACCGCCAACGTCGTACCGGGCATCGACTTCACCAACGACCCGCTGCTCCAGGCCCGCAACTTCTCCTATCTGGACACCCAGTTGATCCGCCTGGGCGGCCCCAACTTCTCCCAGCTGCCGGTGAACCGCCCGGTGGCGCCGGTGCGCACCAACCACCGCGACGGCTACCACCAGTCGGCGGTGCACGGCGGCACCAACTACTTCCCGAACTCGATCGGCGGCGGCTGTCCGGCCCACGCGGGCGGCGACCCGCACGCCTACCGCCACTACGCCGAGCGGGTCGACGGCGCCACGATCCGTCGCCGCAGCGAGAGTTTCAAGGACCACCACAGCCAGGCCGCCCTGTTCTGGAACAGCATGGCCCCCTGGGAGCGGGAGCACATCGTCGCCGCTTTCCGCTTCGAACTCGGCAAGGTGGGAGCCCTCACCGTCCGGGCGCGCACGGTGGAGCAACTGGCCAAGGTCGACCTGGAGTTGGCGACCGAGGTGGCGAAGGGGGTCGGCGTGCCGGTCCCGACGGACACCGAGCCGCCGCCGTACAAGCTCACCTCCCCCGCGCTCAGCCTGGAGTCCCAGCGCGGCCCCGGTTCCCTGCGCACCCGTCGGATCGCCGTCCTGGTCGCGGACGGGGTGGACGCCGAGCAGGTGGCCGGTGTGCGGGAGGCGCTGGCGGCCGAGGGGGCGATCGTCGAGGCCCTGGCCGCCCAGGACGGCACCGTACGCGGGGCGGACGGCGCCGAGTACACCGTGGACCGGGCCCTGCCGACGGTGGCGTCCGTCCTGTACGACGCCGTCCTGCTCCCCGGCGGTCCCGTGGCCACTCCCTCCCCCGCGGCCGACCCCGACGCCATGCGCTTCGTCCGCGACGCCTACCGCCACGGCAAACCGATCGGCGCCCTCGGCTCCGGGGTGGGCATCGTCGCCGCCCTGCGGCCCGAGGGGGTTCGTCTCTCCTCGGAGTTCCACCACGTGGTGGCGGACCGGGGTGTCGTGACGGACACGGCCCAGGGCCGCGTGGGCGACGAGTTCACCAGGGAGTTCTCGGCGGCGATAGCGGCCCACCGCCACTGGGACCGCCCGCCGGCCCGCTGCTGAGAGCCGTGGAGGAGGGCAGAGCCGCCACGGCGGCTCTGCCCCTCGGGGCCCGAGGCGCCTTGTGCCTCGGGCCCCGAGGGCGCCCTACGGCCTGCGGCCGAGCAGGCACAACAGCCTGGTCTGCGCGTCGGCCCCTGCCGGCGGGGGCACCGCCGCCTCGAACAGCCCGGTCTTCGCCAGCTCTCCCGCGTACGGCGTGATCTCTTCCGTGGCGAACGACACCAGCGCGTCGGGCAGCCGTTCGTCGGAACCGATCGCCCGCGCGAGGTCCCAGGTGTGCACGACGAGATCCGCCACCATCTGCCCGCAGTACGCGACCGCGGGTGTGTCCCCGTACGACAGGTGAACCGTACGGTCGAGCGCGCCGGGTGCGGCGAACGCCTCCCGCGCGGACCGGGCGGCCGTGTCCCAGGAGGCCGCGGGGTCGGGCCCCAGCAGGTCCCCCTCGAACGTGTCGCCGACCTCCTCGATCATGCAGCCGTCCCGTACCAGGGACGGCACCCACAGCTGCTCCGAGACGAGGTGGTTGACGAGATCGCGGACCGACCACGCGGCGCAGGGGGTGCCCGCGCCCCACTGGTCCTCGCGCACGGCGTGGACACGCGCGCCGAAGGCGTCCTGCGCCTGCGTGTGCCGGGCCAGCAGCGCACGCGCGGTCGCGTCGGAGGTCATGGCCCCGCCGGCCCTCGATCCCGCGCGCCGTCGCGGGTACGGCCCGGGACGACCGGCCGGCGCGGGTGGCGTCGCAGGTACTCGCCCTCCAGCAGCGCCATCCGCTCGTTGTGGGTGCGCAGCGCCTCGGTCGACCCGTGCAGCAGCGTGTCGTGACGCGTGCGGTGGATCGACTCCAGCTCCTTCATCAGCTGCTGGTCGTCCAGCTGGTCCGGGTGCACTCCGGTCATGGTGGTACCCCGATCGTCGTCTTCCTCCATGGGGTCCGGGTACCCGCCCGCCGGGCATCACTCCGGCGGGTGTCCGGGAGGGAGCCATGGATCCCGCCTCCCTCTCTCCACTGTACGGAGATCCCGCGCCCCGGGCCCGCGTGCGCCGGGCGCGGACGGGGCCTAGCGGGCGCGCTCGACGCGCCGCTCGTCCCACACGGGCTCCGGGGTCTCCCGTACCCGGCCGTCGGAGCCGAAGACCAGATAGCGGTCGAACGAACGAGCGAACCAGCGGTCGTGGGTGACCGCGAGGACGGTGCCCTCGAAAGCCTCCAGACCCTCCTGCAGGGCCTCCGCCGACTCCAGGTCGAGGTTGTCGGTGGGCTCGTCGAGGAGGAGGGCGGTGACGCCCTGGAGCTCCAGGAGCAGGATCTGGAAGCGGGCCTGCTGGCCGCCGGAGAGGCGGTCGAAGGACTGCTCGGCCTGCCCGGTCAGCTCGTAGCGCCGCAGCCGGGACATGGCCGCGCCCCGGTCCTGGGCGTGTTCCTTCCACAGGATGTCGAGCAGCGTGCGTCCCATCAGCTCCGGATGGGCGTGCGTCTGCGCGAAGTGCCCCGCCACGACCCGGGCACCGAGCTTCCACTCCCCCGTGTGGGCCACGTCGCCGCCGGCGAGCAGCCGCAGGAAGTGCGACTTGCCCGACCCGTTGGAACCGAGGACGGCGACCCGTTCGCCGTAGAAGACCTCCAGGTCGAAGGGCTTCATCAGCCCGGTCAGCTCAAGGGCCTCGCAGGTGACGGCCCGCACGCCGGTGCGCCCGCCCTTGAGCCGCATCGTGATGTCCTGCTCGCGCGGCGGCTCCGGGGGCGGCCCGGCCTCCTCGTACTTGCGCAGGCGGGTCTGGGCCGCCCGGTAGCGCGAGGCCATGTCCGGGCTGTTCTCCGCGATCTGGCGCAGCGTCGCCACCAGCTTCTTCAACTGGGCGTGCTTCTCGTCCCAGCGCCTGCGCAGCTCCTCGAAGCGCTCGAACCGCCGCGACCGCGCCTCGTGGTACGTGGCGAACCCGCCGCCGTGCACCCAGGCGTCCGCGCCCGCCGGTCCCGGTTCCACGCTCACGATCTTCTCGGCGGAGCGCGACAGCAGCTCCCGGTCGTGCGACACGAAGAGGACGGTCTTGCGGGTCTCCTTCAGCCGCTCCTCCAGCCAGCGCTTGCCGGGCACGTCGAGGTAGTTGTCGGGCTCGTCGAGCAGGAGCACCTGGTCGGTGCCGCGCAGCAGCGCCTCCAGCACGAGCCGCTTCTGCTCACCACCGGAGAGCGTCCGCACCTGCCGCCACTGCGCCTTCTCGTAGGGCACCCCGAGCGCGGCCGTGGTGCAGATGTCCCACAGCGTCTCGGCCTCGTAGCCGCGCGCCTCGGCCCAGTCGGAGAGGGCCTGCGCGTACCGCATCTGGGCCGCCTCGTCGTCCACGGTCATGATCCCGTGCTCGGCGGCGTCGACCGCCTTCGCGGCCTCCCTGATCCTCGGCTGCGCCACCGACACCAGCAGGTCCCGCACGGTCGACTCGTCCCGCACGGACCCCACGAACTGCCGCATCACCCCGAGCCCCCCGGACACGGTCACCGATCCGCCGTGCGGCTTCAGTTCCCCCGAGATCAGCCGCAGCAGGGTCGTCTTGCCGGCCCCGTTGGGCCCGACGAGCGCGACGACGGCCCCCTCCCCCACCCGAAAGGACACGTCCCCGAGCAGAGCCCTCCCGTCCGGCAGGTAGTACTCCAGATGAGCGGCTTCGAGATGTCCCATGGGGCGCATTGTCCGAGCCGGGGGAACGAGCGGGCAAATCCATTTCCCGGGCACGCCCGTCCCACCGGCGCCGCGGGGCCCCGGGCGGCCCGCGTCCCGCCGCCGATCCCGACCCCGCCCGACACGCTTCGGGCCGCATGGGGTACCCGTGGACCATGACCCCAGACGTCGACCTCACCGTCCGCCCGCCGGGCCACCACATCCTCCGGGACCGTTTCCTCGCCGCGGACAGCCGCCTGTTCGACGCGGTGGCGACCCGCGACTGGCCGGGCGCGCACCCCCTCCTGCCGAAGCTGAGCCGCGCCGCGAACCACGGGGTGCTGTGGTTCGCGACGGCGGCGGCGATCGCGGCGACCCGCAGCCCGCGCGCCCGCAGGGCGGCCGTCCGGGGCGTGGCCTCGCTCGCCCTCGCCTCGGCGACGATCAACACGCTCGGCAAGCGGACCGTCCGCCGTCCCCGCCCGGTGCTGGACAACGTCCCGCTGACCCGGCAGCTGAAGCGGCAGCCGATCACCACGTCGTTCCCCTCGGGCCACTCCGCCTCCGCCGCAGCCTTCGCGGCCGGCGTCGCCCTGGAGTCGCGGCGCTGGGGCGCGGCGGTGGCGCCGCTGGCGACTGCCGTGGCGCTGTCGCGCGTGTACACGGGCGTGCACTTCCCGAGCGACGTCCTGGTGGGCGCTGCGCTGGGCGTGGGCGCCGCCTACGCCGTACGGGGCCTGGTGCCGACCCGCGACCAGCTCCCGCCGCCCGGCCGTCCGTACGTGGACGCGCCCGCGCTGCCGGACGGGGACGGCCTGGTCGTGGTCGCCAACCGTGCCTCGGGGACGTCGGACCGGGTGCGGGCCCTGCGGGACGTGCTCCCGGGCGCCGAGACCGTGGAGTGCGAACCGCAGGACGTGCGGGCCGAGCTGGAGAAGGCCGCCACCCACGCGCGCGTGCTGGGCGTGTGCGGCGGCGACGGCACGGTGAACGCCGCCGCCGAGGTGGCCCTGCGCCAGGGCCTCCCCCTCGCCGTGCTCCCGGGCGGCACGCTCAACCACTTCGCGTCCGACCTGGGTGTGGAGGACGTGCGCGACCTGGGCCGCGCGGTGCGCCAGGGCGAGGCCGTCCGGGTGGACCTCGGGCACTTCAGGAGCGGTGACACCGAGGGCCACTTCGTCAACACGTTCAGCCTGGGCGTCTACCCCGAGCTGGTGCGGGAGCGCGAACGCTGGGAGAAGGCGGTCGGCGGCTGGCCGGCGGGGGTGATCGCGGCCCTGCGGGTCCTGCGGGCCGACCGTCATCCGCTCCAGGCCACCTTCGAAGGCAGGCCGCGCCCGATCTGGCTGCTGTTCGCGGGCAACGGCACCTACCACCGGCTCGGCCTCGCGCCGGCCCGGCGTTTCGACCTGGCCGACGGGCTGCTGGACGTCCGGGTCGTGCACGGCGGCCGCCGCCCGGCCCTGCGGCTGCTGGCGGCGGCCCTCGCGGGCCCGCTGACCCGCACCCCGGCCCACGCGGCGGTCCGTGTACGTCGGCTGCGGGTGGAGGGCATCGCGCCGGGCACCCTCCTCGCGTACGACGGTGAAGTGGCCGAGGCGCAAGGGGACCTGACGCTCCGGAAGCTCCCGGAGGCGCTGACGGTCTACCGGCCGGTGCCGATGCACTGAGCCACTCGGGCGCGTCCACAATTCAAGACGGCGGTCTCATCATTCGGCTGGGTCCCGTACCGTTCGAGCACGAACTCGCGGACCTCACGGACCTCGCGGAAGGGGAACGGCCATGTCGAAGGCACGGGAGACCGCCGTCTACACGCACGGACACCATGAGTCGGTACTGCGCTCGCACACCTGGCGGACGGCCGCCAACTCGGCGGCCTATCTCCTCGGTTCGCTGAAACCGGACATGAAGGTCCTGGACATCGGCTGCGGCCCGGGCACCATCACCGCGGACCTGGCCGCCCTGGTCCCGGACGGTCACGTCACCGGCGTCGACCACGCGCCCGGCATCCTGGAGCAGGCCCGCGCCACGGCCGCCGGACGCGGCCTCGACAACGTGGACTTCGCGGTCGCGGACGTCCACGCACTGGACCACCCGGACGACACCTTCTGCGTGGTGCACGCCCACCAGGTGCTCCAGCACGTCGGCGATCCGGTGCAGGCGCTGCGCGAGATGCTCCGGGTGACCAGGCCGGGCGGCCTGATCGCCGTCCGGGACTCCGACTACGCGGCGATGACCTGGTTCCCGGAGTCGCCGGGCATGGACGACTGGCTGGAGCTGTACCGCCGGGTGGCCCGCGCCAACGGCGGCGAGCCCGACGCGGGACGCCGGCTGAAGTCCTGGGCGCTGCGCGCCGGACTCACCGACATCACGGCCGGCTCCGCCACCTGGACCTACGCGACGGCGGAGGAACGGGCCTGGTGGAGCGGGCTGTGGGCGGACCGGACGGTCGCCTCCGCGTACGCCGAGCGGGCGACGCAGGGCGGTCACGCCACGACGGAGCAGCTCCGGGCGATCGAGGCGGCCTGGCGGGAGTGGGGGCGGCGGGAGGACGGCTGGTTCGCCGTACTGCACGGAGAAATTCTCTGCCGCAAACCGGCCTGAAAGGGCGCATCACGGAAACCCGGACCAGCAGGAGGTTCGCGACATGGTTCCCATCCTGCTGGTCCTGCTTCTGGTGCTGATTCTCTTCGGTGCCGGATTCGCGGTCGAAGTTCTCTGGTACGTGGCACTGGTCGTCCTGGTGCTGTGGCTCCTCGGATTCCTGGTGCGCGGCACGTCCGCCTCCGGAGGAAGGGGGCGCTGGTACAGGTGGTGACCCACAGGTGACGGTGGGTTCACTCCCGCGGCAGCAGCGGTCCCAGCGGCCCGAGGTCCAGATTGAGGTCCTCGGGCCGCAGGCCGTAGCGCTCGCGCAGCTCGGTCATCCGGTCGTCGAGCAGCATCAGTGTGAGCCCGATGCGCTCCTCCTGGTCCTCCGACAGCTCCCCGGTGTCGAAACGGCGCAGCGCCTGCCGCTCCATGAGCTGACGGAGCAGCTCGACGACGGTCAGGACCAGCTTGACCAGGTCCCTCTCCACCGTGTCGGGCTCCAGTTCGAGGCGGTTGCGGCCGGTCACTCTACGCCTCCCCAGGGTGCGGGAACCTGTTCGTTCACGGAGCTGATCAGCGCGTTCAGGTCGATGCGGACGAGATCGACGTCCGCGATACGCAGGGTGAGGTCGCCGGTGATCACGACTCCGCCCGCGAGCAGCCGGTCGAGGAGATCCACCAGGGCCACCTCACGGCGTTCGATCACGGTCACGGGCCGCCCTCCACGTCCTCCTGGCCGGTGTCGCCCTCTCCACTGAAGGAATAGGCCGCCCACGGGCCGGTGAGTTCCACCCGCAGCCCCGGTTCCTCGCCCTTGGTGCGGTCCACCAGTTCCACGAACTCCTCGGAATGTGCGCGCGGCACCAGATAGGCCGCGTTCAGCACATTGCGTCCCGGAGCGCCGGAGAGCGCGGAGTTCTGCGGGGCGTGCAGCCGGGTGTCCTCGGCGAACTCCGCGAGGGTGCCGTGCAGCGTCCGGGCGAACCGGTCGGCGGTCTCCCACATCTCCTCGTGGGCCCGGTGGCTGCGCCGCCGCTGCCGCAGGTAGTCGCGCCCGCTGGAGACCTTCGCGGGCTCCTGGGGCCGCTCGCGCTCCTCGGACTCCGCGTACACCTTGACGCCCCACTCCACGCGGCCCGCCAGCCGGTCCAGGGTGCGCCGGAAACCCTCCTCGCGGGCCTCCAGCATCACCCGTACACCGCTGTCGTCGCGGAAGACGGTGCCGAGGCGGAGCGGCAGGGGCGTGGTGACGACGGTGAGGGCGTCGATCACGCTCTGGTGGGCACGGGCGGTCTCGGTCAGCCAGTCCAGGTCCTCCAGATGGGCGCGCAGCGGCTGCTCCGCGAAGTCGCTCTCGGGCACCTCGCTGACGACCGCGATCAGGTCGTGGTGGCGCAGTTGCCGGGGCGGCGCCCCCGCGACCCCGGTGAGCTGGGACTGGAGCGCCGCGTCGAAGGGGCGGCAGACGGCGTACACGTAACGCAGTCCGGTCATGTGGGCTCCTCTCTGGCGCGGCCGCTCTCGACGGCCGGCTCCGGCTCCCGCCGGTACCCGCCCTCGTCCAGCTCGGCGAGCCGGGCTCGCAGCTCGGCGTTCTCCCGGGAGAGTTCGTCGCGGCGGGCGTGGGACGACAGCGCCGGGTCGGTCTCCCACCAGTCGATCCCCATCTCCTTGGCCTTGTCCACGGAGGCGACGATCAGGCGCAGCTTGATGGTGAGCAGTTCGATGTCGAGCAGGTTGATGCGGATGTCACCCGCGATCACCAGACCTTTGTCGAGTACACGCTCCAGGATGTCGGCCAGATTGGCACTCCCGCCGCTCTGGCCGTACGGCTCGGGAACCCGGCTGGGGAAGGTCATCGACGGCCCCTGCCCGCTGCGGCCGGTTCCTCGTCCTCATCCTCGTACGGTTCGTCCTCGATGTCCTCCTCGGCGTCGCCCTCGGCCTCGGGAACGTCCTCGTACTCGTCCTCGGGGACCTCCTCCGCGTCCTCCGGCTCGCCCTCCTCGTCCTCCTCGTCGTACTCTGCGGTCTCGTCCGCCTCGTCCGCCTCGTCCGCCTCGTCCGCCTCGTCCGCCTCGTCCGCCTCGTCCGCCTCGTCGAGGTCGCGGGGCTCGTCCTCGTCGCCCTCCGGCTCGTCGTCCGCGTACTCGGCCCCGGGTTCGTCGTCCTCCGGCGCCTCGTCCTCCGGCCGGCCGTCCTGCTCCTCCTCCTGCTCCTCCTCCGCGAGGGCGTCCTCGTGGCTGACGGCGACCTCGCCGTCGCGGATCTCGCCGCGCCAGCCGTCCTCGGCCTCACCCCTGAGGGTGATGAAGCGGGCGAAGTTCTTGAGGTCGAGCCGGACCCGGCGGCCCTGGGCGCGCCAGATGTTGCCGGTCTTCTCGAAGAGGCCCGTCGGGTAGTACTCCACCACCAGCAGGACCCGCGTGAGGTTGTCCGCGAGGGAATGGAAGGTGACGGCGCCCTTCGTGGTGCCCTTGGCGCCCTCCGACGTCCAGGTGATCCGCTGGTCGGGCACCTGTTCGGTGGTGTGGGCCTTCCAGCTCCGGCTGGACCAGAAGATCTTCATCTGCCAGTCGGAGTGCGTGTCGTCGGCCCGGTTGGCACTCTTCACCCCCTTGGCGAAGGTGCTGAAGCTCTGGAACTGGGTCCACTGGTCGTACGCGGTGCGCAACGGCACCCCGACGTCGATGGACTCCATGATCACCGTGGGCTTGCTGCCCGAGCCGCCCTTGCGCTTGCCCTTGCCACCGAAGAGGTTCTTGAGCCCGCCGACCACGTTGTCCTTGGCGCGGCCCGCGCCCATCTCCAGGGCGGTGCGCAGCGGCCCCTTGCCCTCGGCGAGCTTGCGACCGCCCTCGAGGGCGAGCTGGGCGAAGCCGGGGCTGTTGCCCTCCGCGATGTCGTTGAGCTTGCCCGTGGTCTCGCCGAGCTTGCGTCCGGTGCCGACCAGGATCCGCTGGACCTGGGCGGCCAGGTACTCCCGGGCCTCCTCCTTGAGGCGGTCGACGGCCTCGCCGTGGATCACGTCGCCGAGCGGATTGCTCGTCGTCGTGTCCTTCGCGCGGTCAGTCGCATGTCCGTTCGATGCGCCGAGGGTCTCAGTCATCGTCACCGCCTCCCCTCGTGGCCCGCGTGGCCTTGCGCGCGGTCTTCTTCGCCGGGGCCTTGCCGGGCGCCGTCTTCTTCGCCGCCGTCCTCTTGCTCGCGGTCTTCCGCGCCGGAGCGGCGGTCTTCTTCGCGGGAGCCGCCTTCTTCGCGGCCGGCTTCCCCTCGGCCCGGGACTGCGGCTTCTTCGCCGGGCGCCCGCGCGAGGGCTCCTCCTCGGGCTCCTCATCCTCGTACTCGTCCTGGTCGCGGTTTTTCCCGCCGCGTCCCGGCACGTCCGGCGCCACACCGGCGAGCTGGTCGCGCACCTGCGAGGTGCGTCCGTGCAACCGGTCGGCGAGCCCCTCGATCTGCCGCTCGACCAGCGCCCCGGTGGCCGCCTTGCCGACCCCGCGCAGGTCCCCGCGGAGCTGGTCCCCGATCTCCTTGAACTGCGGGTTGTTCAGCAGCTGCCGGGACACCAGGTCCGCGAGGGCACGCGGGCTCAGCTGCATCCGCTTGCCGGCCACCATCGTGCCGACCGCGAACGCGAGTTTCATCTTCTTCGTACGTCCGAGGACGTACCCGGCCCCTACGGCGAGGCCAAGCCCGATTCGATTCATTGTGTCGTCCCGTTGCCGGTTCCTGTGCTTCTCTGAGTGCTGATCTCCAGCCGGTCCAGCAGTTCGTCCTCCAGACGGTCGAACTCCTCCTCGCCGATCTCGCCCGCCTCCAGCCGCTGCTCCAGGCGGGCGAGATCGGCGCGGACGGCCGCCGGGTCGTAGTACTGGCGCTCGGCCTCGGTGAGCACCTGCCGCACCGTCCAGAGGCTGCCGCGCACCGGTGCGAACGGCAGCAGCAGCACCTCGGTGATCAGTCCCATGTACTCGCCTCCTCGGCCGGGGAACGCCGTGCTCCGGCGCGCCGTGAACCTGTGCGGAACGCGTCCTCAGTGCGTGGTCTCGGCGGGTTGCGCGGGCCCCGGTTCGACGAAGCTGTACGGCGGCAGCGGCCCGTTCACGCGCACCTCCAGGTGCGGATGACTCTTGCGGACCTCCTCCACGGCCTCGACGAACCCCGCGGCCGAGTCCCGGGCCACGAGGAACGACAGGTTGGCCAGCCAGCCGGTGGAGTCGGGCCCCGCGCTGACGTCGTCCGCGGCCTGCTCCAGCGCCCGCCGCAGCTCCGCCGCGTCCTCGGCCTCGCGGGCCTGCACCGCGGCGACGACCATCTCGCCGAGCCGCAGCCGGTCCTCGTAGCTTCCGCCGCCCGCCTGCCGGTTGGCCTCGGTCATGGCGCGCAGCTCGGGGTTCTCGCCCATCACGCGGTGCAGCACGGCCTCTTCGTCGTGGCTGGCCTTCACGTTGTACTCGACCTTGCCGTCGAGGGCGTCGAGCCGTTCCCGATAGTGCTTCGCACGTTCGGCCAGGACCGCGGTGACGGACGCGTCGTCCGGTGCGACGCTGCCGAACCGCATGGGCAGCAGAGAGCCGCCCGCACCCGCCTCGCTCAGGACGTTCTGGTGGGCGAGCAGGTCCTTGCGCTTGGGGCGCAGCCCCTCGGGGGCCTCGCTGACGATCGCCGCGAGTTCGCCCTCCTTGAGGACGCGCACCGGGCGCGGGGGGTCGCCCACGCCGCCCATGCCCTCGGGGAGCGCGGGGTGCGAGCCGGCGGTGATGCCGTAGACGTACGTGCTCACTCCTGTTCCTCCCTCTTGCGCGAGCTCGTGGTCTTGCGGGCCCGAGGCCGCGACTCGGTCTGGCTCTCCTCGCGGGACTGCTTGAACGCGTCGGAGATCGTCTCGGCGGCGCCGGACAGCGCGCCCTTGGACTTGCCGCGCGCGCCGGACTCGGTGATCTCACCCACGAGGTCCGGCAGGCCGGGGTCCTTGCGCGGCCCGGCCTCCAGGTCGAGCCGGTTGCACGCCTCGGCGAAGCGCAGATAGGTGTCGACGCTGGCGACGACGACCCGGACGTCGATCTTCAGGATCTCGATGCCGACCAGGGAGACGCGTATGAAGGCGTCGATGACGAGGCCCCTGTCGAGAATGAGTTCCAGGACGTCGTACAGGCCGCTGCTGCCGCCTCCGCCGCCGGACTGCTGTGCCGGTACTACGGTCATGCCGGCCGATCCTCCTTGACTGTGGATCTTGTCTGGGAATGTCTTTGCGGGACAACGGCCTACCGACGGTGCGGATCGGCCCTCCCGCGCTCGTAGCGGCGGACGCGCCGGTAGCCGGTCAGCTCGCCCCGGGGGTCGAGCTCCACGCGATAGCTCGCGAGCAGGCTCATCGTGTCGGGGACCCTGGCGATCTCCAGGACCTCGACCTCCAGCGTCCAGCCGCCCTCGGTCTGCTCGAACGACGACACGGACTCGGGCGCCATGCCGGTCAGCTCCGCGAGCTGGGTCCGCGCATGACGCAGCACCTGCATGGGGCTGGGCCGGTCGTCCGCCGGTTCCCCGGCGTCGTCCGGTTCCTGCTCCTGCTCCTGCGCCGCTTCCGCTTCGTCGGGTGCGTCGGGTTCATCGGGTTCATCGGGTTCTCGTGACTTACGTGAACTCTGTGTTTTTGCTGTGCTGGATGTGTTCGACATGACCACCTCGAACACCGAGTGGCCCCGCGTCCGTTGGCCAAACCTCTCCCGGCCGGCGCGCGTCCTCTCCGCTGGTCTCAGCCGTGCAGCGCAGCGAGCCGCCGCCGGGCCGGCCCCAGTGCCCGTCCCCTGCTCATCGCCCCCGCCCAGGGATTGGTGCGGGCCTGCTCGACGGCGTCCGCGAGGGTCCAGCGGCGGGCGTCGACGGCCGGGTCGGCGAGCTGTTCCCAGGTCAGGGGCATGGCCACAGGCGCGCCGGGCCGGGCACGCACGGTGTAGGGGGCGACAGCGGTCTGGGCGTAGGCATTGCGCTGGATGTCGAGGTAGAGCCGGTCGCCGCGGTCCTTCTTGCGGGCCTCGGTGGTGAGCCGCCCGGGATGGGCGCGGACCAGGGTCTCGGCGACCTCCCCGGCGAAGGCGCGGACCTCGTCGAAGTCCGCGCGGCCGTTCAGCGGTACGACGACGTGGACACCCCTGGAACCGGTGGTCATCGGCACGGACGGCAGCCTCAGCTCGTCCAGCAGCTCCCGTACGAGGACCGCGGCCTCCCGGACCCGGGCGAAGTCGTCGACCGCCGGGTCGAGGTCGAGGACGAGCCGGTCGGGCCGGTGGACGCCGCCGGTCCGGGAGAGCCAGCGGTGCAGGGTGAGACATGCCTGGTCGGCCAGGTAGACGAGAGTGGCCGCGTCCTCGCACACGGGGTGGACGACCGTGCCGCCCTCCTTGGGGACCTCGACGCGCTCGATCCAGTCCGGGTAGTGCTCGGGGGTGTTCTTCTGCATGAACATGGGCCCGTCGACGCCGTCGGGGTGCCGTTCCAGCATCAGCGGGCGCCCGCGCAGATGCGGCAGCATGAAGGGGGCGACGGCCCGGTGGTAGGCGACGAGATCGGCCTTGGTGTACTCCTTGCCGCCGCCGTCGCCGCCGTCCCCGTCGGCGGGGAACAGCACCTTGTCCGGCCGGTGGATCTCGACGGTCCGGCGGCCGACCCGCATCCGGTGTGTGTTCCCCATCGCCGACTCCCTTCCGTGGCCGCGGGGTTCAGGGCGCGATCGCGTGCTCCACCAGCAGCCGCCCGGCCACCGCGATCGCCTCCGCGTCGATGCCCGCCTCGCGCAGCTGCTCCTCGGGGGAGGCCGAGCCCGGCATCGTACGGACGGCGAGGCGCACCAGGCGGGGCACCGGGCGGCCGTCGAGGAACGCGTCGAGAACCGCGTCACCGAGGCCGCCCTCCTCGTGGTGGTCCTCGACGGTGAGGATGCAGCCGGTGCGTTCGGCGGCCTCGCGCAGGGTGCGGCGGTCGACCGGCTTGACCGAGTAGAGGTCGATCACCCGGACCTGGATGCCCTCGGCGTCCAGCGCCTCGGCGGCCTTGAGGGCCTCGTGGACGGTGACCCCGGCGGCGACGACCGTCAGCCGGTCGGTGTCCGAGGCGCGCAGCACCTTGCTGCCGCCGACCGGGAACTCCTCGGTGGGGCTGTAGAGGACGGGCTGGGCGCCCCGGGACGTCCGCAGATAGCGGACGCCTTCGAGCCCGGCCATGGCGGCGGCGAGCCGGGCGGTCTGGTTGGCGTCGCACGGGTACAGGACCGTGGAGTCGTGCACCGCGCGCATCATCGCCAGGTCCTCCAGGCCCATCTGCGAGGGCCCGTCCTGGCCGATGGCGCAGCCCGCGTGGGAGCCGACGAGGTTGAGGCCGGACCCGCTGACCGACGCCATGCGGATGAAGTCGTGGGCCCGGGTGAGGAACGCCGCGAACGTGGAGGCGTACGGCACCCACCCGCGCGCCGCGAGCCCGACCGCGGCGGCCACCAGCTGCTGTTCGGCGATGTAGCACTCGAAGTACCGCTCGGGGTGTTCCTTGGCGAAGTACTCGGCGCGTGTGGAGTCGCCGACCTCGCCGTCCAGGGCGACGATGTCGCCGCGCGCGTCGCCGAGCGCGGCGAGCGCCTGCCCGAAGGCGTCACGGGTTGCGACCTCGTCGCCGGTCTCGAAGCGCGGCAGCTCCAGGTGCCCGGTGCGTACGGCGTGCAGCATGCGGGCGGCGGGCGGCTGCCGGACCTCGACGCGCAGGTCGCTCACGCCGCCGAGTTCCGCGATCGCCTCGTCCGCGTCCGGGAGCGGCTTGCCGTGCAGGCCCTCGCGGTCCTGGACGGCCTCGACTCCCTTGCCCTTGAGGGTGCGGGCGAGGATCACGGTCGGCTGCCCCTTGGTGGACGCGGCCTCGCCGTAGGCGCGGTCGACGGCGTCCACGTCGTGCCCGTCGACCTCGATCGTGTGCCAGCCGAAGGCCGCGAAGCGGCGGGCGTAGGCACCCAGGTCGTGCCCGTGCCGGGTGGGCCCGCGCTGCCCGAGCCGGTTGACGTCGACGATCGCCGTCAGATTGTCCAGATGCTCGTACGCGGCGTGTTCGGCGGCCTCCCACACCGAGCCCTCGGCGAGTTCGCTGTCTCCGCACAGCACCCACACCCGGTAGCCGGTGCGGTCCAGCCGTTTCCCGGCCAGCGCGATGCCGACGCCGACGGGCAGGCCCTGGCCGAGCGAGCCGGTGGCGGTCTCCACCCACGGCAGCCGCCGGGGCGTGGGATGCCCTTCGAGCCTGCTGCCCAGCTTGCGGAACGTCATCAGCTCGGTCTCGCTGATCGCGCCGGCCGCCCGGTACGCGGAGTACAGCAGGGGCGAGGCGTGCCCCTTGGAGAGCACGAAACGGTCGTTCCCGGGGTGCTGCGGGCGTTCGAAGTCGTACCGCAGATGCTTCGCGAGCAGCACCGCCATCAGTTCGGCGGCCGACATCGACGACGTCGGGTGCCCGGATCCGGCCGCGCCGGACGCGCGCACGCTGTCCACCCTCAACTGCTGTGCCAGCTCGCTGAGTCGACGGCTGTTCATGACGCTCCTTCCGAACGTTCGGCGGGTCGGGGCCGGCTCCGCTCACGGTCCGCGTCCGCGCTCGGCGCTCCGGCCGGCATCCTCGCCAGCTCCGGTGACGCCGTGTCCAGGGGGACCGACCAGGACCGTACGAGTCCCAACTGGACGCCCTGGCGGGGCAGTACGGCGTCCAGGAGCCAGTCGGCGGCGACCCGGACGCGGTTGCCGGGCATCGCGGCCAGGTGGTAGCCACGGGTGACGGCACCGGCGGCCACACCGGACAGCGGCACGCCCAGGGGGTTGGCGGCGGCCTTGACACCGCCGAGGTCCACGACGAAGCCCAGGTCGCTGTGGCGGTAGGGCTTCGGCTCGCCCCGGCCGAGGGAGGCGGCGACGTTGAGTCCGGCCACCTTGCCCTGCCGCCAGGCGTGCTGCGCGGTCATCGGGGTGTACTGGCCCGGCTTGGTCAGATCGGGCACGGCGGCCGCGTCGCCGCAGGCGAACACCTCGGGCCTGCCGGGCACCTGGAGCGTGGGTTCCACCAGCAGCCGGCCGCGTTCCATCGGCAGCCCCAGCGACTCGGCGAGCGGATCGGGCCGAACGCCCACGCACCACACCAGGGTGCGTGTGTCCACGAACTCCCCGTCGCTCAGCAGCACTCCGTCCGGGGTCGCCTCCTTCACGGAGGTCTCCGTGCGCACGTCGACGCCCCGCTGCCGCAGCACCTCGTCGGCGGTCCGTGACAGCCTCTCGTCCATCTCGGGCAGCACCCGTTTCGCGATGTCGACCAGCATCCAGCGCGGCCGGACGCCTTCGCGCAGCGGCTGCTGCCGGGCCAGTGCATCGGTGAACATCTGGCCCTGGGCGGCGACCTCGGTGCCGGTGTAGCCGGCGCCGACCACCACGAAGGTGCAGCGCGCGCGGCAGCTCTCGGGGTCCTCGCTGCCGGCCGCCAGCTCCACCTGCCGGGTCACGTGGTCCCGGAGGTACAGCGCCTCGGGGAGTCCCCGGAAGCCGTGGGCGTGCTCGGCGACACCCGGGATCGGCAGCAGCTTGTTCACGCTGCCGGCCGCGAGCACCAGCCGGTCGTAGGTCAGCGTGCCGGTCTCGCCCTCGGGGTCCGTGTACCGCACGGTGCGCGCGTCGAGGTCGATGTCCCCGGCCTCCCCGAGCACCAGGCGCACATGGCGCAGGGTGCCGGTGAGGGAGACGGTCACCCGGCGGGGCTCCAGGACACCGGCGGCGACCTGGGGCAGCAGGGGCAGATACAGGAAGTAGTCGGTCGGGTTGAGCAGGGTGATGTCGGCCTTGTTCCGGGTCAGCCGCGCGAGGGTGCGGGCGGTCCGGTAACCGGCGAAGCCGGCGCCGACGATCACGATGCGGGGTCGGCTCACGGGTTCGCCTCCGGCGGGGTCGCGCATACGGGGTCCTCAGCGTCCTTGAGGCGTATGGGTCGGGTCCTGCGGCGTACGGATCCTGTGGCGTACGGACCTTCCGCGTCCCCCTGGGCAGGGCGCCCAAACCGCCCGGGCCCGGCCCGTCCGTGGGTTTCCGGCCCGGCCCCCGGGTACCCGGACCGCGAACCGACCCCGTCCCGAGCGCACATGTCGCGGAGGTGCCCCCATGCCCGAGTACGGATACTTCTTGGCGACCGAGGAGTTCGGTCCCGTGGAGCTGATCGAGCAGGCGAGGATGGCCGAACAGGCCGGATTCGACTGTCTGTGGATCTCGGACCACTTCCATCCGTGGAACGACGCCCAGGGCCAGAGCCCGTTCGTGTGGTCCGTGATCGGCGCGCTCTCCGAGGCCGTGTCGCTGCCCGTCGAGACGGCGGTGACCTGCCCGACCGTGCGGATCCACCCGGCGATCGTCGCGCAGGCGGCGGCGACCTGCGCGGTGATGACCGAGGGCCGGTTCCGTCTCGGCATCGGCTCGGGCGAAGCGCTCAACGAGCATGTGCTGGGCACCCGTTGGCCTCCGGCGGACGTCCGCCTGGAGATGCTGGAGGAGTCGGTCCAGGTGATGCGGCGGCTGTTCACCGGCGAGGAGGTCACCCATCGCGGCCCCCACTTCACGGTGGAGAACGCCCGCCTCTACACGCTCCCCGACCAGCCCGTCCCGATCGACATCTCCGGCTTCGGCCCCAAGGCCACCGCGCTCGCCGCCCGGGTCGGCGACGGCTTCATCACCATGGGCCCCGACGAGGAGCTGGTCACGCAGTACCGCAAGGGCGGCGGGGGCACGAACCTCGTCAGCGGCGGGACGAAGGTGTGCTGGGGCACCGACCGGGACGCGGCCGTCCGCCGCGTCCGCGGGCTCTGGTCGAGCCAGCTCCTGCCCGGCGAGATGGGCCAGATCCTGCCCACCCCGCGCCACTTCGAGCAGCTGGAGCCCCTGGTCACCGAGCAGATGGTGGGCGAGAACACGGTCTGCGGCGACGACGTGGACGAACACGTCGCCGAGCTGCGGGCGTTCGCCGACGCCGGCTTCGACCGCGTCTACGTCAGCCAGATCGGCCCCGACCAGCAGGGCTTCTTCGACTTCTACCGCACGAAGGTGCTGCCGCGACTGCGGGATGCGGGCTGAGCGTACGCCGGTGCGGGCTCACTCACCCCGCCGGTGCTGGTCCTCGGGGACGACGCCGGTCGGTGCGGGGCCGCCCGTGGCCCCGGCCCCGGTTCCGACGCCGGTTCCGGTTCCGACGCCGGGGGCGACGGGCGGGGCCGGCGGGTAACCGGCCGGACCCTTCCCGCCCGGAGGCGTTCCCGGTGCCGTGCCACCGGGGATCCGGTCACGGTCCGCCCCGGACGCGCCCTCGTGCCCGGCCGTCGGGCCGGGTGCCGAGGGTCGTGCGGCGCCCCGGAGCAGATACGCGGCCGTGCCGAGCAGCCCAGCCGTGATCAGGGCGGCGGCCCAGTCGGGCAGGACCAGCGACAGGGCCAGGCCGACGGCCAACGACAGGGCGGCACCCGCGTACAGGGCGAGCGCCCCGGACGCGGCGTACAGCGCGGCCCTGCGCCGCTGCTTGCGCGTCTGCTGCCGCAGCTCCTCACGGATGGTCTCGCGGGCCACCCGCGCCAACTCGTCGGCCAGGTGCCTGTCCAGGTGTTCCGGACGATCCGAACGGTCCATCGCCGCCGGGTACCCGCTGCCGTCGGCGCGTAACACCGTGTACGGCACGGGGCACGCAGCGCACGGCGCACGCCAAGGTCCCGCTCGGCGTTCCCCGTGTAGGCCCCGGCACGGGGTGCACGGCACACGGCACACGGCGGAGACTCGTTCGGCGTCCTCCGCGTCGGCTCCGTCCCCGTCGCCGTATCGATCGATCCCCGCGTTTCGATCACCGACCCCGGCCGGCCCCAACTAGGCTCGTACGCATGGAGATTCTCGGTACCACGCTCCGCATCTGCGTCGAGGACCTGGAGGCGGCGGTCCCGTTCTACGAGAGACTCTCGGGCGGACCGGCGATGCGTTTCGAACGCGGTGGTGTCCAGGTCGCCGCCGTGGGCTGCTTCCTGCTGATGAGCGGTCCGGAGTCGGAGCTGGAGGTCCTGCGGAAGGTCACCGCCACCCTCGCCGTCGAGGACGTCGACGAGGCCAACCGGATCCTCACCGCCTCCGGCGCCCAGGTGCTGGCCGGCCCGATCCCCACCCCCGTCGGCCGTAATCTCATCGCGGTCCACCCGGACGGCTCTGTCTACGAGTACGCGGACCGCCGGGCTGCGGGTCGACACAGCTAGAGCCTGTCCGGATCCTGGCCCCCGGGACCGGCACCTCGTCCCGGTACCGGTCCCGGTCGTGCCATCTCCACCGTCAGCGCCCATCGCTGGTGGTCCCGCCATGCCCCGTCGATGAAGAGGAAGTCCGGCGAGAACCCCTCCAGCCGGAAGCCGCATCGCCGGGCCAGCGCGATGGAGGCGGCGTTGCCCGGCTGGACGTTGATCTCCAGCCGGTGGAGCCCCATGAAATCGAACGCATAGTCGACGACCAGTCCGAGTCCCTCGCTCATGAGCCCCCGCCCGGCGGCATGCGCGAAGGCCCCGTAGCCGAGGGCGCCACTGCGGAAGCCGCCCTCCACGATGTTGTTGATGTTGATGAACCCGGCGATCGCTCCGCCGTCCCTCTCGCACACCAGGAACCCGGCCTTCGTCGGATCCCCGGTGAGCCGCCCCGCGTAGGCGGCGTACGCGGCGGGCGTGGCCGGGGGAAACAGCCACGGGTGGTGCAGGTCCCTGCTCTCCCGCACCCGCGCGGTGAACTCCGAGCCGTCCTCGGACGTGAAGTGCCGGATCCCGACGCGGGATCCCATGATGAGGTGACGAACATGTCCGGACACCCCGCCACGGTACGTCGGGCCGGGTGTCACCTGCGCCGTCTCATGAAGAACGCTCCGCACACCGCCCCGACCAGGCCCGTCCCCAGCAGCGCCAGCCACAGCGGCATGGCGACCTCGGTGACCAGCAGCTGGATCTCGGTGCTCTGCGTGTTCTGGAAGATGAAGACGAGCGCGAGGGCCGCGAGCAGACCCACGAGGACCCTGCCGGGTGTCAGCAGGTCGCCCCACCGCTTGCGCCGGTGCGTCCCCACCCGTTCCGATGTCTTGGGGCTCATGCCTCCAGGATGACGCGGGTCACCGGGACCCGCCCGGTGGGAGGTCCCGGCGGAGGGTGCGACGCCCGCGGTCAGACCAACGCCGGTTCGTCCAGCGTTAGGGTCCCCGCCTCCGTGTCCAGCTCCGCCGTCACCCCGAAGGGGATCGTCAGCGCCCCCTCCCCGTGCCCGAACCCGAACTCCTCGACCACCGGCACCCCGAGCCCGCCGATCCGGTCCACGAGCAGTGCCCGCACCTTCTCGTACGGTTCGCACTCCGCCCAGGAGCCGAGGACGACGCCGGCGACGCCGTCGAGCCAGCCCGCGCGCAGGAGCTGGGTGAGGTAGCGGTCCAGGCGGTAGTTCTCCTCGCCGACGTCCTCCAGGCAGAGGAGGGCGCCCCGGGCGGAGGGGCGTGCGTGCGGGTTGCCGAGCTCGGCGGCGAGCAGGCAGAGACAGCCGCCCAGGAGGACGCCCCGTGCCCGGCCGGGTACCAGGGCGGTGCTCCCCTCGGCGGCCCGGATCGTGCGGACCGTCTCGGGGGCGAACAGGGTGGCGCGCAGATGGTCCTGGGCCCGGGTGTTCTTGATGAAGTCCACGCCCGCCGCCATGGGGCCGTGCAGCGTGACCACTCCCGCGCGGGTGGCGAACGCCTCGTGGAGGGCCGTGATGTCGCTGAACCCCACGAGGGCCTTGGGGCCCGCCGCGCGGATGGCGTCCCAGTCGAGCAGGTCGATCACGCGCTGGACGCCGTAGCCGCCGCGGGCGCAGAGCACGGCGGACACGGACGGGTCGCACCAGGCGGCCTGGAGGTCGGCGGCCCGGTCGGCGTCCTCACCGGCGAGGTAGGGGAAGCCGGGGTGCCGGTCGAGCGTGTGCGGGGCGACGACGGGGTCGAGGTCCCAGCCGCGGAGAATGTCCAGCCCGGCGCTGAGCCGCTCCTCGGCCACCGGCCCGCTGGGGGCGACGACGGCCACACGGGCACCGGGAGCGAGACGGGCGGGCCTGGTCAGTGGTGTCACTTGGTGAGCTCCAGAGTAGGGATTCCCGGAGGATTCAACCCGAAGACCTGCGCGTACAGCGAAAGCTCCGCCTCCAGGACCCGCACCGTCGTCTCCGCCCGCCGGAAGCCGTGCCCCTCCCCCTCGAAGGCGATGTAGGCGTGCGGCACCCGCCGCTCCTGCATCCTGGCCAGGAACCGCTCGCACTGCGCGGGCGGGCAGATCACGTCGTCGAGGCCCTGGAGCAGCAGGAACGGCGCGGTGATCCGGTCGGCGTGCTCGCTCGGCGACCGCTCCACGTACCGCATCGGCTCCTCCGCGAGCGGTCCCACCAGGCTCTCCAGGTACTGCGACTCGAAGTCGTGGGTCTCCCCCGACGCCCAGGTCGCGAGGTCGAGGACGGGGTACAGGATCGTTGCGCACGCGTAGACGTCGGTCGTGGTGAGGGAGACGGCGGCGGTCCAGCCACCGGCGCTGGCGCCCCTGACGGCGAGCCTGGTCCGGTCGGCGGTGCCCTCGTCGGCGAGGGCGAGCGCCACCGCCGCGCAGTCCTCGACGTCCACGACCCCCCACTGTTCGCGCAGCCGGTTGCGGTACTCCCGGCCGTACCCGGTCGACCCGCCGTAGTTGACCTCGGCCACCCCGATGCCGCGGGAGGTGAAGTAGGCGATCGCCAGGTCGAGGACCAGGGGTGCCCGGCTGGTGGGCCCGCCGTGCGCCCAGATCACGTACGGCGGCAGTTCGGTGCTGAAGGCGACGCAGCCGGGGTGGTGCGGCGGATAGACGTGCGCGTGGATCTCGCGTCCGGCGGGGCCGAGGAAGGAACGGATCTGGGGTTCGGGGTAGTAGGCGGGGTCGACCGGGTCGTCGTGCGCGGCCCCGATCACGCGGGCGTCGCCGGTGGCCGCGTCCAGCTCGACCACCTCGTAGGCGCTGCGGGGGCTGGCCCCGATGCCGATGACACGGCTGCCGTGCACGGCGAGCGACGGTGCGAACTCGGTCCACGGCCCGGCGGCGTCGACGACCTGGCCGGTGTCCAGGTCGAGGATGCCGAGCGCGGTGGCACCCCGCCCGTGCACCACGGCGGCCAGCCCGTCGTCCAGCAGCGCGAACCAGCGCCAGCCGATCTTCCACAGCGGCCCGCCGAACTCCTCCTCCCGCGCGCACAGAGCCGTGCGGTCACCGCTGTCGGGGTCGAGCCGGTAGAGGTTCCAGTAGCCGGTGGTGTCGCTGGAGTGGATCAGGGTTCCGTCGGCCGCCCACTCGGCCTGGGCGACCGATTCCTCAGGGCCGCCCGCGACGGTCCGGGGCTCGCCCAGCAGACCGTCCTCCGTCACCTCGGCGACCAGCAGCGAGGTGCCGTCCCACGGCATGCCCGGGTGGTCCCAGGCCAGCCATGCGGCGCGGCGGCCGTCGGGCGAGAGGCGAGGGCCGGTGACGAACCGCCGGGTGTCGTCGGTGAGTTCGCGTACGGCGTGCCGGTCCTCGGCCGCCGAGCCGTCGAGCGGCACCGCGGCGACGACCCGCCGGACGTCGGTGGGTCCGTCCCCGGTGAACTCCTCCAGGACGCACCACACCTCGTTCCGTTCCGGGTGCGGCCGCGGGTCCGCCCAGCGCAGACCGCCGCCCACCGGCGACACCGGGGTGAGCGGAACGGGCTCGCCGCCCGGTTCGAACCCGTAGAGGCGCTGGTCGGCGTGGTTCACGAAGACCACGAGGGGGCCGGTGTCCCGCATGACGCCGGCCCAGGGCAGGCCGCCGTACTCCATGACCCTGCTGCGCACGTTCCACGGGGCCGGCAGCACCGACTCCTCCGTGCCGTCGGCCGTGCGCCTGACCAGGGTGCGCCGGCCGCCCTCGGCGGGCCGGGGCTCGGTCCACCAGGGCTCGTCGCCGACGAAGCCCACGAACTCGGGTTGCCCGTCGTGCGCCGCGGCGAGCGCCGCGTCGATCGGCGAGGGCCACGCACCGTACGCCAGGGCCTGCATCCTGTCCCCCATCTCCCACGGTCCCCCGTGTGCCATCGCTCAGGCCGTCCGCAGGAAGCGGTCGAGCACGCGGACGCCGAAATGGAGCGCCTCGACCGGGACGCGCTCGTCCACCCCGTGGAACATCGCGGCGTAGTCGAAGCCCTCGGGCAGCTTCAGCGGTGAGAAGCCGTAGCCCGTGATGCCGAGCCGCGAGAACTGCTTGGCGTCGGTGCCGCCCGGCATGCAGTACGGCACCACGTGCCCCTCGGGTGCGAACTCCTCGACGGCGGCCCGCATCCGCGCGTACGTCACCGAGTCCACCGGCGCCTGGAGGGCAACTTCCCGGTGTTCGTACTCCCAATCCACGTCCGGGCCGGTGAGCAGGTCGAGGGTCTCCCGGAACTCGTCCTCGCCGCCGGGGAGGAACCGCCCGTCGACGCGGGCGACGGCCTCCCCCGGGATCACATTGATCTTGTAACCGGCGTCCAGCATCGTCGGGTTGGCGCTGTTCCGCACGGTCGCGTCGACCAGGGCGGCGGCCGGGCCGAGCTTGTCGAGGAGCCGGTCGACCCCGCCGGGGTGGTCGAGGTCGGCGTCGACGCCGTACAGCGTGGCGAGAGCGGTGAGGGCCGCGCGGACGGTCGGGGTGAGCCGCAGCGGCCACTCGTGCGCGCCGATCCGGGCGATCGCGGCCGCCAGCCGGGTCACCGCGTTGCTCCGGTTCACCTTGGAGCCGTGGCCGGCCCGGCCGTGCGCGGTGAGCTTCAGCCAGCCGGTGCCGCGCTCCCCGGCCGCGATCGGGTAGATCCTGCGGCCCGCGCCGTCGTGGAAGGTGAACGCACCCGACTCGCTGATGCCCTCGGTGCAGCCCTCGAAGAGACCGGGGTGCGCGTCGGCGAGGAAGCCGGAGCCGTCCGCGGCGCTCGCCTCCTCGTCGGCGGTGAACGCGATGACGATGTCCCTGCGGGGCCGCACGCCCGTGCGCGCCCAGTGCCGGACGACCGCGAGGATCATCGCGTCCATGTTCTTCATGTCGACCGCGCCCCGGCCCCACACCACCCCGTCGCGGACCTCCCCGGAGAACGGGTGCACGGTCCAGTCCGTCGCCTGCGCGGGCACCACGTCCAGGTGACCGTGGACGAGCAGCGCGTCCGCCGACGGGTCGGTGCCCTCGATCCGTGTCACCACGTTGGTCCGGCCCTCGGTGCGCTCCAGCAGGGTGGGCTCGGGGCCGGTCTCGGCCAGCAGCGCGGCGGCGTACTCGGCGGCGGGCCGCTCTCTGCAGTCCCCGCCGCCGCGGTTGGTGGTGTCGATGCGGATGAGGTCGGAGGTGAACCGGACGACCTCGTCCAGCGCCTGCCGCTCCGAGGACTCCGCCGCCTCCGGGAGCCGTGCCGGCTCAGCCATATGTCTCCTCCACCGCGGCCGAGACGATCGTGGTGACCGCCTTGAACGTACGGATTCCCTCGTACATGGTCGGACTGGTGTACGCGATCTTGCGTTCACCGGTACGGGTCACGCCCGGGACGACCGTCGCGGCCATCGCCAGGTGCTCGGCGTCGAACTCCAGCGCCACGGTGAACGGCCCGCCCCTGACCGGTGCGTGCCGCACGGCGAGCGAGGCCGCCTCCTTGGCCGCCGCGCGGATGTCGGCGGCCGTTCTCGCCGGGGTGCGGCACACCGCCGCGTACCGCGACACATGGTCCTTGACCGCCACTTTGAGCGCCTCGGGCGCATACCCCAGGGCGTCCTCGCACGCCACGTCGTCACCGGTCACCAGCACCACCGGTACCCCGTACTCGGCCACGACATGCGCGTTGAGCAGCCCCTCGCTGGCCCGCTCCTCGTTCACCCACACCCCGGTGATCGAGTTGGCCAGGTAGGTGTGGGCGAGGACGCCCTCCATGCCTGCGCCCGCGTGGTAGCCGACGAAGGCGATGCCGTCCACGTCACCGTGCTGCACGCCCTCCACCATGGACAGGGCCTTGTGCCGCCCGGTGAGCATCTGCGCGCGCTCGTCCAGCTCCTCCAGCAGCAGATTGCGCATCGTCCAGTGCGCCTCGTTGATCAGCACCTCGTCGGCACCGCCGTCCAGGAAACCGAGCACGGCGGCGTTCACGTCCGAGGTGAACATCGAACGGCACCGCTCCCACTGCGGTGTCCCCGGCAGGACGTCGGCCGGCCAGGTGACACCGGTGGCGCCCTCCATGTCGGCGCTGATGAGGATCTTCATGGCTCGAAACCGTACGCGTTCGCGCCGATCCGTGGCAGACCTGTGGATAACTCTCACCGTCACGGCCCACGGACGCCCCCGGGAGGGCTCAGGGCCCTCTTCCGGGCCGCTCCTACGCCGTGCGCCCCGCCACGTACCACCTCGACGGCAGTTCGATCCGGGTGCCGTCCGCCGTGTGCTCCGTGGTGATCAGCGGAAGCTCGCCCTCGGCGAGGAGGGTCAGGCCGGCCGCCCGCAGATACCGCGGGACCGCGGCGTCGCCGACCTCGCCCGGGGCGATCCCGTGCCGCAGGACCGGGGCGAGGCGGGCCGGCGGGCCGCCGGGGCCCTGGGCGAGACCCATGAGGACGGGACGGGCGGCCTCGGCGAGTTCGACGAGACAGACCCGGCCCCGCTCGCCCAGCAGCGTGGCCACCGTGTCGACGAGGCGCTGCCGGTCGTCGGGCTCGCACTGGTGGAGCACACCGCGTACGTAGACGTTGGCGTCGCCGAGGTCGGCGTGCAGGGTCTCGGCCTGTGTCCCGTCGGCCGCGTCCATCGAGCGGTACGTGGCCCGGCCGTCGGGGTCGGCGCGGCGGGCCAGGCCGACGGCGGCGGTGGAGAGGTCGACGCCGATCACCCGGGAGAAGCGGTCGGCCAGGTAGCGGGTCTGGGTGCCGTTGCCGCAGCCGAGGTCGACGAGGGGCAGGTCGTGGGCCGTCAGGTGGGGCTCGAACAGGGCGAGATGGACGGCGGCGGTCCGTTCGGGCCCGGCGTCCCAGAAGACCTCTCCCGGTCCGTCGGGGGCCTCCCGCCAGAACCCCTCCCAGGCTTCCCGGTACCGACTCGTCACGCTCATGCCCAACCCCCCGGAAACAGCGTCGTGGCCGCCGCTCCGACGGCCCAGATCGGTCTACCGCGCCGGGAGCACGGCGGCAAGCGATCTGCACGCACCTTCACGCCGCGTCCAGGACCCGCGTGCACCGCGCGTTCAGCGCCGTCTCGGCAGCGTCAGCTCGAACCACACCGTCTTGCCCGCCCTGGTCCGGCTGGTGCCCCACTCCCGGGCCAGGGTGGTCAGCACGCGCAGCCCGCGCCCGAACTCGTCCGTGGGCGCCGCGCTGAGCAGGGTCGGCAGGGTGGGGTCGTCGTCGTGGACCTCGCACTGCAGGGTGTCGCCGCGGATCAGGCGGAGATCGACACGGCGCCCGCGCGCGTGCCTGACGGCGTTGGTGACGAGTTCGCCGACCAGGAGCGCGGCGGTGTCCGCGAGGGCGTCGAGGCCCCAGACGTACAGCTGTTCGTGGACGACGGCACGGGCGCGGGCCGCCTCGACCGGGTCGCGGGTGAGGCGCCACTCGGCGACGTCCTCGGGCTCGATGCCGTTGAGCCGGGCCATCAGCAGGGCGACGTCGTCCTTGCGGCCGCCGCGTGTGTTGAGGGCTCGGATGATCGTGTCGCAGGCGTGGTCCATGGAGGCGGCCGGGTGGGCGGCGGACTCGCAGAGGGTGGCGAGGCCGACACCGATGTCCTCGCCGCGCACCTCGACCAGTCCGTCGGTGCACATCACGAGACGGTCGCCGGGCTCCACGCGCACGCGTACCGCCTCGAACGGCACCCCTCCGACGCCGATCGGGGCGCCCGTGGGCAGGTCGAGGAGGTCGCTGCGACCGTCCACCGCGCGGACCAGCACGGGCGGGATGTGCCCGGCGTTGGCGAGGTGCAGCTCGCCCTCGATGGGGTCGTAGACGGCGTAGAGGCAGGTGGCGAGGTAGTGCTCGCCGAGGCGTTGGGCGAGGTCGTCGAGGTTGCGCAGGAGCTGCGCGGGCGGCAGGTCGAGGGCGGCCATGGTCTGCACGGCCGTGCGCAGCTGACCCATCATCGCGGCCGAGTTGAGGCCGTGCCCCATGACGTCGCCGACGACCAGGGCGGTGCGGCCACCGGGCAGCTTCACCGAGTCGAACCAGTCGCCTCCCACCCTGCCGAGGAGGGTGCCCGGGAGGTAGCGGGTGGCGATGTCGCAGCCCGCCATGTGGGCCTCGATCTGCGGGAGCATGCTGTCCTGGAGCGTCTCGGCGACGTTCTCCTGGTAGGTGTACATGCGGGCGTTGTCGAGGACCAGGCCCGCGCGGGCGGCGAGTTCGGCGCCGGTGACGCGGTCCATGTCGTCGAAGACCTCGCGCTCCGGGTGGCGCAGCAGGATCATGAATCCGAGCACCACGTTGCGGGCCTTCAGGGGGACGACCAGCATGGAGCGGCCCGTGATCAGTGGCCGGATGTCGCGCTTGTCGAACTGCGCGGCGATCGCGTGCCCCATCTGCTCGCTGATACGGGGCACGAGGACGGGCTCGCCGGTGGTCATGCACTGGAAGAACGGGGTGTGCGCCGGGAACGGCATGGCCTCGCCGACGGGGACGACGTCGTCCCAGCGGCCCGGCTCGTCCGTGTGCTCCAGGGCGACGCGGTGCCACATGGTCGTCGTGTCCGGCACGCCGTCGGGGAAGCCCTCGCCCGCGACGACCTGCTCGCGCAGATAGGTGCCGGCGACGTCGGTGAAGCGGGGCACGACCGCCCGGCTGACCTCGACGATGGTCTGCGACAGATCGAGGGAGGTGCCGATGCGTCCGCTGACCTCGTTGAGGAACTCCAGGCGCTCGCGTACGGCCGCGTATTCGAGGTCCTGCCCCTCCTCCAGCACCTCCGGGGGGACCGGCAGACCCTCGGCGACGGCGCGCGCGGCCCGCTCACGGCGCGCCCGGCGCTCCGCGCGCCGGGGCACGCCCCAGTCGGGGGTGACGGGCACCCGGTCGTTCTGGCTGAACTCCAGCACCGGATAGCCCAGTTCGAGTACCTGGGCGACGATGCGGGCGCTCTCGCCGACGCTCATGCTGGGGAGGATCTCGGGGAGCCTGCGGGCCAGTTCCTCGGCGCCGGGGAAGTCGGTGTGCAGGGCGAAGCCGGGCGCGATGCGTTCGACGGCGACGGCGGGCCCGTCGTCGCGTCGGCGCAGCGCCTCGGCGTCGGCCGCCAGCACCAGGAGGCGCTCCCGGCCGGCACCGACCAGGGGGTACGCCCACCACAGGACGTCCGACCGGTCGCGGCCGGGCACGGTGAGCCGGGCGCGGCCCGCCGCCGGGTAGGCGAGGTGCCCGTCGAGGGAGGTCTCCAGGTCGTGTCCGAGTGCGTCGTACGCGCCGCCGTACGCCCCGTGGGGTGGGGTGACGTCCTCGTCCGGGAGGGCGCCGGCGACGGGCAGCAGGTCCAGGGCGGGCCGGCCCATCGCCTCGTCCCTGGTGGTGCCGAAGAGCCGGCGTGCGCCGGTGCTCCAGTGCGATACGAGGCCGGCGCGGTCCACGACGACCACGGCCAGGGGGATACGACCGACCGCGGCCCCCTCCGCCGTGCCGTCACCGGCTCCGAGGCCGGTAGTCGCGCCCGTGTCGGTGCCACGGTCCATGGCCAAGGCCCTCTCTCCCCACGGCTCCCAAGATCTGCGCCGCCCCCACTACCGTACGGCCGCGTAGCGTCGCGATGTGTGGCAATACGCGAATTGCTCCCTGGGAGCCTCCGGCGCACGCGCAGGCCACACGGGCGGCGCGCGATCACGCGCACGCCCCCTGTTGCCACCTGGTCCCGTCCCCCGCCCGGCCCGCCCCCCGCCGCCACCCTCCCCCTCCCCCGGGCCGGGTGGCCGCCGGCTCAGTCCGCGTGCCCCAGCCGCACGTCCCGTTCCGTCCCGGCGCCGTCGACCTGCAGCACCGTCGCGACGGGGGGATACCCGGTGGCGATGACGGTGTACTCACCGGCGGCGAGGTCGGCGAACCGGAACGTTCCGTCGACGCCGGTGGTGACCGTGTCGACGACGTCCCCGACGGCGTCCAGGAGCGTCACGCGCGCGTCCTCCACCGGTCGGCCGCCCCCGGCGCGGACCGTGCCGAGCAGCACGGCGCCCCCGGCCAGTTCGACGTCCAGGCGGGTCTCGCGGGCGGCCCGGACGGTGACGGGGAGCGCGGCCGGGCGGTGGGAGTGGGCGCTCACGGCGACGGTGTAGTCGCCGGCGGCCAGCTCGGTGACGAGGTAGTCGCCCTCCGCCCCGCTGCGGGTGGTCACGACGACCTCGCCGCGCCCGTCGGTGAGCGTGACGGTCGCGTCGCTCACCGTCCGCCCGTCCGCCGTCCGCACGGTCCCGGCCAGGCGTCCCGCGCCGCCGAGCACGATGTCCACCTCCACGGGACCCTCACCGACGGTGACGCTCACGGCCTGCGGCTGGTGACCGCCGGCGGCCGCGATCAGCACGTACGCCCCCGGCCCCGGGGTCGACAGCGCGTACCGCCCGTCCTCGCCGCTGCCGCCCCGCCCGGTCTGCCGGCCGCCGGAGTCGATCAGGGTGAGCGCGGCGCGGGGCACTACGGTTCCGTCGGACTGCTGGACCGTACCGAGGACGGGGACGCCGGCCTCGTGGGGATCACGGGCCTGCGGCATCCGGGCGGCGGGCACGGGTGCGGGCACGGCGGGCACGTCGTCGCAGGGCGTCGGGGTCCTCTCCCTGAGGAAGCAGGCCACGACGGCCCCGAGGACGAGCACCGGCGTGAGGTACCAGAAGAGCCCCGGCACGGTCTCCGCGTAGGCGGCGACGTAGGTGTCGCGCAGCGGGGCGGGCAGGGCGTGGACGAGGTCCGGGGTCAGGGAGCCGGGGGCGGGGAGCACGGCTCCCGCGCGCTCGGGAAGGCGGTCGGCGAGGCGGGTGGTGAGGAGCGCGCCGACGGCGGCCACCCCGACGGCGCCGCCGATCTGGCGGAAGTAGTCGCCGGCGGCGGTGGCGGTCCCGATGTCGGCGGGGCGTACGGAGTTCTGCACGGCGAGGACCAGGACCGGCATCACCATGCCGATGCCCGCGCCGAGGACGGCCGTCCGGATGCCGAACTGCAGCGCGGGTGTGTCCGTCTGCAGGCGGGACAGCAGCCAGACGCCGAGGGCGGCCAGGGCGGCGCCGAGGACCGGGTACGTCCGGTAGTGCCCGGTGCGGGCGATGAGCCGGCCGCAGACGACGGACGTGGCGACGATGCCGGCCGTCATCGGCAGCATGAGCAGCCCGGACGCGGTGGCGGAGATCCCGCCGACCATCCGCAGCTGGTTCGGCAGGAAGCTGGCGGTGCCGAAGAGGGCGACGCCGACGGTGATCCCCACGAGGCCGGTCACGAGGAAGACCGGGTCCCTGAACAGCCGCGGGGGAAGCAGGGGCTGGACCGCGAACCGCTCGACGACGAGGAGCAGCGCGGTCGCCAGGACCGCGCCTGCGGCGAGAGCGAGGACCGGCCGTGAGTTCCAGGCGTGGGCGGTACCGCCCCAGCCGGCCAGCAGCACCAGACAGGTCGAGACGACGGCGAGCAGCAGGGTGCCCAGGACGTCCAGACGCCCCCTCGCGATGGTCCTCCGCGGCCGCAGCGCGAAGGTGACCACGGCCAGGGCGAGGAGCCCGCAGGGCACGTTGACGTAGAAGCACCAGCGCCAGGAGAGGTGGTCGGTGAGCCAGCCGCCCAGAAGCGGGCCGGTGACGGAGGCGAGGCCGAACGCGGCCCCGACGACGCCCAGATGGCGGCCGCGGCTCCGGGACGGCACGAGGTCGGCGACGATCGCCTGCACACCGATCATGAGGCCGCCCGCGCCGACTCCCTGGAGCGCGCGGAACGCGATGAGCTGGTCCATGCTCCGGGCGTGTCCGGCCAGGGCGGAGCCGGCCACGAAGACCACCAGCGCGCACTGGAACACGCCCTTGGGGCCGCGCAGTTCGCTCAGTCTGGCGTGGACGGGGAGGGTGACGGCGGCGGTGAGGAGGTAGGCGGTGATCGCCCAGGACATCCGGTCGACGCCGCGCAGCTCGCCGACGATCTCGGGGAGGGCGGTGGCGACGGCCATCTGCTCCAGCGCGGCCAGGAGCAGGACGAGGAGGAGGGCGGAGAAGACCAGCCGGACCCGGTGGGGGCCGTGCGGGGGAGGTCCGTCCGCCGGTGGCGGTGTCACGGGTGTGGTGGCCGGTTCGTCCTTCACCAGTGTGATCGCGCCCATGCGTACCGCTCCCCTCGTCGCACTTACCGCACAATTCCCGCGATAAGCGGGAACTGTCGGCAAGTACGACGAGTTACGGCATTCCGGCGCATGTCACGGAGATCCACTCGAACCGGTGAGGGCGGCAACGCACCCCCGGGACGCGCCCGTTGGGCCGGGTGCCGCGGGCGACGCGGCCCCGGCCCCGGCGTCTACTTCTCCACCTCGGCGGCGAGGTTGGCGAGCAGGGCGTCGTAGATCCGGGCGAGGCCCTTGGGGGCGAAGGTCTTCTCGAAGAAGCCGCCGATGCCTCCGGCGCCCTGCCAGGTGGTGGTGACGACGACACGGGAGCTGCCCTCGCCGGCCGGGGTGACCCGCCAGACGGTGACCATGGAGGAGTTGCGGTCCTTCTCCACGAGTTCACCGTCGGAGGGCTCGGTGACCTCCAGCAGACAGTCACGGACACGCTTGCTGGTGGCCTGGAGCTTCCAGTGGACGAGGGTGCCCTCGCCGTCGCCGCCCTCGCGCACCTCGTACTCGCTGAAGTGCTGCGGCATCAGCTTCTCGCGCGCGCCGTTGTACTCGGCCAGGGTGTCGAACACCGTTTCCGCGTCCGCCGCTACGACTCGTTCGGTCGTGGCCTCGACCTGCGCCATTGCACTTCCTCCAGCACTTGGTAACTCGGGGATGTGCGGAAAGCCAACCACCCCCCGGCCGGAGGGCCCAAATCGGGGTGCCCCCGGGGACCGCGGCGGACTGCCCGGAAGACCCCCGACGAGACCTCCACACGGTGTTCGAAAGCCAGTTCGCACGATCAAGGGAACATGTGTTCTATTCTGGGGATCAGAGCGACCGAGGAGGCGTCCATGCGCTGGGACCATCTGGCCGAGAACCCCGCCACGGCCCGGGACGCCGCACTGTTCGGCACGGACCTGGTGACGAGCCGTACCTTCGACACTCCCGAGTTCCGCGGCATGACCTTCCACGAGGTCCGGGCGAGGACGATCGTGAACCGGGTGCCGGGAGCCTCCCGGATGCCGTTCGAATGGACGGTGAACCCCTACCGGGGCTGCGCGCACGCGTGCGTCTACTGCTTCGCCCGCAAGACCCACAGCTATCTGGACCTCGACACGGGCCTCGACTTCGACTCGCAGATCGTCGTGAAGATCAACGCGCCCGACCTGCTGCGCCGGCAGCTGGCCTCACCGCGCTGGCACGGCGAGCACATCGCGATGGGCACCAACGTCGACTGCTACCAGCGCGCGGAGGGCCGTTACCGTCTGATGCCGGGCATCATCGCGGCCCTGCGCGACCACGCGAACCCCTTCTCGATCCTCACCAAGGGCACGCTGATCCTGCGCGACCTGGACCTGATCCGGCAGGCGGCGGAGGTCACCGAGGTCGGCCTGTCGGTCTCGGTCGGCTTCACGGACCACGAGCTGTGGCGCACGGTCGAGCCGGGCACGCCCGCGCCCGAGCGCCGGCTGGACGTCGTCCGCGCCTTCGCCGGCGTGGGGATCGGCTGCGGGGTGCTGATGGCCCCCGTGCTGCCGTTCCTCAGCGACCACCCCGACCGGCTGCGCGAGACCGTGCGGGCCGTCGCGGCCTCCGGCGCCATCTCCGTGACCCCGCTGGTGCTGCATCTGCGGCCCGGCGCACGGGAGTGGTACATGGCCTGGCTGGCACGCCATCACCCCCGTCTCGTGCGGCGATACGAGCTGTTGTACGCGGAGGGCGCCTACGCCCCGAAGTGGTACCAGCGGCAGATCACCCGTCAGGTCCACGAACTGGCCGAGGAGTACGGCATGGGACCCCGGCGCGCGCAGCCGCCGCGACGGCTGCCGGTGCGCGAACGTCCCGCGCCGGAGCCGGCCCCGCCCACGGAACCGACCCAGCTGACCCTTCTCTGACCCTGCTGCGGCACCCCGGGGAGCATCCGGGCGCTTCTGCCTCCCCGAACGGGTCAAGTGTGGGTGGAACGCGTTCTTCGCGGGGCCCGGTTCGGGACGATGCGACGAAGGCCGTGGCGTGCACGGCCCGAAATCCTCCGTCCCTGGGAGGCCTGACGATGAAGAAACGCACAGCTGCTCTGTGCGGTGCCGTTGCCGTGCTGGCCGGAATGGTCACCGCGGTCCCGGCCGGCGCGAGCGGCGCTTCCGCCGCCGCCCCGCCGGCGAAGCCGGCCTGGAAGAAGTGCGCCACCGCCGACTACCCGAAGCTCCAGTGCGCCTCCCTGAAGGTGCCGCTGGACCACGGCCGGCCGAGCGGCAGAAAGATCACCCTCGCCCTCTCCCGCGTCCCGCACACCGCGAAGACGTACCAGGGCCCCCTGCTGGTGAATCCGGGCGGCCCCGGCGGCAGCGGCCTCACCCTCGCCGGCTTCGTGGCGTCCTCGCTGCCGAAGAAGGTGGCGGCGCAGTACGACGTCATCGGCTTCGACCCGCGTGGCGTCGGCGCCAGCAAGCCCGCGCTGAACTGCCGGCCGGGCCACTTCGCCGCGGTGCGCCCCGACTCGGTGCCGAGCACCCCGAAGGCCGAGCGGGCCAACCTCGCGCGGGCCAGGTCCTTCGCCGAGGCGTGCGCCAAGAAGCACGCGGACGTGCTGCCGTACATCGACACGGTCAGCGCGGTGAAGGACCTGGACGCCATCCGCGCGGCCCTGGGCGCCAAGAAGATCAACTACTTCGGGTACTCGTACGGCACCTACCTGGGCGCCGTGTACGCCAAGCTCTTCCCCCACCGCGTACGGCGCGCGGTGCTGGACTCCGTCGTGGACCCCACGGGGGTCTGGTACGACGGCAACCTCCAACAGGATCTGGCGTTCAACGACCGCCACCGGGCCCTGATGGCCTGGATCGCCCGGCACGACCGGACGTACCGGCTCGGCACCGATCCGGAGAAGATCGAGGCCAAGTGGTACGCGATGCGCTCGGCGCTGGCCGAGCGGCCCGCGGACGGCAGGGTGGGCGCCTCCGAACTGGAGGACACGTTCATGCCTGGCGGTTACTACAACGGCTACTGGCCCTATCTCGCCGAGGCGTTCGCGGCCTTCGTGAACAAGAAGAACGACGATCCGCTGGTCGAGGCGTACGAGAACTTCGGCGCCGTCGACGCGTCCGGCGACAACGGCTACAGCGTCTACGCCTCGGTGCAGTGCCGTGACGCGCACTGGACCCGCGACTGGAACGAGTGGCGCGAGGACAACTGGGCGATGTACGAGAAGGCGCCGTTCATGACCTGGAACAACGCCTGGTACAACGCGCCCTGCGCGTTCTGGCCCACCGCGTCCCTGGACCCCGTGGACGTCTCCAACACCGCGCTGCCGCCGGTCCTGATCTTCCAGGCAACGGACGACGCGGCCACCCCGTACGAGGGCGGGGCCGTCACCCACCAGCTGCTGCGCGGGTCCAGTCTGGTCGTCGAGGAGGGCGGCGGGAACCACGGCATCTCGCTGAGCGGCAACGCCTGCCTGGACAAGCACCTGGCCGCCTATCTGACCGACGGCAGGGTGCCGCGCGGCCAGGGCGAGACCGACGCCACCTGCAAGAAGCTCGCCGACCCCAAACCCCTGAAGAAGAAGGCCGCGTCCACCTCCTCCCGGGGCTCTACGCTGCACGGCCTGCTGGGCTTCCGCGGCTGAGCCCGGCCGCGGGAGCCCCCGGAAAACCAGGGGACTCCCGCGGCCGCCCGGCCCTAGGGTGCAGTCATGAACGGCACCCCCGCCAACCTCCGGAGCCCGCGCGTCCGCGAGATGACACCGTTCGACTGCCGCTCCGTGGCCGAGATCCGCGTGGGCGGCTGGCGCAGCGCCTACGCCGGTCTCGTCCCCCGGTCGTACCTCGACGCGATGGACGTGGGGGCCGACGCCGAGAAGCGCCGCCTGATGCTCGCGAAAGCCGGCAACCCCGTGGTGAACCTGGTCGCCGAGCGAGCCGGGGAGATCGTCGGCTGGGCGGCGTACGGCCCCTACCGCGACGGCGAGGTCCGTACCGGGGACGCCGAGTTGTACGCGCTGTACACCCGGCCGGGGCACCTGGGCACCGGAGTGGGCACCGCACTGCTGCGCGAGTCCGCCGAGCGCTGCGCGGCGGCCGGCCACGGCTCCCTGTTCCTGTGGGTGCTGAAGGACAACGCGCGCGCCCGCCGCTTCTACGCCCACCACGGCTTCACCGCGGACGGCGCCGAGGAGCCGTTCGAGGCCGACGGGACCGAGGTGCCGGAGGTCCGGTACGTGCGGGAACTCGGCGCCGACGGGCCCTAGCGCTGCCCGGGGATGCGTGCCAGCGCCCGTACCGCCGCCTCCGCGAGCCTGGGGTGCGCGAGGGCGTCGTTCAGGACGGGCCTGGCGCGGGGGTCCCCGAGGGCGCCCAGCCCCTCCACGCACGCGAGCGCCACCCGGCGGTAGGGGTCGTGCGGCCGCAGACGGCGCCGGAGCGTGGTGATCAGCGCCGGGACGGACTCGGGGGCGCGGAGTTCGGTGAGCAGGCGCACCGGGTGCAGGGCGTAGGCGACCCGGAGTTCGTTCGTCGCGAGGGCGGCCGCCGCGCGCGCGGTGCGCGGGTCCCCGAGGCGGGCCAGCGCGTAGGCCGCGGAGGCGCAGCGCGGTGGATCGCGGTGGTTGAGCAGGAGGACGAGGGACTCGAAGGCCCGGCGGTCCCCCGCGAGGCCCAGCCGGAACG
Organism: Streptomyces sp. NPDC041108; assembly: GCF_055592645.1. Classification (NCBI taxonomy): domain Bacteria; kingdom Bacillati; phylum Actinomycetota; class Actinomycetes; order Kitasatosporales; family Streptomycetaceae; genus Streptomyces; species Streptomyces sp. NPDC041108. Next base: position 657,108 of record NZ_JBVIYK010000001.1, on the reverse strand, counting down.
CGGCCAACTCCCTCGCCCAGAGCGGCTGTCCCTGCTCGACGAGCACACCCGCCAGTTCGTCCATGTTCGCGGTCAGGACGAGCCGCTCGTATCCCGCCGCGCCGCCCGACTCGCTCCGCACACGCTCCGTGAGTGATCGCAACTCCTCGTCCATGCCGTCGAGCGTACGGGCGCGGGGCGCACTTGGGGGACGTACGTCACAAACACGGGGACTGGCGCGCTCGTTACCCACCGGTTAAGCTCAGACGAGCGAGTTACCCACTCGTGTTCGCTCCCGACGGTTTGGTGACGCAGCCGTCGTGAGCACAGTCGGTTCGGTACCTGGAGTACCAGTACGGCTCGGCCTCGGGACAGGGCCGGTCGGTTCAGCCGTTCCCCCCGGGTGTGTGCATGCCCGCGGCGACGGCACCGGGCGTGTGCGTTCATCAGCCCGGCACCACCAACACCCGCACGCCACGCGCCGGTTGCGCGCTCTTCGCGTACCCGCGGCGTTTCCCTCAGTCGTCACCACATCCTGGAGTCCCGCGATGGCCACTCCCCTTTCCGACTCGTCGTTGTCCCCGCAGTCCCCGTTCCAGACGATCGCCGTGGTCGGCCTCGGCACCATGGGCACCGGTATCGCCGAGGTGCTGGCCCGGGCAGGCCGCGAGGTCGTCGGCATCGACATCAGCGAGGCGGCGGCCTCCCGCGCCGTCGCCGCTCTGGAGGCCGCCACCGCGCGTGCCGTGGCCCGCGGGCGCCTCACCGAGCAGGAGCGCGGCGACGCCCTCGCCCGCTTCCGCACCTTCACCGACCTCCAGGCGGCGGCCGACGCCGACCTGGTGATCGAGGTGGTCCCGGAGTCGTACGAGATCAAGCAGCAGGTCTTCCGTGAGCTGGACGCGATCGTCCGCCCCGAGGCCGTCCTCGCCACCGGCACCAACGCGCTGTCGGTGACGCGGCTGGCCGCCGAGTCGGCGCGCCCGGAGCGGGTGCTCGGGCTGCACTTCTTCAACCCGGCGCCCGCGATGAAGCTGGTCGAGGTCGTCTCCTCGGTACTGACCGCGCCCCAGGCCGTCGCCCGGGTCACGGATCTCGCGCTCGACCTCGGCAAGGAGCCCGTCGCGGTCGGCGACCGGCCCGGATTCGTCGCCGACGGGCTGCTGTTCGGCTACCTCAACCAGGCCGCCGCGATGTACGAGGCGAGGTACGCCTCCCGCGAGGACATCGACGCGGCGATGCGGCTGGGCTGCGGTCTGCCGATGGGCCCGCTGGCGCTGCTGGACATGATCGGCGTCGACACCGCGCGCACGGTCCTGGAGGCCATGTACGCGGCCTCGCACGACCGGCTGCACGCGCCGGCGCCCATCCTGAGGCAGCTCAGCGAGGCGGGTCTGACCGGCCGCAAGTCGGGGCGCGGTTTCTACACCTACGAGGCCCCCGGCTCCGCCGCCGTCGTGCCGGACGCGCTGACGCCGTCGGACGGGACCGCCACGGCCGCCGGGCGCACCGTCCGCTCGGTGGGTGTCGCGGGCTCCGGGACCATGGCGTCCGGGATCGCCGAGGTGTTCGCGAAGTCCGGGTACGCGGTCGTGCTGGCGGCCCGCACCGAGGAGAAAGCGCAGGCCGCGAAGGCCCGGATCGGCAAGTCGCTCGCGCGCTCCGTCGACAAGGGGCGGATGACGGTCGAGGCCGCCGCCGAGACCCTGGACCGGATCACCCCGGCCGGCACCTACGACGCCTTCGCGGACGTCGATCTGGCGCTGGAGGCCGTGGCCGAGGACCTGGAGGTCAAGCGGCAGCTGTTCGCGGCCTTCGACAAGGTCTGCAAGCCGGGCGCGATCCTCGCCACCACCACCTCCTCGCTGCCCGTCGTCGCCTGCGCCCGTGCCACCTCGCGCCCGCAGGACGTGATCGGGATGCACTTCTTCAACCCGGCGCCGGCGATGAAGCTGGTCGAGGTGGTCCGCACGGTCCTGACCGCCGACGACGTCCACGCCACCGTCCGCGAGGTGTGCGCGAAGGTCCGCAAGCACCCGGTGGACTGCGGCGACCGGGCCGGTTTCATCGTGAACGCGCTGCTGTTCCCGTACCTGAACAACGCGGTCAAGATGGTCCAGGAGCACTACGCGACGCTGGACGACATCGACGCGGCCATGAAGCTGGGCGGCGGCTACCCGATGGGCCCGTTCGAGCTGCTGGACGTGGTCGGGCTGGATGTCTCGCTGGCCATCGAGAAGGTCCTGCACCGCGAGTTCCGCGACCCGGGGCTGGCCCCGGCGCCGCTGCTGGAGCACCTGGTGGCCGCGGGCTGCCTCGGCCGCAAGACGGGCCGCGGCTTCCGCGAATATGCCAAGCGCTGAGCGGGCGGACGACGGGCTCGGCGGAGCGCCCCCGGGCCCGGCGTCCTCGCCGGGCCCGGCCGAGAGGTGGGGCCCGGCGGGCCGTGCGTCGGCGGGCACGGACTGGGGCGGCCTGCTCGGCCCGGGCAGCCGCCCCCCGTACGCCCGTTCCGCCGCCCCCGCGGCCGGCCGGTCCTCCGCCTCCCCCTCCGCGGACCTGGCCGCTCCCCCCTCCGAGCAGGGCGGGGGGATGGCCGGACACGCGCACTCCCCTGCACGGATGCAGTACGTTCGGGGCATGTCCCAGCCCGCCAAGTCCTCACGTACGCCAGCTGCGCCCGACGCTCCGGAGAGCGCCGCGGGAAGCCGTGCCGCCGCCCAACGCCTCAAGATGCGCCGGGAACTGGCGGCCGCGGCCATGGAGCTGTTCTCGACCAAGGGGTACGAGGCGACCACCGTCGACGAGATCGCCGCGGCGGCCGGGGTCGCCCGCCGCACGTTCTTCCGCCACTTCCGCTCCAAGGAAGAGGCGATCTTCCCGGACCACGACGACACGCTGATCCGGGCCGAGGCGGTGCTCAACGCGGCACCCCAGCACGAGCACCCGCTCGACACGGTGTGCCGCGGCATCAAGGAAGTCATGAAGATGTACGCGGCCCGGCCGGAGATCTCGGTCGCCCGCTACAAGCTGACCCGCGAGGTTCCCACCCTGCGGGAGGCGGAGATCGCCTCCGTGGCCCGCTACGAGCGCCTGTTCACCCGCTATCTGCTGGGCCACTTCGACGAGAACGCCCATCACGACGCCGGCAACGACGATCCGCTGCTCGCCGAGGTGGCCGCGTCGGCGGTCGTCACCGCGCACAACCACGTGCTGCGCCGCTGGCTCCGGTCCGGCGGGCAGGGCGACGTGGAGGCGCAGCTCGACCACGCCTTCGCCATCGTGCGCAGGACGTTCGGCACGGGCATCGGCGCCGGCCGCACCCTGGCCCCGGAGCCGGCCGCCGCGACGGCCTCCACCCACGGCGAGGTCCTCGTGACGGTCGCCCGCACCGACGCCCCCCTCGACGAGGTCATGCGGACCATCGAAGAGGCACTCCGCGAACGCTGAACCCGACCCGGAACCACGTTTTACTCATCGGTAACTGTGAGGACGGCCACCCTGCGGGGTGGCCGTTTTGCCATGTCAGAGGCCCCTTTCGACCCCCGTCTGATCGATCATCGCTCACGTGTTACGTAAAGATTTCACCTGAGCGAACTTTCTGGCACTCGGTGCCTTGCGGGGTGACACGGCGTGCCATACGTTGAAGGAGTCCGGGCGGCCGGCGGGCAGAGAACTCCCGTACGCCGGCTGTCCCCGCAGACCACGGTCCGCGCGCCCGGACGCCTGCGTCACAGGCACCCTTCCGCGCCACAAAGCGCCGCCACAGCACCACCTCCGCCGGACCGACGGCACCACGCCCACCAGTTCAGCACCCGACGTAACCCTCAGCAGCGTCTTCCCTCAGGACGCTCGTCGCCGGAGGCACCACCGTGAAGGAAATCCTGGACGCGATCCAGTCGCCGGACTCCACGTCCGCCGACTTCGCCGCTCTGCCGCTCCCCGAGTCGTACCGCGCGATCACCGTGCACAAGGACGAGACGGAGATGTTCGCGGGGCTCACCACCCGTGACAAGGACCCCCGCAAGTCGATCCACCTCGACGAGGTCCCGATCCCGGAACTCGGCCCGGGCGAGGCCCTGGTGGCCGTCATGGCCTCCTCGGTCAACTACAACTCCGTGTGGACCTCGATCTTCGAGCCGATGTCCACCTTCGGCTTCCTGGAGCGCTACGGACGGCTCTCCGAGCTGACCAGGCGCCACGACCTGCCGTACCACATCATCGGCTCCGACCTCGCGGGCGTGGTCCTGCGCACCGGCCCCGGTGTCAACGCCTGGAAGCCCGGCGACGAGGTCGTCGCACACTGCCTCTCCGTCGAGATGGAGTCGTCCGACGGCCACAACGACACGATGCTCGACCCCGAGCAGCGGATCTGGGGCTTCGAGACCAACTTCGGCGGCCTCGCCGAGATCGCGCTCGTCAAGTCCAACCAGCTGATGCCGAAGCCGGACCACCTCAGCTGGGAGGAGGCCGCCGCCCCGGGTCTGGTGAACTCCACCGCCTACCGGCAGCTGGTCTCCCGCAACGGCGCCGGCATGAAGCAGGGCGACAACGTGCTGATCTGGGGCGCCAGCGGCGGCCTCGGCTCGTACGCCACCCAGTTCGCGCTGGCGGGCGGCGCCAACCCGATCTGTGTCGTCTCCAGCGAGCAGAAGGCGGACATCTGCCGCTCCATGGGCGCCGACGCGATCATCGACCGCACCGCCGAGGACTACAAGTTCTGGAAGGACGAGCAGACCCAGGACCCGAAGGAGTGGAAGCGCTTCGGCAAGCGGATCCGCGAGCTCACCGGCGGCGAGGACATCGACATCGTCTTCGAGCACCCCGGCCGCGAGACCTTCGGCGCGAGCGTCTTCGTCACCCGCAAGGGCGGCACCATCACCACCTGCGCCTCGACCTCGGGCTACATGCACGAGTACGACAACCGCTACCTGTGGATGTCGCTGAAGCGGATCATCGGCTCGCACTTCGCGAACTACCGCGAGGCGTGGGAGGCCAACCGCCTCATCGCCAAGGGCAAGATCCACCCCACGCTCTCGAAGGTCTACTCCCTGGAGGAGACCGGACAGGCCGCGTACGACGTGCACCGCAACCTCCACCAGGGCAAGGTCGGCGTCCTCGCGCTGGCCCCCGAGGAGGGCCTGGGCGTGCGCGACCACGACAAGCGCGCCCGGCACATCGACGCCATCAACCGCTTCCGGAACGTCTGAGGTCCACCATGAGCGAGCGTCAGCCCGCCGAGGGCGGGCAAGCCAAGGACCGGCCGTGGCTCATGCGCACGTACGCCGGGCACTCCACGGCCGAGGCGTCCAACGAGCTGTACCGGCGCAACCTCGCCAAGGGGCAGACGGGTCTGTCGGTCGCCTTCGACCTGCCGACCCAGACCGGTTACGACTCCGACCACATCCTCGCCCGCGGCGAGGTCGGCCGGGTCGGCGTCCCGGTGGCCCATCTCGGTGACATGCGCAGGCTGTTCCAGGACATCCCCCTGGAGCAGATGAACACCTCGATGACCATCAACGCCACCGCCATGTGGCTGCTGGCGCTCTACCAGGTCGTCGCCGAGGAGCAGGGTGCGGACATCACCCGGCTCCAGGGCACGACCCAGAACGACATCGTCAAGGAGTACCTGTCGCGGGGCACGCATGTGTTCCCGCCGGGACCCTCGCTCCGGCTGACGACGGACATGATCGCGTACACGGTCTCCCACATACCGAAGTGGAACCCGATCAACATCTGCAGCTACCACCTGCAGGAGGCCGGGGCCACGCCGGTGCAGGAGATCGCGTACGCGATGTCCACGGCGATCGCGGTGCTGGACGCCGTGCGGGACTCCGGGCAGGTCCCGGCCGAGAAGTTCGGCGATGTCGTCGCCCGGATCTCCTTCTTCGTGAACGCGGGCGTCCGCTTCGTCGAGGAGATGTGCAAGATGCGCGCGTTCGGCCGCATCTGGGACCGGATCGCCCGCGAGCGGTACGGCATCGAGAACCCCAAGCAGCGGCGCTTCCGGTACGGCGTCCAGGTCAACTCCCTCGGGCTGACCGAGGCGCAGCCGGAGAACAACGTCCAGCGGATCGTGCTGGAGATGCTGGCCGTGACGCTCTCCAAGGACGCGCGGGCCAGGGCGGTGCAGCTGCCGGCCTGGAACGAGGCCCTGGGCCTGCCCCGGCCATGGGACCAGCAGTGGTCGCTGCGGATCCAGCAGGTGCTGGCGCACGAGAGCGATCTGCTGGAGTACGAGGACATCTTCGAGGGCTCGCACGTCATCGAGGCGAAGGTGGCCGAGCTGGTCGAGCGGTCCTTCGCCGAGATCGAGCGGATCCAGGAGATGGGCGGCGCGATGGCCGCCGTCGAGTCCGGCTACCTCAAGTCGCAGCTGGTCTCCTCGCACGCCGAGCGCCGGGCCCGGATCGAGTCCGGTCAGGAGAAGATCGTCGGCGTCAACATCTACGAGTCGACGGAGCCGAACCCGCTGACCGCCGACCTGGACGCGGCGATCCAGACGGTCGACCCGGCGGTCGAGGCCCGTGTGATCACATCGCTGCGGACCTGGCGCGACACGCGCTACCAGCCGCCCTTCAACCACCCGCGCCCGTGCAAGGCGCTGGAGCGGCTCAAGGAGGCCGCGAAGGGCACGGACAACCTCATGGAGGCCACCCTGGAGTGCGCCCGCGCCGGGGTCACGACCGGCGAGTGGGCCGGGGCCCTGCGCGAGGTGTTCGGGGAGTTCCGGGCACCGACCGGTGTCTCGTCGGCGCCGGTGGCCGTCTCCGCCGGGGAGGGCTCGGCCATGTCGGAGGTCCGCCGCAAGGTGGAGCTGACGGCGAAGGACCTGAGCGTCGGCAAGCTCCGCTTCCTGGTCGGCAAGCCGGGCCTGGACGGACACTCCAACGGGGCCGAGCAGATCGCCGTGCGGGCCCGTGACGCGGGCTTCGAGGTGGTCTACCAGGGCATCCGGCTCACCCCGGAGCAGATCGTGGACGCGGCCCTCGCCGAGGACGTGCACGCGGTCGGCCTGTCCATCCTCTCCGGCTCGCACGCCCAGCTGGTCCCGGACGTGCTGGACCGGCTGCGGGAGGCGGGCGCCCACGACATCCCGGTGATCGCCGGCGGCATCATCCCGAACGCGGACGCCGCACAGCTCAGGGCCGCCGGAGTGGCCGCCGTGTTCACCCCGAAGGACTTCGACATCACCGGGATCATCGGCCGTATCGTCGACGAGATCCGCAAGGCCAACAAGCTCAGCCCCCTCATCAGCACGGAGGTCCCCGCATGACCAGCCCTGTTCCCCAGGTGAACCGCCTTCGCCCGCGGCGCTCCTGCCTCGCGGTGCCGGGAAGCAACCCCCGCTTCCTGGAGAAGGCCCAGGGCCTCCCCGCCGACCAGGTCTTCCTCGACCTGGAGGACGCCTGCGCGCCCCTCGCCAAGCCCGAGGCGCGGCACACCATCGTCAAGTTCCTCAACGAGGGCGACTGGACCGGCAAGACCCGGGTCGTGCGGGTCAACGACTGGACGACGGAGTGGACGTACCGCGATGTCGTGACCGTCGTCGAGGGCGCCGGCCAGAACCTCGACTGCATCATGCTGCCGAAGGTGCAGACGGCCCAGCAGGTGGTCGCCCTGGACCTGCTGCTGACGCAGATCGAGAAGACGATGGGCTTCGAGGTCGGCCGGATCGGCATCGAGGCGCAGATCGAGAACGCGCAGGGCCTGAACAACGTCAACGAGATCGCGACGGCCTCCCAGCGCGTGGAGACGATCATCTTCGGCCCGGCCGACTTCATGGCCTCGATCAACATGAAGTCGCTGGTCGTGGGCGAGCAGCCGCCCGGCTACCCGGCGGACGCCTATCACTACATCCTGATGAAGATCCTGATGGCCGCCCGCGCCAACGACCTCCAGGCGATCGACGGCCCCTACCTGCAGATCCGCAACGTCGACGGCTACCGCGAGGTCGCCCGGCGGGCCGCCGCGCTCGGTTTCGACGGCAAGTGGGTGCTGCACCCCGGCCAGGTCGAGGCGTCCAACGAGATCTTCTCGCCCTCACAGGAGGACTTCGACCACGCCGAGCTGATCCTCGACGCGTACGACTACTGCACGTCCGAGGCGGGCGGCAAGAAGGGCTCGGCGATGCTCGGCGACGAGATGATCGACGAGGCCAGCCGCAAGATGGCGCTGGTGATCTCCGGCAAGGGACGGGCCGCGGGGATGACCCGGACGTCGAAGTTCGAGATCCCGGAGGGCTGAGCACGATGCAGTTCGGACGCACCTACGAGGAGTTCGAGGTCGGGGCGGTCTACAAGCACTGGCCCGGGAAGACGGTCACGGAGTACGACGACCACCTCTTCTGTCTCCTCACCATGAACCACCACCCGCTCCACATGGACGTGAACTACGCCGAGAGGACCACGGACTTCGGCAAGAACGTGGTGGTCGGGAACTACGTGTACTCGCTGCTGCTGGGCATGTCCGTGCCGGACGTCTCGGGCAAGGCGATCGCCAACCTGGAGATCGAGTCGCTGCGGCACGTCGCGCCGACCTTCCACGGCGACACGATCTACGGTCAGACGACCGTGCTCGACAAGTGGCCGTCCAAGTCGAAGAACGACCGCGGCATCGTGTACGTGGAGACCAAGGGCTACAAGCAGGACGGCACGCTGGTCTGCGTGTTCCGTCGCAAGGTCATGGTGCCCACCGAGACCTACATCAAGGAGCGCGGCGGCGAGCAGCCGGGCCGCCCCGAGCTCAGGGAGCAGGAGAAGTAGCCATGGCACGACTCGCCCAGACCCACGGCCTCACGGACGTTCAGCAGGAGATCCTGTCCACCGTCCGTGACTTCGTGGACAAGGAGATCATCCCGGTCGCGACGGAGCTGGAGCACCGCGACGAGTACCCGCAAGCGATCGTCGACGGGCTGAAGGAACTGGGCCTGTTCGGCCTGATGATCCCCGAGGAGTACGGCGGTCTGGGCGAGTCCCTGCTCACGTACGCGCTGTGCGTGGAGGAGATCGCCCGGGGCTGGATGTCCGTGTCCGGCATCATCAACACGCACTTCATCGTCGCGTACATGCTGAAGCAGCACGGCACGCAGGAGCAGAAGGACCACTTCCTGCCGAGGATGGCGGCCGGCGACATCCGGGGCGCTTTCTCGATGTCGGAGCCCGCTCTCGGCTCCGATGTGTCGGCGATCACGTCCAAGGCGGTCAGGGACGGCGACGAATACGTCCTGAACGGTCAGAAGATGTGGCTGACGAACGGCGGAACGTCAACACTGGTCGCCGTCCTCGTCCGAAGTGACGAAGGACACCCGGAGGGCACGGCGCCCCACAAGTCGATGACGACCTTCCTGGTCGAGAAGGAGCCCGGCTTCGGGGAGGTCCGGCCCGGCCTCACCATTCCCGGGAAGATCGACAAGATGGGCTACAAGGGCGTCGACACGACCGAACTCATCATGGACGGACTACGCATTCCGGCCAATCGTGTCCTCGGCGGCACCACCGGCCGAGGGTTTTACCAAATGATGGACGGCGTCGAGGTCGGCCGGGTCAATGTGGCCGCACGTGGCTGCGGAGTCGCTCAGCGTGCGTTCGAACTCGGTGTCTCGTACGCCCAGCAGCGTCACACCTTCGGCAAACCGATCGCCCAGCACCAGGCGATCCAGTTCAAGCTGGCCGAGATGGCTACCAAGGTCGAGGCCGCCCATGCGATGATGGTGAACGCAGCTCGCAAAAAGGACTCGGGCGAACGAAACGACCTCGAAGCAGGGATGGCGAAGTATCTCGCCTCCGAATACTGCAAGGAGGTCGTCGAGGACGCTTTCCGGATCCACGGCGGCTACGGCTTCTCCAAGGAGTACGAGATCGAGCGCCTCTACCGTGAGGCACCGATGCTGCTGATCGGTGAAGGCACCGCAGAAATCCAGAAAATGATCATCGGTCGTCGACTGCTCGAGGAGTATCGGTTCCAGGGTTAGTCAAGGGCTGGTCGAGTGCCGGTTGTCCGCTTGCGGGTGTTTTCTCCGAGAAGAAGATCACACCCCGTGAGCACTCTTCGGCCGTCGACTCGTCTTCCTGGCTTGCCCAGTTGCGGTCCGCGACCGGTACCATCCCCGGAAAGCCGCCGTCCCCAGTCACCGCGCGGCATCATCCGCTACGAAGGTCATCCATGCCCCACAGCCAAACCTCTGCACCTCGTGACAGCCTTGCTGGAGTACGGCTCGCGCGCGGAGCATCGCCGTGGCTTCTCCCGACCGTCGCCACCGCAGCACTCAGCCTCGCCCGTTCGCGCCGCTCCGGTGCCGCCCGGGCCGTGGCCGTACCCGCCACCGCGCTGGCAGCGGGCATGCTGTGGTTCTTCCGCGACCCCGAGCGTGAGATCGCCCAGGGCCGGGTCATCTCGCCCGCCGACGGAGTGGTGCAGAGCATCATGCCGTGGAAGGACGGCCGTACCCGCGTCGCGATCTTCATGAGCCCGCTCAACGTCCACGTCAACCGCGCGCCGCTGTCCGGCACGGTGACGTCGGTCGAGCACATCCCGGGCGGGTTCGTGCCGGCGTTCAACAAGGAGAGCGAGAACAACGAGCGCGTCGTCTGGCACTTCGACACCGAACTCGGTGACATCGAGATGATCCAGATCGCCGGCGCCGTGGCTCGCCGTATCGTCCCGTACATCCCCGAGGGCACCAAGGTCGAGCAGGGTGACCGGATCGGACTGATCCGCTTCGGCTCGCGGGTGGACATCTACCTGCCCGAGGGTGTGGAGATCGACGTCGAGGTGGGGCAGAAGACCGTGGCTGGGGTGACTCGCATTGACCGTGACTGATCCTGAGACCCAACCCGGCCAGACCGGTGCGGGCTGGGTGCCCGAGGTCGACGTGGAGGACGACGCGGAGGAGATGCCGCTGTCGCTCCGTCTGTCGATAGCGGACACCCTCACCCTGGGCAACGCCACGTGCGGCTTCATGGCGGTGTACTTCACCACCACCGGCATCCTGATCCCGCACCTCACCGGCAGCCAGGAGTCGGGCATGGCCCGCCACAGCGCGGCCACCGCCGTGATCCTGATGCTGTGCGCGGCGATCTTCGACCTGTTCGACGGGCTGGTGGCGCGCAAGCTCCGCTCCTCGCCGATGGGCGCGGAGCTGGACAACCTCTCCGACCTGATCAGTTTCGGCCTGGCGCCGGCGTACTTCGTCCTCGTCTACGGCATGGTCGCGGACGACGCGCACCAGCGGGTGGCGGCGGTGGGGGCGATCGTGGTGCTGCTTGCCGTGGTGCTGAGGCTCGCGAGATTCTCCTGCGTGACGGTGAAGGACGGCACCTTCCAGGGCATGCCGTCGCCGTTCGGCGCGCTGACCGTCGTGTCGATCGTGCTCCTGGAGCTGCCCTTCGTGGCGACGCTCCTGGCGATCATCGGCACGGCGTGGCTGATGGTGAGCCGGGTCGAGTACCCGAAGCCGCGGGGTCCCCTCGCGGGCGCGATGCTCTCCTGGATCGTCCTGTCGATGGGCCTGCTGATGGCCTGGGCCTTCGACGCCCCCGGCGGTCAGCTGCTCCTCCAGACCGGCTGCGCCCTGCAGCTCGTCATGGGCGCGGTGATCCCCCTCTTCGCCACGGCCCGACGGGTGAACAACTTCCGCGACAACCGACGCGAGGCCCGCGCGGCACAGCTGCCCTGACCTTCGCGTCCGCACGGACGGGTGTGGCCCGAGCCTTCACGGCTCGGCCCACACCCGTTTCTGGTTCAAGGGCGTCCGCGGTGTGCCCTTGACGGGTCAACTACATGGCGTGGGGGTCGAGTTGCTGGGGGTGAGAAAGAGGGGGCCGGTGGAAAACGGGGTGCTCAACAGCCACCGCATCCACATCCAGGAAGAAAGCATGTCCAGTATGTCCATATGCGACCCCATAGAGCACAAGATCAAGCACAGGTCGCAGAGATCCCGGCGAACGAAGACATCGAGGTGGAACTGCCCGTCCGGGAGTACAAAGCCACTCAGGGGAACGACCGCGAGCCGGTACTGATGCTGCACGGCAGCACGAGGGGGCCTGGGAAGCCTGCATGCGGGACGACCACGAAGGCAGCTAGTGGGGCCCCATGGTGAACGGCGAGCCCGCAGGGGTGCTGCGGTACCGGAACACATACTGGTGGGGCTGGAACAACCACACCGCGCCACTGATGCGCGAGAACAAGTACGTGCTCGGCGGTCGAGTTCCCGTGCTCATCCTCTACGGAGCGAACGACCGAACGGCCAACAGCCCCACGCCGATGCCCGACGACCTGAACTTCTCCGTGCCCGCCCTCTACAAGGCCATCGCGGGAACGAAGAAGCTGATGTTCTGCTTCGAGGGTTCGGGCCACTCCCTGGTCTGGGAGACCACTGCCGAGGCCATCCACCACTACTCGAAGCACTGGCTCAAGAAGGGCAAGGTGGAAGGCCTCAGCAGCGGCTCGTACTTCAGGGAGCTGGACGGCAACCTGATCCCCCTGCCCTGATCCCCTGCCCAGCCCCGGCCCTCAGGCGAGGACGTCCCGGCCGATCCGCTCGGCCACCTGCTCCAGGATCGGTCCGGGATCGGCGAGGCAGCGCTCCACGTCAGGCTCGACCTCCGTGAGCGGATACGCCCGGCGGATGCCCGCACGGTCGAGGGCGTCCTGCGGGAGGGCCAGGCGGCCGCAGACCGCCACGACCGCCTTGCCGGCGGCCCGGGCGGCCGCCGCGACGCCCGCCGGGGCCTTGCCGTGCAGGGTCTGTTCGTCGAGGGACCCCTCGCCGGTGATCACCAGGGTCGCCTTGTCCAGCGCCGCCGCGAAGCCGAGGACGTCGAGCATGACCTCGATGCCGGGGCGGAAGCGGGCCCCGAGGACGAGGGCGCCGTAGCCGATGCCGCCGGCCGCACCCGCGCCGGGGGCGAGGGCGTGCTCGGCGGCCCGTGCGCCGAGCGTCCGCTCCAGGACGGCCGCGTAGTGGGCGAGGTCGGCGTCGAGCGCCGCCACGTCCTCGGGGCTCGCGCCCTTCTGCGGCCCGTACACGGCGGGCGCGCCCTTCGGCCCCGTCAGCGGGTTGTCGACGTCGCTGGCGAGGACGAGGTCGACCGCCGTGAGCCGGTCGTCGAGGGCCGACAGGTCGGCCGTCGCCAGGTCGCGCAGACCACCGCCCCCGGGCCCGACGGGCTCCCCCGACGCGTCCAGGAAGCGCGCCCCGAGCGCGGTGAGCATGCCCGCGCCGCCGTCCGTCGTCGCGCTGCCGCCCACGCCGAACACGATCGTCCGGGCGCCCGCGTCGAGCGCCGCGCGCAGCAGTTCCCCGGAGCCGTACGTGGTGGCGGTGAGCGGCGCGAAGGTCCCGGCGGGCAGCCGCTGCAACCCGCTCGCCTCCGCCATCTCGACGACGGCCGTGTCGCCGCGCAGCGCGTAGGCGGCGGTGACGGGCTCACCGAGCGGACCGGTGACCCGTACCTCGCGCCGTTCGAAGCCGGCCGCGACCGCCGCGGCCACCGTGCCGTCACCGCCGTCGGCGACCGGCAGGGCATCCACCGCCAGACCCGGCAGGACCCGGTGCAGGCCCGCCGTGACCCGCTCGGCGACCTGGACGGCCGTCAGCGTGCCCTTGAACTTGTCCGCGGCGATCAGCACCCGCGGGACTGCCGTGTCCGTGTCGATGTCCGTACCGATCCCGTCCACTGCGGCGTTCGCCACCTTGCGTTCCCCTCGCTCATCGGGCCTTGCGCACGTCAAGGCAGTCGCGCCGCTGCGACCCTAACGGCCCGGGCCCTGGTACGTCATGCCCCGTCCCGCCCACCGAACACCGCCGAACGAGCCGCCGTGCCCGGAAGTGGGTAGACCTGGAACATGACGCCCACGAGCCCCGCGACCCGCACGCCCCCGGTGGGGGCCGAACTCGGCGACCGTGTCCTCGGGGGCTGGCTGGGCCGGATCGCGGGGAACATGCTGGGGAAGCCGGTCGAGCAGGGGGACCTGTGGACGCGGGAGCGCATCGACCGCTATCTGCGCGAGGCCGGGGCCCTCCCGCTCACCGACTACCTCCCGGAGCCGGCCACCGAGCGTGACCGCCGCGCGCTGCGGCCGGAGTGGCGCGAGTGCGTACGGGGCCGGATCCACGGCAGCTGCCGGGACGACGACGTCGACTACGCGATCCTCGGGCTGCACCTGCTGGAGACCCACGGCTTCGGCTTCAGCACCGAGCAGGTCGGCGACCTGTGGCTGCTGCGGCTGCCGTATCTGCAGACGTTCACGGCGGAGCGGGCGGCCTACCGCAACCTCGCCCGGGGGCTGAAGCCGCCGCTGACCGCGACGTACGACAACCCGTACCAGGAGTGGATCGGTGCCCTCATCCGCGCCGACGTGCACGGCTGGACGTGCCCCGGTCTGCCCCGGCGCGCGGCCTCGCTGGCACGGCGTGACGCGGTGCTCTCGCACACCGGCAACGGGGTGTACGGCGCCATGTGGGCGGCGGCGCTGATCGCGGCGGCGTTCGCGGCGCCGGATGTGCGGGCGGCCGTGGACGAGGCGCTGGCGGTGATCCCGGCGGGCAGCCGCCTCGCCCGGACCGTGCGCCGGGTCGTCGCCCTGCACGACGCCGGGCTGGACTGGGAGGACACGCTGGTGACGACGGGCGAGGAGACGGCGGGGCTCGGCTGGATCCACGTCGTGCCGAACGCGGCGGTGCTGACCGCCGGGCTGCTGTACGGCGGGGGCGACTTCACCCGGACGATCGCGCTGACCGTCCGCGGCGGCCTGGACACGGACTCGAACGGAGCCACCGCCGGTTCGGTGGCGGGTGTGCTGTGCGGGGCGGCGGCGATCCCGGACCGGTGGAAGGACCCGCTGGAGGACACCGTGCGCAGCGCCGTGTTCGGCTTCGACGGGGTGCGTATCAGTGAACTCGCGGAGCGCACGGTGCGGTTGGCCCGGGCCACCGGCCCCTGAGCGCGGGACCGCCCGCCCCCGAGCGCCGATTTCCCGCCTCGCGGGGGCCGTCTACCCTGCCTGGATGAGCACTCCGGACTACGCCGCGTACATCGCGAGCCTGCCCCGTGTCCTGGCCGGCGCCGCCGCTCTCTTCCGGGACGCCGAGGGGCGGATCCTCCTCGTCGAGCCCAACTACCGGGAGGGGTGGGCGCTTCCCGGCGGGACGATCGAGTCGGACGACGGGGAGACCCCGCGGCAGGGCGCGCGGCGCGAGACCCTGGAGGAGATCGGGCTGGACGTCGAGCCGGGGCGGCTGCTCGCCGTGGACTGGGTGCACGGGGTGGGGCGGCCGCCGCTGGTGGCGTACGTGTACGACGGCGGGGTGCTCGGCGAGGAGGATCTGAAGCGGATCCGCCTGCAGGAGGAGGAGCTGCTGTCGTGGCGGCTCGTCCCGCGCCCCGAACTCACCGCGTACCTCACGGGGACGCTCGGCACGCGGGTCCTCGCCGCCCTCGGCGCGCTCGCGGACGGCTCGGCCCCGGTCGAGCTGGAGAACGGCCGCCGGGTCGACTGAACCGGCGAGGATCGGCCACGGCAGTGCCGCCCGCTCGTTGACAGGAGTCACCTGACTTCGGGTCAACTGCCCTTGCACAGAACGTGAGAAGGATGAACCGGGCACTTAATAGAAGTTTGAAGCTCTGGCTGAAAACGCTGCCTGTTCGTCACTACAGCATCTAGGCTGACGTCAACCCCGTCCGAGCGATCGCGCCCCGTGCCCCGCTCAGGAACCGGGGCAGCACTCGGGACACCCGTGACCGGCGGCCCGGGCGCGGGCCGTGGCTCCGGGAGATCCGGAGCACCTGGGGGAACGGTCACCGGGAGCCGCCCGGACCAGTCGGTCTCCCCCCGCCCGCGGGCCGATTGTCGCCCGTCCTCACCGAACAGGCAGCTGAGGTCATGGAACCACTGGGCTCAGACGATCCCGAGGAGCTAGGTCCGTACCGTCTCGTGGCCCGGCTCGGCGCGGGAGGGATGGGACGGGTCTATCTGGCGCGTTCCCCCGAGGGGCGGACCGTCGCGGTCAAGGCGATCCGTCCCGAGCTGATGGGGGACAAGAACTTCCGTATCCGCTTCCGCCGGGAGGTGGAGGCCGCAGGAGCGGTCGGCGGCAGATACACCGCGCCCGTCGTGGACGCCGACCCGGACGGCCCCGTGCCGTGGCTGGCCACGGACTACATCGCCGGTCCCACCCTGGCCGAGGCGGTCGCCGCGCACGGCCCGCTCCCGGTGGAGTCGGTGCTCGTCCTGGGCGCCGGCATCGCCGAGGCGCTGATCTCGGTGCAGGCCGCCGGTCTGGTGCACCGCGACCTGAAGCCGTCCAACGTGCTGCTCGCCGCCGACGGTCCGCGCGTCATCGACTTCGGCATCGTCCGGGCGAGCGACGGCTACGACCTCACCCGCTCCGGCGCCCTCTTCGGGTCCTTCGAGTACATGTGCCCCGAGCAGGCGACCGGCGAACCGCTGGGCCCCGAGGGGGACGTCTTCTCCCTGGGCTCGGTGCTCACGTTCGCCGCGGCCGGACACGCACCGTTCAGCGGCACCGCGGCGGCCACGCTCCTCTACCAGGTCGTGCACAGCGCCCCCGATCTGACCGGTGTGCCCGAGCCCCTGGACAGGATCATCAGCCTCTGTCTCACCAAGGATCCCCGGCTGCGGATCACCCCGGACAAGCTGGCGGCGGCCTGCGCGCCCGGAGGCGTGGAGCAGCCGGCCGAGGCCGGCTGGCTGCCCGCCTCGGTGACCTCCTCGATCGCGCTGCGCGCGGCGGCGGTGCGGGCCCTGGACACCACGCCGTACACCGAGGTCGTGTTCCCCTCCGTGGGGAGCGGCCCCGAGCCGGGCGTGTACGCCGCGCGGCGGAGCCGGGCCGCGTACGACTTCGAGCGGGACGAGGAAGCCGGTGCCGCCGGGAGCCCGTCGGCGCCGGACCCGGCCCGCCCGTACGACGGCTCCGTGCAGCCGGGCGGGTCCGCGCGGGAGCCCTCGCCCGGCGGCACCGGCGGCGAACCGCTGTCAGGGGCCGAGTCCCGCACCCTCGCGGAGCCCCTCTCCCCTCCCGGAGGGCCGGAGCCGTACCGTGCCTCCGGCGGGCACCGCCGGGCGGTGGCGCGGTCCGGCCCGTCCCGGCGTACGGTCCTGGGCGTGTCGGCCGGTGCGGCCACCGCGGCCGTCGTCGGTGCCGCCCTGGTGCTCGGTCGGCCGGACGCGCCGGCCGCCCGCTCCACGAAGCCCGCGGGTCCGGCCCCGAAGCCGCTGTGGACCTACCGGGGCGGACCGATGCTCCAGGCGCCCGCCGTCTTCCACGAGGGCACGGCCCTGGTGAAGACCCGCCCGGGTGACCTGATCTGCCTCGACCTCAAGGACGGCACCCGGCCCAAGTGGGTCTACGAGGGCATCAGCCAGTCGCCGACCCCGACCGTGCTGGCCTTCGACTCCGCGATCGCGCTCGGTGAGGGGGCGACGGTGATCGGCGTGGACCCGGACGACGGAGCGGAACGTTTCACCATCGACTTCGGGCCGGACTTCCGCTTCGACACACTGCTCGGCGCCACCGACGACCGGATGGTCTCCGTCATCGGTGTCCGGCTCAGACGGGAGTCCACGCGGCAGGGCGTCGCGACGTCCACGGACACGGTGTTCGGCGTCGACCTCGCGGGCCGCCGCGCGGAGGTCATCCCCATCAGCCCGGAGGACGTCGGCGTCCGGCTGGCGCCGGTCATCCTGCCCGGGTTCTTCGTCTACGCCGACGGCCTGCGCAACGTCACCGTCCGGAGCACCGAGAGCTCCGGCGTCCTGTGGCGGCACCCCGTCGGCTACGACCTGCGGCCCGGCCTCGCCGTCGCCGACCGCACCGTGTTCGCCATCAGCCGGCATCTGGAGGCGCTGAACCTCGCCACCGGCAAGGTCCGCTGGCGGGTGAAGCCCGAGCGCGGGATGTTCGCCTCCCTCGGCAGCTACGGCAACACGGTCTACGTCACCGGCACCGACCCGGCCGGGGTGTACGCCTTCAACGCCGGTACCGGCGCCCGCCGTTGGTTCTGCCCCACGCCCCGCCTCAACATCGACCAGCCGGTCACCACGGGCCCCGACGCCGTCTACGTCCCGGCCTACCAGAACAGGGACGGCATCTACGCCATCGGCTCCGCCAAGGGCCGGCTCCTGTGGAACTTCACCGACGGCGTGGAGACCGGCGTCAACGACTGGCAGCTCGCCTGCGACCACAGCGGCGTCCTGGTCGCCCAGCACTACGACCGCACCTACGGACTGCCGGCCCCCTGACCCCACCCGCGCCGCCTCCCCGGTTATCCGCTCGCCCCGGCCGCGCACCCGACCTACCCTCACCCCATGGACAAGCCCCTCGTCGCCATCCTCAGCGGCGCCGGCATCAGCACCGACTCCGGCATCCCCGACTACCGGGGCCCGAACGGGCTGTGGCGGCGGGACCCGGAGGCCGAGAAGCTGGTGACGTACGCGTACTACATGGGTGATCCGGAGATCCGCCGCCGTGCGTGGCGGATGCGGCGGCAGAACCGGACGCTGCGGGCCGAGCCGAACGTGGCGCACCGGGCGGTGGCCGAGCTGGAGCGGTCCGGGGTGCCGGTGCGGGTGATCACGCAGAACGTGGACGGGCTGCACCAGCTCGCCGGGATGCCCGCCCGCAAGGTCCTCGAACTCCATGGCAGCGCACGGTCCGTGGTGTGCGTCGAGTGCCGGGCCCGTACGCCGATGGAGGACGCCCTCGCCCGGGTGGAGGCCGGCGAGGACGATCCGCCGTGCCTGGAGTGCGGGGGCGTCCTGAAGTCCGCCACCGTCATGTTCGGCGAACGCCTCGACCCGGTGGTGCTCGGCGAGGCCGTCTCCATCACCAAGGCCAGCCAGGTCTTCATCGCCGTCGGCACCAGCCTCCAGGTCCAGCCGGCCGCGGGGCTCGCCGGAGTCGCCGCCGACCACGGGGCACGCCTGATCATCGTCAACGCCGATCCGACCCCGTACGACGAACGGGCCGACGAGGTCGTGCGGGAACCGATCGGGACCGCGCTGCCGGCGCTGTTGCGGGGCATCGGGGCCGAAAGCGGCTGACCGGGCCACCCGGCCCCGCGTTTCAGGAGGCGGCGGGGCGGGTGACGCGGAGCTTGGACTGGCCGTGCGGCAGTTTCTCCCAGTCGTCCATGAAGCGGGCCCGGAGTCCGTGCTTCTCGGCCAGGGCGACGAGCGTCTCGGTGCGGTAGTAGAAGTCCTCCCGCAGGACGTGGTGTTCCGTGCCCTCGGTGCGGTCGAAGGTGAAGTCGAACCAGCCCTCCGGGGTCAGCACCCGGCCGACGTGGGACAGGCACTCCTCGATGACGTGGAGCGGCGAGTGCGAGAAGACGCTGTGCGCGTGCACCACGTCGAAGTGGGCGTCGGGGAGGAACTTGAGAGTCAGGTCGCGTACGGGGGTGAGGGTGGGCAGGCGTGACTGCAGCCCCATCTCGACGATGGTGTCCTGGGCGGCGGCGAGGATGTCGGGCGAGATGTCGAGGCCGTAGTAGTGCCCGGGTTCCAGGTGCCGGATGAACCGCCAGCCGCCGCGCAGGTTGCCGCAGCCGATCTCCAGCATGCGGTGCTCGGGGCGCAGACCGTGGCCGAGCAGGTAGTCGAACTGCATGGCGCCGAGGGCGAGCCATCTCTCCCGGCTGCGGCTGCCGACCGCCGCGTCCGGGTCGGCGCGGGTGTCGGAGCGCATCACCGCGCGGTAGTAGTCGATGTGGTCCGGGTGGCGGTGGCGCAGCCACATGTCGCGGGTCACCCGGACGAAGTGGCGTGGCACGCGGCCGGGGTGGCGCAGGGCGTAGGCGACGCGGTGGCCGAGAGCGGCCCGGTTGACGGTGAGGTTCTTCTCGGTCGGTGGCACGGGGCTTCCTTCCCTCAGGACGTGGGGGTCGCGTCCCGAGTGGCTCGGGTCGTGCTGTCAGCTTCGGGGCGGCGGCGGGGTGTCCGGTTCGGTCGACCGGCTCCGGTCCGCGGGCGGATCGGGCGATCCTCGTATCAGCCGATCGGTTGATGCGGCCGGGAGCCGGTCACGTTAGACACGGGAGGGCGGGCTGTGAAGTACCCGAGGAGCACGACAAGAGAGCCGGTGGGGCGATGAGTTGGCCGGAACACGAGCGTACGGACCCGGACGGCCGCTGGCTGGCCGCCGTCGTGCACGCCGCGTTCGTCCTGTTGCTGTGCTCCTCGTTCGCCCGGTTCCTGACGCGTGATCAGGGCGGCACGCCTACCGGCTGGGTGGTGGCGCTGTTCGCGGTGTTCGGGCTGCTGTACGCCCTCGGGCAGCTGCTGGCGCCCGCTCCGCCGCCCGGCGGCCGTCCCTCCACCCGGCATCTGACCTGGCTGGGGTCGGTGACGGCGGTCTGGGTCGTCCTGCTCGCCCTGGCGCCGAGTGCCACGTGGTGTGCCATGCCGCTGCTGTTCGCCGGGTTCCACACGCTGCCGCCGCGGATGGCCGTGCCCCTGGCGGTCCTGGTGACCACGCTGGTCGTCGCCGCCGAGATCCGGGTGTCCCAGGGCACCATCAACCCCAACATGGTCGCGGCGCCGCCGGCCGTCGCGGCGGTCGCCACCGCCGTCTTCGTCCATCTGCGGCGCCAGGCGGCCCGGCAGCGCGTCCTCATCGGCGACCTGGTCCGCACCCGCCGGGATCTCGCGGCCACGGAACGCCGGGCGGGCGTCCTCGCGGAGCGGCAGCGGCTGGCCACGGAGATCCACGACACCCTCGCCCAGGGGCTGTCCAGCCAGCGGATGCTGCTCCAGGCCGCCGAACGCGTCTGGGCCACGGACCCGGACGCGGCCCGTGCACACATCGGGAGGGCGGCCGAGATCACCTCCCACAGCCTGGCCGAGGCACGCCGGTTCGTGCACGACCTGGCTCCGGCCGATCTCGTGGAGCGCTCCCTGCCCGCCGCGCTCGGCGCGCTCGCCGAGCGGGAGAGCGGACCGGGCCTGACGGTGGAGTTCCGCCTCGACGGCCGCCTCGGCGCGCTGCCCGAGCGCGCCGAGGCGGCCCTGCTGCGCATCGCCCAGGGAGCCCTGGCCAACGTACGCGAACACGCCGCCGCGACCCGGGCCGCACTGACCCTGACCTGCCTCGACGACCAGGTCTCGCTGGACATCGCCGACAACGGGCGGGGCTTCGACGCGGACCGCCCGGCGGCCGCGGAGGCGGGCCGGGCCGGGGCGGTGGCCGGGCGGGAGCGCGGTCACGGGCTGCCGGCCATGCGCATCCGGGCACGGCAGTCGGGCGGCACGCTGACCGTGGAGTCCACGCCGGGCGAGGGCACGGTGGTGTCGGCGGCCGTCCCCCGTACGCCGACGGCCCTCGACACCGCCGAGGAGTGCGTCCGATGAGCGGGCCGGTGCCCGCACGGCCGCCCGGCTCGCCGGCCGTCGCCCGGCCGCCGGTGCGGCTGCTGCTGTGCGACGACCACGCCGTCGTACGCGCCGGGCTGCGTGCGCTGCTGTCCAGTGCCGAGGGCATCGAGGTGGTCGGTGAGGCGGGCACCGGCGAGGAGGCGCTCGCCCTGGCCGCCCGCCTGCGCCCCGACGTGGTCCTGATGGACCTGCAGCTCGGCGACGGTGTGGACGGCGTCACGGCCACCCGGCGGCTGACGGCGGGCCCGGCCGGCGCGGCCGGCGCGGGGGGTCCCGCCACTCCGGTGCCCCGCGTTCTCGTGCTGACCATGTTCGACACGGACGCCGACATCAGCCGCGCGATCGAGGCGGGGGCCACCGGCTATCTCCTCAAGGCCGAGCGACCCGAGGAGCTGTTCGCGGCGATCCGCGACGCGGCGTCCGGCCGCACCGCGCTGTCGGCACCGGTCGCCGACCGGCTGATGGCCCAACTGCGCAGCCCCCGGCCCGCGTTGTCCGAGCGCGAGCACGAGATCCTGGGCCAGCTGGCCCGCGGTCTGGGCAACCGGGAGATAGCGCGGGCCCTCTTCATCAGCGAGGCCACCGTCAAGACGCACCTCGGCCGCATCTACGCCAAGCTGGGCGTGGAGACGCGGGCGGGCGCGGTGGCCGTGGCGAAGGAGCGCCGGCTGCTGTCGTGATCCGCGCCCCCGACGCTCCCGGCCCCGTGTTCCGGCCCCCGGGCTAGAAGAGGGCCGCTCCCCGCTCGAAGTCCAGCAGGCGCCGCTTGCGTTCGACGCCGCCGCCGTAGCCGGTGAGGCTGCCGTCGGAGCCGACCACGCGATGGCAGGGGACGATGATGCTGACGGGGTTGCGGCCGTTGGCCAGCCCGACCGCGCGGGACGCCTTGGGGTTGCCGAGGGCGTCGGCGAGATCGCCGTACGAGCGGGTCTCGCCGAACGGGATCGCCGCGAGCTGTTCCCAGACCAGTTGCTGGAACGGGGTGCCGTGCAGCCGGAGTTCGAGGCTGAACTCCCGCAGCTCGCCCGCGAAATACGCCTTCAGCTGCTCCTCGGGCCCGGCGAAGAGCGTGTCGTCACGTGCGCCGAAGTTCTCCTCCGGCGGACGGTGCCGCTGCTCGGCCATGTAGAGGCCGCACAGCACACCGTCGTCGGCGACGAGGGTGAGGGGGCCGTAGGGACTGTCGACGACCGTGTGCCGCTTCTGCGACGCCTGGTGCTTCATGAGTGATCCTCGAAAGATGCGTGCGCCCGGAACGGGCTCAGACGGGAAGGTAGTTGATGGGATGGCTGTCCGTCGCCCACAGATACTGCACGGCGTACGCCCGCCACGGCCGCCAGGCCGCCGCACGGGCCGTGAGCGCCACCGGGGTGGACGGCAGGCTCAGCTCCCGGGCGGCGCGCCGGATTCCGAGGTCGCCGGGGAGGAAGGCGTCGGGGTCGCCGAGGGCGCGCATGGCGATGACCTCGACGGTCCAGGGTCCGAAGCCGGGGAGGGCGAGAAGGCGGGCGCGGGTCTCGGCCCAGTCGCTGTCGACGCCCAGGTGCAGCTCGCCGTCGACGAGGCGGCGTACCAGGGTGGTGAAGGTGGTCCGGCGGGTGCGGGGCATCGCGAGGGCCTCGGGGTCGACGGCCGCCAGCGCCTCGGGGGACGGAAAGAGGTGGGTGAGACCGCCTTCGGGGTCGTCGACCGGTTCACCGTGCGCGCGGACCAGCCGGGCCGCGTGCGTCCGGGCCGCCGCCGTGGACACCTGCTGCCCCAGCACCGCCCGTACGGCGAACTCGGCCTCGTCGACGGTACGCGGCACCCGGCGCCCCGGCGCCTTGTCCACCAGCGGCGCGAGCACGGGGTCGGTGCGCAGCTGCTCGTCCACGGCGACCGGGTCGGCGTCCAGGTCGAGCAGCCGGCGGCAGCGGCTGATGGCGACGGGCAGGTCCCGCAGATCGCCGAGGGTGAGCCGGCAGGCGATGTGGTCGGGCCGTGGCGTGAGACCCACGATGCCGTGCCCGTACGGCAGCCGGAGCGTGCGCCGGTACGCGCCGTCACGCCACTCCTCCACCCCGGGGACGGCGGTCGCGGCGAGATGACCGAAGAGGTTGTCGGGGTTGAGCGGGGCCCGGAACGGCAGCCGCAGGCTCAGCGCCCCGGACGTGCCGGGAGAGTCGGAGCGCTGCCGGGCCGAGCGGGTCGCCCGCTCGCGCAGTTCGCTGGGCGACAGCGCGAAGACCTCCCGCACGGTGTCGTTGAACGTCCGGATCGACGCGAACCCGGCGGCGAACGCGATCTGGGCCATCGGCAGCGCGGTCGTCTCGATCAGCAGCCGCGCGGTCTGCGCCCGCTGCGCCCGGGCGAGCGCCAGTGGCCCGGCGCCCAGCTCGGCCAGCAGCTGCCGCTCGACCTGCCGGGCGCTGTACCCGAGGCGCCGTGCCAGCCCCGGCACGCCCTCCCGGTCCACCACCCCGTCCCCCACCAGCCGCATCGCCCGTGCCACGAGGTCCGCCCGCTGGTCCCACTCCGGTGATCCGGGGCTCGTGTCGGGCCGGCACCGCTTGCAGGCCCGGAACCCGGCCTGCTGACACGCCGCCGCACTCGGATAGAACGTCATGTTCTCCGCCTTCGGCGGCACCACCGGGCAGCTGGGGCGGCAGTAGATCCGCGTGGTCAGCACGGCCGTGAAGAACCACCCGTCGAACCGCGCGTCCTTCGACCGCACGGCCCGCACACACCGCTCCGTGTCTTCGTGCATCCCGTTCCGCATGACACCAGCATCGGGGAGGAGAGGGGTGAGGGCTGGCGAGAATCCGACATCGAGGTGGGAGCGGCCTGCGCGGCCGGCGGCTCCCCTCCCCCGCGCACAGGCCCCCTCAGGCCCTGCTCAGGCCCTGCTCAGGCGCGTGTGGCCCGAAGCCACGCGGACTCGCGCAGCAGCCGCAGCCCGTTCAGCCCCACCAGCACCGTGGACCCCTCGTGCCCGGCCACCCCGAGGGGCAACGGCAGATGACCCACCAGGTCCCAGACCACCAGGACCGCGATGCACACCCCGGCGATCACCAGGTTCTGCACCACCAGCCGCCGGGCGGCCCGTGACAACCGCACCACCGCCGGGATCGCGCCCAGCTCGTCGCGCACCACCACCGCGTCCGCGGTCTCCAGTGCGAGATCGGACCCGGCACGCCCCATCGCCACCCCGGAGTGCGCGGCGGCGAGCGCGGGCGCGTCGTTGACGCCGTCCCCGACGAACAGCACCTTCCTGCCCTCGTCCTGGAGCTCCCGTACCGCCGCCACCTTGTCCTGCGGCAGCAGTCCGGCCCGTACGTCGGCGATACCCGTGTCCGCCGCCACCCGGGCCGCGGCGCGGGCGTTGTCCCCGGTGAGCAGGACCGGGGACACCCCGGTGACGGCGGTGAGCGCGGCCACCGCGCCGGATGCGTCGGGCCGTGGCCGGTCGTTCAGGGTGAGCGTCCCGACGGCTTCCCCGTCCCGGGCGACGACGACGGTCGTCCCCTCGGCCCGCACGCCGGCGAGGGCGTCATGGTCCTCCCCGGGCCGCCCCACCGTCACCGCACGCCCCTCGACCCGCGCCCGCACGCCCCGGCCGGGCAGGGCCGCGAAGTCCTCGGCGGCGGCGAGGCGCAGCCCGCGGGCCCCGGCGGCGGCGACCACCGCACGGGCCAGCGGGTGTTCGCTCGGATGCTCGGCGGCCGCGGCCAGGGCCAGCAGCCCGTCCTCGTCGAGCCCGGAACCCGGCAGCGGCCGTACGGCCGTGATCTCGGGCGTGCCCTCGGTGAGGGTGCCGGTCTTGTCGAGGGCGGCGACGTCGATCTCGCCCAGCCGCTCCATGGCGACGGCGGACTTGACCAGGACGCCGTGGCGGCCGGCGTTGGCGATGGCGGAGAGCAGCGGCGGCATGGTGGCGAGGACGACCGCGCAGGGCGAGGCCACGATCATGAAGGTCATGGCGCGCAGCAGCGCGGCCGTGAGGTCCTCGCCGAGGGCCAACGGGACACCGAAGACGGCGAGGGTGGCGACGACGACGCCGACGGCGTAGCGCTGTTCGACCTTCTCGATGAACAGCTGGGTGGGCGCCTTGGTGCGGGACGCCTCCTCGACGAGGGTCACGATGCGGGCGATCACGGAGTCGGCCGGGTTTCGTTCGACGCGGACGCGCAGCGCTCCCGTGCCGTTGAGGGTGCCGGCGAAGACCTCGTCGCCCGGGGCCTTGGGGACGGGCAGCGGCTCGCCGGTGATGGTGGCCTGGTCGGCCTCGCTCTCCCCCTCCAGGACCCGCCCGTCGGCGCCGACGCGCTCGCCGGGGCGGACCAGCACCACGTCCCCGACGGCGAGCCGGTCGGTCGGCACGGTCTCCTCGGCGGAGCCGTCCGCCGGCAGCCGGGTGGCCGTGGTGGGCGCGAGGTCGAGCAGACCCCGTACGGAGTCCGCGGTGCGGGCGGTGGCCAGGGCCTCCAGGGCGCCGGAGGTGGCGAAGATGACGATCAGCAGACCGCCGTCGAGGACCTGTCCGATCGCGGCCGCGCCCAGCGCCGCGACGATCATCAGCAGGTCGACGTCGAGACTCTTCTCCCGCAGGGCCCGCAGCCCTTCGAGGGCGGGCTCCCAGCCGCCGGCCGCGTACGCGATCGCGTAGAGCGGGCCGTACAGCCAGGCGGAGGCGCCGGCGAGATCCAGGGGGAACGCGAGCAGGAAGGCGAGTGTCGAGGCCAGCGCCCAGCGGGCCTCGGGCAGGGCGAGGAGGCGGGTACGGCGGCGGGGGGCCGTCGGCGCGGACGCGCGAGGGACGGGTGACGGGGCGAGGGTGGCAGACACGCGCCCCACCATACAGGAACACATGAAGACTCATTCATGCCTTCATGTCTGATAGGTAAGATACGGGCCATGGGTCATGGAGCCGTCACCTCAGCGCAGGACGCCACCCCTCGCGTGCGCCTGGACGCGGGCAATGTCGCCAAGGTGGCCACCACGCTCCAGGCCCTGTCCACCCCGTCCCGCCTGCTGATCCTTGCCCGGCTGCGCGAAGGCCCGCTCCCGGCGACCGAGTTGGCCGCCGAGGTCGGGATGGAACAGTCCGCCTGCTCCCACCAGCTGCGTCTGCTGCGCAATCTCGGCCTGGTCGTGGGCGAGCGGCGGGGCCGTTCGGTGGTGTACGCGCTGCACGACCACCATGTCGCCGAGCTGCTGGACCAGGCCGTGTTCCACGTCGAGCACCTGAGGCTGGGACTCAGCGACGCGCCGGACGGGGACTGAGGCTCACGCCGCGGGCGGCGCCGGCAGGGTCACGGCCGGCACACCGCCGAGGAGACCCTCGACCAGACCGGTGACGAGGCCGAGGACCGGCTGCAGAAGGCCGGTGACGACACCGAGGACCGGGGCGAGCAGACCGGTCACGGCCCCCAGGACGGCGCCCAGGTCGAGCGAGGTCAGGGCCTTGAGCAGGGCGTCGACCGCGGACTGGAGCGTGGCCAGGAGATCGGTGACCGGGTCGGCCGCCGCGGCGGCGCGGTCGGTGCCGGTCCGGTCCGCCGCCCGCAGTTTCTGCAGCCGCTGCTGCACGGTGGTGTGGGCGGTCCGGAGGGCCGCGGCATGCCGGGCCGCCTCGTCCGTGTCGAGCCGGCCGGCGTCCAGCCGGGCGATCGTGGTCAACTCGTCCAGCAGGGGGGCGAGGACATCGCCCTGGTCCATGCGGTCGAGCAGGTCCAGCTGGTCGAGCAGCACGTCCGGATCGGTTCCGGCGGCGTCGGCCTCCACGGCCGGGTCCGTCACCGTCTCCGTGGCCGTCTCGGTGACCGTCTCCGTGGCCGTCTCGGTGATCGTCTCCGTCTCGGTCGCCGTGGCCGCGTCCATGTCGGCCTCGATGCCCGCCAGGAGCCCGTCCATGTCGGCCTCGATGCCCGCCAGGAGCCCGTCCATGTCGAGGTCGAGCCGCGCGAGCAGCGCGTCCACCTCGGCGATCTCCTGGGCGACGAGGGCGTCCGCGTCGGCCTCCTCCTTCGCCAGGAGGGCGTCGATCTCGGCGTCCAACGCGTCGAAGAGCGCGTCCAGATCGGGTTCGGGGACCACGGCGGTCCGCGTCGAGGCACGGTCCGAGGCGGTGCGGCCCGCGTCGACGGCCGCGGTGGCGGTGCCGGCCGGACCGAGGACCAGTGCCCCGCAGACCAGGGGCGACAGGAGGAGACCACGGGAGACGAGGGCGCGCATGCATGTTCCTTTCGAAGCAGCTGTCCTTTGCGCTCACCGTGGAAGGCGGCAGGAACCGCCGCAACCGAGCACGACGCCGGGACCAGCCCTGTCAAGCTGCCACACCGACAATCCTGACCTGCGACTTTCTCCCGGCGGGCAGCTCCGTACGACTCCGTTCGAGCCGATTCGGCCGTTCGTCCGTCAGAGTGCGGCGGGACGACACGCCGGGCCGCTTCCCGCCCGGCGGCGCGGCCGGCCGCGCCGCCGGCTCCGCCGTCAGCCCGCCTGTGCGGCGAACGCCGCGTACGCCTCGTCGTCGAAGAGGACGAACCTGACCTCCTCGACCGAGGTCGGTGTGGCGCGGACGGTCTGCACGGCGATCCGGGCGGCGTCGTCCATCGGCCAGCCGTAGACGCCGGCGGAGACGGCGGGGAAGGCGACCGTGCGGGCGCCCAGCTCGTCGGCCACGCGCAGGGACTCGCGGTAGCAGGAGACCAGCAGGGCGGAGCGGTCCAGGCTCTGGCTGTGGACCGGGCCGACCGTGTGGATCACCCAGCGCGCGTCCAGGTCGCCCGCCGTGGTGGCGACGGCCCGGCCGGTGGGCAGACCCCGCCCGTAGTGGGAGGCGCGGAGCTTGCGGCAGTCGGCCAGGATGGCGGGGCCCCCACGCCGGTGGATCGCGCCGTCCACCCCTCCCCCGCCGAGGAGGGAGGAGTTCGCGGCGTTGACGATGGCGTCGACGGACTGCTGGGTGATGTCGCCCCGGACGAGGGTGATGGTGGTCATGCCCGCCTCTATACCAGCCGACGGAGCGTACGAGCCCCCGGTATTCCGGGCTCCGTCGGCCTCGGGCCGAGCCCTGTCTGCCGACCGGTCTCGCGCCGCCGGGTCCGATGTGCTGTCACGTGACCGACCCGGCAGCCGCTCCCGTTCTCAGATCGGGGCCCCATCGGTCGATCGCCGACCGGAGGTCCAGCTGGAGCGGTCTCCGGTTCTCCCCCGAGGTCGGCCAGTCGGCGCGTGGGACGCGCCACAGCACCTCGAACTCATTGCCGTCCGGGTCCACGCCGTGCAGGGACTTGGTCACCAGGAAGTCGGTGCTCCCGGTCAGAGCCCGGCGTGCCTCGAGCAGCTCCGCCGTCTCGGCGAGTTCACCAAGTGTGCCGACCTCCCAGGCGAGATGGTGCAGTCCGACGCGGTCGCGCTGCGGGCCGGGCGCGGCGGGTCCGAGGGTGAAGAGACCGAGGTCGTGGTCGTTGTCGCTGCCCCGGGCCCTGAGGAAGGCGGCCCTGCCGGGCATCTCGTGCTCCACGGTGAAGCCGAACGCCTGGCTGTAGAAGGCGACGGAACATTCGATGTCACGGACGAACAGGACAGCGTGGTTGAGCCGGCGTACGGACATCTAGCCTCCATCGCTTGTGGTGCTGCCGCATGGCTGATCAGTCCTCTTTTGCGAGGCATGTCGGTCGCGTCGCTGGTCGGCGGCGGGCCCGGACGAGCACCTCCGCACTGTTGAGGCCCGCCCGCGGGGTCCCGCTCGACCCTGCGCGGCCTGCGTCGAAGCCACGCCGGCTACCAGCTCACCGGCAACGACCGCACCCCGTGGACCGTGCTCATCGTCAGCGCGAAGTCCTCCGGCGCTCCGGTCAGCCGCAGGCCCGGCAGGCGGTCGAAGAGGGCGGGCAGGCCGACCTGGAGTTCCGCGCGGGCGAGGGACTGGCCGACGCACTGGTGCAGCCCGTGGCCGAACGCCAGATGGCCGGTGGTGTCGCGGCGGACGTCCAGGGTGTCGGGGTCGGCGAAGACGGACGGGTCGCGGTTGGCGGCCTGGACCGCCACGACCACGCCCTCGCCCGCGCGGATGCGGACGCCCGCGACCTCCACGTCCTCGGTGGCGATCCGCCGCAGCCCCGAGTGCACCACGGTCAGATGACGCAGCAGTTCCTCGACGGCTCCGGGCCACAGACCAGGCTCCGCGCGCAGGGCGGCCAGTTGTGCCGGGTGGCGCAACAGGGCCACGACCGCCAGCGGAAACATGTTCGCGGTCGTCTCGTGACCGGCCACCAGCAACAGCGAGGCGATGCCGACGGCCTCGGACTCACTCACCTCGCCGGTCGCCACCCGGTCCCGCGCGAGACGCGACAGGAGATCGTCGGCGGGCTCCCGGGCTCGCCGGGCGAGCAGTTCACCCAGGTACGTGTGGAGGGCCGTGCTGGCGGCCATCATCTCCGCCGGCCCCGACGAGAGAACGCTGAACGCGTTCGCCTGCCGCTGGAAGAAGTCGTGGTCCTCGTAGGGCACGCCGAGCAGCTCGCAGATGGCGAGCGAGGGCAGTGGCAGGGCGTACGCCTCCACCAGGTCGGCGGTCGTGGCGCCCTCCCCCGTCATCGCGTCGAGCAGTTCGCCGCAGATCCGGGCGAACGCCGGCCTCAGCGCTTCGATGCGGCGGAAGGTGAAATCGGGGATCAGGACGCGGCGCAGGCGGGTGTGCTCGGGTGGGTCCATCATGAAGAACTGGCCCGGCCCGCGGGGCGGCGACTGCGGGCGGAAGCCGGGGAAGCCCTCGCGGGTCGCGTCGGCGCTGAAGCGGGGGTCGGCGAGGACCGCGCGGGCGTCCTCGTGCCGGATGATCAGCCACGGGCTGTTGTCACCCCAGATCGTCACCCGCCGGATCGGCTCCTCGGTACGCCACTTGGCGTACTCCGGCGACGGGTCGAGCAGCGGGCGGAGGGCGGGGAGGACTGGGTGGTCGGTCATGTGTGCGGCTCCTCTTGCGTCAGGCCCGCGAGACCCAGCAGCAACGACTTGATCTCGGTGGCGGCGTACGCCTCCCGGGCCGGTTCGCTCGTCGAACACAGCAGTACGGGTCCGTCGTCGGGGTCGGCGGGGAGGCGTCCGTGGCTGCCGCCGACGCCGGAGGGGTCCAGCGGGACCGTGCTGAGGCGATAGCGGAAGCCCAGTTTCTTGCGGGCGACCTGGCCGATCGCGCGGAGCTTCACCGCGGGGACGGTCTCGTCGTACAGCAGCTCGGCGGGGTCGTAGCCGGGCTTGCGGTGGATCTCGACCTGACGGGCGAAGTCGGGGGCGCGGTCGTCGTCGAGCCAGTAGTAGTAGGTGAACCAGGCGTCGGGGTCGGCGACCGCGACCAGTTCGCCGGAGCGTTCGTGGTCCAGCCCGTGGGCCGCCTTGCCGGCGTCGTCCAGCACCGCGTCCACGCCGTCGAGTTCGGCGAGGAGCTTGGCCACCTCCGCGGTGTCGGCCGGATCCCGCACGTACACATGGGCGATCTGGTGGTCGGCGACGGCGAAGGCCCGTGAGGTCCAGGGGTCGAGGTACTCCATGCCGTCCTGGGTGTGCACCTGGAGGAGACCGGCCCGGCGCAGGGCCCGGTTGATGTCCACGGGGCGGGAGACGGGGGTGATGCCGTACTCGCTGAGCGCGACCACCGTGGCGCCCTCGCTCAGGAAGTGGTCGATCAACGGGCGCAGGGCGTCGTCGAGTTGCCGGGCCGCCCGGGCCGTGGCGGGCGAGCCGGGGCCGGAGCGCTGGGGTTCGTAGTCGAGCTGGGGGACGTAGACGAGGGTGAGGTCCGGGTCGTGCTCGTCGAAGACCTGGCGGGCGGCGCCGAGGATCCACTGGGTGGAGGGCAGGCCGGCGTTGGGTCCCCAGTAGGTGAACAGGGGGAACGTGCCCAGCCGGTCGGTGAGTTCGTCGTGCAGGGCCGGCGGCCAGGTGTAGCAGTCGGGCTCCTTGCGGCCGTCGGAGTAGTAGACCGGGCGGGGGGTGACGGTGAGGTCGACGTCCGCGCCCATCGCGTACCACCAGCAGATGTTGGCGACCTTGTAGCCGGGGTTCGTCCTGCGGGCGGTCTCCCAGATCTTCTCGCCGCCGACGAGGGCGTTGTGCTGGCGCCACAACAGCACCTCGCCGAGGTCCCGGAAGTACCAGCCGTTGCCCACCACGCCGTGTACGGAGGGCGGTTCGCCGGTGAGGAACGTGGACTGCGCCGCGCAGGTCACGGCGGGCAGCACGGGGTCGAGCCGGGCCCGGAAGCCGCGCTCGCCGAGGGCGGCCACGGCGGGCATGTGCGTCAGGAGTCGGGGCGTGAGGCCGACGATGTCGAGGACGACGAGCCGGTCGGGGCGGGGGCTGTTGCGGGCACTCACTTCTGGTCCTCCTCAAGGCCGAGGCCGGTCAACCGGGCGCGGGCCCAGGCGAGTTCGGCGGCGATGCCGCCGGGCAGGCCGGTGGGCGGTTCGGGGAGGACGGACCAGGTGTAGGTCTCGACCTCGATGTGGTCGCAGTCGGCCGAGGCCCCGCCGAGCAGTCCGGCCAGGACCCGGCTCAGCTGGTCGGCGGTGGTGCGCAGCGGCGGTTCGGCGTCGGCGTGCAGCGGTGCGTGGAAGTGGACGCGCCAGGGGCCGGTGTCCGTGGGCAGGCCCCCGTCCAGCGCCTCGGGCAGGTCGTCGACGCCCCGCACGTCCGGTGACTCCTGCCGTGCCGCCGTGCGCGTCTGGTGCAGGAACCGGGGTTCCGCGAGGCGCCGCAGGGCCGCGTGGGCGGCGGGGTCGGCCGGGTCGGCGGCCTCGATCGCGCAGGACGCCTGCAGCTTGACGACGGGCAGCCCGGCGTCCGCGAGGCGCCGCAGGGCGGCGCCCGGCTCCTCGAACTGCACGGCGAGGTGACAGGCGTCGAGACAGACACCGAGCCGCTCGGGGTCGAGGCCGCGCAGCTCCCGTACGGCCTGGGCGGTGGTCTCCACGACACAGCCGGGCTCCGGTTCGAAGCCGACCCGGATACGGCGGCCGGTGTCCGACTCGATGGCGGCGAGCCCGGCGGTGAGCCGGTCCAGGGCGTGGCGGGCGGTGTCGGCGCGGTCCGGCGGCCAGGGTGCGCGCCAGGCCAGCGGCAGGGTGGAGACGCTGCCGCGCCCGGCGTCGTCCGGGAGGAGCGCGGCGAGGACGCGGGCGCAGTCCAGGGTGTGGGCCAGCCGGGCCTCGTCCGCCCAGTCGGGGAGGTAGACGTCCTTCTTGACCACCTCGCGGTGGAACCCGGCGTAGGGGAAGGCGTTGAGGGTGACGGTCTCCAGTCCCCGGCGGGCGAGTTCGTTCCGGAGGTTCTTCACCTCGCCGGGTACGGCGACGAGTTCGGACACCACGTCGCGGGCGAGCCAGAGGCCGATGCCCAGCCGGTCGACGCCGAGGCGCTCGCGCACCGGTTCGGCGTGGTCGGCGAGCTGGGCGAGGACGCCGTGGATGTCCTCCGCCTGATGGACGTTGCTGCAGTAGCCGAGGTAAACGGTGGTGCCGTCCGGGTGTCGGAAGCGCATGGTCGGGCCCTCACTCCCCGCCGCGCCGGACGGAGTTGCCCTGGAAGCTCGACTCCTCGTCCGGCTGGGGCTCGTCGAGGTCCAGCCTGCCGCTCTGCCCGTAGAAGGCGACGGGGTTGCGCCAGAGCACCCGGTCCACGGTGTCGTCGTCGAACCCGGCGGCGAGCATGGCGTCGGCGGTCTTCCGGGTCTTGAGCGGGTCGGAACGGCCCCAGTCGGCGGCCGAGTCGACCAGCACGCGTTCGGTTCCGTGCTCCTGGAGGACGGCGACCATGCGGTCCTCGCTCATCTTGGTCCTGGGATAGATCGAGAACCCGGCCCAGCAGCCGCTGTCGAGGACCATGCCGACGGTCAGTTCGTTGAGGTGGTCGAGGACGACGAGTTCGGGGGCGATGCCCGACTCCCTCACGACGTCCAGGGTCCGCCGGGTGCCGGCGGCCTTGTCGCGGTGCGGGGTGTGGACGAGGGCGGGCAGTTCGTGCTCGATCGCGAGCTGGAGCTGGAGCGCGAGGGTCTCGTCCTCCTCCGGCGTCATCGAGTCGTAGCCGATCTCGCCGACGGCGACGACGCGGTCCTTGGCGAGGTAGCGGGGCAGTTCGTCGAGCACGGGCCGGCAGCGCGGGTCGTTGGCCTCCTTGGGGTTGAGGGCGATCGTGCAGAAGTGCTGGATGCCGAACTGGGAGGCCCGGTAGGGCTCCCAGCCGAGCAGCGCGTCGAAGTAGTCGTAGAAGCTCTCCGGCGAGGTGCGGGGCTGGCCCAGCCAGAACGCCGGCTCGACGACGGCGCGCACTCCGGCCGCGTGCATCGCCTCGTAGTCGTCGGTGGTGCGGGAGGTCATGTGGATGTGGGGGTCGAAGATGCGCATGTGCTTCTGCCTCGGATTCCTCGGACTGGGTCCGTGAGCGATGCCGACGACGGGACGTGAAGGCCGGTGGAACATGCGGATGCGGTGGCCCGGGCGGTTGCGGTGGCCGGGCGAACTCAGTGGCCGGGCGAACTCAGTGGCTGGGCGGACGCGGTGGCTGGGCGGAGGCGGTGGCCCGGTGGAGCGCCCGCAGGGCGCGCTCGGCGGCCGCACGGCGGTCGGGCGCGGCGGCCCTCGTCTCGGCGGTGAGCCGGTCGGCCAGCCGGCCGGCTGCGGGGAAGGCGCCGACGACGGGCCAGACGTCCGCCGGTACGTCGCGTCCGGCGGCGACCCGTTCGTGCGCGAAGTCGGCCAGCATGCGGGCGAGTTCCGCGTCGGCGCGGGCGGCGGGAGAGGCGGTCCGGGCCAGGGGGATCTCCTGGAACAGGCACTTCAGCACGGCCTGCCGGTACTCGGCGTCCGGAAGGCGGGCGGCGCCGTACGGGCCGAGGGCGGCCTCGACGAGGCTGCTGTCGTTACCGCGCAGCGCCTCACGGACGAGCGGCAGGGCGAGGTCGCCGAGGGGCTCCCGGCCGGTCGCGTCGGCGCCGTCGGCGAACAGGTGCAGGGCCCGCAGGACGGCCCGCTGTTCGGCCGGGTCGCCGTGGCGGAAGAGGCCCGCCAGTTCGTCGGCGAGCGGTTGGCCGCCCAGCGGCAGCGCGGTGAGCAGCGCGGCGCGGGCGGCCTCGTCGACGGTGAGGCGCGCGTTCAGCCGGGCACGGCCGCAGTGTCGCCGGGCGGCGGGGAAGAGGGCTCGGATGGCGGCGGGCCGGCCGGCGACACGGGCCACGGCCTCGTCGAGCCAGGCACGGGCCGCCGGGTCCAGCGCGTGCGAGGCGAGGAGGGTTCGGGGGTCGGGAGGGTCGGGGGGTTCGGCCGGATCGGGGGACTCGGCGGTCGGCAGTCCGGTGGAGAGCATGACGGAACAACCTCCTGCGGGGTGGGAGGACATGAGGGGGTGGTGGTCGTGGGGTCGGGTCAGGCCGTCGCCGCGCGGAGGAAGTCCAGTGAGCGACGGGCCACTTCGGGGGCGTCGAGGGAACCGCCCTGGATCTCCACGGAGACCAGTCCGCGGTGGTCGAGGTCCCGCAGGGCGGCGAGGACGGGTGGGAAGTCGATCTCTCCGGCGCCGAGTTCGAGGTGCTGGTGGACGCCCCGCCGCATGTCCTCGATCTGCACGTTCAGCAGGCGTGGGGCGGCGAGGCGGACGCACTCCAGAACCGTGTGCTCCTCCACGCAGTGCGCGTGGCCGATGTCGAGGGTGATCCCGAACAGTTCGTGTCCGCCGGTCATGTCGGCCAGTTCCAGGCACCGTTCGACGGTGTCGACGAACATGTACGGCTCGGGCTCGAAGGCCAGGGAGACGCCGTACCGCCCCGCCGTGTCCAGGACGGTCTCGACGCCCGCCGCGAGCCGCTTCCACGCTTCCCGCTCCGGCAGTCCGTCGTCCGGCGCGGGCCCGCTGCACAGATGGACGGTGGGCGAGCCGAGGTCGGCGGCGATACGGACGGCGCGCCGCAGGAGGTCGATCCTGCGCTCGGCGTCGTCCGCCATGAGCGTCGGGTGGTGCTTGCCCCAGGGGTCGAGGAGGTAGGGGGCGCCGGTCTCGACGGTCACGTCGAGACCGCGCCGGGCCAGGTCCCGGGCGACCGCGTCCACCCGCCGGGGCAGGTCCCCTGCGTAGGGGTCGAGGTGGCCGTGGTCGAGGGTGAGCGCGACGCCGTCGTACCCGAGGTCGGCGAGGACCGCGAGGACGTCGCCGAGCCGGTGGTTGGTGAAGCCGTTGGTGCCGTAGCCGAATCTGAGGGGGGTGGGGGGCTGGGTCATACCGGCTTTCCTCCGCGGAGGTCCGTGCTGTTCAGGTGGGGGATATACGTCGCGCGAGCCGCCGCGCGAGGGGGTGGACGACGCCCAGGGCCGCCGCCGCGGCCGTGGCTCCGCTCCGCGCGGTCAGCGCCGCCTGCAGGGGCATCAGCCCGAGGATCCCGGCCCCGACGGCCCGTCGTACGTTCTCGCCCGACGGCTCCCGTACGGCGCGGGCCTGGGCCGTTCCGTAGCTGCCGAGGTAGGCGAGGGCCCCGGCGGCGACCACGGCGGCCCGGGCCGTGGCCGAGGGTGACACCCCGGTGGCACCGTCGCTCCCCGCGCGGTGGGCGGCGGCCGTGCGGACGGCCGGGAGGGCCGCCGCGAGGGCGGTGGTCGTGGAGGCGGCGAGGGTCGCGGCCGGCAGCCGGGCGGGGGCGCCCGAGATCTCGTGACGGCTGAGCACGGTCAGCGTGTAGGTGTGGGCGCCGACCAGCGCGGCGGGGACGGCACCGCGCAGCAGGGCGGCACCGGTTCCGGGCGTACGGTCCGGGCCGCGCCCGGTGGCCGCAAGGGCGCCCGCGAGGACGTCCAGGGCCCGCGCGCAGGCCATGGCGGCAGGTCCCGCCGGGGTGGACTTGAGCTTCAGGTCGTACGCCCAGACGGCCCCGGCCAGCGGCAGCGCGCCCAGCAGACTCCGGCGGCCCCCGGAGGCGGCGGCGAGTGCGAGGCCCCCGGCGGTCAGGGCGCCCGCGACGGCGAGGGCGGTGCGGCGCGGGACCCGGCCCGAGGGGACGGGGCGCTCGGGACGCT
The DNA here is from genome assembly GCF_055592645.1 of Streptomyces sp. NPDC041108. NCBI lineage: Bacteria > Bacillati > Actinomycetota > Actinomycetes > Kitasatosporales > Streptomycetaceae > Streptomyces > Streptomyces sp. NPDC041108. The sequence continues at coordinate 620,689 of NZ_JBVIYK010000001.1, read as the reverse complement.
CGACCGCGTCGACGGTGGCGTCGGCGTAGTCGTTGAGGGCCATACCGGCCCAGTAGAGGCAGACGGACGAACCCATCACGCCGAACGTCCGCGCACCGAGCGGTCGACCCGCTGCGGCGGCTCCGGCGAGCACGTCGCCCGGGACGCTCAGAGCGGCCGGTGCGCGGACGAGTTGTGCGAGGTCGGCGAGGCCCACGGCAGGTCGCGAGCCGGAGCCCGGTAACGCACTCCGATCATTCATGGCGGCAACCTACCCATGCCGCTTGAACATTCACATGGAGAAAATGTGAAGACCTTTGTCGATTCGTGATGTCGTCCGGATCGCTCGGCCCGCCGGTGAACTCACAGGTCCTGCCGGAGCCGGCGCCAGACCGCCTTGGCCGCGTTGTGTCCCGACATACCGTGCACACCGGGGCCGGGCGGGGTCGCCGAGGAGCAGATGAAGACGGCCGGGTGGGGGGTGGCGTACGGGGTGAGCGAGAGCTTGGGGCGGAGCAGCAGCTGCAGGCCGGAGGCCGCGCCGCAGGCGATGTCCCCGCCCACGTAGTTCGCGTTGTGCGCAGCGAGTTCCGGCGGTCCTGCGGTGGCGCGCGCGAGCACGCGGTCGCGGAACCCCGGGGCGAAACGCTCCAGTTGACGCTCGACGGCGTCCGTCAGGTCACCCGTCCAGCCGTTGGGGACGTGGCCGTAGGCCCAGAAGGAGTGCTTGCCCTCGGGGGCCCGGCTCGGATCGACCAGGCTCGGCTGCACGGTGATCAGGAACGGCCGGTCGGGCGCCCGGCCGCGCCGGGAGGCCGCGTCGAGCGCCGTGCCGATCTCGGCCCGGCTCGCCCCGACCTGGACGGTTCCGGCGACGCGCGCCTCCGGGGCGGTCCAGGGCACGGGGCCGTCGAGCGCGTAGTCGAGCTTGAAGACGCTCGCGCCGTAGCGGTACGCGTCGTAGTGGCCGCCGAAGCCCGCGATCCGGGCCAGCGCGGTGGGTGAGGTGTCGAAGACGTAGGCGCGCGCGGGCGGCAGGTCGTCGAGGCGCTTGACCTCGTAGTCGGTGTGGACGGCGCCGCCGAGGTCCTTGAGGTACGCGGTGAGCGCGTCGGCGATGGCCTGCGAGCCGCCCCGGGCGACCGGCCAGCCCGCGGCGTGCGCGGCGAGCGCGAAGACCAGCCCCACCGCGCCGGTGGCGAGGCCGCCGAGCGGGGCGATGACGTGGGCGACGAGGCCGGCGAACAGCGCCTTGGCCCGCTCGTCCTTGAAGCGGCGCATCAGCCAGGTGGACGGCGGCAGTCCGACGAGCCCGAAGCGGGCGAGGGTGACCGGGTCGCGGGGCAGCGCGGACAGCGGCAGCGACATGAAGTCCCGGGCGAGCGTGTCCCACTTGGGCAGGAACGGCTCGACCAGCCTGCGGTACGCGCCCGCGTCACGCGGACCGAACGAGGCGGCCGTCTCCCCCACCGAGCGCGACAGCACGGCCGCCGAGCCGTCGGGGAAGGGGTGCGCCATGGGCAGCTCGGCGTGCAGCCACTCCAGGCCGTAGCGCTCCAGCGGCATCGCCTTGAACGCGGGCGAGTTGACGCCGAGCGGGTGCGCGGCCGCGCAGGGGTCGTGGCGGAAGCCCGGCAGCGTCAGCTCCGCGGTGCGGGAGCCTCCCCCGACGGTGGACTTCGCCTCGAACACGGCCACGGAGAACCCGCGGCGGGCCAGCTCCACGGCAGCCGTCAGGCCGTTCGGCCCCGCCCCCACCACCACCGCGTCGAGCATCGACGGCACGTCCGGACCCCTTCGTCAGCCGATGGTCACGCCCCGCCGGCGGAGTTCCCCGCCCGCGGACGGACCTGGGCCCAGGATATGCCCGGCCACCGACAGGCCCCGGGAAGGGTGGGCCCCACCGGCGGAGGTGCCGCTTCCGCTTGCTCGTCAGGCGCCGCCCGACAGCAGCCCCACCACCCGGCGGGCCGTGGCCGCGTCCCGGGCCGCGGTGAAGGGCAGGGCGTTGCCGCCGGTTATCCGGAAGGGCTCGCCGGCCAGGGTGAGATGGGCGCCGCCCGCCTCCTGGACGAGCAGCAGGCCGGCCGCGTGGTCCCAGGCCGCCTCCCAGGAGAACGCGGTCGCGTCCAGCCGGCCCTCGGCGACGGCGAGATACTCCAGTCCGGCCGACCCGCAGGCACGCGGGGCCACGCCCTGCGTCCAGAGGCCGAGCAGGGCCCGCTTCTGCTCCGGCGTGGTGTAGTCCGGGTGCGAGGTGGCGATGTCGAGGTCCCGGCCGGGAGCGGGCGAGCCGGCGCGCAGGGGCACGCCGTCGACGGTGGCGCCCCGGCCGCGGATCGCCACGGCGAACCGGTCGAGGGCGGGCGCGTACGTCCAGGAGGCGTGCAGGACACCGCCGCGGGCGAGGGCGACGAGGGTGCAGAAGCCGGGGTCGCCGTTCACGAACTGCCGGGTGCCGTCCACCGGGTCGACGATCCAGACCGGCGCGTCGCCCTGGATCGCCTCGTACGACGCGGGGTCGGCGTGCACGGCCTCCTCGCCGACCACGACCGAGCCCGGCAGCAGCGCGGAGAGCGCCTCCGTCAGATACAGCTCGGCCTTGCGGTCGGCGTCGGTCACCAGGTCGTGCGGGCCGGCCTTCTGGTCGACCTCGTGCGCGGCGAGCTGCCGGAAGCGCGGCATGATCTCCGCGGCGGCGGCCTTGCGGATCGCCTCCTCGACGTCCGAGGCGTGCCGGGCGAGAAACTCGTCGATGGTTTCGTTGTCTTCGATCATGCCTCCATGACAGCACGCGCCACTGACAACCCCTGCCCGTCCGGTGTATTCGGTACGGAATCGCCATGAACAGCCGGGGCGGGCCGCACCCGCGCGCGAGGACGCCGCGGCTCAGCGCCCGACCGCGTACCCCTGCATCCCGCGCGGGTTCGCCGCCGCCGACAGCACCCCGCTGCGGGGATCCCGGGCGACCGCGCAGAGCCTGCCCTCGGACCATGCCTCGCCCACCACGAGGTCGTGGCCGCGGCGGCGCAGCTCCTCGACGACCTCCGGGGGTGTCCGGGACTCGACGGTGACACTGCCGGGGCGCGTGCCGCGCGGATGGAAGGAGCCGGGGAAGCTGTCGTTGTGCCAGTTCGGGACGTCGATCGCGCCCTGGAGGTCGAGGCCGCCGCGGACCGGCGGGCGCAGGGCGACGGCGAGGAAGAAGTGCAGCTGCCACTGGTCCTGCTGGTCGCCGCCGGGCGTGCCGAAGGCCATGACCGGCACCCCGTCGCGCAGGGCGAGCGACGGGGTGAGCGTGGTGCGCGGCCTGCGGCCGGGGGTGAGGGAGTTGGGCAGTCCCTCGTCGAGCCAGGTCATCTGCAGCCGGGTGCCGAGCGGGAAGCCCAGCTCGGGCACCACCGGGTTGGACTGCAGCCAGCCGCCGCTGGGCGTGGCGGCGACCATGTTCCCCCAGCGGTCGACGACGTCGAGGTGGCAGGTGTCGCCCCGGGTGCTCCCGTCCGCCGCGACCTCGGGTTCCCCCGGCAGCAGTGACCGGGGCCCCCGGGCGACGGTGGGTTCGCCGGCCCCCGGGGGACCGCCGCCCGGCTCGTCGTCGGCCACCACGCGCGCGTGCGCGCTCAGGCGCGGGGTGCGGCCGCCCGGAGCGCCCGGCCGCAGCTCGTAGGAGGCCGTGTCACCGACGAGGGCCCGCCGCGCGGCGTTGTACTCCTCGGACAGCAGGTCGTCGAGCGGGACCGGCGCCGCGTCCCCGTACCAGGCCTCGCGGTCCGCCATGGCGAGCTTGCAGCCCTCGACGAGGAGGTGGATGTACGCGGCGGAGCCGTGGGCGGGAAGTTCCGGGGGCAGGAGCGCGAGTTGCTGCAGGAGGACCGGGCCCTGGCTCCAGGGGCCGGCCTTGCACAGGGTCCAGCCGTTCCAGTCGTAGGTCGCAGGTGGCTCGTAGGACGCGGACCAGCCGGCGAGGTCGGCCGGGGCGAGCGTCCCGGTGTGCCGTTCGCCGCTGGTGTCGAGCGTGGGCCGCCCGGACTGCCGGACGAGGGCCTCGGCGACGAAGCCGGTGCGCCAGACCTCGCGGGCCGCCTCGATACGGGCCTCGCGGCCCTTCGCCCCCTCGGTCTCGGCGAGGAGCCGCAGCCAGGTCGCGGCCAGGGCCGGGTTACGGAACAGCTCACCGGGGCGGGGCGCCCGTCCGCCCGGCAGGTACACCTGCGCCGACGACGGCCACTCCTTCTCGAAGAGGTCCCGCACGGACTCGACCGTCGCCCCCACGTTCTCCACCGGGGGGTGGCCGTCCCGCGCGTACCCGACGGCGTACTTCAGGACGTCGGCCAGGTCCTTGGTGCCGTGGTCGCGCAGCAGGAGCATCCACGCGTCGAACGCGCCCGGCACGGCGGCCGCCAGCGGTCCCGTGCCGGGGACCAGCTCCAGCCCGAGCCCCCGGTAGTGCCCGATGGACGCACCGGCGGGTGCCACGCCCTGTCCGCACAGCACCCGGACCTCGCCGTCCGCCGGCGCGAGCAGGATCGGCACCTCGCCGGCGGGCCCGTTGAGGTGGGGTTCCACGACGTGCAGGACGAAGCCGGCCGCCACGGCCGCGTCGAAGGCGTTGCCGCCGTCCTCCAGGACCGCCATCGCCGACTGGGAGGCGAGCCAGTGGGTGGAGGAGACCATGCCGAAGGTCCCCTGGAGCGTCGGTCGAGTGGTGAACACGGGCGGACTCCTCACTGCGCGCCGGGCGTTCGGTGATCGTACGCAGGCCGCGACCGGCGCCTCAGGGACTCCGTCCCACCCGTGAGCACACGCGCACGGGAGCGGCAGGCAGCAGCCGCCGCAGGACGTCCTGGGTGCGCCATGGCTCCAGCCGCCCGGCACCCTCGTGGAGACGGGTGGTCTCCCCGCCGCGCGCGTAGTGGGCGAGGATCTCCTCGGGCAGGGAAGGGAGTTGGGGCTCGACGGCGTTCCGCGACCGCGTCATGCGTCCAGGGTGCTGATCGTCCGCGAGGCGCCGCGACCGGTCAGGGTCCGTCCCCGGCGACCTGGGTCCAGGCCGTCGCGGCGAGACGGCCCGTGGTGCCGAGGTCGATGCCGCCCTCGGGGTCGAGGACCTCGGCCGGCCGGCCCGGCTGGGGGGCGATGCTCAGGGTCGGGGCGTGGACGCCGGGTATGTCCGCCTCGGTGACCGTGTTGCGCCAGACCAGTTCGGTCCTCGCGGACTCGCCGGGCTTCAGAGTGACCTTGTGCGGGCCGAAGTCGGGCACACCGGTGGTGATGTGCCGGGAGCCCCGCAGGACACGTATGCCGTCGTAGGGCTCGCCGTGCTCGTCGAGCACCCGGATCGCCGGGTAGCCCTTGAGGGTGTACGGCTTCGTGCCGCAGTTGGTGAGGGTGACGCCCATCGCCCTCAGACCCATCGCCGCTTCCACGGGACCGGGGGTCATGCGCACCCCTGCGGGCGGGCAGGCTGCCGGGGTGCCGGTCGGCTCCGGGTCCCGCGGCCCCTCGGGCGCGTCCGTGGCCGCCGACGAGGCGACAGTCGGGGGCCCGACGCGGTCGGGGTCTCGCTCGCGGTCCAGCTCCTCGGAGAGTCCGCAGCCGGCCACGGCCAGCGTCAGCGCCGCCACGAGGAACACGCGGGAGCGTGGGGCCCTACGATCACGTATCGGGATCACGAAGCCGATCCTGACACGGCCGCCCCGCGGAGGCCGCGACTGCGCCGCCGATCCGAAGACGGCGGGCCCGTCTTGAACCGGACACCCCTGTCACCACGTATGCACGGAGAGAGTTCGCACTTTCGTCCCACAGGGAGTCATGTGACACTGACGTATCCCACCGCCCGGCGGTACCTCCCGCCTCGACCCCGAGAAGTGCGCTGTGCGTGAACTGCCTCTGCCGCTCGCCCTCACCGCGCGGCTGCTGCCCGTCGCCGTACTCGCCACCGCCGGCTGGGCGTTGTCGTCCGGTCCGCTGTCCGCGAGTCCGGCCGGTGAGGACTCCGCACAGGACACCGCGTCGGCGCCCATCTCGACCTCCGAGTCCGCTCCGTCGGCATCGGCCGTGACGAAAACGTACGCGAAGGCACCTTCCCCCTGTTCCGGCGTCACGACGAAAACGGTCAAATCCCTTGTTCCGGGCGCGAAGACGGCGGGCAAGGAGATCGCGTCGACCAATGAGTCCGTGCGCCGCACCTGTTCGTGGAACGCGCTCAAGGGCTTCGACTACCGCTGGCTCGACATCTCGTACGAGATCCAGCAGTCGGACGAGAAGGCCCGGAGCGCCTACACGACCCGCACCACGGAGAAGAGCGGCGGCGGCGCCGTCCCGGGTCTCGGCGACGAGGCCTACTCCGTGGTGAACCTCACCACGGACGACAAGCAGCAGACCCGCGAGGGCGTGGTGTACGTCCGTATGTCCAACGCCCTGGTGGTCGTCACCTACAACGGCAGCGACTTCGAGTCCCAGAAGGCGCCCGGCACGGACGTGATCAACAAGGGCGCCATCAAGGCCGCGAAGGAGGCGGCGGCCGTCCTGAAGGGCGCCCGCTAGAAGCGGGATCCCTCCGGCACGGCCACCGCCGCCCCGGTCACGGCCGCGTCAGACGGCCGCCTTCTCCGTCCGCTGCCCCGCCTTCTTCCTCTCGCCGGACATCAGCGCCACGTACAGCAGCATCGACGTGCCCAGACCCACCGCCCAGCCGTAGTCGGCGAGCGGCTTGAGGAACGGGATCATGCCGTCGTGCGGGAACGGTCCCGAGGCCACGCCGTCCTCGGAGACGGTCGAGTAGGAGCCGCCGACCGCGAGGACACCGCCGACCACGAAGGCCGCTATGGCCCGCCAGTTCCAGCCGGACGCGTACCAGTAGCGCCCGCCGGGCGTGTACAGGTCGGCGAGGTGCAGGACGGTGCGGCGGATGATCCAGTAGTCGGCGATGAGGATGCCGGCGACGGTGCCGAGCAGACCGCCGACCACGCCGAGCCAGGTGAAGATGTAGAACTCGGGTGTCGAGATCAGCTTCCACGGGAAGATCAGGATGCCCACGACGCCCGTGATGAGGGCGCCCGTGCGGAAGTTGATCAGCTTCGGGGCGAGGTTCGCCAGGTCGTACGCCGGTGACACGACGTTCGCCGCGATGTTCACGGAGATGGTGGCGACCAGCACGATGATCAGGGCGAAGAGCAGTCCGAAGGCGCTGTCCGTCTTGGCCGCCAGCGCGACCGGGTCCCAGATGGCCTCGCCGTAGACCACCTCGGAGCCGGAGGTGACCAGCACGGCGAGGACGGCGAAGAGGGTCATGGTGGTGGGAAGCCCCAGGGCCTGGCCCCAGGTCTGCGCCTTCTGGCTGGCGCCGAAGCGGGTGAAGTCGGGGATGTTCAGGGACAGGGTCGCCCAGAAGCCGATCATGCCCATCAGCGACGGGAAGAAGACCGGCCAGAAGTCCGGTCCCCAGCCGAGCTTGGACGGCTGGTCGAGCAGCGCACCGAAGCCGTCGGCCTTGATCGCGATCCAGATCAGCAGCACGAGCGCGCCGACGATCACGAAGGGCGCGGCCCAGTTCTCGAAGTGCCGCAGGAAGTCCATGCCGCGGTAGATGATCGCTATCTGCAGCGCCCAGAAGACGATGAAGCAGAGCCACAGGGGCCAGGGGTGCCCCCCGATCTGTCCCGCTTTCTCCCATTCGCCGCCGGTGAGTTTGGAACCGAGGACGAATATGCCGGACCCGCCGATCCAGGTCTGGATGCCGAACCAGCCGCAGGCCACGGCCGCCCGGATCATCGCCGGGATGTTCGCGCCGCGCAGCCCGAAGGAGGCGCGGGCGAGCACCGGGAAGGGGATGCCGTACTTGGGGCCGGCGTGCCCGGTGGCGAGCATCGGCAGCAGCACGATGATGTTGGCCAGGGCGATGGTGAAGACGGCCTGCTTCCAGTCCATGCCGAGGGCGACCAGGCCGGAGGCCAGGGTCCAGCTGGGGATGCAGTGGGCCATGGAGATCCACAGCGCCGCGAAGTTGTACGTCGTCCACTTGCGCTCGGAGACGGGTACGGGGCGCAGGTCCTCGTTGGCGAAGGGGCTCTCGGCGGGGAACGCCTCGGGGGCCAGCTCGATCCGGCCGGACGGGTCGGCGGTCTGAGCTGTCGGCGACCCCGAGGGAGCTATTTCGGTCATGGGCAGGCCAATCAGGGGAGGCGGGACGGGAACGAAAGGCCGTGCGGGGGCCTTGGGCCCCTTCCCTCCGGGACGGCGGAGGGAAGGGAGACAAGGTGTGGGGGGCGGGAGGCGAAGCGGTCGGCACCAGAATCGGAGCTACTGGTTCCGTTTGTTGCGGTGGCCGGATTCTCGCAGTCACCGGCCCGTTCCGGGAAGGGAGCGGAGGGTCAGCCGTTGACGGCCGGGATGACCGTGGAGCCGTAGACGTCGATCACCCGCTCCTGCGCGTCGTGCATGTCGTAGACGGCGAACTGGTCCACGCCCAGGGCGCGCAGCGCGTTCAGCTTCTCGATGTGCGCCTCGGGAGTGCCGATCACGCAGAACCGGTCGACGATCTCGTCCGGCACGAACTGGGTGTCGGGATTGTCGGCACGTCCGTGGTGGGAGTAGTCGTACCCCTCACGTGCCTTGATGTAGTCCGTCAGCTCCTCCGGTACGGCCGCGGAGTGCTCGCCGTACTTCGACACCAGGTCGGCGACGTGGTTGCCGACCATCCCGCCGAACCAGCGGCACTGCTCGCGCGCGTGCGCCAGCGCCTCGGGCGAGTCGTCCTCGGTGACGTACGCGGGGGCGGCCACGCAGATCTTCACCTCGGACGGGTCGCGCCCGGCGGCGACGGCCGCGTCCTTGACCGCCTTGACCATGTACTCGGTGAGATACAGGTCGGAGAGCTGGAGGATGAAGCCGTCGGCCTCCTCACCGGTCATCTTCAGGGCCTTGGGGCCGTACGCGGCCATCCAGACCGGGAGTTCGGCGCCCTCCTTGATCCAGGGGAAGCTGATGACCGTACCGCCGAGGTCGGCCTCTCCCCCGCTGCCCAGCGACCGGATCACCTTCATGGCCTCACTGATCCGGGCCAGGGTGTTGGGCTTGCGGCCCGCCACCCGCATCGCCGAGTCGCCGCGGCCGATGCCGCACACCGTGCGGTTGCCGAACATGTCGTTGAGCGTGGCGAAGGTCGAGGCGGTGACCTCCCAGGTGCGCGTGCCCGGGTTGGTGACCATCGGGCCGACCGTCAGTCTCGTGGTGCTGGACAGGATCTGGCTGTAGATGACGAACGGCTCCTGCCAGAGCACGGCGGAGTCGAAGGTCCAGCCGTACGTGAAACCGTTGTTCTCGGCACGCTTCATCAGCTCGACGACGCGCGAGGCCGGCGGGTCGGTCTGCAGGACGAGTCCGAAGTCCATGTGCTCCGCTCCTAGTTGAGGTACTGACAGGTGGAGCGGGGGGTGTAGACGCCGTGCCCGGCGTGCCCGGTGTACTCCCGCTCGGTGATGACGAGTTCGCCGCGCGAGAGGACCGTCTCGACCCGGCCGGTGGTGCGCTTGCCCTCGTACGCCGAGTAGTCGACGTTCATGTGGTGCGTCTCGGCGGACATGACCTGCTCGGCGTGCGGGTCGTAGATGACGATGTCGGCGTCCGCGCCCGGCGCGATGGTGCCCTTCTTCGGGTACATGCCGAACATGCGGGCCGGGGTGGCGCAGGCGATCTCGATCCAGCGGCGCCGCGAGATGTGCCCGTCGACGACCGCCTGGTGGAGGAGGTCCATGCGGTTCTCGACGCCCGGGAGGCCGTTGGGGATCTTGGAGAAGTCGCCGCGGCCCAGTTCCTTCTGGCCGACGAAGCAGAACGGGCAGTGGTCGGTGGAGACCACCTGGAGGTCGTTGGTGCGCAGGCCCTGCCAGAGCTTCGCCTGGTGCTCGCGCGGCCGCAGAGGGGTGCTGCACACGTACTTGGAGCCCTCGAAGTCCGGCTCCGCGAGATTGTCCGTGGAGAGGAACAGATACTGCGGACAGGTCTCGCCGAAGACGTTGAGCCCCTCGTCGCGTGCCCGGGCCAGCTCGGCGACCGCCTCCATCGCCGAGACGTGCACGACGTACAGGGGTGCTCCGGCGACCTGGGCGAGCTTGATGGCGCGGTGGGTGGCCTCGGCTTCGAGGAGGGCCTTGCGGACCTCGCCGTGGTAGCGGGGGTCCGTCTCGCCGCGGGCCAGGGCCTGTTCGACCAGCACGTCGATCGCGATGCCGTTCTCCGCGTGCATCATGATCAGTCCGCCGTTGTCGGCGGAGCGCTGCATGGCGCGCAGGATCTGGCCGTCGTCGCTGTAGAAGACGCCCGGGTAGGCCATGAACTGCTTGAAGGAGGTCACGCCCTCCTGCACCAGCAGGTCCATCTCCTTCAGCGTGTCCTGGTTCACGTCGGAGACGATCATGTGGAAGCCGTAGTCGATCGCGCAGTTGCCCTCCGCCTTGGCGTGCCAGGCGTCGAGGCCCTCGCGCAGGGTGTGGCCGACGCTCTGCACGGCGAAGTCGACGATCGTCGTGGTACCGCCCCAGGCTGCTGCCCGGGTCCCGGTCTCGAAGGTGTCGGAGGCGAAGGTGCCGCCGAAGGGGAGTTCCATGTGGGTGTGGGCGTCGACGCCGCCCGGGACGACGTACTTGCCGGTGGCGTCGAGGGTGCGGTCGGCGGTCCAGGCGCCGGCGGTGGGGGTGCCGCTCGCCGCCAGGGCGACGACGCGGCCGTCTTCGATCAGGACGTCGGCGTGCAGTTCGTCTGATGCGGTGATGACGAGACCGCCGCGGATCAGAGTACGGCCGCTCATTCGGTCACGCTCCGTTCGGTTGTCGGGAAAGTGCCGGTCGTTCGTGGCTGGTCGCGCCCACGCGGCGGAAGCCGCGTATCAGGCACTGCCCCACGCCCCTGAGGGAATCAGGGGCGCGGGCCGTGCGTCGCTACGGCGCCGTCAGCGGGCCGTACGCGTCCGGGCGGCGGTCGCGGAAGAACTGCCAGCGGTCGCGTACCTCGCGGAGCTTGGCCAGGTCCAGGTCGCGGACGACGAGTTCGGTCTCCTTGTCGCTCGCGACCTCGCCGACGAACTGGGCTTCGGGGTCCACGAAGTAGGAGGTGCCGTAGAAGTCGTTGTCGCCGAGTTCCTCGACTCCCACCCGGTTGATGGCGCCGATGAAGTACTCGTTGGCGACGGCCGACGCCGGCTGTTCCAGCTGCCACAGGTAGCGGGACAGGCCCCGTGAGGTGGCCGACGGGTTGAACACGATCTCCGCGCCGCCGAGACCCAGCGCACGCCAGCCCTCGGGGAAGTGCCGGTCGTAGCAGATGTAGACACCGATCTTCCCCACGGCGGTGTCGAAGACCGGCCAGCCCGCGTTGCCGGGGCGGAAGTAGAACTTCTCCCAGAAGCCGGGGACCTGGGGAATGTGGTGCTTGCGGTACTTGCCGAGGTACTTGCCGTCCGCGTCGATCACGGCGGCGGTGTTGTAGAGGACGCCCGGCTGCTCCTCCTCGTACATCGGCAGCACGAGGACGAGGCCGAGTTCCTTGGCGAGCGCCTGGAAGCGCTTGACGATGGGGCCGTCGGGAATCGCTTCCGCGTACTCGTAGAACGCCTTGTCCTGGACCTGGCAGAAGTAGGGCCCGTAGAACAGCTCCTGGAAGCACATGACCTGCGCACCCTGCGCGGCGGCGTCGCGGGCCGCCTGCTCGTGGACCTGGATCATCGACTCCTTGTCGCCGGTCCAGGCCGTCTGGAAGATCGCTGCGCGGATGACTCTGCTCATCGGGACCTCCGGTCACTCGGTGTGCAGCGAGAGTAGGAAGTCCGCGAAGCCGGTTTGAGTTGCACGGTGTCACGTCTGCGGGCCTTCTCCGTTCCACCGTGTCACCCCTTCCTGGGCGCATGTTTCACCGCTGTTTTCGCAGGTCCCGGCATGTTTCAGCCCTGTTGCGCATCGTGGGCGAGGAGGGCGATGTGGACGGACGCGGCCTGTTCGAAGTCGTCGAGGTCCACGCCGAGGCGGGCCTGTATGGCTTCCAGCCGGCGGTACAGCGCGGGCCGGCTGACGTGGTGCAGCTGGGCGGTGTGCGACTTGTTGCGGCCGGTCGCGAGATAGGTGCGCAGTACGGGCAGCAGGTCCTGCTCGGCGTGCCCGTCACCGCGCAGCAGCCCGTCCAGCTCCCGCTCGGCGAACGCCTGGACGTGCGGGTCGTCCCGCAGCAGCCGGACCAGGCCGCGCAGATGGACATCGCGCAGGCGTACGACCGGGGGCAGGTCGAGCCCGGTCGCCGCGGACTGGGCGACGGCGTCCGCCACATGGCGCGCCTCCCGCAGTCCGCCCGGCACGTCCTCCCAGGTGGTCCGCGCCTCGGCGGCCGCGACGACCGTCCCGCGCGCCCCCGACTCCGACCGCAGCCGGGTCGCGAAGTGCGTGGTGAGGGCGGTCGCGTCCTGGTCCCGGGCGAGGCTGAGGAGCACGGCGGTGGCGCCCTCCGCCAGTTCGGCGACGAGCCCGGGAAGTCCGAGCATCCGCAGTACCCGGTCGAGCTGGGCCGGATCCTCCTCGCGCACGACGAGCGGCACGAAGGTACGGCGGTTGACCGGGAGTCCGGCCGCGCGGGCCCTCGGCAGCAGCTGCCGGGCCGGTACGACCCCGGAGACGAGGTCCGTCAGGAGGCTCTGCGCGGACTGTTCCTCCCAGCTGTGCGCCGAACCGCCGAGCATGCGGTGCAGGACGAGCGCCTCGGCGGCCCGGTCGGCGAGCAGCCGCCCCGTGGCGGTGTCGCCCCGGTGTCCGCACAGCACGATCTGGCCCCAGCGCTCCCCGCGTCCGCCCAGCTCGGCCCGTACCCAGCCGTCGCCCTCGCTGCCGCCCGCCTGCCGTGCGATGCGCTCCCAGTCGCGCAGCACGTCGTCGACCGCGGACCGCTCCCCCGCGGTGGCGAGGACGCGATGGGCGAGATTGGTGACGACGAGCGGACAGCCCGCGTGGTGGGCGATCTCGTCGAGGAGCTGCTGGAGCGGGGCACCGGCGGTGATCAGCCCGGTCAGGGCCGTACGGACGGCCTCCGACAGGCTCACGGCCGCGAACTTCCGCCGTACGAGCCGCGACTGGACCTCCTCTGTCAGTTCGGCGAAGGGGAACGGCCGGTGCAGCACCACCATCGGCAGACCGCACCGCTCCGCCGCCCGGCGCATCACGTCGGGCGGCGTCGGGAAGGCCCGGCCGAGGCCGAGGACGACCGCCGCGGCCTCGGCCCGGTACAGGGAGCGGATGTACTCGGCCTGGGCCTCCTCGTTCCCGGCGAGCAGGACCCCGGTGGTGAGGACCATCTCGCCGCCGGTGAGCATCACGCCCACGTCGGGGGCCTCGGCCACGTGGACCCAGCGCACGGGCCGGTCGAGCTGACCGGCCCCGGCCACCACCTCGGGCTCTCCGGCGAGGACCCGGTCCAGGTTGAGGACCTGGCGTACCGACAGGGCGGGTTCCGGAGCGGGGGCCGAGGTGGTGGTCATGGCGGTGTTCCTCAGATCTGATCCTCTGGTGCTACTGGATGCTCCTCAGAGCCCGTTCGAGGGCGCCGGCGCCCTCCTCGGCCTCGGCGACGGTCAGCGACAGCGGGGGCGCGATGCGCAGCGCGCTGGTGTTGTGGCCGCCGCCCTTGCCGATCAGCAGGCCCTCCCGGCGTGCGGCTTCGAGGACGGCGGACGCGGCCTCGGGGTTGGCCTCGTCGGTGCCGGGCCTGACCAGCTCGATGCCGATCATGAGGCCCCGGCCGCGCACTTCCCGCACCTGGGGGATCTGGGCGGTGATCGCCCGCAGCCGTTCGATGAGCAGTCCGCCGACGCGCCGCGCGTTGCCCTGGAGGTCGTGCTCGACCAGGTAGTTCAGGTTCGCGAGCCCGGCGGCCATGGTGATCTGGGTGCCGCCGAAGGTCGAGATCGAGTTGCTGTCCAGGCAGTTCATGACCTCGGAACGGGCGACGACACCGCCGATGGACATGCCGTTGCCGATGCCCTTGGCGAAGGTGAGGATGTCCGGCGGGCCGTTCTGCCCGTGCGCCTGCCAGCCCCAGAAGTGGTCGCCGGTGCGGCCCCAGCCGGTCTGCACCTCGTCGGCGATCCACAGCACGCCGTGCCGTTGCAGCACCTCACGGAAGGCCGCGTACAGGCCGTCCGGCGGTGAGGTGAAGCCGCCGACGCCCTGGACCGGCTCGGCGATCAGCGCGGCCGGCGGGCGGCCGTGACCGAGCAGGTCCTCCAGGTCGGCGACACAGGCGGTGATGAAGTCGGCGTCGCTCAGGTCGGCGTACGGGCCGCGGGTGCGGACGCCGCCGTGCACGTACAGCGTCTGGAGCGGGGACAGCGAGGTCGGGGACCAGCCCTTGTTGCCGGTGATGCCGACCGCGCTGAACGAGCGGCCGTGGTAGCTGTTGCGCATCGCCAGGATCTGGTTGCTGCGGCGGTAGGTCGTCGCCAGCATCAGCGCGGTGTCGTTGGCCTCGGTGCCGGAGGTGGTGAAGAAGACACGGGCGTCGGGGATGCCGGACATCTGGGCGATCCGCTCGGCGAGTTCGACCATCGGCCGGTTGAGGTAGAGCGTCGAGGAGTGGACGATCCGCCCGGCCTGCTCGCTCACCGCCTTGGTGACCTCGGGCAGCGCGTGCGCGGTCATCGTGGTGAGGATGCCGCCGAAGAAGTCGAGGTACCGGGTGCCGGCGGCGTCCCAGACGTGACGGCCCTCGCCGTGGGTGATCTCCAGGGGGTCCGCGTAGTAGAGCGCGAGCCAGTCGGGCAGTACGGCCTTGTGGCGTCCGAGCAGTTCGTCGGTCACGGCTGCACCACTCCTTTCACTCCTGTACGGGTTCTGCGGGTGTCACGGCTGTACGTGCCCACGCCGGGGCGGTACGAGTCCCGTCAGGGCCGTACGAGTCCTTCGTAGGCGTCGGGGCGGCGGTCCCGGTAGAACGCCCACTGCTGCCGCACGTCCTCGATCAGGTCGAAGTCGAGGTCCCGTACGACCAGTTCCTCGCCCTTGTCGCTCGCGACCTCGCCGACGAACTTGCCGCGCGGGTCGACGAAGTAGGACGTGCCGTAGAAGTCGTTGTCCCCGTACTCCTCCACTCCGACCCGGTTGATCGCGGCGACGAAGTACTCGTTGGCGACGGCGGCCGCGGGCTGCTCCAGCTGCCACAGGTGGGAGGACAGGCCCCGGTGGGTCGCGGAGGGGTTGTAGACGAGCTGGGCGCCGTTCAGACCGAGCTGGCGCCAGCCCTCCGGGAAGTGGCGGTCGTAGCAGATGTAGACGCCGACCTTGCCCACGGCCGTGTCGAAGACCGGCCAGCCGAGGTTCCCGGGCTTGAAGTAGTACTTCTCCCAGAAGCCCTTGACCTGGGGGATGTGGTGCTTGCGGTACTTGCCGAGGTAACTGCCGTCGGAGTCGATCACCGCGGCGGTGTTGTAGTAGAACCCGGACTGCTCGACCTCGAAGACCGGGACGACGATCACCATGCCGGTCTCGCGGGCCAGCTCCCGCATGCGCGTGACGGTGGGGCCGTCGGGCACGGGCTCCGCCCAGGCGTAGTGCTCGGGTTCCTGGACCTGGCAGAAGTAGGGCGCGTTGAAGACTTCCTGGAAGCCGATCACCTTCGCGCCCTGCCGGGCGGCCTCACGGGCGTGCTCGACGTGCTTGGCGACCATGGAGGCGGTGTCGCCGGTCCAGGTCGCCTGGACGAGGGCGGCGCGTACGACGTTGGCCATCTCAGCTGCTCCTTCGACAGGGACCCCAGCGAGCCTCTACGCCCGTAGACGCAGGCCGTAGAGGCTTGAAACTAAGCCCCGTCGACGGGCTGGGCAAGACCATCGTCGTCAACCGGCCGAGTCGATCACGTTTCGCACTCCAGTGGGTGATTACCCCTGCGTTTCGCGCGCCGGGCCCGCCGGCGCCGTCGGGCGGTGCCGGTGGGCCGGACGGGGCGGACGGGGCGGACGGGGCGGACGGGTCAGCTGAGCCCCTGCACGCGCAGCGCGTG
The DNA here is from genome assembly GCF_055592645.1 of Streptomyces sp. NPDC041108. NCBI lineage: Bacteria > Bacillati > Actinomycetota > Actinomycetes > Kitasatosporales > Streptomycetaceae > Streptomyces > Streptomyces sp. NPDC041108. The sequence goes on along the minus strand of NZ_JBVIYK010000001.1, from coordinate 604,678 downwards.
CACCACCTCGCGGTGGCGCTCCTCGGAGACGCGGCTCGCCGCCGCCAGCACGAGGGGCCTGAGCAGTCGCGGACGGGCCTGCGCGGTGCGCGCCGCCTCCTCCGGAGTGCGCACGCGCACATAGACGTCGAGCAGCGCACGCGCCTCCCGTTCACGCCCCTCGGTGGTGAGGGCGAGCACCGCCTCGCCGATCTCCTCGGCGGGCCGCGAGACGCCCTGCCGCAGCATCTGCTCCCCGTCCGGGGCGCGGCCCACCGCGTTCAGGGCGTCCGCCACCGCGACCAGCCGGTCGGCGGGCAGCGAGCCGGCCTCCCACAGCAGGGTCGCCCAGTCGGCGTCGAGCCCCGCCCGGTGCAGGTCGGCCGCGAGCAGCGGAAAGCGGGCGGCGGGCCACCGCGCGGCCTCCACGAGAAGGGCGTGCGCCTCGCCGCTGCGGCCCTCCCGGCGCAGCAGCACCAGGCGCTCCACGGTGCCGGCGACCTCGCGCCGCGCGTCGTCGTCCAGCGGCTGCCGCGCCTGCGGCTGCCTCGGCGGCTCCGCTTCCCCTTCGGTCCGCTCCGCGACTCCGGCGTACCGGGCGCCCCGGGGAGCGCGGCCCCTGCGACCGGCGGCCGGTGCGGTCGCGGGCATGTGGGGCCGGTCGTCCTCCGGCGCGACGGGCGGGTCGTCCTCGGCCTCCACCGCCCCGGCGAACCGGGCGCCCCCGCGCGGGCGGCGCCTGGCCCGCTGCTTGACCGGCGCCGGGGCGGCAGCCTGGGCGCCGGCCTCGGGGGCGGCGCCCGGGTCGGGGGCGGGGGCGGCGCCCGGATCGGCGTCCGGAGCCGTACGAACGCCCCCTTCGGGGACGGGGGCAGGGCCTCCGACGCCGTAGTGCTCCACGTACGCACGCTCGCCCGGGTACCGCGCCGACTCGGCCGTGGTCTCGCGCGCCTGTGGTTCGCCCACCCGGAAGACGTCCCCGGCGGTGTTCTTCCGACCGTGCGCCGCGCCCCGCACGGGGTCGTGCGGGGCGCGGCGGTCGGCGTGCTCGATGCGGGTGCGCAGCTCCGTGCAGCGGGCCGTGGCGCGTTCGCGGTCGTCGTGGGCCCAGGCGAGGTCGAGGCGGACGGTGTCGGCCTCGACCTGGGTGGTGGCCGACTGGAGCCGGCGGGTCAGTTCGGCGGTGCGTTCGGCGGCGTAGCGCTGTTCGCGAAGCATGACGTCGAGGCGGTCGCCGAGGGCGTCGCGGCCGCCGGGCCGGGCGTCGTAGGCGGCGAGGGAGGCGCTGTGCAGAGCGCGGGCGCGCCGGGTCTCCTGGGCCGCGGCGGCCGGGCCGTAGGCGGTGTCGAGGTCGTGCATGAGCGCTTCCACGACGTCCCAGGGCGGCACCTCCTGGCCGTCCAGGCAGGCACGCATGCCGTCGGGATCGCGCTGCCAGAAGACGGCGCACCAGCCGCCGCCCTGGTCCAGCTTCGCCATCAGCTTGTTCAGGTATTGCGCGAACTCCTGCACCTGCACCGGGAGTTGATTCACAGTCATCGCATGCTCCCCGGCCGACTGGAGTGCTCCGACCCGCAAGAAAACACCAGTTGTGTTACGGGCGGGCTACGTGAGGTTTTCGGGGCGGACGCGATGCGCTGTGCGCGGCCGGGCGACGGGCGTGCGCGACGGGTCCGGGCCGGGGCTCAGGCGACGGCTGCCGCCGGTGCGTTCTCGGCGGCCTGGGCGCAGCGGGTGACGAGTTCGTCCATGGACAGACCCAGGGCGCGGGCGAGGGCGGCGATCGTGAAGAAGGCCGGGGTGGGGGCCCGGCCGGTCTCGATCTTCCGCAGGGTCTCCGCGGAGAGTCCCGCGTGAGCGGCGATCTCCGCCATGCTCCGGCCGCCGCGGGCCTCGCGCAGCAACCGGCCGAGCCGCTCGCCGCGTTCGCGCTCTTCGGGGGTCAGTGGGGTGCGCACCATGACCCCATTCTAATACCGATCCCCGCCGAGGGACCGGTATTTTAATTGGGCCCTGAGCGGTATAATAATTGGCATGGTGGAACTGAAGACGGATGCGTCCATGGACGCGATGTACGAGGCCGGGCAGGTCGTGGGGCACGCGCTGACGGCGGTGCGGAAGGCGGCCGACGTGGGAGTGTCCCTGCTCGAACTGGACGAGGTGGCGCGCGAGGTGCTGCGGGAGGCGGGCGCCTCGTCGCCGTTCCTCGGCTACCGGCCCTCGTTCGCGCCCACGCCGTTCCCCGCGGTCATCTGCGCCTCCGTGAACGACGCGATCGTGCACGGCATCCCGACGGCGTACCGGCTGCGGGACGGAGACCTGCTCTCCGTCGACTGCGGCGCCGTGCTGGGCGGCTGGGCCGGGGACTCGGCGGTCAGCTTCGTGGTGGGCGAGCCGCGCGCGGCCGACCTGCGGCTCGTGGAGACGGCCGAACGCGCCCTCGCGGCGGGCATCGGGGCGGCCGTCGTCGGCAACCGCATCGGCGACATCGCGCACGCGATCGGCACCGTGTGCCGTTCCGCCGGGTACGGCATTCCGGACGGGTTCGGCGGGCACGGGATCGGGCGGCAGATGCACGAGGACCCGGGCGTGCCGAACGAGGGGCGGGCCGGGCGGGGCATGAAGCTGCGGCACGGGATGGTCCTGGCGATCGAACCGATGGTTCTCGGTGGGGGCGGCGACGGGTTCCACGCGGCGCCGGACGGGTGGACACTGCGCACGGACGACGGCTCCCGCGCGGCCCACGCGGAACACACGGTGGCCGTCACGAGGACGGGCCCGCGCGTACTGACGGCCCGCTAGGGGCTCCGCGTGCTCTTGCGGGTGCGAGTTCGGGTGCGGGTGCGAGTGCGAGTGCGTGGGGCGTCTCGCGCGGTTCCCCGCGCCCCTCAACAGCCAGGCCCCGCGGGCCTCAAGACGCCGGCGGCACACGAACCCCGGCGGCACGCACCGATGAGAAGCCGGGGCGCAGCCCCGTTTTCTCAGGGGCGCGGCGAAACTGCGCGAAACAACCACGGCGCACCCGCAGCCACCGGACCACCGGAACCCCGACGACGCCCCCGCATAGCCGAACCGCACACGGGAACCCGGCGCCGAATGAACAGCGGTATCCCGGGGCCCGAGGCCTACGGTCCGGACCCCTTCAGTGAGTTCCTCGCCCGTTTCTTCGGCGGCCCGCGCCCCCGGCGGATCGAGGTCGGCCGCCTGATGAGCGGCCAGGCCCGCCGACTGGTGGCCGACGCCGCCGCGTACGCGGCCCGGCGCGGCAGCACCGACCTGGACACCCAGCACCTGCTGCGCGCCGCACTGAGCGCCGAACCGACCCGAAGTCTGGTGGCCCGCGCGGGCGCCGACCCCGACGCGCTGGCCGGTGAGATCGACGACCGGTCCGGCCCGGAGCGCCACCGGCCGGGCCAGGGCCCCGCACCCGCCTCCCTGGCCCTCACTCCCGCGGTCAAACGCACGCTCCTGGACGCGCACGAACGGGCCAGGGCCACCGGCTCCGGACACATCGGCCCCGAGCACGTCCTGAGCGCCCTCGCCGCCAACCCCGACTCGGCGGCCGGTCACATCCTCGGCGCGGCGCGGCCGGCGGCCGCCGCGCTGCCGGCGGAGCCGCCGGAGCCACCGGCGGGCGCCGGCCTCTCCGGACCGCCGCCGCACCCCGACCTGCCGCACCCCGACCTGCCGCGCCGCGCCCCGACCGCCACCCCGACACTCGACAAGTACGGCCGCGATCTGACCGACCTCGCCCGGCAGGGCCGGATCGACCCGGTCATCGGGCGGGAGGAGGAGATCGAGCAGACCGTCGAAGTGCTCTCCCGTCGCGGCAAGAACAACCCCGTGCTCATCGGTGAGGCGGGCGTCGGCAAGACGGCGATCGTGGAGGGGCTGGCCCAACGCATCGCCGAGGGGGACGTGCCCGACGTCCTGGCCGGGCGCCGGGTGGTCGCCCTGGATCTGTCCGGGGTCGTCGCCGGGACCCGTTTCCGGGGCGACTTCGAGCAGCGTCTGACGAACATCGTCGACGAGATCCGCGCGCACTCCGGGGAACTGGTCGTCTTCGTCGACGAGTTGCACACCGTCGTGGGCGCCGGTTCGGGCGAGGGCGGCGGCATGGACGCGGGCGACATCCTCAAGCCGGCCCTGGCACGCGGCGAGCTGAACATCGTCGGGGCGACGACCCTGGAGGAGTACCGGCGGATCGAGAAGGACGCGGCGCTGGCCCGCCGTTTCCAGCCGGTGCTCGTCCCCGAGCCGGGCGGCGAGGACGCCCTGGAGATCCTGCGCGGGCTGCGCGACCGGTACGAGGCCCACCACCAGGTCCGCTACCTCGACGAGGCGCTGACGGCCGCCGTGGACCTGTCCGACCGGTATCTCGCCGACCGCCGGCTGCCCGACAAGGCCATCGACCTGATGGACCAGGCCGGGGCCCGGGTCCGGCTGCGCGCCCGGACCAAGGGGACCGATCTGCGCACCCTGGAGCGTGAGATCGAGGAGCTCGCCCGGGACAAGGACGAGGCGGTCGCGGCCGAACAGTACGAGCGGGCCACCCGGCTGCGGGACCGGATCGGCGAGCTGCGGCAGCGGATCGGCTCGCACCACGCCGGAGGGCGGGCCGACGACGGGCAGAGCCTGGTGATCACCGCCGAGGACATCGCCGAGGTCGTCTCCCGGCAGACCGGCATCCCGGTCGGCAGTCTGACCCAGGAGGAGGCGCAGCGGCTGCTCGGGCTGGCGGAGCGGCTGCGCCGGCGGGTGGTCGGTCAGGACGAGGCGGTGGAGGTGGTCGCGGACGCCGTGCTGCGCTCGCGCGCCGGGCTCGCCGGTCCCGAACGGCCCGTCGGCAGCTTCCTCTTCCTGGGCCCGACCGGCGTCGGCAAGACCGAACTGGCCCGGGCGCTGGCGGAGGCCCTCTTCGGCGGCGAGGACCGGATGGTGCGGCTCGACATGAGCGAGTACCAGGAGCGGCACACGGTCAGCCGGCTGGTCGGCGCCCCGCCCGGGTACGTCGGCCACGAGGAGGCCGGCCGTCTGACGGAGGCCGTGCGCCGGCACCCGTACGCGCTGCTGTTGCTGGACGAGGTGGAGAAGGCCCACCCTGACGTCTTCAACCTGCTGCTGCAGGTCCTCGACGACGGACGGCTCACCGACGCGCAGGGCCGCACGGTCGACTTCACCCATACGGTGATCGTCATGACGAGCAACCTGGGCTCGCAGGCCATGGTCCGCGGCGGGGCCGGGGCGGGCTTCTCGGCGGCCGGTGCGGAGGCGGCCGAGGAGGACCGGCGCGAGCGGATCCTGCGGCCGCTGCGGGAACACTTCCGGCCCGAGTTCCTCAACCGCGTCGACGAGATCGTGGTGTTCCGCCGTCTCACCGACGACCGGCTGCGGCGGATCACCGACCTGTTGCTGGAGCGCACCCGGGACCGGCTGCGCGCGCGGGGTGTCACCCTCGACTTCACCGGGCAGGCCGTCGCATGGCTCGCCCGCCACGGCGACCAGCCCGAGTACGGTGCCCGCCCGCTGCGCCGCACGATCCGGCGCGAGGTCGACAACCCCCTGTCCCGGCTGCTGCTCGACGGCCGGCTGCCGTCCGGCAGCCGGGTGGTGGCGGAGGCGGAGGACGGACGGCTCGCCTTCCGTACGACACCACCGCCGGCGCCCGCGTCCGACGACTCCGCCCAGCCGTAGGTTCCCGCGCCGGCCGTGGGTCTCCCGGCGCGGGAACCCACGGCCGCGGGTCCGACGGCCGTGAGTCCGACGGGCGGCGGGCTACTTCGCGGGGTGCACGACCATCGCCGCTCCGCCCCCGCGCCGTACGGTCTCCGCGGCGGCCAGCCACCTGCCGTTCGACAGACGCTGGACGGCGGTGGCCGCGCCGATCTCCGGGTTCTGCCGGAAACCGTGTCCGATGGCTTCGAGGTCCGTGCGCAGCGGGCTGTTCCACAGGCCCGGTTCGAGTTCGGTGGTGGTCTGGTTGCGCTGGCTGGCCCGTGGCGCGGCGATCGCGTCGACGAGCGGCAGGCCCCGGTCGAGGAACCCGGTCAGGGTCTGCAGCACGGTCGTGATGATGGTCGCGCCGCCCGGCGAACCGAGCGCCACCACGGGCTGGTCGTGCCGGTCGAGCACGATCGTCGGCGACATCGACGAGCGGGGCCGCTTGCCCGGCCCGGGCAGGTTCGGGTCGTGCACGGCCGGGTTGGCCGGGGTGAAGGAGAAGTCCGTCAGCTCGTTGTTGAGCAGGAAACCGCGGCCCGGCACGGTGATGCCGCTGCCGCCGGTCTGCTCGATGGTGAGCGTGTACGAGACGACGTTGCCCCACTTGTCGGCGACCGTGAGGTGGGTGGTGCTGTCACCCTCGTAGGTCGTCGGCGCGGCGGTGCCGCCGGTCCCGCAGGCGGCCGGGTTCCGCGGATCGCCCGGCGCGACGGGGCTGGTGAGCACCGCGTCGTCCTTGATCAGGCACTCGCGGGAATCGGCGAACCGCTGCGACAGCAGCCCCTTCGTCGGTACGTCCTCGAAGGCGGGGTCGCCGACCCAGCGGCCCCGGTCGGCGAACGCGATGCGGCTCGCCTCGATGTAGCGGTGCAGATACCGGACGTCGCTCGCCTTCGCCAGGTCGGTCCGCTCCAGGATGTTGAGCGCCTCGGCGACCGTGGTGCCCCCGGAGGAGGAGGGGGCCATGCCGTAGACGCCGAGACCGCGGTACGACGTCTTCGTGGGCGCCTGGCGCTTGGCCCGGTACGCGGCGAGGTCGGCCGTGGTCAGGTCGCCGGGCCGGGCGTTGTACCCCGACCCCGGGTCCACCGGTGGCTTGTTGACCGTGTCGACGATGTCCTGGGCCAGGTCGCCCCGGTACAGGGCGCCGACACCCTTGCGGCCCAGCAGCGCGTAGGTGCGGGCCAGATCGGGGTTCTTCAGGGTCGAGCCGACCACCGGCAGCTGCCCGCCGGGGAGGAAGAGGTCGGCCGTGGCCGGAAAGTTGCGGAACCGGGCCTCGTTGGAGGCGGTCTGGGCACGGAAGGTGGCGTCGACGGTGAAACCGTGGCGGGCGAGCTTCACGGCGGGCTTCAGCAGTTTGGCGAGCGGCTTGCTGCCCCAACTGCTCAGCGCGGTCTGCCAGGTCGCGGGGGTGCCGGGGGTGCCGACGCTCAGCCCGCTGGTGACGGCCTCGGCGAACGAGATCGGCGTGCCGTTCTCCAGGAAGAGGTTCTCGTCGGCGCTCAGGGGCGCGGTCTCCCGGCCGTCGATGGTGTGGACGGTACGGGAGCCGGCGTCGTAGTAGACGAAGTAGCCGCCCCCGCCGATGCCGGCCGAGTAGGGCTCGGTGACGCCGAGCGCGGCGGCCGTGGCGACGGCCGCGTCCACCGCGTTGCCGCCCTTGCGGAGCACTTCGACACCGGCGGCGGAGGCGTCCGGGTCGACGCTGGAGACGGCTCCGCCGTAGCCGACGGCGAGCGGCACCTTCTCGACGGGGTCCGCCGCGGCCGGGGACGGCGGGGCCGCCCCCACCGTGACCACGGCGGATGTTGCCGCCAGTACAGCCAGTTTCCGCGCGACAGGGCGACGCAGACGCATCCGTACCTCCAGTCAAGGACCGTCCGCGCAGACTAACGCGGGCGCCATGACCCCGTCAGCGGCGTCTCGGCCATCCGGCGGTGTCGCGACACCCCAGCGACGGCACACCGAACCGGGACACCGGGCCCGGAATCGGACATGGATTCGGACAGGTCTCGGCCGCGCCCGCTACCATGCGCGGCCATGAATGACGACGTGCGCAATCTCGTCCTCGGCGTGCTCACGGCGGGGCTCAGCGCCTCGCTGGGCTGGGCCTTCCGGACGTACCTGTGGAAGAGGAAGCTCCGCCGCAAGCAGACGTTCTTCGGGCTGCCCGACAACTCCGAGTCCCTGCTGGTGGTCAACCGTGATCCGTCCAGCGCGGACCTGGCCGTCCACCGGTACGACGTGTTCGCGCTGCTGGAACTCTCCGCGCTGATCAAGGACTGCGGCGCGCACGCGCAGATGATCACCCAGGACGCGGCCCAGCAGGGCTTCGGCGAGCGCACCGAGTTCTGTGTGGGAGGCCCGGTCTCGAACCGCCGGATGGCCGCGCACATATCCGCGATGCTGCCGGGCGTCGTCTTCAACAGCGACCCCGAGCCCGGCCCCCACCGGGCCGCCTTCCAGATCGGCAGCGAGCAGTACCGTCTGGACCCCGGCATCACCGAGCACGTCATCCTGGCCCGGCTCACCACCGGCCAGCCGGACCAGGCCCGGCCCGTCTTCCTGTTCTGCGGGCAGCGCGCGATCACCAACCAGGCCGCCACCCGCTACCTCGCCCGCAACCACGAGCGCCTGCACCGCAAGTACGGCACCGGCACCTTCGTCCTGCTCCTGAAGGTCGTCAACTCGCAGGCGTACGGCGCCGATGTCGTCGAACTCGTCGCGGACGTCACCCGCGCGGCCCAGGCCCCGGCGCCCTCCGCGCCGGCCCAGATCTCGCACCGCGCCTCCTAGCGCCGCCGCACAGGTTCACCGCCGCACTGGTTCACCGCCGAACGTTACCGTCACGTAACTTACCGGGGAGTTACTTCCGGTAAGGGAGTCCGGTTACCGTCGGGTCACTTTGCACTGACACGAGTGAGGCGACCCATGAGACACCAGCACGGCACCACCTCGCGTACGGCCGGGGCGCTGCGGACCAGCGTTGTCGGCGCCGTCTCGGCCACCCTGATCGCCGGTACGGCCCTCGGTCTCGCCCCCGCCGCCCAGGCGGCCTCCGGCTCCACCGCCGCTCCCACCACCCGCTTCGTGGACATCACCGGCGACGGCGGCACGGTCCTCAAGGCCAACGTCGTCGCGCCCGCCGACACCTCGCGCGCGTACCCGCTCCTCGTGCTGCCCACGAGCTGGGGCCTCCCGCAGATCGAGTATCTGGCCCAGGCGCGGAAACTGGCCGACGCCGGTTACGTGGTGGTCAGTTACAACGTCCGCGGCTTCTGGGAGTCCGGCGGATACATAGAGGTCGCGGGCCCGCCCGACACCGCCGACGCCTCCAAGGTGATCGACTGGGCCCTCGCCAACACCCCGGCCGACGCCGCGCACATCGGCATGGCGGGGCTGTCGTACGGGGCGGGCATCAGCCTGCTCACCGCCGCGCACGACAAGCGCGTCAAGGCGGTCGCCGCGCTGAGCGGCTGGGCGGACCTGATCGACTCGATCTACGGCGGGCGCACCCAGCACCTCCAGGCGTCCGCCCTGCTGGACGGCGCCGGCCGGATCACCGGCCGCCAGAGCCCTGAACTCCAGCAGATCTTCAAGAGCTTCTACGCCTCCGACCTGACGAAGGAGGAGGACATGATCGCCTGGGGGAAGAAACGTTCCCCCGAGACCTATCTGGACCAGCTGAACAACCACGGCACGGCCGTCATGCTCGCCAACGCCTGGGGCGACTCGGTCTTCCCGCCCAACCAGTACGCCGACTTCTACGAGAAGCTCACCGGCCCCAAGCGGCTGGAGCTGCGCCCCGGCGACCACGCCACCACCGAGCTGACCGGCCTGTTCGGGCTGCCCAACGACGTGTGGACGGACACCCGGCGCTGGTTCGACCGCTACCTCAAGGGCACCGACAACGGCATCGACCGCGAGCAGCCCGTCCGGCTCAAGTCCCGCACGGGCGGCGCCTTCGAGGGCTATCCGGACTGGAAGTCCGTCACCGCGACCCGCGAGAAGTTCGCCCTGACGGGCGGCACCACGATCCGCGCGAACGTCGACTCGGGCGCGAACGGCGGGGTCGTCCTCCTGTCCAGCATCCTGGACCAGGTGGCACGACTCCCTCCCGTGGCCTCGATCCCGCTGCTGCCGCGCCGCTGGGCGGCCGTCTGGCAGTCGGAGAAGTACGCGACCGCGCAGGCCGTGCGCGGCACCGCGAAGCTGCACACCACGGTGACCCCGACCAAGGAGAGCGGCACCCTCGTCGCCCATCTGTACGACGTGGGCCCGCTCGGCCTCGGCAAGCTGGTCAGCCACGCGCCGTACACCTTCCACGGCGTGACGCCCGGCCAGCCGCTCGGCGTGGACCTGGAGTTGCTCTCCACGGCCTACGACGTTCCGGCGGGCCACCGTCTCGCCCTGGTCGTCGACACGGTCGACCCGCTCTACATCGAGCACAACCCGACCGGCGCGCAGCTGACCTTCTCCTCGCCGCCGAACGACCCGTCGTACGTGTCGATCCCGCTGCGCGAGCAGTGATCTCCGGCTGCCGCCGGACGGGCCTGGCCCCTGGCCGCCGCGTGTCCGGCGGCGGCGTCCCTGTTTCGGCCGGGGTGGCGTCCACGGCCTCGCTCACCCCAAGTGGATGAACCGCTCATCGTAGTCGAGGACCGCACCCGGTCCGGTGGCGGTGGTCAGTGCTTGAGGATCTTGGAGAGAAAGTCCTTGGCACGGTCGCTCTCCGGATGCGTGAAGAACGCGTCCGGAGCGCGGTCCTCGACGATGCGGCCGTCCGCCATGAAGACGACACGGTTGGCTGCGGAGCGGGCGAAGCCCATCTCATGGGTGACGACGACCATGGTCATGCCCTCGCGCGCCAACTGCTGCATGACTTCCAGGACTTCGTTGATCATCTCCGGGTCGAGGGCCGAGGTGGGCTCGTCGAACAGGATGACCTTGGGGTCCATGGCGAGGGCGCGGGCGATGGCCACGCGCTGCTGCTGGCCGCCGGAGAGCTGCGCCGGATACTTGGGCGCCTGGTCGGCGAGGCCGACCCGGTCCAGGAGTTCACGGGAGCGCCGGTCGGCGTCCTCCTTCTTCTTCTTGCGCACCTTGATCTGACCGAGCGACACATTCTGCAGGACCGTCTTGTGCGCGAAGAGGTTGAACGACTGGAAGACCATCCCGACGTCCGCGCGCAGTGCCGCGAGGGCCTTGCCCTCGTCCGGCAGCGGCTGCCCGTCGAGCAGGATCGTGCCGGAACGGATGGGCTCCAGCCGGTTGATCGCCCTGCACAGCGTGGACTTCCCCGACCCCGACGGGCCGATGACCACGACCACCTCCCCCTTGCCGACGGTGAGATCGATGTCCTGGAGGACATGCAGCTCCCCGAAGTACTTGTTCACGCCGCGCATCTCGATCAGCGGATCGACCGCCATGCCCTGCCCGCCCTACTCGCTCTCGGCCGTGCCGTGGTGTGGTGTGCCCTGTCATGTCGTGCGGTGCCGTGTCCTGCCGTGCAGTGCCGTGCTCCGTCGTGCGGTGCGTGCCGTGCCGCAGGTGCCGCAAACTATCCGGACGGCCGTGACCCCCGTCCACGACACGCACGGCCGCGCATTAGCCGTATTGTCGCCGCACCGACGGTGCCCCCGACGGCGCCACGGGCGGCGGCGAGAGCGCGGTGCGAGGGCGTCACGACTCCGCGACCTCGGCGTAGAGCTGGGAGAGTTCCGGCGCGCCGCTCGCCGCCCACTCCTGGCCGGCCTCGACCACGTCGATCTCCCGGCCGGACGCCAGGCGCACCACGGGCTGACCGTCGGGCCAGATCTCCCAGCGGGCGCCGGGGACGGTCCGGACGACCACCGTGCCCAGGTAGAGCCCGGCGTCGTTGCCGAGCCAGGCCGCGCTCTCCTCGTCGTCGCGCCAGCGCGGGACGAGCTGGTCGAGGGCTTCCAGCGAGGACGCGGAGTCGTCCAGGCGCACACCCGCCTGTGCGGCCTGAGCGCGCAGCAGTTCGCATTCGGCGAGGAGCTGGGCGAGTCCCGCGTGACCGTCGTCGTCACCGTCGCCGCCGGTGAACACCGCGACCCCGAAGGCGGAGCCACGCCTCTTGCGCCAGTTGCCCAGGAAAGAGATGTTCATGCGCTCAGCGTGTCATCCGCCTGGCTCCCGGCACCACAGGCGCGCGGGTCCGCCTGTTCGCCCGGAGTTCGTCCACCGTTCGAGCACGCCTCATTGACGGGTCCCTGACGCCTCTTTAGGTTCATGACACATCTGTCGCCTCGTCGTCGTCCCATGCCGCATCCGTCATCATCGTCACCATCGAGGTCCGCACCGAACGGGAGGGGTCACGCGTGCGCCGACGTGTCTGGGGAACGGCCGTCGTCCTGGCACTCGTGGCGACGGCCGCGCCGGTCGCCACGGCCCGGGCCTCCCACGGCGGGAAGGAGAGACCGGCGCCCCTGAAACGTCTCTTCGACAACCGGGCGGTCAGTGACGACGCGCGGCCCGCCGAGGCCGACTTCGACGGACTCGGGAACTCGCTCTCCGCCGCCGACCTGACGGCAGCCGGATGGACACCGGGGCGCACACTGACAGTTCAGGGCGCGCGGCTGACCTGGCCGCGCCGAACGGCGGGCGAGCCCGACAACGTACGCGCCGCCGGCCAGTCGGTCCGGGTGCGGGGCCGGGGCGACGCCCTCGCCTTCCTCGTCGCCGCCACCGGCGGCACGGAGGCGGCCGGCACCGGGACGGTCCGCTATGCGAACGGCGCCCGCTCCGCGTACCGCCTGACCGCCTCCGACTGGCGCACCGGCCCGCTCGCCACCAAGGCCGTCTCCCTCCCCCACCTCAACACCCCCGGCGGTCAACTCACCGAGAAAGCACGGCTGTACGTCGTCACCGTGCCGGTCGGGCGGGGCCGCGAGATCGCCTCCGTCACCCTGCCGCGCAACCCCGACCTGCATGTGTTCGCCCTGTCCGTCCGCCCGGAGTCACGTGGCTGGACCGGCGGTTGGGCCGCGTCCACCTCCGGCTACACGGCCGTCGGACCATGGACCGACCGGACCCTGCGGCTCGTCGTCCACACCTCGGCGGGCGGGCCCCGGGTGCGGATCCGGCTCGACAACACCTTCGCCTCGGCGCCCGTACGGGTGGGGAGCGCGACGGTGGCGTTGCGGGCCGAGGGCGCCACTGCCCGCAGTGCGCCGGTGCCGCTGTCGTTCGGGGGCGCGGCGGGCACCCTGATCCCGGCGGGCGCCCAGGCGTACAGCGACCCACTGGGCTTCGAGGTGCCCCCGGACACCGACCTCCTGGTGAGCTTCCATCTGCCGGACACGGTGACGGCCGCGCCCGTGCACCGGCTCGCCCAGCAGACGTCGTACGTGAGCGGGCCGGGCGACCACGCGGGCGAGACCTCGGCGGCGGCCTACACCTCGACGGTGACCACCTGGCCGCTGCTGACCGGCGTGGACGTGGGCGGCGGACCGGGCTCGGTGGTCCTGCTCGGGGACTCGATCACCGACGGCGAGAAGGTGACGGTCGACGCCAACCGGCGGTGGCCGGACGTGCTGGCCCGGCGGCTGCTGGACCAGGACGAGGTCCCTCGCTACGGCGTCCTCAACCAGGGGATCTCGGCGAACCGCGTGGTCACCGACCGCTATCCGGGCGACGGCGTCTCCACCGACACGGGCGGCGTGAGCGCCCTGCACCGCCTCGACCGTGATGTCCTCGCCCAGACCTCCGCCCGTACCGTCGTCGTCTTCCAGGGCGTCAACGACGTCCGCTGGGGCACGACGGCGGGCGAGGTCGTCGCCGGGCTGCGGGAGATCGCGGCCCGGGGGCACCAGCGGGGCCTGCGCATGCTGGCGGCGACGATCGCGCCCTGCGAGGGCGAGGCCCGCTGCACGGCCGCCGCCGACGCCCAGCGGGTCGCGGTGAACGACTGGATCCGGGGCAACGACGCCTTCGACGGCGTCCTCGACTTCGACGCGGTGCTGCGCGACCCCGGCCGGCCGGCCCGGCTGCTCCCCGCGTACGACAGCGGGGACCATCTGCATCCGAACGAGACGGGGCTGGCCGCGCTGGCCGAGTCGGTGGACCTCGGACTCCTCTGAGCGGCCGGGACCTACACCTCCAGGTCCACCACGACCGGCGCGTGGTCGGAGGCCCCCTTGCCCTTGCGCTCCTCACGGTCGACGTACGAGTCGGTCACGGCCTTCGCGAACGCCTCGTTGCCGTACACCAGATCGATGCGCATGCCCCGGTTCTTGGGGAAGCAGAGCTGGCGGTAGTCCCAGTACGTGAAGGGGTGGTCGTACTTCAGGGGGCGGGGGACGACGTCGGTCAGGCCCGCCTCGCGCAGGGAGGCGAGCGCGGCACGCTCGGCGGGCGTGACATGGGTGAGGCCCTCGAAGGCGGCGACGTCGTACACGTCGTCGTCCGTCGGCGCCACGTTGTAGTCACCCAGCACGGCGAAGGGGCGGCTGCCGGCCGCGTCACCGGCGACGGCGGCCTTGAGCGCCTCGAACCACTGGAGCTTGTACGCGTAGTGCGGGTGGTCGACCTCGCGGCCGTTCGGCACGTACACCGACCAGACGCGCACCGGACCGCAGGTGGCGGAGATCGCGCGGGGCTCCACCGAGCCGTCGTACCCGGGGTCGCCGGGCAGGCCCTTGACCACGTCCTCGATGCCGACGCGGGAGATCACCGCCACGCCGTTCCACCGGCCCGTGGCGTGCACCGCCGCCTCGTAACCCGCCTCCCGCAGCGCGTCCAGCGGGAAGCCGTCCTCGGCGATCTTGGCCTCCTGGAGGCAGAGCACGTCCGTGCCGCTGCTCTCCAGCCAGGCCAGGAGCCGCGGGAGGCGGGCGGTGATCGAGTTCACGTTCCAGGTCGCGATGCGCATGCCTCACAACCTACCCGGCGGGTACGACAACGCCGGTCCCGCCCGGTCGCGGGCGGGACCCACGGCCCGCTCAGACGTCCGCCGAGGCGCCGGGGGCCAGGCGCAGGTGCTCCGCGCCGCCCAGGGAGCCGATCTGGCGGTCGTAGATGGGACGGGCGAGGTCGGTGAGGAGGGCGTCGTGGATGTCGTACGCGCGGTGCGGCTTCACCTCGCGGACGTAGTCGATCACCTCGGAGATCTTGTTCCAGGGGGCCATGACGGGCAGCATCAGCGTCTCGACGGCGTGGCCGGGGACGGTGAGGGCGTCGCCGGGGTGGAAGACACGGCCGGCGTCGACGAGGTAGCCGACGTTGGTGATGCGCGGGATGTCCGGGTGGATCACGGCGTGCAGTTCGCCGTGCACCTGGACGTCGAAGCCCGCGGCGGTGAACGTGTCGCCGTGGCCGACGGTGTGCACCCGGCCCGGGAAGGCGGCGGAGATCTGCTCGGCGACGGAGCGCAGCGTCCAGATCTCGGCGGCCGGGTTGCCCTCCAGGGCCGCCCGCAGCCGTCCCTCGTCGAAGTGGTCGGGGTGCTCGTGCGTGACCAGGACGGCGTCGGCGCCGGCGGCGGCGTCCTGTTCGCTGAACCCGCCCGGGTCGATGACGAGCGTGCGTCCGTCCTTCTCCAGACGGACGCAGGCGTGCGACTTCTTCGTGAGCTTCATGGATCCATCCTGCCCCCGGCCGCCGGTGCCGGGCGCGCCGGTGCCGGGCGCGGCCGGCTCACACCTCCGGAGTGGTCTCCTCGCGGATGACCTGCTGGGCCACCCGGAACGCGCTGTTCGCGGCCGGCACCCCGCAGTAGACGGCGGCCTGGAGGAGGACTTCCTTGATCTCGTCCGGGGTGAGGCCGTTGCGCAGGGCGGCGCGGGTGTGGAAGGCGAGTTCGTCCAGGTGTCCGCCGGCGACGAGCGCGGTCAGCGTGACGCAGCTGCGGGAGCGGCGGTCGAGGCCGGGCCGGTCCCAGATCTCGCCCCAGGCGTAGCGGGTGATGAACTCCTGGAAGTCGCCGGAGAACTCGTCCGCCGTGGACAGCGCCCGGTCGACGTGCGCGTCCCCGAGCACCTCGCGGCGGACCTTGAGCCCGGCGTCGTACGGATCCGGTCTCCCCAGCGCCTCGGGCTGGGCGGCGGCCGGGGCGATCTCGGCGACCGGTCCCGCCTGCGGCGGCACGCCGGCCAGAGCCGGTTTGGCCGGGGCCACGGGGATGGCGACCTGGCCGGTGGTGGAGTCGTAGGCGGGCTGCCAGGCCGTGGAGAAGTGCCGGACCAGGAGGTCGGTGACGGCGGCGGGCTGCTCGACCGGGACGAGGTGCGAGGCGCCGGGAACGACGGCGAGCCGTGCGTCCGGGATGCCCGCGACGAGCGTACGGGCCTCGGCGGGGCCGGTGACCTGGTCGTCGGAGCCGACGAGGACGAGGGTGGGTACGCCGATGCGGCCGAGTTCGGCGCGCACGTCGAACGAGGCGAGCGCCTCGCAGGCGGCGATGTAGCAGCCGGGGTCGGTGGTGCGGACCATCTGCACCGCCCACTCGGTGATCGCGGGCTGCGCCGCCGCGAACCCGCCGGTGAACCAGCGGTCCGGGGACGTCCGGGCGATCGGGTCCAGGCCGTTCGTGCGGACGATCACGCCGCGCTGGCGGAACTCGTCGGCCGTGCCGAAGCGGGGCGAGGCGGCGATCAGCGCGAGCGAGGCGAGGCGCTCGGGATGGCGGAGCGCCAGCTCGGCCCCGATGGCACCGCCGAACGCGCACCCCGCGTAACCGAAGCGCTGCACCCCGACGGCGTCGAGCGTGGCCAGCAGCCGGGCGGCCAGCTCGGTGACGGAGCCACCGGGGTAGGCGGGGGCGCCGCCGTGACCGGGCAGGTCGAAACGGAAGATCCGCCACTGCTTGGTCAGTTCGGGGACCTGACGGTCCCACATGTGCCATGTGGTGCCCAGAGAGGGACCCAGGATCAGGACGGGAGCGTCTTCTGGCCCGTCAAAGCGGTACTGCAGGGTGTTCGGTGGTGTCTCGCTCACCCGTCCGAGCCTCTCATCTGTCACAACAGCCCCTACGAACGGGGTGCTGGCCGTAGCTGTTCCTGACGAGGCGGAAGACCTCCCGGGCAGCGTAGCGTTTGCGGCAGCGGACGATTTCGCGCCGGGTCTCGCCCTCCTTGATCCGGCGCTCGTACCAGCCCCGGATGCGGGGTCCACCCGCAGGCGGGTGCACACGATGCGGTGGAGCGCGGCGTTGGCCCGCCGGTCACCGCCGCGGTTGAGGCGACGGTACTGCCGGCGCCCCGAGGAACGCTCGACAGGACAGACCCCGCATAGGTGACGAGGCGAGCCGGAGAAGCGTCCACACACCGGATCTGCTCGGAGAGCTTCCCGATCCGGCAGGGCACAGCAGACCCTGCGTGACACGAGTGGCCTGCAGCAGCCCCGCTCCACCGCCCTCTTCCTGGCTGCTCGCGTCGGTGAACCGCGCACAGGTACGGAAGAACCCGGCATTGCCCAGTCCGGCCTGTTCTTCCCGCAAGGCGGGATCGGCAGTAATGAGAACGGACTTGAGCTGGTTGCCGGCCTGGGTGGGGGCTCTGACGGCCGACGCCTTCGTGAATTTGTACATTCTCGCGATCTGACGACAGTCAATCCACCTTGCGGCCGGTCGCGGAAGACAATGCGGTACGCGCCCCCGGGCACTGGCCGGCTGCCGCGGCCCGGTGTGCGCCACCGACACCGCGCGGGCAAGGTGCCGGTAGGGGTGCCACCACAGTCGCACAGATCGGGACGCCGGCCACCGCCGCGATCAGGAGGAGAACCGCGTGACCGCGGCTGCGGACGAGTGGGAGCGGGTCCGTGGCGGCAGGCCGGGATCGCCTCGGCGCCTCGGTGGAACCGACGTGATGGGGACTCACTGGGCCGAAAGGGATCGGTACGAGTTCCGTGATCCGGTGGGTGGGCCGCTCCTGCGGAATCCGCGAGGGTCCGGGGCGCTCCTCGGTTGCCGACAGATCGGCCTGGCGCGCTGGTCCGCGGCGGGGACGGCGCCGCGGACGGCACGCCGGCTGGGAAACGGCCGTGCCATCGGCTGCCGCCGCACAGCTGATCAGCGGTTGTCGCTCGGGCGGTGGACGCTGAGTCCGCCGTGGGCCGCCAGAACGTCGGGCAGGTCACCGGGTTTGTGCCGCAGGGTGGTGTCCAGGAAGGCGAGAGTGGTTGCGGCGACGACGCGGGGGCTCTCGGTCCGGCCCAGGGAGCCCACGATCGAGGGCACAGGGGGCAGGTACAGGGGGCCGTCCATGAAGGTGAGGTGGGCGGCGCCGGGAATGGTGAGCCGGTAGCTCGTCGCGGTGTTGAGCTCGAGGGCCTTGGTGAGGCGGGGTATGTACTGCGGGTCGGTTGCGGGGGTGATGGCCTGGGTGAGCGCGAGCGTCGGCTGGTGGAGGGAGGGGGAGGTGGGGCCGTGCGGGTAGCCGTCCAGATCGATGACGGCATCGAGCCGGTGGTCCTGCCGGGCTGCCTGCAGGGCGGCGGCACCACCCATGGAGTGGCCGGTGGCCGCGACCCGGCCGGTGTCCAGGCGTCCGGTCAGCGGCCCGGCGATCTCACCTCGGTCCAGACGGTCCAGCTGGGTGAGGACGAAGCTGAGGTCGGCGGCCCGAACAGCCGTCCAGCGGGCCGCGAGCTTGTTGTCCTTGCCCCGGTCGCCGGTGGAGGTGGTCTTGGTGCGAATCGTTCGGCCGTCGGTGAGGACGACGGCCGCGGAGTCGTACGGGTGGTCGAGGGCGGCGACCACATAGCCGTGGCTGGCCAGTTCCTCCGCCCAGGCGGTGTTCTGGGTGCGCACTCCGCCCGATCCCGGAGAGAACAGCACGACCGGGAACCGTCCACCCCTGTCGGCCACCGGAGCGTTGAAGACCGAATGGGTGTGGGCACGTGGGATGCCGTCGACCAGGAAGCCAGGCAGGCCGACCGCGCGGGCGAGGGCGTCGGAGACGGTGCGCGCCTCATGCTCCGTGCGGCCGAGGTACTGGGCCCGCTGCGCGCCTGCGGGGCTCCGCGCCGGATACCAGAGCTGGACCACGACCGTGCGCCGGTCATGGGGATCGGCAGTGAAGGTCTCGGGGCGGCGTGGGTCGGTCCACTGCACCACGCGGGTGCCGACCGCGAAAGGGCCCGACGGCTCGGGGAACACGGGTACGGGAAAGGCCCAGGCGGCCACCGGACCCGTGGCGATCAGGCCGACGCAGGCCACCGACCCGGGCAAGGCCAGCCACCACCGGGCCCGCCACGACGGCCG
Organism: Streptomyces sp. NPDC041108; assembly: GCF_055592645.1. Lineage (NCBI taxonomy): Bacteria > Bacillati > Actinomycetota > Actinomycetes > Kitasatosporales > Streptomycetaceae > Streptomyces > Streptomyces sp. NPDC041108. The sequence continues at coordinate 585,750 of NZ_JBVIYK010000001.1, read as the reverse complement.
GCCGGTACGGCGTCGCAGCAGGGGAGAGAGGGCGAACGGCAACGAAACCGCAGCGCCTGCCAGTACTGGCAGCAACTGCCAGCGGATCCCCACCACGCTCAGCACGATCGCGGACAGCATGAACACCGCCCCCGCCGTGATCCTGAAGCGTTGGCGGACGGCAGGGGGAAGCCAGCGCGCCACCACCAGCGCCACGGCACTCAGCAGGACAAGGACTTCCAGAAGGGACATGCGCAGTCCCATGATGTTCTCGGTCACCCGGCCATGCTCGGTGCGGGGCACGCGCCGCCACATCGCCCGTGGGTCGCCGTCGTGCACAACCGGAGTCGCAATCCGAGGCATGCCCATGTGAGCGGCCTTGCGACCGTGGGTGGTGGCCGGTCTCCTCCTGTGGTCGTACTTCCGCGCGATGCCCTCAGACGGTGGACTCATGCGTTTCCGCCGGATCGCTGCCTACCGTGACAGGGCTGCGGTGCGTGCGGGCAGCGCAGGTCCTGCGCTCGGCCCGGCCTGGGGCGACGCGGTCGCCAGGCCGATGCCGAGAGTCTCTATCGGGGCGCCGACCGACAAGGCTGCCCCGATCCATTTCATTATCAGCGTCTTTGAAGGCGGAGATTTTTCAAGTGGATGACCGAGCGGTGGTCGATTTCAATCGGCCGACGCGAGGCGAAATTCCTAAAACTTAAAAGGCGAATTCGATTTACGCCTTGCAGCTACTCTCCGGCCGTGAACGGCCAGGCGTACGAGGCCGCGCCTCGCTGCGCTTCGTCGGCGTGTGCTTCAGAGAGCAAAGCTCTGGAACTGATTGAATCGCAGGCATGACCAAGAGAGACGTCGCAGATCTGTTCGGTAACCGTTTCCTGACCATGCCCGCCCCGTCGGAGAAATTCCCTGAGGAGGGAATGACCGCGACGGATGCCATGAGGCTGCTGGATGAGGACCTCGTCATGGAAGGCGACCCGCAACGCAATCTCGCCACGTTTGTCACCACCTGGATGGAGCCGGAGGCACAACGCGTCATCGCCGAGAACCTCCACCGCAACTTCATCGACCACGCGGAGTACCCCATCTCCGCCGAGATCGAGCAGCGCTGCGTGCGCATGCTCGCCGACCTGTTCCACGCGCCGGGCAAGACCACGGGATGTCGGACCCAGGGCTCGTCCGAGGCGATCATGCTCGGTGCGCTGTCGCTGAAGTGGAAGTGGCGGGAGCGCCGCCAGGCGGCCGGCCTGTCGGTCGACCGGCCCAATCTGGTTTTCGGCGGTGACGTCCACGTCGTGTGGGAGAAGTTCTGCCGCTACTTCGACGTCGAGCCGCGGATCGTGCCGCTTGCCGAGGGCAAGTACACGATCGGCCCGGAGGACGTGCAACCCCGCCTCGACGAGAACACGATCGGTGTGGTCGCCGTGGTCGGCACCACCTTCACCGGCCACAAGGACGATGTCGTCGGGATCGACAAGCTCCTGCGGGAGATCCGTAAGGAACGGGACCTCGACATCCCGATTCATGTCGACGGTGCCAGCGGTGGTTTCGTGTGGCCCTTCCTCTACCCGGACTCGAAATGGGACTTCCGGCTCCAGCAGGTCCGCTCCATCAATGTCTCGGGCCATAAGTACGGCCTGGTCTACCCCGGTGTCGGCTGGCTGGTCTTCCGTGAAGAGTCCGACCTGGCCGAGGACCTTGTGTTCTACGAGAACTATCTGGGAAAGACCGACGCGACGTTCACGCTGAACTTCTCGACCGGCTCGGCGATGGTGCTCGCGCAGTACTACAACTTCGTGAGGCTGGGTCGCCAGGGCTACACCTACGTCATGGAGACGATGCAGAAGAACGCCCGCGCGTTGGCGGACAACCTCCGTGACAGCGGTCGCTTCGAAGTGATCGGCAGCGACCTCGAGCAGCTGCCGCTGGTCGCCTTCCGCCTCGTCGGCAAGCACGCCTATGACGAGTCCGACATCGCCTGGCAGCTCTCGGCCGAGCGCGGCTGGATGGTGCCGGCGTACACGCTCCCGCCCGACGCCGAGCGGGTGAAGATCCTGCGCGCCCTGGTCAAGGAGACCCTGAGTCGTGAGCAGATCGAGCGTCTGACCCAGGACATCGCTGACGCGTGCAGCACCTTGGATCACAAGGGTGCGACCACCGAGGTCGAGCGCGCTCAGGTCCACCGCAGCACCAGTTTCTGACGCAGCTACCGGCACCCTCAGGGCGAGCGTCGGGAGTGGCGTCGGGCGCGGCAGCCCAGATGAGCATCGTGAACGGCGCTGGTCTCATTGCTGTGGCCGGGCCGTGGAGAGCAGGCCCACGAGTCTGTCCCGCGGGCGGCTCTACCGCCCGGGTCACCCGGACGGCTTTGCGGCGGTGCGTGCCGTACGCAGGTGCAGTGGACCTGACCGTCGCGCTCGCCACGGGCTCACAGATCCTGGCGAGGAGAGGGGCGCGGTCCCGCCGGCGCCGGGCGTGCGTCAGTCGTCGGAGGCCCCCAGGCCGGTCAGGGCGCCGACCGGGTCGAGGTCCGGAGTGCCTCTCGGCCACCAGTCGTCGTGGCCCGGTTCGGACTCGTACGCGTACCACAGGCCGTCGCGGCCGAGGCGGAGCTGGATATGGCCTCGAGGGTGGGTGAGGTGGTTGCGCCAGGGGCGGAAGGCCGGGAGGTCCGCGGCGCGCAACAGGGGGCGGGCGCGGTCGAAGCGGCCGGCGGGCGGATCCCAGGGCTCCTCCAGGACGGTCAGCCCTTCCGCACCGCCCTGCCGCCAGGCGGCGACCGCGCGGGCCAGGTCGGCCGGGGTCCGGCCGGTGGCCGCAGCCAGCGACGAGTAGAGAGCCCGGGTCGTGGCGGTGAGACCGGAGCCGGGGCGGGCGGCGGCGAGCCGTACCGCGTCCTGCCACAGCGTCAGTTCGGCCACCGGGTCGCGCCCCGTGGTGAGCAGCGCGTGGGCGCGGGCCGCGGCGTCGGTGGCCAGCTGGTCCAGCGCGAACGGGTCCGGGCCGCCGGGCGCGCCCGGGTACACCGGCGGCTGCTCCGGGTGCGGCGGCGGGGGCAGCGGGGCGGGCAGCGGGGGGAGGGTGCGTGCAGCGAGGGCGTCGCGGGCCCGGACCCCCGGGAACGCCGCGGGCTCGTGCCCCTGTTCCTGCGCGGCGCGCGCGGCACGGGCCGCGTTCCGCCGGGACAGGGCGTCGAGCAGCTCCCGCTCGCCCCGGCCTCGCAACAGCAGCAGCACGAACGGGTCCTCGTCCAGCAGTCGCGCGGTCTGGTAGCAGAGTGCCGCCGCGTGCTTGCAGGGGTGGCCGAAGTCGGGGCAGCTGCACCGGGGTTCCAGCTCGCCGGCCCCCGGCAGAAGACGCGCGCCCCGGCCCGCGCCCGACCCGGCCAGGGTGTGGGGCAGTTCCTTGTCCAGCAGCGCGGCGATGTGGGCCGGTTGCTCCGTCGCCGCGTCCAGGAAGAGGTCCCACTCGTCGGCGTCCAGCGTCCGCAGACGCAGTTGCACCCGGTACGGCCGCGCCCTGCTGCCGTGCACGTACGCCAGCACCAGCCCGGGTGTCACCGTGATCGCGTCCACCCGGCCCTTGTCGGCGTAGGCCCGCCCCCGCGCCAGTCGCGCGGGGTCGAGCGCGCCCTCCTCCAGCGCGGTCACCCAGGCGTTGCCCCACCAGCTCTCCGCGAACGCCTCCCCGGCCGAGGGGCGCGGCGGGAACGGACGGAACGTACGCCGCAGTTCACCGTCCCGGGAGGGGGCGGCCATGGTGCGGGGGACACGGGGGGCCGCGGGGAGGCCGGTGTCCGGCCGCGGGAGGGCCGGCCGGCCGGGGGCGGGTTCCGGGTCGGGGCCAGGTACCGGGTCGGGGCCGGGTTCCGGGTCGGGTATGGCCGAGGGGTGTGGCGGCCGTCCGGAGGGGTCGGCCGTCGGCGAGGCCATGGGGCGAGGTGACGGTGACTCAGGGGGGCCGCCCGCCGGTGAACCGAGGGAGTCCGAAACGGAGTTCGGGCCCATCGTGTCCGGAACCGGCGTCTCCCGGACCGTGGTGCCGGGGCCCTCCGTATGCCGGTCTCGCGCAGCCGGGCCCACGCTCTCCCGGTCTCGCGCATCCGGACCCACCGTCTCCCGGTCCCGCGCATCCGGACCCACCGTCTCCCGGTCCCGCGCATCCGGACCCACCGTCTCCCGGTCCCGGGTTGCCAGGGCAGCCATGGAGGTCGCGGCGGAATCCGGTCCCTCGCCGGAGGGCGGCAACTCGGCCGCCCCGAGGAGGAGTTCGCGTCCGTCGTGCGTACGGCTCGCCGACGCCCGGTCGTGTCCCGCCGCCGCGCGCCGCGCGGTCCGTCCTTCCCTGTCGGCGACCTCGGCACGAGCCGCCTCGGCACGAGCCGCCTCGGCACGGACGGCCTCCGCCTCGGCACGGGCCCGGCCGGTGGCCTCGCGGGCGGCCCGCAGCGCCTCGCGGGCGATGTCGGCGGGGCGAGCGGCCGGCCCGCCTCCCTCCCCGGGCGAAGCACCCGGGCCGGGCCCGTCGGCGAACGGGGGGTTTCCGGGACCGGGGGAAGCATGCTCCGCCGCCGGGCCCGGGGCGCTCCGCCTCACCGGCCCGGCCGCGCCGGTACGCTCCGTCGGCTCCACCGCGTCCGCACGCTCCCGCGCCGGCTCGTGCGGGGCCCCCGCCCTGGATTCCGCGGCTCTGCGCAACGCCTCCCGCGCCACGTCCCCCGGCCGAGCGGGGGTCTGGCCGATCGTCCGGGCGATGGGCGGCGTGCTCTCCGTCACCGGCGCCGAGTCGCCGGGGTCGTCGGCCTCGGCGCCGTGCCTGTCCCGCTCCCGCGCCGCGCGCAACGCCCGGCGGGCCGCGTCGGCGGGCCGGGCTCCTGTCGCACGATCCAGCGCCTCCGCCTCCTCCGGCGTCTCCGCTCCCCCGCTCACGTCTGCCTCCGCAACGACACCAGGTCGGTCAGCTCCCGGTCCGTCAGCTCGGTGAGCGCCGCCTCGCCCGAGCCGAGGACGGCGTCGGACAGGGCCCGCTTGGACTCCAGCATCTCGGCGATGCGGTCCTCGACGGTGCCCTCGGTGATGAGGCGGTGCACCTGGACGGGCTGGGTCTGGCCGATGCGGTAGGCGCGGTCGGTGGCCTGTTCCTCGACGGCCGGGTTCCACCAGCGGTCGAAGTGGACGACATGGCCGGCCCGCGTGAGGTTCAGACCGGTGCCGGCCGCCTTCAGGGAGAGGACGAGGACCGGTGTCGCCCCGCTCTGGAAACGGTCCACCATGTGTTCGCGCTCGGTGACCGGCGTACCGCCGTGCAGCAGCTCGACCGGGACGGCTCGGGCGGCGAGGTGCGCGGTGATCAGGCGGGCCATGCCTACGTACTGGGTGAAGACCAGCGCGGAGCCGTCCTCGGAGAGCAGCGTGTCCAACAGCTCGTCCAGCAGGGCCAGTTTGCCGGAACGGCCGGCGAACCGTTCTCCGGTGGCGGTGTCCGGCTCCTCCTTCAGATACAGCGCCGGGTGGTCGCAGATCTGTTTGAGGGCGCCCAGGAGTTTCAGGACCAGACCCCGGCGGGCGATGCCCTCCGCCGTCTCGATGGCCAGCAGCGACTCGCGGACCACGGCCTCGTAGAGCGCGGCCTGTTCACGGGTGAGGGGGACGGGGTGGTCGGTCTCCGTCTTGGGCGGGAGTTCGGGGACGATGCCCGGGTCGGACTTCTTGCGGCGCAGCAGGAACGGGCGGACCAGACGGGCGAGACGGGTGACCGCCTCCTGGTCCTCACCGTTCTCCACCGCGCGGGCGTGGCGCGCGCGGAACGACTTCAGCGGGCCGAGGAGCCCCGGTGTGGTCCAGTCGAGGAGGGCCCACAGCTCGGAGAGGTTGTTCTCGACCGGGGTGCCGGTGAGGGCCACGCGCGCGGGCGCCGGGATGGTGCGCAGGGCCTTCGCCGTCGCCGAGTAGGGGTTCTTGACGTGCTGGGCCTCGTCGGCGACGACCATGCCCCACTCCTGCTGGGCGAGGCGCGGGGCCGTGGAGCGCATGGTGCCGTAGGTGGTGAGGACGAAGCCGTCGGCGAGGTCGTCCAGGGTGCGGTCGGGGCCGTGGAAGCGGCGCACGGGCACACCGGGGGCGAAGCGGGCGATCTCGCGCTGCCAGTTGCCCAGCAGGGAGGCGGGGCAGACGACCAGCGTGGGTTGCGGCCGGGCCCGGCGCAGATGGAGGGCGATGACCGTGATCGTCTTGCCGAGACCCATGTCGTCGGCGAGGCAGCCGCCGAGGCCGAGGGAGGTCATGAGGTCCAGCCAGGCCAGGCCCCGGAGCTGGTAGTCGCGCAGGGTGGCACGGAGGCCGGGAGGCGGGTCGACCGGGCCGAGACCGGCCGTCAGGCGGTCGCGCAGTGCCGCCAGCGCTCCGACCGGTACCGCCTCCACCGTCTCGCCGTCGACCTCGGTCCGGCCGGTGAGGGCCACGGACAGGGCGTCCACGGGGTCGAGGAGGCCCAGTTCGCGTTTGCGGGCCTTGCGGACGAGGGCCGGGTCGACGAGGACCCACTGGTCGCGCAGGCGCACGATCGGGCGGTGTGCCTCGGCGAGGGTGTCCATCTCGGCCTCGGTGAGCGGGTCGCCGCCGAGCGCCAGCTGCCAGCGGAAGCGCAGCAGTTCCTCGCCCTCGAAGAAGCCGGTGCCGTCCGTGGCGGAGCCGGGCGCCGGGTGCACCTCGGCGCGGGCGCTCAGGTCGTGGGCCAGGTCCCGGGGCCAGTGCACGGCGACGCCGGCCGCCCCGAGCCGGGTCGCGGCGACGCCCAGCAGGTCGGACAGCTCGTCCTCGGAGAGGGCGAGGACATCGGGCACGTCCTGTTCGCAGAGCCGGTCCAGGGGCGGCCAGACACGGGCGGCGCGCCGGACCGCGAGGGCGGCGTCCACGCGCGCGCGGGGCCCGAACGCCGTGTCCGCGTCCCCCGACCACAGAGCGGCGGCGTCGACGACGAGGGTGGGGTCGGCGAGGCTGTGCACCTGGACGACCGCCGCGCCCGCCCGCGGGGCCCCTTCGCTGTCGTCGAAGAGGTCGTGCGCCGCGAGGTCCAGACGCAGGGAGACGCGTACGCCCGCGTCCATGCCGGCGGCGACCTCCGCCGCCCAGTCACGGGCCCGCGGCAGTCGCTGTCCGGCCTGCGCGGCGAAGGGCTTCCCGGAGACGTACGGCGCCGCCGGGCCACGCGGCAGTGTGTCGGCGACCGCGTCCAGGAAGGACCGCACCAGGGGCTCCGGCTCGGGCAGCCGCAGCGGGCCCCTGCCGGGCAGCGGGACCGCGTGGCCCTCGTGGGGCAGCGCGGCGGCGACGGCCCTGAGGTGGGCGATGTCGTCCGGGTCAAGCGGTCCCGCGCGCCACGCGTCGTAGCCCTCGGCGGTCAGTCCCGGCAGCAGGCGGCCCCGGGCGACCAGGCGCAGCGCGTGCAGGGCGGCCGCGCCCCAGCAGGCCGTGGCGGGGTGGGCGGCGGGGTCGCGGCGGGCGCGGGTGAGCAGGGGGAGGGCTTCGCCGACCGGCAGGCACACGGCGGGGACGGTGCCTCTGCGGGCTCCTGAGCCGTGCGGTCGTACGACCGTGAGGTCCTCGGTGTCTCCCGGGGGCGGTTCGCCGCCCGCCGGGTCCCAGAACGCGAACCGGCCGTGGCGGGGCAGCGGGGCCGGGAGGAAGACGGCGGCCAGCCGGACGGGGACGGCCGGGCGCGCGGGGGCGGAGGGGCCGGTCTCGGGAGCAGCGGTGTCCCCCATGGGTCCGGTCACCCCGCCTTCGGTCGGTGGAGCCGCCCGGGGTGCGGCTCCGATCACTGTCTCCGACTCTACGGGCGGGGTCCGACAATCGGTCGCGGCGAGCGGGCGACGGCCCGCCCGCGGCGGTGTCCGCGCAGGTCAGGGCACGGTTCGTGAGACCACGTACACCATCGGATGGTCCGGGTTGGTGCGGTTCACGACGATGTCGTGGGTGGGGGCGGGGTTCTTCCGGTCGCTGACGAGGCCGTACCAGGGGCCGACTCCGGTGAAGTCCCAGCCGACGATCCCCCGGTCGCGGGCGTTGATGGCCATCCGGTCCTTCTTGAGGTCGGCGGTGGCGGCGCCGATCTGGTGGAGGAAGCTCTCCAGGCCCTCGTTGCTCGTGTAGAACTGCACGTAGAGGCGGCTGGTCCGCCAGTTGTTCGTCTCGTAGTACGCGACGTGCCTGGAGTACGGCGGGATCGGCACCTGGTAGAGGCGCCGCTGGACCAGGGAGGGCCAGTGGGCGGTGAGGCCGGTCGCCGAGTACTTCTCCTCCTTGTCCTTGCCGCTGTCGCGGCTCTGGTTGGCGGAGATCACCAGGTAGCCGGCGGGCACGCCGATGAGCAGCACGATGATCGCCAGGGTGATCGCCCGGCGGCGGTTGCGGTGCCTGCGGTCCTCGGCGGGCCGCTCCGGCTCCTCCGGGGAGGAGCCCTGGCGCGGCACCGACGTGGTCACGCGGTGTCCTGCGTGGTGCGGCGGGCCTCCACGTACCGCGCGTAGCGCTCGTACCGTTCCACCCGGCGCCGGTTGGCGCGGCGGAAGCGGCGGGCGACGAGTCTGGCGAGGTCGGCGGCGCCCACCATGCCGGCCTCGGGTCCGAGCTGGGCGCGGGCGATCCGGGCCTCGGGGCGGTAGCCGCGGCCGGTGAGGTGGCGGCGGAAGGCGTCCCGGGCGGGGCCGATCAGCAGGTCGTCGGCGGCCGAGACACCGCCGCCGATGACGAAGCAGGAGGGGTCGAGCGCGGCGGCGAGGTTGGCGATGCCGACGCCGAGCCACTGCCCGATGTCCTGGAGCAGCTCGATGCACATCGCGTCGCCCTCACGGGCCAGCTCGGTGATCATCGGGCCGGTGATGTCCCCGATGTTCCCCTTGACGTGCTCGATGATCCCGTACGCCACCGGGGAGTCGGCCGCCGCGAGTTCGCGGGCCTCCCTGACCAGGGCGTTCCCCGAGCTGTACTGCTCCCAGCAGCCGCGGTTGCCGCACGGGCAGCGGTGGCCGCCGGGCACGACCTGCATATGGCCGAACTCGCCCGCGACCCCGAACTTGCCGCGCTTGACCTGGCCGTCCTCCAGGATCGCGCCGCCGATGCCGGTGCCGAGGGTGATCATGACCAGGTGGTCCTCGTCGCGGCCGGCGCCGAACCGCCACTCCGCCCAGGCGGCGGCGTTGGCGTCGTTGTCGACGAGGACGGGCACCGCGAGCCGGCCGGCGAGGCGGTCGCGCAGGGGCTCGTTGCGCCAGGACAGGTGGGGGGCGAACAGGACGCGGTTGCGGTCCGCGTCCACCCAGCCGGCGGCACCGATGCCGACGGCGTGCACGTCGTGCCGGTCGGAGAGGTCCAGGACCAGTTCCGTGATGGTGTCCTCGACGACCTGGGGGCTCTTCGACTTGTCCGGGGTCTCCGTGCGCAGCTTCTCCAGGATGTTGCCGTCGGCGTCCACGACGCCCGCCATCACCTTCGTGCCGCCGATGTCGATGCCGACGGTGGGGACGCGGGGGGCCGTCAGGTGGGAGCGGCGCTCGCGCGTTCCCACGGTCCGCAGGACGGTGGCCCGCGCGGAGCCGCGGTGGGTGAAGTCGCGGTAAGTGCTCATCGGGCCGATTCTGCCTTAGCGCTCCGCTTGGTGTGCCGTGGGGGCGGGGGGTGCCGCCGCTTTGTTTTTTCGGGTGCGGGTGAGTGGGGGCGGGTCGCGCGGTTCCCCGCGCCCCTGAAAAAGCGGGGCCGCGCCCCTGCCTTTTCAGGGTGCCCTTCCTGCTAGGAGCGCACCAGGAGCTGGAAGTCGAAGGAGTAGCGCGAGGCCCGGTAGATGTGGGTGCCGTACTCGACCGCTCGGCCCGTGTCGTCGAAGGTGGTGCGCTGCATGGTGAGGAGCGGGGCGTGTTCCGGCTCGCCCAGGCGGTCGGCCTCGTCCGCGGTGGCCGCCTTCGCGCCGATGGTCTGGCGGGCGCTGTGCAGGGTGATGCCGGCGGCGCGCATGAGGCGGTAGAGGCCGGTGGCTTCGAGCTGGGGGGAGTCGAGGTCGACGAGGTCGGCGGGGAGGTAGTTGCAGAGGTAGGCCATGGGCTCGCCGTGGGCCAGACGGAGTCGCTCGATACGGTGGACTTCGCCGCCCTCCGCGACGGCCAGGGCGGCGGCGACCTCGGCGGACGCGGCGACGGTGGTGTTCAGCAGGACGCGGGTGGCCGGGCGCTGGCCGGCGGCCTCCAGGTCGTCGTAGAGGCTGCTCAGTTCCAGGGGCCGTTTGACCTGGCTGTGCACGACCTGGGTGCCCACGCCGCGGCGGCGTACGAGCAGGCCCTTGTCGACCAGGGACTGGATGGCCTGGCGGACGGTCGGCCGGGACAGGCCGAGGCGGGCCGCCAGCTCGATCTCGTTGCCCAGCAGACTGCCCGGGGTCAGTTCGCCGTGCTCGATCGCGGCCTCCAGCTGCTGGGACAGCTGGAAGTAGAGCGGGACCGGACTGCTGCGGTCGACGCTGAGCTGGAGCGACACGGTCGGAGCCTCTTCTGGTTTCGGCACGGGCCGAGCGTAGCCCCGGTGCCGGATGACGGGAAGTTGCGTAGTTCGGTTGTCCGGACAAAGCATTGACACGGCGGCGGGTGCGACCCCACTTTGTTTCCCATGCGCATCGGACTCATCGGCGCGGGTCGCATCGGGACGTTTCACGCGACCACGCTCAGCCGCCACCGCGACGTCGGCTCTCTGATCATCACGGACGTCGATCGGGCCCGGGCCCACGACCTCGCGGAACGCCTCGGCGAGACGGTGGCGCCGGGGGTGGACGAGATCTTCACCTGGGGTGTGGACGCCGTGGTCATAACGGCCGCCACCTCGGCCCACGGCGAACTGATCGGTCGGGCAGCACGCTCGGGTCTCCCGGTGTTCTGCGAGAAACCCATCGCCGTGGACCTGCCGAACACGTTAAACGCGCTGACCGAGGTCGACGCGGCCGGGACGGTGCTGCAGATGGGCTTCCAGCGGCGCTTCGACTCCGGCTATGTCACCGCGCGGGAGGCGGTGCGCGCGGGCCGGCTCGGGCGGCTGCACACCGTACGGGCGGTCACGGCCGACCGGACGCCGCCGCCCGCGGCGTACCTGCCGGTCTCCGGCGGGATCTACCGGGACACCCTGATCCACGACTTCGACATCGTGCGGTGGGTGACGGGCCGCGAGGTCACCACGGTGTACGCCACCGGGTCGGACGCCGGGCATCCGATGTTCCGGGAGGCGCACGACCTGGACACCGCGGCCGCCGTGCTCACGCTGGAGGACGGCACGCTGGTGACGGCCACGGCGGCGCGGGTGAACGGGGCCGGGTACGACGTGCGGCTGGAGCTGGCCGGGGAACTGGACACCGTGGTGGTCGGGCTGGACGACCGTACGCCGGTCGCGTCGACGGAGCCGAAGGGGCCGCCGCCCGCGGACAAGCCGTGGACCGGGTTCCTGGAGCGCTTCGCCGCCGCCTACGAGGCCGAGATCGGCGCGTTCGTGGAGGTGGTGCGCGGGGAGCGGGCCAACCCCTGCGACGGGCGCGAGGCGCTCCAGGCGCTCCGGGTCGCCGAGGCGTGCGAACTGTCCCGGCTGGAGAACCGGCCCGTGAACCTCGGGGAGATCGCGGGCGGCCGGGAGTAGCCTTCGGCCTCCGGCGTGCGCGGTCCGCTCCGTCCCGGGGGCTCGCCGCGGGCTGTCGCGGCCGCGGGTGCGGTGGGGCTTCCCGCGCAGTTCCCCGCGCCCCGCCTCCACGAACGCGCCGTTCTCACCAGCGCAGCGGCAGGCTCCGCACGCCCCGCATCAGCATGCCCGGGAGCCATTCGCCCGGGGGGCCGTCCAGGGCCAGGCCGGGGCAGCGCTCCAGCAGGGCGCGGAGCGCCACGCGGGCCTCCAGCCGGGCCAGGGGTGCGCCGAGGCAGTAGTGGATGCCATGGCCGAAGGCGAGGTGGCCGCGTGTGTCGCGGTGGATGTCGAAGCGGTCGGGGCCTGGATAGCGGGCGCCGTCGCGGTCGGCGGCGGCCAGACCGATCAGTACCGCGTCACCCGCGGGGACGGTGGTGCCGCCGATGTCCAGCGGCTCGGCGGCGTAACGGAACGTCGCGTTCTCCACCGGGCCCTCGTGGCGCAGGGTCTCCTCCACGACCGCGTCGACGAGACGCGGGTCGGCGCGGACCTCGGCGAGTTGTCCGGGACGGGTGAGCAGCGCGTGGACGGCTCCGGTGACGAGGTTGACCGTGGTCTCGTGGCCGGCGACGAGGAGGATGAAGGCCATGCCGCGCAGTTCGGCCGGTGACAGGCGGTCGCCGTCCTCGTCGGTCGTCCGGATCAGGGCGCTCAGCAGGTCGTCGGCGGGCGGCGAGCGGCGCTTGTCCTCGATCAGCTCGCCCAGGTAGGAGGCGAGTTGGACGAACGCCTCGTACTCGCTCTCGCCGCTGGTCGGCGCGACCGCCTCCGTGGACAGCTTCCGGAAGGCCGCCCGGTCGATCTCGGGCACGCCGAGCAGTTCGCAGATGACGGTCAGCGGCAGGGGGTACGCGAACGACTCCACGAGGTCGGCGCGGCCCCGCGGCACCATCGCGTCCAGCAGCGAGTCGGTGATCTCCTGGATCCTCGGCCGCAGCCGCTCGACCCGGCGTCCGGTGAACTCCCTGGATATCAGCCCGCGCAGCCGGGTGTGCTGGGGCGGGTCGGCGACCAGCAGGTACTTGCCGATCAGCTCCTCGTCGAGGAACGTCATCCCGATCTTCGAGCCGTCCTTGGACAGCCGGGGATCGGCGAGCGCCGCCCGCGCCTCCTCGTACCCGACGACGAGCCAGACCTCGTGGTGCGCGTCGGGCTTCGGCAGCCGGACCCGGTGCACGGGGCCGCGTTCGCGCAGCTCGGCGTAGACGGGGTACGGGTTCTCGGTGAAACCCGGCCCGTACTCCCCCAGATCGATCACATGCTCCTGTCCCATGGTCTCCCCCCTCACCCGTCCAACTCCCGGCGCGGGTCAGAAGTGCCCGTCGTCCTCCAGCAGTCCCGCGTCATAGGTCAACAGGGCGATCTGCACACGGTTGTTGAGGTCGAGTTTGGCGAGGATGCGGGAGACGTGGGTCTTGACGGTGGCGACGCTGAGGAAGAGCTCCGCGGCGATCCCGGCGTTGGAGGCACCGCGGCCGACGGCGACGGCGACCTCGCGTTCGCGGTCGTTGAGGACGGCGAGGCGCGAACGGGCGGTTTCGCGGCGGGTGTCGGGGGCGCCGCCGGCGGCGTGGGCCATCAGCCGGCGGGTGACGGCGGGCGAGAGGACGGGGTCACCGGCCGCGACCCGGCGCACCGCCTCGACGATGTCGGCGGGCGGGGTGTCCTTGAGGACGAAGCCGGCGGCGCCCGCGCGCAGGGCGCGCAGGACCTGGTCGTCGGCGTGGAAGGTGGTGAGGACGACGACCTGGGGCCCGTCCGCGCGGGTGCGGAGCCGCTCGGTGGCGGTGAGGCCGTCGACGGTCGGCATCCGGATGTCCATGAGGACGACGTCCGGGCGTGTGCGGTCGACGAGGGCGTCCACCTCGTCGCCGTCGGCGCCCTCGCCCACGATCTCGATGTCGTCGGCGCCGCCCAGCATGAACGTGAGCCCGGCGCGCACGAGGGGGTCGTCGTCGACGAGGAGGAGTCGGATCGCGGTCATCGTCCCACCGTTCGGAAGTCGGTCATGAAGCACCTCTGGTGCCGGTCACGGGGTCCTACCGTAATGACGCTCCGTGCCCGGGCCGCCGCACCGTACCGGCCGACCCGTTAGTGTCGGCCGGTACGGCATTCAACTGACGGAGGTTTTGGGTGCGTTACCGACTCCTGGGCCGGACCGGGCTCCGCGTCTCCGAGCTGTTCCTGGGCGCCATGACGTTCGGGGAGCAGGGCGGGGTGGGGGCGCCCCGGGAGGAGTGCGCGCGGATCCTCGACGTGTACGCGGAGGCCGGCGGCAACGTGATCGACACGGCCGTCAACTACCGGGGCGGAGAGAGCGAGCGGATCGTCGGCGAGCTGCTCAAGGGCCGGCGCGACCGGTTCGTGCTGTCCACCAAGTACACCGTCTCCCGCGACGGCACCGACCCCAACGCGGCCGGCAACCACCGCAAGAACCTCGCGCTGTCCCTGGAGACGAGCCTGCGGCGGCTGGGCACCGACTACGTCGACCTCTACTGGGTGCACATCTGGGACCGGAACACCCCCGTCGAGGAGACGATGCGCGCCCTCGACGACGCCGTACGGTCCGGGAAGGTGCTCTACGTCGGTATCTCGGACGCCCCGGCCTGGGTGGTCGCGCGCGCCAACACTCTGGCGGAATGGCGGGGTTGGTCGGCGCTGTCGGCGCTGCAGGTGCCCTACAGCCTGCTGGAGAGGGACATCGAGCGCGAACTGCTGCCGATGGCGGAGGCGTTCGGCATGTCGGTGGCGGCCTGGAGTCCCCTGCAGAACGGCGTCCTGTCCGGCAAGTACACCCGCCCGGGCGGGGTGACACCGGGCACCGCGACCCGGCTGTCCGCCGAGGCGATCGGGGCGCGCGAGCGCGCGGTCGCGGAGGCCGTGCAGAACGCCGCGGACGAACTCGGCGCCACCCCGGCGCAGATCGCCATCGCCTGGACCATGGCCCACTCCCCCGCCGTCCACCCCATCATCGGCGCCCGCCGCGTCGAGCAGCTCATGGACAACCTGGGCGCCGCCCGCCTCGTCCTCCCCGAGGAGGTGCTGGCCGGGCTGGAGGAGACCACCGCCTTCCGTGTCGGCTTCCCCGGTGACTTCATCGACGAGGCGTCCGGCTGGGTGTACGGGACGGCGGGGCAGCGGGTGGTGCCCCGCCGGGCGTGATTCCGGCGGGGGCGCTCCTCACGCACGCAGGCGTACCCCGTACCGGGTGCGCAGCCGGCGGATCTCCCACCACGCGACGGCCGTCACCGAGGCCGGGCCGCCGATGAGGGCGGCGAGCTGGACCAGGGGCGGTCCCGGCGGCAGGCCGCCGACGGCGAGGTTGATGGCGGAGAACTCCCAGACCAGGGCGCCGGTGAGCAGCGCGGGGAGCGCGGGGTGCACATCGACGGTGTTGAAGGCGCTGCGCACGGCGGGCCCGGTGGCGAAGACGATGAACAGCAGCACCCAGAGCAGCGGGACGAGGAGGGCGAGGGGCGCCCACAGGCTCAGGTCCTGGTCGAGGCGGGTGCGGGTGTAGTAGATCGCTCCGGCGAGGAGCGGGATCGCGGTGAAGGCGCCGACGTACCACAGGGCGGACCTGCCGGCGGTGCGCAGCGGGGCGCGCATGGCCCGGCGCGCGTCCGGCGACGACCAGCGGAACAGGGCGGCGACGACCACGGGCGCGCTCAGGAGCAGCAGCCAGGGGGTGACCGTCAGCCTCATCATGAACTGCTGCTGCGCCTGGTCGACGTCCTCCGGCCTGCCGTACACCGCCAGGATCAGCAGTGACATGAGGGTGGCCGTCCAGGCGCGTCTGCGCTGCACCCGTGTCACGTCGTCGTCCAGGGCGCGGTGACGGGAGCGGGAGGGGAAGATCCGGCGGGCGGGACGGCGGGCCGAGCGCGCCAGCGGGTAGCCCACCAGCAGACCGACCACCATCGGCCACGCGCACATCGCGGCCATCGCCCAGAGGCAGCCGTGCAGCCGGAGCCCGCTCAGGAACTCCCTGAGCGGCGGCCATTCGTCCTCCCGCAGCCGCCGCACGAGCGTGGGCGGCGGGCCGTACGGGGGCTGGGGCGGGCCGTACGGGGGCAACGGCGGACCGTACGGGGGCTGGGGCGGCACGTACGGAGGATGCGGTGGGTACGGTCCTCCGTCGGGTGGCGGCCAGGGCGGCTGGTACGGATGGCGTCCCCCGAAACTCACTCCGCTGTCCCCTCCCGAGACGCACCCGGTGCTCCGTGCCGTACGGCACGCGCGCGACACCGGGGCCGTGGCGGTCGTACGAGCCGGAACGCTCGTACGGGTCAACTCGCCATCATGGGGGACGAGATGGCGTGGCGCACCCCGATATGGACGGTCCGCTCGAAGGTGGGGCCCGGAGTCAGTCCCAGGGCAGTGCCGCCCGCACCGCGAAACCGCCGTCGGCCTCGGGGCCGTGCTCCAGGCGGCCCCCGGCCAGGGTGGCGCGTTCGGTGAGGCCGATGAGGCCCTGGCCGGAGCCGGGAACGTGCGGGACCTCCCCCGGGGGCGCGGAGTTGCGTACGCGGACGGTGAGTCCCTCGCCCGGGGCGCCGTTGACGGTGACGGTGACCTCGGCGCCGGGGGCGTGCTTGCGGGCGTTGGTCAGGCACTCCTGCGCGATGCGGTACGCGGTGCGGCCGACGGAGGCGGGGACGGCGGCGCGGTCGGTGACGTGCTGGTCGAGGGTGACCTTCATGCCGGCCTCGCGGCACTCGGCGACGAGTGTGTCGAGCGCGGTGAGGGTGGGCTGGGGGCGGCCCGCCTCGTCGGGTTCGCCCGCGCGCAGCACGCCGATGATCTCCCGGAGATCCTGGAGGGCCTCGTGGGCGCTCTCCCGGACGACACCCGCCGCGCGGACGATCTCGGCGCGGGGCGCGTCGGGCCGGAACTCCAGCGCGCCCGCGTGCACGCTCAGCAGGGTCAGGCGGTGCGCCAGGACGTCGTGCATCTCCCGCGCGATGGACTCGCGGGCGAGCCGTTGCGCCTGCTCGGCCCGCAGCGCCGCCTCCGTCTCGGCGCGCCGGGCGCGGTCCCGGAAGCTGAGCATGAGCTGCCGCTTGGAGCGTACGAACATGCCCCAGCCGACGATCGCGGCGGTCAGGAGCAGGGTGAGGACCACCGACCACGAGTAGGCGATGTCCGGGTCGGGGCGCAGCCAGAAGAACAGCGGGTTCAGTACGAGGCTCGCGCCGCCGATCCAGGCCACGTAGCGGAAGGGCCGGTGCACGGTGAGCGTGAAGAGGGCGACGATGCCCGCGCCGCCCGCGGTGTTGGACACGAAGCAGACGGGGACCATCGCCACGGCGAGACCGACGGGCCAGCGGCGCCGGAGCCAGACGGCGGCGCAGGCGAGCGCGCCCAGTACCTGGTCGAGGACGGCGAAGGCCTGCGGCAGGTCGGGCTCGTTCCTGACCGTCTCCACGCCCAGCAGCCCGATGAACACGGCCAGCAGGAAGCAGGTGAAGTCGACGACCCAGTCGCGCGCGGTCCGTCCGGGCCGCCGTCCGGGGCGGCCGTGCCCGGGGCCGGAGCCGCGACCGGGCCCATGCCCGGGCCCGGGCCCGGGCCCGGGCACGAGGTCGTCGTCGAGCAAGGCCGACGGCAACAGCCAGCTCCGCCCGCGGAAGGCCGGCGGCTCCGCCACCGGCTTGTCACCATTCACGGTCGACAAATCTACGCAGGGACGGACCCCGCCACCTCCCCCGCGCCGGTGATCGCGACGAAAGTCGCGGCCCGGTCGACTTTCGTCGGCCCGCGGCCCCGTGGACGGGTACTCCGGTCGGACGGTTCCCGCCCCGCGGCCGATGAACGGGCGGGCACCGCGGGGCGAGGATCCCTGACATGAAGCAGTCGTTGGAGTTTTTCGGGTTCCTCGCCCTGCTGCAGGGCACGGGCGGTCTCGTGTACGAACTCACCGGCAAGCTGCGCTGGGGGGTGACCCAGCGGTGGAGCGCCCTGGACGGCTACGAGCTGTACGTGAGCATCGCGCTGATCGTCCTGGCGCTCGCCCTGTTCGCGGCGGCGGAGAGCCGGAGGTCCGGGTGACCCGCCGGCCGTGACGGGTCGCGTCGCGCCGTTCCCCGCGCACCTGGCGGGGCGCTGCTCAGCCGCCCAGTTCCTGGTGGCGGGCCGACAGGCGGGTTTCGCCCTCCTTCGTCAGGGAGCCGAAGAGGCGCAGCCGCGAGATGCCGCCGTCGGGGTAGATGTCGACGCGGGCGTGGGTGGCCACGACCGGGGCGTCGAGGACGAAGCGGTGCAGGGTGTCGGGCTGGAGGCGGGTACGCGGGAGGATCTCGGTCCAGTCGCCGTCGACGCCGTCCTCGCCGTCGCGCACCGAGACCGTGGCCCAGCCGGCCGCGTTGCCCTTGAGGTACGCCGTGTCGATCTCCAGCGCGCGGATCTCGGCCTGGGCGGCGAGGCGGTAGCGGATCCAGTCGTTGCCCTGGTCGCGGCGGCGGCGGGTCTCCCAGCACTCGTGCATCACCCGGGCGCGGCCGGGCTGGATGGTGTTGGTGGCGGGTGAGTAGAAGAGGTTGGAGGCGTCCTCGGCCCGGCCGCCGTTCTCCAGGGCGACCACGTCGAAGGTGCCGAGGGCGGCCAGCCAGGCCGGGTCCGGCACGACCTCGCCGTACACCCGCAGGCGGGCGACGCCGCCGTCGGGGTGCTGGTTGAGGCGGAGGTGGGTGAAGCGCTGCTCGACGGAGACCTGGAAGCCGTTGGCCGCGTGGCCGCCGACCGGGGTGCGCGGGACGAGCGTCGTCCACTTCACGTCGTCGGCGAGCAGGTCCTCCGGCGACGGGGAGCCGGCCACACATGCGGCCTCGACGGAGACGGCCTGCGGGTAGTTGCCCCGGAAGTGGGCCGTGTCGACGACGATCCCGCGGATCACACCGGGCGCGCCCAGGCGGATCAGGGCCCAGTCGTGGTCGTCGGCCGTCGGCCAGGGATGGTCGGCCGAGGCACCCCGGCGGCGGCGCGTCTCCCAGCCGTCCATGATCTTGCCCTTGTGCCCGAAGTGCTCGGGGTCGAACTCGGCGCGCTCGGGCACCAGCAGGTTCTCGCGCTGGGCGAAGAACTCGTCGTTGGCGGCGACCACACCGGCGCCGAGCCTGCGGTCGGCGAGGTCGGCGTACCGGGTGAAGGGGAAGTCGGCGGTGCGGTAGTCCGCGTACGGGTCACCGCCGCCGTACGGGCTCGCGTCGCCGGTGAAGCCCGCCGACGGGGAGTGCTGCTGCGCCGTCACGATGATCAGGTCTGCCTTTCGGTGGTCGTCCGCCGCGGGTGCGGTGGGTGGATCAGGGGGTGCGGGTGAGGAGTTGTCCCTTCGGGGCGGTGAACCGGCCGTCCGCGACGATGCGTTCGCCGCGCAGCCAGGTGGACTTGACCACGCCGTACAGGGTCTTGCCGGCGTACGCGGTGACGCGGTTGCGGTGGTGGAGCGCGGCCGGGTCGACGGTGAAGGTCTCGTCCGGGGCGAGGACGGCGAAGTCGGCGTCGCGGCCCGCCTCGATGGCACCCTTGCGGTCGTCGAGGCCCACCAGTTCGGCCGTGCGCGACGACATCCAGCGGACGACGTCCTCCAGGCCGTGGCCGCGCCTTCGGGCCTCCGTCCAGACCGCCGCGAGGCTCAGTTGCAGGCCGGAGATGCCGCCCCAGGCGGTGGCGAAGTCGTCGGTCTTCAGGTCGGCCGTGGACGGGGAGTGGTCGGTGACGACGCAGTCGATCGTGCCGTCCGCGAGGGCCTGCCACAGCAGGTCCTGGTTGGCGGACTCCCGGATGGGCGGGCAGCACTTGAACTCGCTGGCCCCGTCCGGGACTTCCTCGGCGGTGAGGGTGAGGTAGTGGGGGCAGGTCTCGACGGTGATGCGTACGCCGTCCCGTTTGGCCTCGGCGATCAGCGGGAGCGCGTCGCCGGAGGAGAGGTGGAGGACGTGGACGCGCGCGTCGAGGCGGCGGGCCTCGGCGACGAGGGTCGCGATGGCGCTGTCCTCGGCGTCGCGCGGGCGGGAGGCGAGGAAGTCCGCGTACCGCGGGCCGCCCCGCTGGGGTGCGGCGTCGAGGTGGTGCGGGTCCTCGGCGTGGACGATGAGCAGGCCCCCGAAGCCGGCGATCTCGGCCAGGGAGCGGGCGAGGCGGTCCCGGTCCAGGTGCGGGAACTCGTCCACGCCCGACGGCGACAGGAACGCCTTGAAGCCGAAGACCCCGGCGTCGTGCAGCGGCCGCAGCTCCTTGACGTTGTCGGGCAGGGCGCCGCCCCAGAAGCCGACGTCGATGTGCGCCTTGTCGGCGGCCACCTCGCGCTTGACGCGGAGATGGTCGGGTGTGGTGGTCGGCGGGAGGGAGTTGAGCGGCATGTCGACGAGGGTGGTGATGCCGCCGGCCGCCGCGGCGCGGGTGGCCGTCCAGAAGCCCTCCCAGTGGGTGCGGCCGGGGTCGTTCACATGGACGTGGGTGTCGACGAGGCCCGGCAGCAGGACGTGGTCGCCGAGATCCTCCAGGCGGGCACCGGACGGTACCTCGGCGTCGTACGGGAGGACGGCCGTGATCCTGCCGTCCGCGACGGCGACCGCGGCGGGGCGCGATCCCTCGGGGGTCAGGACACGCGTCGAGCGCACCACCAGTTCAGCCTCGGACACCGGGACCCCTCTCGCCGCACCGCTGTTCACTTCCGCGTCACGGTATTTACTTCCGCGTAACGGAATTCAACGTTCTGTTGAAGGAGTTTTCACTCCCGTCCGCACCCCGTCAAGGGCGCACCTTCCACTCTGCCTCGCCCACATCCACTCTGGATGTTTTCACAAGACGGAATTAGAATTCCACTGAGCAGAACGTAGTGACGCACAAGCGAGCAGTCAACGAACTGCCCGGTAGGCTGCGACCTCCCTGCCATCCGAAAGGACCGTGCCCGTGCCGACGTCCAGCGCCAGCGCCACCGAGTCCACCAAGTCGTCCTCCGGTGGTGTCCAGTCCCTGGAGCGCGCCTTCGATCTGCTGGAGCGGATGGCGGACGCCGGCGGCGAGGTGGGCCTCAGCGAGCTGTCCGCGAGCAGCGGGCTGCCGCTGCCGACCATCCACCGGCTGATGCGGACGCTGGTGGTCTGCGGCTACGTCCGCCAGCAGTCCAACCGGCGCTACGCCCTCGGCCCGCGCCTGATCCGCCTCGGCGAGTCCGCGTCCCGGCTGCTCGGCACCTGGGCGCGGCCCTACCTCGCGCGCCTGGTGGAGGAGACCGGCGAGACGGCGAACATGGCTCTCCTGGACGGCGACGAGATCGTGTACGTGGCCCAGGTGCCGTCCAAGCACTCCATGCGGATGTTCACCGAGGTGGGCCGCCGGGTGCTGCCCCACTCCACCGGCGTCGGCAAGGCCCTCCTCGCCGATGTCCCGGCCGAGGAGGTCCGCGCGCTGCTGTCCCGTACGGGCATGCCGGCCGCCACCGAGAAGACGATCACCACTCCCGAGGGCTTTCTGAGCGCCCTGGAGGAGGTCCGCCGGGTCGGGTACGCCGTCGACGACAACGAGCAGGAGATCGGCGTCCGTTGCCTCGCCGTCTCCGTCCCCGACTCCCCCACCGCCGCGGCCATCTCCATCTCCGGCCCCGCCGGGCGCGTCACCGAGGCGGCGACGGAGCGAATCGTGCCGGTGCTGCGGCAGGTGGCGGTGGAACTGTCGCAGGCCCTGGCGAGTTCGGGCGCGGGAACGGCTGCGGGGAACTGAGGGTGCGCGGTCGGGTGCGGGTCCGGCGGGGCTTCTCGCGCGGTGCCCCGCGCCCCTGAGAAAAGGGGACCGCACCGCCGCCCTTCCCCGCCCCGCCGGGTCGTCGGCGAGGTCAGCGCCGTCGCGGCGGCTCCCCGAAGAGCTCGACCGCCGTCCGCACGTCCGCCAGCCCTCCGGCCAACGCGCTCACCGACCCTATCGACCCCGCGATCAGCAAAAGGGACCGCCGCAACCGCGGCACCTCGGGCATGCCGGTGACCGCCATCGCCGCGAGCGCCGCCAGTTCCTCCTCGGCGATCCCGCGGTCGGGGAACTCCGCCGGATGCGCGGCCAGTTCACGGCGCAGCCGGGACACGGCCGACCGCAACCCCGCCACCTTCGGATCCTCGTCACTGCCGGTCACTGGCCTCTGCCCCAAGCTCCGCAACACAGCCCTCCCCCTCCCCGCCCGCTCCCTCGCGCGCGAGGCACGGCCGTGCACCCGAGCACGGCCCGCCACCGGTGGCGTCGGTCGGGCGCCGGAGGTGGCGCGGGACAGTTAACGCCAATCGGTGCGGCGAGCGCCACCACGGGGACCGAAATTCAGTCCCGGGACCTCACCCGGCCCACCGCCGGTCCGTCCGGCTTCACGCGCCGCCCTCGCCCGGTCGGGTATGCAGGGGACATGACGCACCATGAGACCCAGAGCCGGCCCCGGGACCCTGTCGTCGGGCTGCTGCTGGCCGCCGGCGGCGGGCGCCGCCTCGGCGGCCGCCCCAAGGCCCTGCTGACGCATCGCGGCCGTCCCCTGGTCGAGCACGCGGCCGGGGTGCTGCGGGCGGGCGGCTGCACCCGGATCCATGTGGTCCTGGGCGCCGACGCGGCGACCGTACGCGCGCGGGCCGAACTGTCCGGCTGCATCCTGGTCGACAACCCGGAGTGGGCCGAGGGCATGGGCTCCTCGCTGCGGGCAGGACTGGCGTCATTGGCCGGGACGGGCGCCGGCGCCGCCCTGGTCTCGCTCGTCGACCAGCCGGGGATCGGCGCGGAGGCGGTGGCCCGCGTCCTCGCCGCGTACGGGTCGGAGGACTCGCTCGCGGCCGCGGCGTACGACGGGGTGCGAGGCCATCCCGTCCTCTTCGGCGCCGCGCACTGGGCGGGCATCACCGGGGCCGCCACCGGCGATCAAGGGGCGCGCGCCTATCTGCGGGCCCATGACGACGCGCTCACGCTCGTCGAGTGCGGGGACGTCGCGCGGCCGTACGACATCGACACCGAGGCCGACCTGGCCCACCTGGAGTGAGGGTCACGGCACGCGGCGCCGTCGCGCCTCGACCCGAAGAATCTTGACATCAACAAAACATTGAACTTCCACCATGAGGAAACTAGTATCCATTTTCTAGATGCGCCCGACTCATCCACGGGCGTTCACCGTCCCACCCGGGTCGACCGACACCCGGTGCCACGCCCGCTGAAGGAAGTGACCGCTCATGTCCGCACCAGCGCCGTCCCCGCTGGCCATCGTCGACGCCGAGCCCCTGCCCCGCCAGGACGAGGTCCTCACCGAGGCCGCCCTCGCCTTCGTGGCCGAGCTGCACCGCCGGTTCACGCCCCGGCGTGACGAACTGCTGGCCCGCCGTGCGGAGCGGCGCGCCGAGATCGCCCGCACCTCCACGCTCGACTTCCTCCCGGAGACCGCCGCGATCCGCGCCGACGACTCGTGGCGGGTGGCCCCCTCCCCCGCCGCGCTGGACGACCGTCGCGTCGAGATCACCGGCCCCACCGACCGCAAGATGACGATCAACGCCCTCAACTCCGGGGCACGGGTCTGGCTCGCGGACTTCGAGGACGCCTCCGCACCGACCTGGGAGAACGTGGTCCTCGGCCAGGTGAACATGGCCGACGCCTACACCCGGAACATCGACTTCACCGACGAGCGCACCGGCAAGTCGTACAGCCTGCGCCCGAACGAGGAGCTGGCGACGGTCGTCATGCGCCCGCGCGGCTGGCACCTCGACGAGCGTCACCTCGTCGACGCCGACGGCACCCCCGTCCCCGGCGCGCTCGTCGACTTCGGCCTGTACTTCTTCCACAACGCCCAGCGGCTGCTGGACCTCGGCAAGGGCCCGTACTTCTACCTCCCGAAGACCGAGTCGCACCTCGAAGCCCGCCTGTGGAACGAGGTGTTCGTGTTCGCGCAGGAGTACTGCGGCATCCCGCAGGGCACGGTCCGCGCGACCGTCCTGATCGAGACGATCACGGCCGCGTACGAGATGGAGGAGATCCTCTACGAACTCCGCGACCACGCCTCCGGGTTGAACGCCGGCCGCTGGGACTACCTCTTCTCCATCGTGAAGAACTTCCGCGACGGCGGCGCCAGGTTCGTCCTCCCGGACCGCAACGCGGTCACGATGACGGCCCCGTTCATGCGGGCGTACACCGAACTCCTCGTCCGCACCTGCCACAAGCGCGGCGCGCACGCGATCGGCGGCATGGCCGCGTTCATCCCGTCGCGGCGCGACGAGGAGGTCAACAAGGTCGCGTTCGAGAAGGTCAAGGCCGACAAGGACCGCGAGGCCAAGGACGGCTTCGACGGCTCCTGGGTGGCCCACCCGGACCTGGTCCCGATCGCCATGGCCTCCTTCGACGCCGTCCTCGGCGACAAGCCGAACCAGAAGGACCGCCTCCGCGAGGACGTCGACGTGAAGGCCGCCGACCTGATCGCCGTCGACTCCCTCGACGCCCGGCCGACGTACGCCGGTCTCGTCAACGCCGTCCAGGTCGGCATCCGGTACATCGAGGCGTGGCTGCGCGGCCTCGGCGCCGTCGCCATCTTCAACCTCATGGAGGACGCGGCCACGGCCGAGATCTCCCGCTCCCAGATCTGGCAGTGGATCAACGCGGGCGTCGAGTTCGAGCACGACGGGAGCACGGTGCGGGCGACGCCGGAGCTGGCCCGCAAGGTCGCGGCCGACGAACTGGCCGCCGTCCGGGCCGAGATCGGCGAGGCGGCCTTCGCGGCCGGCCACTGGCAGCAGGCCCACGACCTGCTCCTCCAGGTCGCCCTCGACGAGGACTACGCCGACTTCCTGACCCTCCCGGCGTACGAGCAGCTCAAGGGCTGACCCGACTGCCCTACTCGCCCGCGGACCTGTCCGAGTGGCCCAGGGACCTTCCCGGGGCCACTCGGTCGCGTACGGCCTGCTTGACGGCCGTCGGCTCCGGGAAACCCTGTTCGCGGCGGTCCCACACCACCTCGCCGTCGACCCGGACGACGAAGACACCGCCGGTGCCGGGCCTGAGCGACAGCTCGGTCAGTTCCGTCTCGAAGGTGGTGAGCAGCTCCTGCGCGAGCCAGGCCGCGCGCGGCAGCCAGCGGCACTGGGTGCAGTACTCGATCTGTACGACGGGACTCATCCGAGGTGCACCGACCAATCCTGTTCAGCCGCCGGTTCGCCGTGCAGGTCGGGGACCTGTTTGAGCCAGTCCGGGCGGTCTCGCCGGGTCTTCGCCGCGCGCAGGGCCTGCTCGGCGGCGAGTTCCTCCCGGGTGGGGAAGTCGGTGGGGAGCCAGGCCGCGGAGGCCCGCACGCGCGCGTGGAGGTAGCGGACGTAGGCGTCGCGGACCTCGTCGGGCGACGCGAAGCCGTCCTCGGTGGACAGCCAGGCGTCAGGGACCTCGGCGACGATCCGCCGCAGCAGTTCCTCCGTCACCCTCGGCGCGAGTCCGGCGTCCGCCGCGCGCACGTCGGGGGCGTAGTGGCCGAGGGCGTGGTGGCGGAAGTCGTACGCCTTCGCGGGGTCGGAGGCGTCCCAGCGGTGGTGGAAGACGAGGGCCGCGCCGTGGTCGATCAGCCACAGGCGCGCGGGGGCGACACCGAGCGTGGGCCAGATCATGAGGTTCGAACTGTGCACGGTGCGGTCGACGTTGACGGTGAGGGCGTCGAGCCAGATGATCCGGCCGGCTTCGAGGGGGTCCACCCGGAACTCCTGCGCGACCTCCGGGGTGAAGTCCTTCGCGCCCGGCAGGTAGTCCATGCCGAGATTGAGGCCGGCGCTCGCGCCGTGCAGCTCCCGCACCTCCTGGTGGGGCTCGCTCTCGGCGATCGCCGGGTCGAAATGCGCGAGGACCAGCTCGGGGAAGCGCAGGCCGAGCGCCCGCGCCAGCTCACCAACGATCACCTCGGCGACCAGGGCCTTGCGTCCTTGCGCGGAGCCGGTGAACTTCACGACGTACGTGCCCAGGTCGTCGGCCTCGACGATGCCTGGGACGGAGCCGCCCGCCCGGAGTGGTTCGACATAGCGGGTCGCTTTGACTTCCCTCAACACTTTCTCAGACCACCCTGCCTCATCGACCTTGCAATCCATGAACAATCTCGGAGGCGTCCGAACAACGGGGCCTCCGACAGCGGGACATCCCCGTCATCGGCCCATCAGCGGTTCCCGGTGCCTGACCAGCAGCCCGTCGACGGCCGCCCGCGACTTGCCCATGGTCTCCGGCATGAAGTGAGCATAGTAACCGAGGGTGATCGCCGGTGATGAGTGCCCGAGCCTCGCACCGGCCGGACGTGCCGATCGGCGAGCAGGCGCCACCGATCGGCGGCGGGAGGGCCCCTGCTCGTCCGTGCGTGGTCTGAAAACGGTCCAGGTGATCGCGAAGACGTGGCCGGACGTCGTGCGCGGTCCGATGCTCCGCGGAGAAAGCCGGGTGGGTCCCGCGCCATCGTCCGGGAGCGGCTGTGGTCGCAGGCCGAGATGTGTCTGCTGGGGCAAGAGAACCACGAAACGCCGGATGCCCGAAATGTGAACCAGGCATAGCATGAAAGCGGGTCGGCACACTCTCACGTGCGACCGGCCCGGAAGGGCGACCCCGGTGTGTATACGCCGGGGTCGTTGGCGGACGGCGTGATCCGTTCCGCCGGCGTCCGAAGCGCGTCCGCGACGTCGTGGACCGGGCACAGGGCCGGCACTCTGGTGGCGTTTGTGGCGGTCCACCCGGACACCGCCACCGACCGGTCGGCCATGGCCACCGTCGGCCCCTCCGGTCGGAACCGGTTGCCCCCACCCGGCCCGCTCACGGGCGGGCCTCTGTCCTCGTCGCCCCAAGCCCTCTGTGGTGAACGGCAACTTGGGGGCGACATGCTGCTCATGGCGTAATCGGCTCGTCGAGCGGTCGGCGGTGCGAGCCTGTGCCGGTCGACGGCTTCGCCCCACGCTGATCGCCGTTGCCTGCTGGTGGATCCGAGCGGGACGGGGTGTGCGTTGTGCCGGGGACGGCGTCCGGATACACGGGCAAGGTGCCGGAGGCGCCGAATCCGTTCCGGCCGGCACAGGGCCGCCAGGCGAACACCGCGTGGACGAAGTCACCCCGATGAGGTCTGCCTGCCAGGGGACGAAGGGAACCGGACAGCGATGACGGACGATGGGCTCAGGCCGGACAGGCTCGGGGTGGACCGGTCGGAGGGGTTCGGCGAACGGCTGCTCGGGGTGCTGCTGGACCGGGCCCACGAGATGCCGCCGGATCTGATCGCCCCGCTCGTCGCGGAAGAGGTGGCCAGGGTAGGGGGGCGGGAGGTCTCCATCCTCCTGCAGGACTACGAACAGGTGCTGCTGGTGCCGCTGCCGGGCCGGAGGCTGAAGGTCGGCGGCCCCGAGCCGGTCGAGGACTCTCCCGCCGGCGAGGCCTTCCTGAGCCGCACGACGGTGGAGGTGCCGAGAAACGGCAATGTGCGGATGTATCTGCCGCTGCTGGACGGGAGCGACCAGATCGGGGTGATGGCCGTCACCCTGGACCACGTCGACGACGACGACCGGCGACTGCTCCGCAGACTCGCCGGTCTGGTCGCGGACATGATCGTCACCAAGGACGCCTACACCGACCTGTTCTTCCAGGCCCGCCGCAGCGCCCCGATGAGCGTGGCCGCGGAGATCCAGTGGTCGTTGCTGCCCCCGCTGTCGATGACCGTTCCGCAGGTCGAGGTGGCCGGGATCCTGGAGCCCGCCTACGACGTGGCCGGCGACAGCTTCGACTACGCCCTCAACGGAGACATCCTGCACATGGCCATGCTCGACGCGATGGGCCACGGACTCGACGCGGCGACCATGGCGACGGTGGCCGTCGGCGCCTACCGCCACACGCGGCGGGCCCATACGGATCTGTCCCAGGTGTACGCGTTCATGGACCGGGCCATCGACGAGCAGTTCGGCCCCGACCACTTCGTCACCGCGCAGATGATGATTCTGAACATCGCCACCGGCCGGCTGCAGTGGGTCAACGCCGGTCATCCGGCCCCGTTCCTGATCCGGGACCGCGCCGTGGTGGACCGGCTGGAGAGTCCGACCACGCTGCCGGTCGGCTTCGGCGGCGAGGAACCGGTGGTCAGCGAGCGGATGCTGCGACCCGGTGACCGGTTGCTGTGCTTCACCGACGGCTTGATCGAGGAGCACCAGGTCGGCGGGGATCAGTTCGGTGAGAAGCAGCTCATCGAATGGACCAACCGGATCCTCCGCGACCGCACAGAGGTACGGGCAGTGGTGCGAGCGCTCTCCCACGCCCTGAAACACGAACGCGGCGGCACCACGACCGACGACGCGACCATCTTCCTCGTCGAGTGGCGAGGCGGCGACGCCGATCGCCTCACCACCCTCGACTGAGCCCACCACGATGCACCGGCTGTCTCGCCGAAGCCTGCCACTGGCCTTCGGTCGTACCCGTGGACGCGGATACCGCGGGCGACGGCCACCCCTCGCCCGGTCGAGGACGCATCGCGATGGGTACCCCCATGGACTTCGGCCTCAGGGGATCTCGGACGGCCCCGGCCCGTGGACGCCTCCGGCTCACGTCACCAGGGCCGTAGGTGCGCATCGCGGCAGAGCGCGGAGTAGTGTGGTCACTACCGAGGGCACTTCGCACACCGGCTTCCACGCCGGGTCGTTCTCGGCGAGAGATGAAACCCGGGCCGCCACAGAGGCGGTCCGGAGACGGGTTCGCATCATGACGGCGACCTTGCTCCCCACTCCGCCGCACCACGCAGCTGCCCCGGCCGCGCGTCTCGCATTGAAGACCGACGGCGCGTCCCGCGGGCTCCTGGACGGGGCCTGGTGGCCCCGCTCCCGAGATCTGTTGGTGGAACTGCCCGCACTGACCGACGTGTTGGACCCTTTCTGGGGCCGCATCACCCGCATCGCCGTCAACCCGACGCACTGGCCGATCATCCCCCGCAAGGTTCCCGTGGACGGCCACGTCGTCAAGGTCGGTTGGTTCACCGCGGAAATAGACCCGAACAAGCTGCTGCTGCTCTCCCACGGCGCCGGTCGCTGGGACCTGCTGGTCATCCCGCCCGAGACAGGGGCGGAGTCGGCGGCCCGGCTCATGGCAGCCGCGTCCGACTACGACGGCCCGCCACTGACCGCGAGCGCGCTCATCGCCGCGGACGAGGCGCGGTACGGCGTCTGCGCGACCGGCGAACCACTGGACCCGGACGAATCATGGGAGTACGAAGGCGGTGCCTCCACGGTGTCCGCGGCCGTTTTGGAGCAGACCGGGCCGCCCGGTCGGGCCGGCCGTCCGATCATCGGTATGTGAGGGGGCGGCTGTGAACGTCCTCCTGACGGCCGCCGCCTTCGTGGTTCTCATCGCAGCGGGGGCCTACGTGATCCATCGGCTCAACATCCAGCACGCCGACAGAATCGCCGCCCGCCGGTACAGCGCCGCACCGCCCGGCCGGGGCAGTCGCGGCAGGCCGCAGCCGCCGGTGGGAACGGACCGGTCCGGGTCGTCGGTCGGCGGCGAGCGGACGGACCGGCACGACGGGGGCCGTGGCCGCCTCCCGCCAGGCCGCAACCGCACCGCTCGCCCCAGGTGACCAGCAGGTTTTCCGCCATGCACCCCGCACAGGGGTCGCCGAACCGGCTCCTGCCACCGGGTACGCCCGGGAACCCGTCGGGACCATGGACCGCGCGAGGAGCGGCCGGGACCCATGAACCGAGGCGTCAGGACTGCGCTCCGCGGCCGAACATCTACCGGCACGACCGGCACCGGCGGGCACTGATCACCCCGGCCGGTGAGATCGGCATCCTGGGATCGGGCTGATACGGACCCGTCCGGCACGCGGCGCTGGGACTAGGATGGTGCGGAGACGCCCCAGACCCCGGCGGCACGCTGTTGCTGAACACAGATGGCTGCGGGGTGCGGACTTCGTCCGTCACCCGCCCCATCCCTGGAGGGAGCCGGGCGTATCCGGCACACCGCGCAGGCTGCCGGGCCGGCCGCTGCTCCCGCCTTCGCCGTAGACCGCACATGCCGGGAGCGCGCTCCGGGAGTCGGGACTCCGACACCCGCGTCCGTTGCCGGCCGGCCTTTCCGAACCGAGGCGTCATGCCCCTGCCACAGCTCACCGTCCATCACCACGCCCGAAGGACACGGGCACTGATCACCCCGGCCGGTGAGATCGACCGCGCGTCCGTTCTCTCGGGCGATGCGTGATGACGGCCGCACCCAGGCGGGGGCAGTCACGGAAGCAGACGGACGGCGAGACCTCCGCCATGGCTCCGACTCGGTTGCGCCGAGTCGACCGGTGTCTGGTGGAAAGCCTGCGTGAGGAACTGATGGATCTGTACGGGGCGTCCCGCGCGACGACACCGGGTGATCCGTACCGCCGTCCCGGCCGCCAGGATTTCTCGGACCGTCTCACCACGGACATGCGCCGACCGGGGTTCACCATGGTGATCGCGGAGACGGACGGCCTGACGGGATGCGCCTTCGGGTTCCCGGTGTGCGGCGACGGATCCTGGTGGCTCGGCTTCGAGGGGACGCTGCCGCGTCGCGTCGGGCAACTCACCGTGTGCGGCGGCGTCTTCGCCTTCGCCGGCATCATGATCCGGCCCCACCCGCAGGACGGGGTGATCGCCCGTCGTGTGCAGGAGCGGCTGCTGACCGACCGCCAGGCATCGCTCGGCGCCACCTTGGTGGACCATGCCGATCGCCCGACTCTCTCCGCGCTTCGCTCCTGGGGGTGGCTGGACATCGGAGAGCTTCGCAGGCCGCTGGCCGCCACCACGTTGCGCGCGCTGGTGTACCCCCTCGGGGAGCACCCTCACGACGAAGCTGGAGAGCCTCGTCACCATCCCCCGAGGCGGTGACCCGGATGGGACCTGACAGGCGATCGGACCGCATACGGCTGCTGGTCGCCGAGCAGGCGGTCCGACGAGGCGCCCGCGTCGGTGTCGTGGATGTGTGCACCGCGGCCGTGGCCGCGCTGCCGGTCGGCGGTGCAGGGCTGTCGGCGATGTCACGGACCGCTGCGAGCCATCCTCTGTGCAGCACCGACGACATCAGCGAGCAGTTGGAGGAGCTCCAGCTCACGCTGGGCGAGGGGCCCTGTGTGGACGCCTTCGCAAGCGGCTCGGCCGTTCTGACACCCGATCTGCTCACCGCTGAACTTCCTTTACGCTGGGCCGTGTTCACCGATGCGGCCCTGAGTACAGGAGCCCGCGCGGTGTTCTCCCTCCCCTTGCGGAAGGGCGCGATCAGCCCGGGAGTCCTGGACCTGTACGCCGGCATTCCGACCGCACTGGCCGCGGAGGAGCTGGCCGACGCCATGGCGTTCGCCGACCTCGCGACACTGCTCCTGCTCGATACAGGGATCGACGAGACGGGCGCACCCACCGACGGACCGATGCCGGACCGCGGCTTCGAGGACCTGGGCGCGTATCGGGCGGAGATCGACCAGGCCAGCGGGATGATCACGGTCCAGCTCGGAGTCGGCATCGAGGAAGCCTTCGTCCGGCTCCGCGCCTACGCCTACGCGCGGGGACGCCGGCTCGCCGACGTGGCCGCGGATGTGGTGGCCCGTCGGCTTCGTCTCTCACCGGACACGGACACGGAGTCGGAGCCGGAGCAGTCCGATGAGGAAACCTGACCTCTCATTACCGGCCGAGCAACAGGCCGTCCTTCCCGCCCCTTCGGGCCGGGACCGGTCTCAATCGAGGGTGCCCACCATGGACCAACAACTTCTGGCCAAGACCTTCGTCGAGCTGGCCGACAACCTCGTCGCCGACTTCGACCTCATCGATTTCCTGTGCCTGCTGACCGACCGCTGCGTCGGCATTCTCGACGCGAGCGCCGCCGGGGTGCTGCTCGCCGACCAGGACGGCAGACTCCGGCTCATGGCCGCCTCGGACGAACAGGTGCGCCTGCTGGAACTTTTCCAGCTGCAGAACGACGAAGGCCCCTGCCTCGAGTGCTTCCGCACCAACACACCGGTGGTCGTCCACGACCTGACCCGGGAGATCGACCGCTGGCCGCGCTTCGTCACGGCGGCCCACCGCAGCGGCTTCGGAGCGGTGCAGGCCCTGCCCATGCGCCTGCGGGCGGAGACCGTGGGCGCCCTGAACCTCTTCCGCGCCGCCCCCGGCCCCTTCGACCCGGCCGCCACCCTCATCGCCCAGGCGCTGGCGGACGTCGCCACCATCAGCCTGCTGCAACAACGCACCGCTCAGCGCAGCACGATGCTCAACGAGCAGTTGCAGACGGCGCTGAACAGCCGGGTGCTGATCGAACAGGCCAAGGGAAAGCTCGCCGAACGCCAGGGAATCGACATGGAGCAGTCGTTCCGGTCGCTGCGCGGCTACGCCCGCGCCCACAACCGGCGCCTGGCCGACGTGGCCCGCGCCCTCATCGACGACTCCGAACCACTCATCGGCCTGGGGTCCTGACCCGCACCCTTGTGGAGACCCGCTGCCGCTCCGCGCAGAAGGCCGCCTCCCGTCGTACGCCGAGCGGCACCGCGGGCCGGGGGGCGGGCCTCGCTGGACGAGCATCCGCAGCGCGAAGGTGATCGCGTGGGTACGGGCTGGCGGAATCGTCCAAGTCCCGCGGTGCAAAACGGCGGCGGGGAACGGCCCTCTCGGGTTCCTGACCAGACTTCCCTCCGGCGGACCTCCGAGGCGTGCGCGGCGGAAGCCGGTGACTCAGCCATGGGCCGCCGGGCCTGCCCTCGGCCGCGCACGGTCGCGTGCCCGGCGGCGCAGTTCCCGTACGCGCCGCGACACATGCTCGACCCGGAGTTCGTCACGGAAGGGCCGTTCCCGCCGCGTGGAAGCGCCGCAGTGCTCCGCGCAGCTCCCGCCGTACCGGTTCCGGAAGGCTCCGGTCCTCGGTCGTGGCGACCAGAGCCTCGGCCACGTCCCGGAGCTTGGTGTTGCTGCGCTGCGACACGTCCACCAGCAGGTCCCAGGCTCTGTCACGGGAACACGGTGCCAAGGCCATGAGCATGCCGCGCGCCTGGTCGATCACCTCCCGGCTCTCCATCGCTCGCGCCAACTGCTGGTTCTCGGCGCGCAGTTCGACCACCTCGGCCAGCAGGACCGCGTGCGCCACCGACGGCAGGGTCCTCGGCAACCGCTGTTCCGCACCGGGCGGGTTCACCTGGCGCATGGTCCGTATCTCATCGCGCAGTCATCCCGTCCAAAGGTGGTCGACGACGTGCCAGTTGCCGTTCTCCGGCCGCGCCGGGCCTGCAGGCCGGTCCGTAGTGGCGGAAGATCTCCTCCTCCTGCCCGGCGGGCAGCACGTCGTCGGTACCGATCGAAGGGGCCTGCTTCACGAGCGCTCTGACGTAGCCGACCCTGAGATGGCCCGGCCCGACGATCGCGTTCGTGGTGGGGACGAGGAACGTGAGTCGCGCCCCCGGTCCCGCACCGGACGTCGCCGCGGCGCACGACGCGGCTCGCGCCCGGTCCGCACCCGCGTTCCGTGCCGCAGGCGCGTTCCACCGGGCCGCGGCCCGCGGATCCCGCCGTTCACCGGGCCACTTGACGGGTCATCCACGGCGTTCGCGGTCCTGACGGTCCTCGCGCCGCCGGCGCGCCCGGTGCTGACGGCTGTAGCGGCGGTCCCAGCGGTCCTGACGATCCCGGCGGTTCTCGTAGTCCCGATAGTCACCGAGATCGGACCCGTCGCCACGGATCCAGCCTCCCCCACGATCGCGGCCGTGGCGGGTGGCGACGAACAGCATCACCGCCGCGGCCACCCACCAGAGGGGCTCTAGGAAGCCGAGGCCGAACAGGACCGCGATGAGGACGAGGAGCACGACGAACACGATGGGCCTCCCCAGGAACGGAACACAGCGTCGACGCCGGGGACTGGGGCCTCACCCCACAGCGTAGCCCTGCGCAAGGGTCACGGATACCGTGCGAGGCCAACGCGTGCCGTCTTCCTTGAATGGCCGCTCGGCACCTGTCGGAAACCCGCCGCAAGGGCTAGCGTGCCAACTGCCGCCCCGGCCCCCGGCAGCGTCGCACCGCCCAGGCGCCCCGAGGGGGCGCACTCCGCGCATCGGTGCCGGAACCCGCGTCGTCACGAGCGAGGTCGCTCCCGCACGGGTCCGTCGTCGCATGACCCTGGCGCGCCCCCGATGTGCTCCAAGCGGGCACCAGCTGCTGCCCGCCGCGTCGCACATATCCCGCAGGCGGTACACATGTACGCGCTGATCCTTCCCGCTTCGACCCCCTTCGTGCTGCTTGCCGCCCTGATGGCCCTGTCCTGGTGGGAGGACCGCATCCTGCCGACACCACCGGTCGAGGCTGCCGAAGCCCCCACGGAGGCTCCGCTCGCCCCGGGGGCCCCTGCCCGGCTCCCTGAACTCGTCCGCGTCGAGCCCGCGTCGACACGGGACGTCGCCGGGCGTTGACCGGCAGCACGGCGTAGGGCTGCGCCGCTCCGCAGCCCGCGCACAGCACGGCTCGCGGCCGTACGTCCCCAGGCCGTCGGACTCGACGACCCCGCGCACGGAGCCGCCGTTCAGACGGACGGTCGCCCGGCTCGGCCGGGCGTCCGCCTGACCGGGTTGGGCAGCGGCAGGTAGCGCGCGTCCGCGCCGTCCGCGCCGGTCCACCTCAGCAGCAGGTTCGTCTTGCCCGGCAGCGTGGGCGCGTCGAGGAGGCCGACGGCCTCGGGCACGTCGTCGTGGCGCGCCAACTGCCTCCGCACGGCGGGCCAGGGGTCGATCCCGGGGTGGTGTTCGACCAGGGCCGCGGCGATCTCCAGGAGGTTGTTGACGAAGAGGCAGTAGACCAGCCGCTCCCAGCCCGCCTCGCGTGTCACGTCCGGGATGAGCTTCACGCCCTCGGCGTCCCGGTACAGGGCCCGCACGGCCGTTCCCGAGGGGTCGCAGGCGATGAGGGTGTTCTGCAGGTGGGCCTCCAGGACGACACCGTGGTCGTGGAAGGCGGTGAGGGCCGGGGGGACGACCGCGCGCAGATACGCCTCCCACCAGGCGCCGGGGTCGGCGGCACGGGCCAGCGGGTTGTCCGGGAAGGCGTCGGTGTCCTCGGTGAGGGCGGCGGCGAGGAAAGGGGTCGTGCCGGGGGGCACATGGCCGCGCAGGCCGTCCCGGACCAGGACCGCCAGCTCCTCGAAGGCGAAGTCGGCGGTGCGGTAGCCGCGGTCGCTCAGCCAGGCGCCGGGCGCCCCGCCGAAGGCCTCGGTGACCGCCCGGTCCGTCCGGCGCAGCCTGAGCAGATCGTGGCGCCACAGGCGGCGGATGTCGTTGGTGATCCGCACGTCCAGGCTGAACTTGAGAAAGAGGTCGGGGGCGACCGGCCCGGATGCGGGCGGCGCCTCGGGCACGTACAGCGTGCGGATCGCCGCCGTCGGCCACGCCTCGGCGTCCGTCCGGCCCAGTCGGACGAGGCGGCCGTCGGCGAAGGCGTCGGTCAGCTCACCGCCCACAAGATCGAGTTGCCAGGGATGGGCGGGAAGGAGCCGGTAGCCGGGCGGGGCCGCGCCCAGCGCGTCGAGGGCGCTGGTGTCCCCCTCCTCGACCACCGTGTCCGCACGGACCCCGAGGAGGACCAGCGGGAACGCGGCGTACACCTCGGGCGCGTAGGGCAGCCAGCCGGTGACCGGGCCGCCGCCGCGGGCCTTGGGGGCGGGGTGGAACGGGTGACCGGTGATCAGGGACTGCTCGGAGCGCCGGTACGGGTCCTCGGGCGCCGGTGTGCGGGCGCGCGCGGCGAGGAGAGCGGCCACCGCCTCGCGGCTGTCGAGCATCTCGGCGGGCAGTTCGGGGTTGGACAGACCGGTGAGGGCGCGGAGTTCCCCGGCGGTGAGTTCGACGAGTTCGGTGTGGTCGAGCGCCTGCCAGGCACCCGCCGTGCGCACCTCGGGGTGCGTGGGGCGCCGGGTACCGCGCACCCGCAGAAGCCGCCCCCCGGCCCGGAGACGATGCACCATGCCCCCACCCGACGACGCGACGGGCTCCGCCGCTTCCCGCAGAAGACAGTTGAGCAGCGGAGCGGCGGCATGGGCGTCGGCGGCGAGACCGAGGGCGTCATCGGGGTCGTCGCCGGACGAGGCGCCGCCGCCGTGGGCCCGGCCGTCACCGTCACCGGACAGGACACCCGCGTCGCGTCCCGCCGGGCCGCTCCCGCCGCCGGGCGGGACGTCGCCTCCGCGAACCGGCCATGTACCGCCGCCGGACGGATCGGGGGCGGCGGCCGACGGATCGGGGGCGACGTCGGGCGGGCCGGGGGTGCCACGAGGCGGGTCGGTGTCCACGGGGTCCATTCGTTCCTTACGGTGCACTCGTGATCAGTATGTCTGCCCGTCGCGCAGCGTCGCGACGCTGCCGGGTGCGGTTCCGGCGGGAGACGGCCGCGGGCCGTCCCGTCCGGGGGCGGCCCGTGCGCGTCGGCGTCGCGAAGCGGCCACGTGGGGTTCCGCCGCGCCGCCGTCGGGCGTCGCGGCGGAGTCGGGCGGGCAGTGGTCGTACGCCGATGCCGATACCGATGCGGGTTCCGTGCCCGTCCCTCACCCGAGGAGCCCGTTCCGTGGACCGTCACCCGTTGTCCGACGCCGAGGCGACGCTGGGCGCCGAACTGGGCGCCGTGCGCCCCGATCTGGCGCTGCCGTACACGGCCGCCCTGCCCGGCGCCCGAGCGGCCGTGCTGTCCCGGCTGTGGCGCGGCCTCGTCCATGAGCCACTGCCGTGGGTGGTGCGCCGGGACACTGCCGGGGCCGACGGCGTCACGCTCCACCTCGCCGACGGCCGCCGGCTGCACGGCCCGGCCGTGGACCCGTACGACACCTCCGCGCACACCGACGAGGTGTGGTGCGACGAGCGGCCCCACGACCGTCCGGCGCGGCTCATGGCCGCCCTCGCGGTGCCGCACAGCGCCGCCTTCGCCGTCGAGCTCGACCACAGTGTGGCCTCGCTGGCGCTGTCCCGGGCCGATCGGCCGGCGGCCGCCGCCGACCCGGTCACCGGCTGGGAGTGGGAGCAGCTGATCGTCGACGGCCATCCGTTCCACCCCAACTGCCGTTCCCGCCCGGGGTTCTCGGCGGTCGACCAGCTCGCCTACGGGCCGGAGCACCGGCAGGTCGTAGGGCTGGGCCTGGCACCGGTGGAGGAAGCGCTGGTCGTCGGGGAGTGGCCGGCCGAGTTCCGGGACGGTGGCCGGGTGCTGGTGCCGGTGCATCCGTGGCAGGCGGCCCATGTGCTCAAGTGCCCGCTGGGGGAGGTGATCGAGGCGCACCCCCTGATGTCCCTGCGCACCCTCGCCCTCGCGGACGGCGGCCCGCACGTCAAGACCGCGCTGAGCGCCCGGCTGACCTCGTCCGTCCGCGACATCTCGGTCTACTCCATCGAGACGTCGGCGATCGTGTCCGACTTCATGACGGAGGTCGCCGCCCGCACCGGGGGACTGCTGCACGTCACGCGCACCCTCGGCGCGGTCACCGCCGGTTCGCCCGATCTCGCGGCGGTGCTGCGCGAGTCGCCGGAGACGTACGCGGACACGGCGACCGGCGAACGGGTCCTGCCGGTGGCCGCGCTCGCGACGACCGAGCTGCCCCGTTCGCCGTCCTGGCTGGCGGACTTCGCCCGGCTCGCACTCACGGTCTCCCTCCGGCTGCTCGACCTGGGCGTGGCCCTGGAGGCGCACGGCCAGAACCTGCTGGTGGTCCTGTCCCCCTCGGGTGCCCCCCGCCGGCTCGTCTACCGGGACCTCGCGGACATCCGGGTCAGCCCCGCGCGCCTCGCCCGGCACGGCGTCCCCGCCCCGGCGATGACCGGCCGCATCGTCACGGACGACGAGACCGTCCTGCGTCGCAAGCTGTTCGGCGCCCTGATCACGGGCACGCTGGGCGCCACGGCCGGTTCGACACCTGTGCTGCGCGAGGCGCTGTCCACCGCCCTGCGGGATCTGCCGCGCACGCCCGATCTGGGCACGTTGCTGGAGGGGCCGGTACCGACGAAGGCGTTGACGCTGATGCGCCTTTCGCCGGAGAGGCCCGGCGACATCTGGGCGGAGGTGCCGAGTCCGCTGCGGTGAGCGGCCGGGTCCGAAGGGGCCGTGCTCGCGCGTCGTCCGTCCGGTGAACGGATCGTCGACAGGCGGTCTCGTTTTGAAGCGTGACCCTCCGGATCAATAGGATCCGCCGATGATCACAAGACAAAGGCTGGCGACAGGGGCGTTCGTCCTGCTCGCCGTCCTGACGGCCGGGATCGCGGTCCCGTCCACGGCTGTCGCCGACGAGATTTCGGCCACCGCGCCCAAGGTCAACCTCCTGCTGGACGTCAGCGGTTCGATGCGGGCCAAGGACATCGACGGCCAGTCCCGCATGTCCGCGGCGAAGCAGGCGTTCAACGAGGTACTGGACGCCACGCCCGAGGAGGTCCAGCTCGGCATCCGCACCCTGGGCGCCGACTACCCGGGCGACGACCGGAAGACGGGCTGCAAGGACACCGCGCAGCTCTATCCGGTGGGGCCCCTGGACCGCACCGAGGCGAAGACGGCGGTGGCGACGCTCGCCCCGACCGGCTGGACCCCGATCGGCCCGGCGCTGCTGAAGGCGGCCGACGACCTGGAGGGCGGCGAGGGCACCAAGCGCATCGTGCTGATCAGCGACGGCGAGGACACCTGCGCCCCGCTCGACCCGTGCGAGGTGGCCCGCGAGATCGCGGCGAAGGGCATCGGCCTGACGATCGACACGCTCGGCCTGGTCCCGAACGCCAAGATGCGGCTCCAGCTGAGCTGTATCGCCGAGGCGACCGGTGGCACGTACACCTCGATCGAGCACGGCGACGAACTCACCGACCGCGTCAACCAGTTGGTCGACCGCGCCGCCGACCCGGTGGTCGTGCCGAAGGCCGTCGAGGGTGCCGAGGCATGTGCGAAGGCGCCGAAGCTCACGTCGGGGCTGTACACCGACCGTGAGGAGTTCGGTCGACAGCGCTGGTACCGCGTGGACGTGGAGCCCGGTCAGGAGCTGCGCGCCTCGGTGAGCGTCGCGGCCGACCGTGACGTCAACCCGGACTACGGGGTGCTGCTGCGCGCGGTGACCGCCGAGAACCGCGAGATCGTCCGCGGCGAGGCGGCCGGCAACGGCCGTACCGACGTCATCTCGACCGGTCTGCGCTACCCGAAGGCGGAGGCCGAGGACGAGGACGACTCCACGGACGCGGACAGTGCCGAGACCGTGTGCCTCCAGGTGACCCACTCCTACTCACCGGCGAGCGGGGTGAAGACCACGCCCGGTCTGCCGCTCGAGATCACCGTCGACGTCGTGGAAGGGCCCGACCGGGCCGGCGATGTGGCCTCCTTCGGCCTGGGCCGTGGCTGGTGGCTGCTGGGTGTGCTGGTGCTCGTCGGGTTCCTGGCGGGTGTGCTGTGGGGCTGGCTGTCACGCTGGCGGGTCGCGGTCTGGAGGACCAACTGATGCGGATCACACGTGTGCTGGGCGCGGCCCTGCTGATGCTCGGCCTGGCCGTGTCCCCGGCGGTCGCCGACTCCACTCCCTCCGCGAGCCCCGCGAAGGACGGTGACGCGCCCACCGAGGCGGGCACCTCCTTCCGTACGGCCACGGAGTTCGAGCAGGGCGAGACCGCGACGGCGAACGCCTCGACCGGCGACTACCTCTACTGGTCGTTCCCGGCCGACGCGGGGCAACGGCCCACCGTACGGGCGACCGTGAAGCTGCCCGAGGGCGCCGGGTCCTCCTCCACCTGGCAGATCGACGTGTACGACGGACTGCGGCGCCGCCAGGCCTGCCAGTACGGGGCGCAGACCCGGACCGCCGGGGCGGGGGCGGCCTCCGTCGAGCTGTCCTGCACCCTGCGCACGGTGCGCGCCTGGTCGGAGCCGTGGGCCGACGATCCGCTGCCGGGCACGTACTACCTCCGCCTCACCACGATCCGGCTGGCCACGGCCGACCTGGGGCTGCCCGTCGGCACCGAGGTCGGCGTCGAGTCGAAGGACATGGGCGGTGCCGCGGCCGTCGACGGCGCGCTGGCACAGCCGCTGGTGCCCGGCATCGCCGTCACCTCGGCCCAGGAGGAGGCCGAGGACGACTCCTCCGCCGAGGCCGTCCTCTCCTCGCTCGAACCCGACGACGGCTGGTCCTCGGGCTGGTGGAGCGACCGCTGGGTGTGGACGGCACTGGGCGCCGCGCTGGCGGCGCTGGCGGGCATCGGCGGCTACACCCTGACCCGGGGCTCGGGCCGCCCGGCCCGGGTACCGCCACCGGGCGCCTGACCGTCGCCCTTCGCGCAGTTCCCCCCGCCCCGGAAACGCTTTCAGGCCCGCAGGGCCTGGGCTTTCAGGGGCGCGGGGAACTGCGCGAGCGGCCCCACCGGAGCCGCGGCCGACGACGAACCTCACGCCTCCCGCAGCTCCTTCGCCAACGCCCCCTCCCCCACCACCTCGACCGACCCCCGTCGCACAGCCTCACGCAACCCCAACTCCCCGCGGCCCAGCGCACCGCAGGTCTCCGCGTCGAAGGACAGCCGCGCGTCCGCCTCCCCCGACGCGGCCCCCTCCCCGTACACCGGCCCCTCCCCGGCGCCCACCCGCAGGTGGAACTCCCCCTCCTCCAGCCGGACTTCGACGATCCCGGCGGTCGCCCCCTCCAGCGCACGCAGCAGCGGCAGCGCGAACCAGTGGGCCCGCACGGCGTCGGTGGGCCGCCGCTCCCCGAGCGCGCCTTCCCCCCACGCCCCGAGCGCCTGCAGCACCGGCAACAACTCACGCCCCCGCGCGGTGAGTTCGTACACGTAGGCCGCCCCCGGCGGAGGCAGCCGGCGGCGCGTGGCCAGCCCGTCCCGCTCCATGTCCTTCAGCCGCGACGCGAGGACGTCCGTGCTGACGCCCGGCAGGTCCGCGTGCAGGTCCGTGTAGCGACGCGGCCCGGCCAGCAGCTCCCGCACGATCAGCAGGGTCCAGCGGTCACCGACGAGGTCGAGCGCCCGAGCGGCGGAACAGTACTGGTCGTAGCTTCGGCGAGGTGACATGGGACGCAGTCTAGACATGTCGTTGGACTTTCCAAGCGCCTACTTGGTAAAACCAAGCAACACAACGTACCGGAGGGCGAGAGCGCATGGAGTTCCGGCAGTCGAGCAAGCTCAGCGAGGTCTGTTACGAGATCCGCGGACCCGTGATCGAGCAGGCGAACGCCCTGGAGGAGGCGGGCCACAGCGTCCTGCGCCTCAACACCGGCAACCCCGCGCTCTTCGGCTTCGAGGCACCGGAGGAGATCCTCCAGGACATGATCCGGATGCTGCCGCGGGCCCACGGCTACACGGACTCGCGCGGCGTCCTCTCGGCCCGCCGCGCGGTCGCCCAGCGCTACCAGGACCGGGGCCTGGACGTCGACGTGGACGACGTCTTCCTCGGCAACGGCGTCTCCGAGCTGGTCTCCATGGCCGTGCAGGCGCTGATCGAGGACGGCGACGAGATCCTGATCCCCGCCCCCGACTTCCCCCTGTGGACGGCGGTCACCACCCTCGCCGGCGGCAAGGCGGTGCACTATCTCTGCGACGAGCAGGCCGACTGGTACCCGGACCTGGACGACATGGCGTCGAAGATCACCGACCGCACCAGGGCCGTCGTCATCATCAACCCCAACAACCCCACCGGCGCGGTCTACCCGAAGGAGATCATCGAGGGCATCCTCGACCTCGCCCGCCGCCACGGCCTGATGGTCTTCGCCGACGAGATCTACGACCAGATCCTGTACGACGACGCCGTGCACCACTCGGCCGCCGCGCTCGCCCCCGACCTGGTCGTCCTCACCTTCTGCGGCCTGTCGAAGACGTACCGCGTCGCGGGCTTCCGCTCCGGCTGGCTGGTCGTCTCCGGCCCCAGGCAGCACGCCCGCGATTACCTGGAGGGGCTGACGATGCTGGCCTCCATGCGGCTGTGCGCCAACGCGCCCGCCCAGTACGCCATCCAGGCCGCTCTCGGCGGCCGCCAGTCCATCACCGAGCTGACGACGCCGGGCGGCCGCCTGTACGAACAGCGCGACGTGGCCTGGGAGAAGCTCAACGAGATCCCCGGCGTCTCCTGCGTCAAGCCCAAGGGGGCCCTCTACGCCTTCCCCCGGCTCGACCCCAAGGTCCACAGGATCCACGACGACGAGAGGTTCGTCCTGGACCTGCTCCTGCGCGAGAAGATCCAGGTCGTCCAGGGCACCGGCTTCAACTGGCCCGCCCCCGACCACTTCCGCATCCTCACCCTCCCCCACGCGGACGACCTGGACGCGGCGATCAGCCGGATCGGCCGGTTCCTGAGCGGGTACCGGCAGTAGCGGACCCGGCCGCACTCGTCACTCCTCGGCCTTGCGGGCCAGCAGCTGGATCTCCTTGAACTGCCTGCGGTCGGTGGGCTGCGGCTCGCGCACCATCCGGGCCACCTCGGCCAGCCCGCACTCGCGCAGCAGCGCGGCGAGGTGATCGGGCCACCAGCGATGGGCGGGCGCGACCGTGTGGTCGAAGACCTGCGTCGGACGGGACGGGCCCTCGCTCGCCGAGAAGCCGATGAGCAGGTGCCCTCCGGGCGCCAGCACACGGTGGAACTCCGCGAGCAGGAGCGGGACTTCGGGAGGCGGGGTGTGGATGACGGACCACCGCGACAGGACGCCGCCGAGCACACCGTCCGCGATGTCCAGCGCGGCCATCGAGCCCACGTCGAACCGCAGGCCGGGGTGAGCCTGCCGGGCCAGTTCGATCATCGCGGGCGAGGCGTCGACACCGAACGCGTCCAGCCCCGACCCGGCGAGATGAGCGGTGACATGGCCGGGCCCGCACCCCAGGTCCGCGACCCGGCCGTCCCCGCTCGCCCGCGCGACCTCGGCGAAGGCGCCCAGGATCGCGCGGTCCAGGGGGCTGTCCCGCAGGGAGTCGCCGAACATCTGCGCATAGGTGGAGGCGACGGCGTCGTAGGCCTCGCGGGTGGCACCGAAGGGATCGTGTAAGACCATGCCCGCGACAGTAGTTGCCGGCGCCGGTACGCGCGCAGACCACCCCGGCATGGGTAGACCTCCCCCATGACCGACCGCCCCCTGCTCCTCCTCGACGTCGACGGTCCCCTCAACCCCTTCGGCGCCCGGTGGCGTCCCCGCGGCTATGTGACCCGCCGGGTGCATCCCTCGAACTGGTCCTCGCGCCAGAAACCGGGGTCCCGCCGGCTGCGCCGGGGCCTGCGGATCCGGTTGAACCCGGCGCACGGGGAACGACTGCTCGCGCTGCCCTACGAATTGGCGTGGGCCACGACGTGGATGCACGAGGCCAACGAGATGATCGGGCCGGTGATCGGGCTGCCCCGCGACCTGCCGGTCATCGAGTTCGGCAACCTCTTCGTGCCGGACGCGGACGGGCTCTACTGGAA
Organism: Streptomyces sp. NPDC041108; assembly: GCF_055592645.1. Classification (NCBI taxonomy): domain Bacteria; kingdom Bacillati; phylum Actinomycetota; class Actinomycetes; order Kitasatosporales; family Streptomycetaceae; genus Streptomyces; species Streptomyces sp. NPDC041108. The sequence goes on along the minus strand of NZ_JBVIYK010000001.1, from coordinate 542,696 downwards.
GACCCGGCGGGTCCTGGAGTGGGCGGCGGGACGGCCGTTCGTCTGGGTCGACGACATGATCACCGACCTCGACGTCCGGCATGTGGCCGAGCACCACGACACACCGGCCCTGCTGCTGCGGATCGATCCGCGCCGGGGTCTCGGGGAGGAGGAGTTCACGCAGCTGGAGCGGTGGGCGCGCGCCCTGGGAGGCGGCCCGGAGGGCGTCGGCGGGGCAGGATCGTAGCCTGGGGACATGGGTGATCTTCTTCTGGTGCGGCACGGGGAGACCGAGTGGTCGGCGTCCGGGCAGCACACGAGCTGGACCGACATCTCACTGACGGACCACGGCCGCGAGCAGGCGAGCGGCCTCGCCCCCCTGCTCGGCTCGCACCGCGTCGGCGCCGTCTTCGTGAGCCCGCTGAAGCGGGCCCGGGAGACCGCGGAACTGGCCGGGCTCACCGGGGCGCGCGTCGAGGCGGATCTCGTCGAGTGGGACTACGGCGGGTACGAGGGCGTCACGACCGTCGAGATCCATCGCACACGGCCGGACTGGTTCCTGTTCACGGACGGGGTCGCGCCCGGTCCGCCGGAGCACCCCGGGGAGAGCCCGGAGGAGGTCGGGGCGCGCGCGGACCGGATGCTGGCGAAGGCCCACGCGGCGCTGGGGAACAACGAGGGGAGCGTGGTACTCGTGGCGCACGGGCACTTCCTGCGCGTCCTCACGGCCCGCTATCTCGGCCTGCCCGCCTCCGGCGGCGCGCTGTTCCAGCTGGCCACGGGCACGGTCTGCCGCCTCGGCACGGAGCACGGGCGCCCGGTCGTCGCGGGGTGGAATGTCAGACCCTCCTCGTAGCCTTCCGAGTGGAGTGCTCAGCGGGCTCGGGTGAGGGAGGGTGCCGTGACACGACCGCCGACCGCCGCCCAGCGGCGGATCATCGACGCCGCCGAGCCGGTGACCGGACGGCTGACGGGCACGGCGGCGCAGCTGGCCGCGCTGGTGAAGCGGGGGCTGGCCTTCCGGCATCCTCGTCCGCCGCACGGCCACTTCCTGACACCGGCCGGGCACCGCGTACGGGAGACGGCACCGGACGGTGTCCCGGAGGCGGCGCCCGAGGACGCCGGCACCGCGCCCGCCGAGACCGGTGTCTTCGCCGCACGGGTCGGCGGCGAGGAGACCGCCGCCCGCGGTCCGGCCCGCGACCGAGAGGTGCACAGCGCCTGGCAGGGACTCCTGGAGCTGCGCCGGATGACCAATCCGGGCGGCGCCGCGGACCGCCCCTGCGGCTGGGAGCGCGCGCATCTGGTGCGGGCGGCCGCGCTGGCCCTGGAGGCCGCGGGGCACCGGCCGGCGGACGCGGACACGGCGCCGACGCACGGGGGTTACCGCGTGCGGGCCACTCCGCAGCCGGAGGCCGTCGCCGTGCGGGAACCCGACACGGCGGCGCTGGCGGCCTGCGCGGCGACGCTGGAGGGTGCGGGCTGGCAGGTGAGCGAGCACACCGATCCGCGTACCCGGGAGCGGTATCTGCTGGCCTCGCCGAGGCGTGCCTAGCCGAGGACCGGGCACGCTTAGCTGAGCAAGCGCTCAGTAAGCTGGTGGGCGTTCCGTTCGCCTCAGTGTCAGGTAGGGGAAGTCATGGCCGAGCCGTTTTCCGTTCCGGTGACCGTGCGGGGGTACGAGACCGATGTGCAGGGGCACCTGAACCAGAGCGTGTACCTGCAGTACGGCGAGCACGCGCGCTGGTCGCTGCTGCAGGCCGCCGGGATCCGCCAGGCCGACCTGATGGCGCAGGGGGTCGGGCCGGTGGCGCTGGAGACGACGATCAGCTACCGGCGCGAACTGCTGGCCGGCGACGAGGTCGAGGTGACGTGCGCCTTCGTATGGGGTACGGGCAGAGCGTTCCGCATCGAGCAGACCGTCCGCCGGACGGACGGCACCGTCGCGGCCGAGATCACCGGCGTGGGCGGCCTGATGGACCTCAAGCTCCGCAAGCTGGTGGCCGACCCCAGGGAGTACTTCCGGACGCTGGCGAAGGACCCCACGCTGTTCGGCCTGTGACCGTACGCCCCCTGCCGACAGGTCCGCGCGCCCCGGCCCGGCATCCGGGACACGCCCCCGGCGACATCGGCAGCACCGCCCCCGAGCGGGTACGCGGGTTCCGGCCAGGACCCCCTCCCCCGCGCCACGCCACGGACGGCCGCACGCGTCGGACGGCCCGTCAGCCACCCGGCGGCCACCCGGTCATCCGGTCATCCGGTCGCCACCGGCGATCCCGTCGCGGCCCGCGCGAAGGCTGCCCGCCGGTACGGAAGGAGTCGTTCATGCCGGGTTCTCCCCCGTGTGGCCCCATGTCTGCGCACAAGTACGGTTTCAGCGGGTATTCCTGCCACGGCGTACCCCCACCGCACCCCGGAGACACCATGCCGCTCGCCCGTCGTGCCCTGCTCGCCGCACTCGCCGCCGGTCCCGCCGTGGCCTGCACCCGGGCCCGTGCGATCCCCTCGGACGACACGCCCCGTGCCGACAGGGCGCTGCGCACGGCCTCGGCGGCGGCCCGGCGGCTGCTGCCGGACCACTGGCGGCAGATCACGTTCACGGACGGGAGGGAGTTCGACACCTTCCGCGTGTCGGGGAGCACCGGGCGCATCACGATCGCCGGTGACACACCGGCCACCCAGCTCACCGGCCTCAACTGGTACTTGCGGCACATCGCGTACGCCGAGATCAACTGGGCGGGCGAGCAGACGGACCTCCTGCCGCGCGAGCTGCCCGGTCTCGACGGGACCGTCGACCGCCGGGCCAACGTCACCCACCGCTTCGCGCTCAACGACACCAACGACGGCTACACGGGCGCGTACCTCGACTGGACGTACTGGGAACGCGAGCTGGACGTGCTGGCGCTGCACGGCTACAACGAGGTTCTCGTCTACGCCGGCGCGGACGCGCTGTACCACCGGGTGTTCCAGGAGTTCGGGTACACGCAGGAGGAGCTCCGGGCGTGGGTGCCGGGCCCGGCCCATCAGCCGTGGTGGCTGCTGCAGAACCTGTCCGGCTTCCCCACCCCCGTCTCCCGGCAGCTCCTCGACGCGCGGGCCGCCCTCGGCCGCCGGATCGCCGACCGGGCGCGCGAGCTGGGGATGACCCCGGTGTTCCCGGGTTACTTCGGGACGGTCCCGGCCGGATTCGCCGAGCGGGTGCCAGGGGCGCGGACCGTGCCGCAGGGCGAGTGGATGGGCTTCACGCGCCCCGACTGGCTGGACCCGCGCACGGAGGAGTTCGCGCGGGTGGCGGCGGCCTTCTACCGGACGCAGGACGAGATGTTCGGCCCGTCGGCCCTGTACAAGATGGATCTGCTGCACGAGGGCGGCGACCCGGGGGACGTGCCCGTCGCCGACGCGGCCAAGGGTGTCGAGCGGGCGCTCCAGCGGGCGCACCCGGGAGCCACCTGGGTGATTCTCGGCTGGCAGCACAACCCGCCGCGCGCGATCGTCGACGCCGTCGACAAGCAGCACATGCTCGTCGTCGACGGACTCTCCGACCGCTTCCCCACGGTCACCGACCGGGAGGCCGACTGGGGCGCCACCCCGTACGCCTTCGGGTCGATCTGGAACTTCGGCGGCCACACCGCGCTCGGCGCGAACACCCCCGACTGGGCCGCGCTCTACGAGAAGTGGCGCACCAAGGACGGCAGCACCCTGCACGGGATCGCCCTGATGCCGGAGGCGGCGGACAACAACCCGGCCGCCTTCGCCCTCTTCTCCGAACTGGCCTGGCGGGAGGGTGAGCTGGACCTGAAGACCTGGTTCGCCGAGTGGGCGCACGCCCGATACGGGGCCCGTGACCCGCATGCCGAGGCGGCCTGGGACATCCTGCGCCGCACCGCGTACGGCACCACCCGCACCGACTCGTGGAGCGAGGGCGCCGACGGCCTGTTCGGCTCGCGGCCCGCACTCGACGCCGTACGGGCCGGCCGCTGGTCGCCCAAGCAACTCCGTTACAGAGCGGCCGACTTCGAGCCCGCGCTCGGCGAGATGCTGCGGGTGCGGCCGAATTTGCGGGCGTCCTCCGCCTACCGCCGCGACCTGCTCGACGTGGCCCGCCAGGCGCTGTCCAACCGCAGCCGGGTCATGCTGCCGCAGATCAAGGCCGCCTACGACGCCAAGGACACCGCGCGGCTGGCGACGGCGAGCCGTGACTGGCTCTCCCTCATGGATCTGCTGGACGAGCTGGTGGCCACCGACTCCCGTCATCTGCTGGGGCGTTGGGTCGCCGATGCCCGTTCCTGGGCCGTGGGCGCCACCGAGCGGGCGGAGCTGTCGTACGACGCCCTGTCGCTGCTGACCGTGTGGGGCACGCGGGAGGGCGCGGACGCGGGACTGCGCGACTACGCCAACCGGGAGTGGGCGGGGCTGGTCGGCGGGCTGTACCGGTTGCGCTGGGCGACGTACTTCGAGGAGCTGCGGGCCGCGCTGGCGGAGGGCCGGGCACCGAAGAAGATCGACTGGTTCGCCCTGGAGGATCGCTGGGCACGGAACCCGGGGCCGCTCGCGACCGAGCCGACCGGGGACACGTACACGGTCGCGGCACGGGTCCGGGACCGGCTCGCGGCCCTCGCCTGACGGATCGCGGCCACCCGCCGCCGGCCCCGGGGGCTCCCGGCCGGCGGGCGGCGGGCGGCAGCGCCGGTGTCCTGGGCGGTCCCCGGGGCGCACGTTCGTCGCGCCCCGGAGACCGCCGCCGCGGACCGCGTCGGGTCCACGGCTCCGGCCGAGGGCCGTCCCCCTCGACCGGAGTTCAACGGGTCACGCCTCGGCGGCGATCCGCGCCAGACGTCGGGCCTCGTCCCTGGTGGAGCGGGCGATAGCGTCCTCGTCGACATGCAACAGGCGTCCGTTCTCGACGATCTGACGGCCGTTCACGAACGAGGCCGTGACCGGGGCCGCCGCGCCGAAGACCAGGGCGGTCACCGGGTCGGCGATCGAGGCGTGCGCGAGGGTGTCGAGTTTCCACAGCACCAGGTCGGCGAGCTTGCCCGCTTCCAGGGAGCCGGTCTCGGCCGCGCGGCCGAGGACCTGGGCGCCGCCGTACGTCCCGAGGCGCAGGGCCTGACGGGCGTCGAGGGCGGCCTCCCGGTGTGCGCCGAGCCGGTTGATGAGCAGCGCGTTGCGCAGCTCGGTGTGCAGCTCACCGGACTCGTTGGACGCCGTGCCGTCGACACCGAGGCCGACCGGGACGCCGGCCGCGAGCATGTCCGGGACGCGGGCGATGCCGGCGGCCAGACGGGCGTTGGACGAGGGACAGTGGGCGACACCCGTCTTCGTCCGGGCGAAGGCGGCGATGTCGGAGTCGTTCATGTGGACGCAGTGCGCCATCCACACGTCCTCGCCGAGCCAGCCCGTGGACTCGAAGTAGTCGGTGGGGCCCATTCCGAACAGTTCCTTGCAGAACTGCTCCTCCTCGACGGTCTCCGAGCCGTGGGTGTGCAGCCGTACGCCGAGGCGGCGGGCCAACTCGGCTCCCTCCCGCAGAAGTTCGGTGGAGACGGAGAACGGCGAGCAGGGGGCGACGGCGACCTGGGTCATCGCGTCGAAGGAGGAGTCGTGGTGCTCCTCGACCGTGGCCTCGGTCGCCGCGAGGGCGCCGTCGAGGGTCTCGACAGCGAAGTCCGGGGGCAGTCCGCCGTCCTTCTCGCTGCGGTCCATGGAGCCGCGGGCGAGGGTGAAGCGGACGCCGGTCTCGCGGGCGGCGCGGATGATCGCGCCGGACAGGTCGCCCGAGCCCTTCGGGAAGACGTAGTGGTGGTCCATCGCGGTGGTGACGCCTCCGCGGGCCATCATCGCCAGGGAGCCCTGGGCGGCCGCGTAGACCATCTGCTCGTCGATGCGCGCCCAGGTCGGATAGAGCGCGACGAGCCAGTCGAAGAGGTTGTGGTCGGTGGCGAGGCCCCGGGTGATCCACTGGTAGTAGTGGTGGTGCGTGTTGACCAGGCCGGGGGTCACGAGGTGGCCGGTGGCGTCGATGCGGCGGACGACGTCCGACAGGCCCTCGGGGGCCCTGCCCGCGCCGAGCGACTCGATCCGGTTGCCGGCGATGACGACATGGCCGGTGGCGTACTCGGTGTCGTCGGCGTCCACGGTCGCGATCGAACAGTTCTCGATCACGATGCGCTGAACTGCTGTCATGGTGCGCCCCTCAGAGGTTGGTCAGGTCCGCGGGGATCCTCGCCTCGCGCCCGTCCCGCAGGACGGTCGCCTCGATCAGGCCGTAGGGCCGGTCGGCGGCGAAGTACACCTCGTTGTCGTTCTTGAGGCCGAACGGCTTCAGGTCCACCAGGAAGTGGTGCTTGTTGGGGAGCGAGAAGCGGACCTCGTCGATCTCGTCGCGGTTCTCGATGATCCGCGAGCCCATCTGGTAGAGGGTCTGCTGGAGCGAGAGCGAGTAGGTCTCGGCGAAGGCCCGGAGCATGTGCTGCTTCGTCTGCTCGTACGACGTGTCCCAGTCGGGCATGTCCTGTGTGTCGTCGGTCCAGTTGAAGCGCCAGCGGCCGGACACCTCGGTGGCGAGGATGCGGTCGTGCGCCTCGGGCAGGGTCGTGTACGTGTCCTTGACGTAGCCCCAGAACTCGGAGTCCGTCGAGTTCATGACGGTGAGGTCCTTGAGGCCGGAGACGACCTCCCACGACGAGCCGTCGTAGGTGATCTGCGCCAGCCGGGTCTCCCGGCCCGTGCGGACGAACGAGTGCGCGCCCTCGCCGCCGTGCTCGATGCGGTCCCAGGCGTACTCCTCGACGCGTATGCGGGCCCGGTGGATGGCCGGCTGGGAGGTCACGAAGTGCCGGGCCAGGTGGATGCCGAACTGCTCGGCGGACTCGATGCCGTGCTCCTTGGCGAACGCGTACACCGTGTTCTTGGTGGTGTCGGTCGGCAGGACGTTGGCGTTGGAGCCGGAGTAGTGGACCTCGTCCATGTCGCCGCTCAGCGACACCGAGACGTTCAGGTCCTTGATGTGGTGGGTGGCGCCGTCCCGCGTGATCTTGACGACCCGGTTCTCGGCCTTGCCGTACTGGTTCTGTCCCAGGATGGTGGGCATGAGCTAGCTCCCTCGGTATACGGAGTAGCCGAACGGGTTGAGCAGCAGCGGTACGTGGTAGTGCTCCCCGGCCAGCACGGCGAAGGTGATCGCCACCTCGGGGAAGAACACGGCACCGCTGTCCCGGTTCGCGGGGGCGTCCTGCTGCGCATCGGCTTGCTTCTTCAAGAAGTACGGTTCGACCTCGAAGTCGAGCCGTACGTGGCTGGTCCCCTCCGGCGGCGCCGGCAGGTCCTGGCACCGCCCGTCCGCGTCGGTCGCGGAGCCGCCGAGCGCCTGCCAGTCGGCGTCCCGGCCCGCACGGACCGAGAGCCGGACGGCGACGCCCTCTGCGGGGCGGCCCACGCTGGTGTCCAGGATGTGCGTGGACACGGAGGCGGTGGTGCTCGTGCTCATGACGATCGGTCCTCTTCGACGACGCGGGCGAGCCGGATACGGTTGATCTTGCCCAGTTCGACGCGGACGATCTCGCGTTCCCGCTCCGGCGCGTTGCCGATCCGCTCCCTGACCGCGTCGCGCATCTGCTCGGCGCTGCGGCCGGTCGCGCAGATCAGGAAGACATGGCCGAACCTCTCCTGGTACGCCAGGTTCAGTTCGAGCATCTCGGCCCTGAGCGCGTCGTCGGCCGAGGCCATCCCGGACTGTTCCCGGGCGGAGGTCGGGTCGCCGGGCGTGGGGCGGCCGATCGGCGGGTGGCCGGCCATGGCCTCGGCGAGGTCGTCGGCGGTCAGCCCGGCCATGGCGGTGTCGCTGGTGGCGTAGAGGTCTTCGGCGGTGGCGTACGGCCGGGCGGCCAGCAGCCGCTTCACCCAGGCCGTGGAGGCACACGCCTCGTGGAGCACGGCGTGCGCAGCGGGCTTCTCCAGAGCGTTGAACCGGGCCAGGCCCGGGGGCACGGATGTCGGCGTCATGCGGTCAGCTAACGCTCCCGCACGACATCGCGTCAACACTTTGTTGAAAATTCGGGCGCCGAAGCCCTCCGAACTCCGCTTCCTACTGCTTGTCCCGGTTCAGGTAGTTGTAGACGGTGAAGCGGCTGACGCCGAGCGCGCTCGCCACGGTCTCCACGCCGTGGCGCACGGAGAAGGCGCCGCGCGCCTCCAGCATCCGTACGACCTCCTGCTTGGCCCTGCGGTCGAGGTCGGCCAGCGGCCGGCCCTTCTGGCGCTCCAGCGCGGCGAGGATGTGGTCCAGGGACTCGGCGAGCTGCGGCAGACGTACGGCGACGACGTCGGCACCCTCCCAGGAGAGGATGACGTCGTCGGGGCCGGCCTCGCCCGGCGGCAGCATGAGCCCGCCCATGGCGTCGACCAGCGGCTTGACCGCCGCGAGGAAGGGTTCGTCACCGGCGCCGGTCACTCGCCGTCCTCCCCGAGCACATTGATCTGCAGCGAGATCCGGGTGGCACCGGATTCCAGGGTCCGCCGCAGCAGGGCGTCCACGGTGGTGAGCACCACGTCGGCACCCCCCTCCGCGGTGTTGCCGAACGGGCCGACGTCGACCGCGTCCAGAGCGGCCGCCTCGACGACCTCACGGGCCACGAGCGCGTGCGCCGGGGCCTCGTCCAGGTCGAAGGGCTCGGTCGTGAACTCCACTCTCAATCGCACGGGCACAACCTAACGCGCGGCACCGTTTTCCACCGAGCCCTCTTGACAAGCTCCGACGACCGACGGCAATCTTCCATTAAGCAGAAAATAAATTCCACAATATGGAAACCGGTACGGAAGGGAGCGCCTGAGGCCCCATGGGATTCGCGGAGCAGCGCTACACCGTCAACCTGTCGATCCTCTTCACCGAACTCCCGCTCCTGGAGCGCCCCGCGGCGGCGGCCGCGGCCGGCTTCACCGCGGTCGAGCTGTGGTGGCCCTGGGTCGACTCCCCCACCCCCGCGCGGTCCGAACTCGACGCCCTCCGCGGCGCGTTGGAGGACGCGGGGGTGCGGCTCACCGGGCTGAACTTCTACTCCGGCGTCCTGCCGGGGCCGGACCGGGGCGCGCTGTCGATCCCGGGCGAGGAGGCGGAACGCTTCCGCGCCAACATCGAGGTCGCCGCGGCCTTCGCCGAGTCGGTCGGCTGCACGGCGCTCAACGCCCTGTACGGCAACCGCGTCGACGGCGTGGACCCGGCCGAGCAGGACGCGCTGGCCCTGGACAACCTGGTGGCGGCTGCCCGCGCGGCCGACCGGATCGGGGGGATCGTGCTGATCGAGGCCCTGAACCGGGTGGAGTCGCCGCGGTACCCCCTGGTGTCGGCCCCGGCCGCCGTCGGTGTCGTCGACCGGGTCGACGAGGCGTCGGGCCTCGGCAACGCGCGCTTCCTGATGGACCTCTACCACCTGTCCATGAACGGCGAGGACCTGCCGCGGGTGATCGCCGAGTACGCCGCGAGGACCGGCCATGTACAGATCGCCGACAACCCCGGTCGCGGCACTCCCGGCACCGGCGGCCTCCCGCTGGATGATCTCCTTGAGCAGCTGGCCAAGGCCGGTTACGAGGGTCTGGTCGGCCTGGAGTACAAGCCGGGCGACCGGCCGAGCGCCGAGTCCTTCGAATGGCTCCCCCGCGAGGCCCGCGCGACCCGCTGAGCCCCCGCCGTCGCAGGCCCGCCGCGCGTCGGTGGCCCACTCCCCGAAGACGCAGCAGAGCAGTCAGAGAGGCACCCTCACCATGAGCACTCTTCCCAAGGTCGCGTGGATAGGTCTCGGCATCATGGGGTCCCCCATGTCCGAGAACCTGATCAAGGCGGGTTACGACGTCACGGGCCACACCCCGGAGCAGGACAAGCTCGACCGGCTGGCCGCCGCCGGCGGGACCGCGGCGGCCTCCGTCGCCCAGGCCGTGCGCGACGCCGACGTCGTCATCACGATGGTGCCCGCCTCTCCCCAGGTCGAGGCGGTCGCGTACGGCCCCGACGGCATCCTGGAGAACGCCCGGCCCGGCACCCTGCTGATCGACATGTCCTCCATCACCCCGCGGACCTCCGTCGCGCTGGCCGCGGCCGCGAAGGAAAAGGGCATCCGGGTGCTGGACGCCCCTGTGTCCGGCGGTGAGGCGGGCGCGGTCGAGGCCGTGCTGTCCATCATGGTCGGCGGCGAGCGCGCCGACTTCGCCGAGGCCGAGCCGCTCTTCGAGGCGCTCGGCCGGACCATCGTGCTGTGCGGCCCGCACGGCGCCGGACAGACCGTGAAGGCCGCCAACCAGCTGATCGTCGCCGTGAACATCCAGGCGTGCGCCGAGGCGGTGGTGTTCCTGGAGAAGTCCGGGGCGGACCTGACGGCCGCGCTCGACGTACTGAACGGCGGGCTCGCGGGGTCGACCGTGCTGACCCGCAAGAAGGACAACTTCCTGAACCGGGACTTCGAGCCGGGGTTCCGCATCGACCTGCACCACAAGGACATGGGCATCGTCACCGACGCCGCCCGGACCGTGGGCGCCGCCCTGCCGGTCGGCGCCGTGGTGGCCCAGCTGGTCGCCTCGCTGCGCGCCCAGGGCGACGGCGGCCTCGACCACTCGGCCCTGCTGCGGGCCGTGGAACGCCTCTCCGGCGCCCGGGTCTGAGGCGAGCCCCCGACTTCCGGTCCGCGGCGGCGCCGACATCTGTCCTGTCGCGCCCAGGCACCGCCGCGGGCCGGAACCACCGTTCCGGGTACGCCGACCTCCTGAGCCGCGTCGGCGGCGCGCCTCGACGCCGATACGCCTCCTGACGGCGGGTGAGGGTCTGGCCGACGCCAGGAAGGCGCCCCCGGAGTGCGGGAACCGCCTCATCCGGCGATCGACTTCATGCATTTCCCGACGGCGTCCGGTCCCTGGTGATCACTCATCAGCCATCGGACGCACCGCCCGCGACCGTTTCCGACCACCCGGATGAGGGGTGCGTGACGGACGCCCGCGGGCACGGCACGGACCGCGGCGGCGTGCGCGCCAGTGCGGTGGTGCAGGCTCCGGCCCGCGTCTCGACGTGAGGGACGCGGAACCGGCGCCGACGCACCCGCCGCGGTCCGTCCCTCGACGGAGAACGTCCGCGTACCGGCGCTACCGCCGCACCTGACCGTTGGGAATCGACGAGGACCGGACCGCGCCCCGCGGTCCGGTCCTCGCCTGCTGCCGCCGGCCCCGGTCCGGTCCGGACAACCCGATCACCGGCCACCGCTGAAGGACGACGGCCTACGCAAGCGTGCGTAGGCCGTCTACGGAACCCTCAAATCAACCTCTGAACCCGTGCGTGGGGGCTTCAACCACCAGTGGGACAGGGCACATTCTCGACACATGAGGCCCGCCGGCACGGGGGCGGCGGGCCTCGACGGGGGAAGCCTCCACGGGGGAACGCGGAGGCACGGGGGAACCACGGGGGATCGGGGGAAACGGGGGCCCGGGGTCGGGGGAGACCCGGGGGCGACGGGGGAGGCCCTGCGGCGGCACGGCACAGCGGCTCGCGTCCTGCGAGGTCGCGCCGCCGCAGGGCCTCCCCCCGTCCGTCGTCCCGCTCCCCCCGGACGGATGCGGCCCGCCCCCGGACGAGCCGCACGCGACGTCCGTACGGCCCCTCAGACCCGCAGCGGCCTGATCGACGTGGGCGCGTGGCCCGGCTCCGTCGCGGTCTCCTCGAACTCCACCACATTGCCGATGTCGTTCGTCGTGGACATCGAGATGTCGGTGACGCGCTCCAGGATCGCCTCGACGACGACCGGCACCCGGTACTCCGCCGCGAGCTTCTTCGCCTGTTCGAGGGCGGCGCCCAGGTCGGCCGGGTCGGTCACCCGGATCGCCTTGCACCCGAGTCCCTCGGCGACCTTGACGTGGTCGACGCCGTAGACGCCCAGCTCGGGCGAATTGACGTTCTCGAACTCCAGGTTGACCTGGAAGTCGATGTCGAAGGCGCGCTGGGCCTGGCGGATGAGGCCGAGGTAGGAGTTGTTGACCAGGACGTGCACGTACGGGATGCGGTGCTGCGCCCCGACCGCCAGCTCCTCGATCATGAACTGGAAGTCGTAGTCGCCGGAGAGAGCGACGACGGACGCCTCCGGGTCGGCCTTCGCGACGCCGAGCGCGGCCGGGACCGTCCAGCCCAGCGGTCCCGCCTGGCCGCAGTTGATCCAGTGGCGCGGGTGGTAGACGTGCAGCATCTGGGCGCCGGCGATCTGGGAGAGGCCGATCGTGGAGACGTACCGGGTCTCGGGACCGAAGGCCCTGTTCATCTCCTCGTAGACGCGCTGCGGCTTGATCGGGATGTCGTCGAAGTGCGTACGGCGCTGCAGGCGGGCCCTGCGGTCCTGCGCGGCCGCCGCCCACGCGGAGCGGTCCGGCAGCCGGCCGGCCTCCCGCAACTCCCGTGCCACCGTGACGAACAGTTCCAGAGCGGCCCCGGCGTCGGAGGCGATGCCGTAGTCGGGGGCGAAGATCCGGCCGATCTGGGTGGGCTCGATGTCGACGTGGACGAACTTCCGTCCGGCCGTGTAGACGTCCAGCTTCCCGGTGTGCCGGTTGGCCCAGCGGTTGCCGATGCCGAGGACGAAATCGGACTCCAGGAAGGTCGCGTTGCCGTAGCGGTGCGAGGTCTGCAGACCGACCATGCCGGCGTTCAGCTCGTGGTCGTCGGGCAGGACGCCCCAGCCCATCAGCGTGGGCACGACCGGAATCCCCGTCAACTCAACGAATTCCACCAGGAGTTCGGCGGCATCGGCGTTGATGACACCGCCACCCGCCACGATCAGCGGCCGCCGCGACTCGTTCAGCAGCCCGATCGCCTTCTCGATCTGGGCACGGGTGGCGGCCGGCTTGTAGACCGGGAGCGGCGCGTAGGTGTCGGGGTCGAACTCGATCTCGGCGAGCTGGACGTCGACGGGGAGGTCGACGAGGACCGGCCCCGGCCGCCCCGAGCGCATCAGATGGAAGGCCTGCTGGAAGACTCCGGGGACCTGCGCGGCCTCCAGCACGGTCACGGCCATCTTGGTGACCGGCCTGGCGATGGAGGCGATGTCGACCGCCTGGAAGTCCTCCTTGTGGATCACGGCCGTGGGTGCCTGGCCCGTGACGCAGAGGATCGGGACGGAGTCACCGATGGCCGAGTAGAGCCCGGTGATCATGTCCGTCCCGGCGGGTCCCGACGTGCCGATGCACACGCCGATGTTGCCGGGGCGGGCGCGGGTGTATCCCTCGGCCATGTGCGACGCGCCCTCGACGTGCCGTGCCAGGGTGTGCTGGATCCCTCCGGCGGCCTTCAGGGCCGCGTAGAAGGGGTTGATCGCCGCGCCGGGGACACCGAACGCGTCACGGACACCCTCGCGCTTGAGGATCTCGACTGCCGCGCGGGCAGCGGTCATACGAGCCATTGCGTACTCCTGCTTCAGCTGCCGGAGCCACTCCCGTCGCGCCCCGCGGTGAGCACTTCCGTCATCCCGTCAGTTGACGTTTCCGCACCCCCTTGACTTCCGTGATGCGGAAAATATTTTCTGCTATCTGGAATTAGACTAGGAGGGGTGGCAGGGAGCGTCAAGGGCGCGGGCGGCTGCGATCCACCGCGGCCTCTCGGGGTGTTCGCCTGCCGGAGCGGCCCCGGCTGGAGGACGATGGGGGGGCGTTTCGAGGCCGCTCGGTGGTGGGGTGGAGAGCATGGACGAGAGCATGGTGGTGCGGTGCCCGGACTGCGGGCGGGAGCATCCGTACGCCGCTCCGGCGTATCCCTGTGCGTGCGGCACACCGGTCGCCCCGCCCCTGAACCGCCGCGCCGGCCCCACCTCCGTCACCCACCACACCTGGGACGAGGACTGGATCACCGTCCGCTGCGGAGGCTGCGGACGCGCCGGCCAGTGGCCCCACCCGGAGCTGGGCTGCGCCTGCGGGACCGTACTGCGCGTGCCCGTCGCCGGCACCCCCGCGTCACCGGACCCCGACGGCGCCCCCGGCCCCGCCGGAGCGCCCGCCGGACCCCGGGCGCTCTTCCGGCCCCTGACCATCCGCACGGCCCGTGACGCGGTCACCGCCGTCGCCCTCTATCTGCGCCGGCTGGGCTACCGGGACGTCCGCCGCGCCGACCAGCGTCAGCCGTCCGGCATCGGCCTGGCCGCGCGGGGTGTGCTGGCCCAGGTGGACCCGTCGGTCCGCCCGGCCTCGATGCGCGACGTCGAGTGCCTGTGGCTGACCGCCATGACGGAGTCCACCGGCTGCGCCTACTTCTCCCTCGCCGGGTACACCGACGACGCCCGCGACCGCGCCGACGGCCTGGGCGTCTGTCTGTTCGTGCTGGACCTCACGGGCACCCCGCAGCCGGTGAACGGCGCGGCGACGGAGCTGGTCGCCCTGGGCGCGGGGGCCTGAGTCGGCGCTCGTCGCGCGGCGGCTATCCGGTGGCGTACCGCTCCCGCAGCTCGATCTTCCGCACCTTCCCCGACACCGTCATCGGGAAGGAGTCCAGGACGCGCAGCGCGCTCGGGATCTTGTAGTGCGCCAACTGCCCGTCGCAGTAGGCCCGCAGCTCCTCCAGGGTGGGCGGTTCCGCGCCCTCGTGCGGGATGACGCAGGCCAGGACCTCCTCGCCGTACCGCTCGTGCGGGAGACCCACCACCTGGACGTCGGCGATCTTCGGGTGGCCGTACAGGAACTCCTCGATCTCGCGCGGGTAGATGTTCTCGCCGCCCCGGATGATCATGTCCTTGATCCGGCCCACGATCTCGACGTAGCCGTCCTCGCGCATGGTCGCCAGGTCGCCGGTGTGCATCCACCTGCCGGCGTCGACGGCCTCGGCGGTCTTCTCCGGCTCGTCCCAGTAGCCGAGCATCACGCTGTAGCCGCGGGTGCACAACTCCCCTGCCGTGCCCCGCGGTTGCGTCACCCCGGTCACCGGGTCGACGACCTTCACCTCGATGTGCGGCAGGACGCGGCCGACGGTGGCGGTGCGGTGTTCCAGGTCGTCCTCGCGCCGGGTCTGGGTGGAGACGGGCGAGGTCTCGGTCATGCCGTAACAGATCGCGACCTCCCTCATGTGCATCTCGGTGACCACCCGCTTCATCACCTCCACCGGGCACGGCGAGCCCGCCATGATGCCGGTGCGCAGGGAGGAGAGGTCGTACGCGCCGAAGTCGGGGAGGTTCAGCTCCGCGATGAACATGGTCGGTACGCCGTACAGGGAGGTGCAGCGCTCCTGCTGGACGGCCTCCAGGGTGGCCCTCGGATCGAAGGAGGGGGCCGGGATGACGACACAGGCGCCGTGCGAGGTCGCCGCGAGGTTGCCCATCACCATGCCGAAGCAGTGGTAGAACGGCACCGGCACGCAGATCCGGTCCTGCTCGGTGTAGGCGAGCGACTCCCCCACGAAGTACCCGTTGTTGAGGATGTTGTGGTGGGACAGGGTGGCCCCTTTGGGGAAGCCCGTGGTGCCCGAGGTGTACTGGATGTTGATGGGGTCGTCGCAGGACAGTTCCTCGTACGGCACCGGGGTCCCGCGGGCGATCAGCGCGTCCCAGCCGGGGTCGCCGATGTAGACGGCCTCGCGCAGCCGCGGGCAGCGGGCGCGTACCTGCTCGACCATCGCCCGGTAGTCGCTCCCCTTGTGGCCGAGCGAGGCGAACAACAGGCTGACGCCCGCCTGATCGAGGACGTACTCCACCTCGTGGGCGCGGTAGGCCGGGTTGATGTTCACCATGATCGCGCCGATGCGTGCGGTGGCGTACTGGACGAGTACCCACTCCGGGCAGTTGACGGCCCAGATACCGACCCGGTCGCCCTTGGCGACGCCGCTCGCGCGCAGCGCGTACGCCAGCGCGTCGACGTCGGCGGCGAACCGGGCGTACGTCCAGCGGCGCCCCGACGGCACGTCGACGAGCACCTCGCGGTCCGGCCATGCCGCGACCGCGCGGTCGAGGTTGACGCCGATGGTGTCGCCGAGCAGGGCGGTGCCGCCGGTGCCGTGGGTGTAGGACGGCTCGCCGCTCACCGGAAGTCCTCCTCGCGGTACTCCGCGTCCGAGCCCGCGGCGGTGGCCTCGCGCAGCGCGATGCGGCGGATCTTGCCCGACACGGTCTTCGGCAGCTCGCCGAACTCCAGGCGGCGGAGCCGTTTGTAGGGTGCGAGGACGGTCCGGGAGTGCTCGAACAGCACCTTCGCGGTGTCCGGGCCCGGCTCCCAGCCGGCCGCCAGCACGATGTACGCCTTCGGCACGGCGAGGCGCACCTCGTCCGGCGCGGGCACGACCGCCGCCTCGGCGACCGCGTCGTGCTCCAGGAGGGCGCTCTCCAGCTCGAAGGGGCTGATCTTGTAGTCGCTCGCCTTGAACACGTCGTCGGCGCGTCCCACGTAGGTGATGTAACCGTCCTCGTCGCGCGAGCCGATGTCGCCGGTGCGGTAGAAGCCGCCGGCCATCGCCTCGGCCGTACGGTCCGGGTCTCCGTGGTAGCCGGTCATCAGGCCGACCGGGCGGTTGGAGAGGTCGAGGGCGATCTCTCCCTCGTCGGCGCCGGGGGCGCCCGAGACGGGGTCGAGGAGGACGACCTCGAAGCCCGGGCCGGGCCGGCCCATCGAGCCGGTCTTCAGCGGCTGGCCGGGGCTGTTGGAGACCTGCACGGCGGTCTCGGTCTGGCCGAAGCCGTCACGGATGTCCACCCCCCAGGCCCGGCGCACCTGCTCGATGACCTCGGGGTTGAGGGGTTCACCGGCGGCGACGACCTCGCGGGGCGGGGTCTTCAGCCGGGTGAGGTCGGCCTGGATGAGCATTCGCCACACGGTCGGCGGGGCACAGAAGGTGGTCACTCCCACGCGGTCCATCTCCGACAGCAGCCGGCCCGCGTCGAAGCGGGTGTAGTTGTGGATGAACACCGTCGCCTCCGCGTTCCAGGGGGCGAAGAGGTTGGACCAGGCGTGCTTGGCCCAGCCGGGCGAGGAGATGTTGAGGTGCACGTCGCCGGGCTTCAGACCGATCCAGTACATGGTCGCCAAGTGGCCCACGGGGTACGACACATGGGTGTGCTCGACCAGCTTGGGCCGGGCGGTCGTGCCCGAGGTGAAGTACAGCATCAGCGGGTCGGTGGCGTTGGTCGGCCCGTTCGGCTCGAAACGGGCGGCGGCCGCGTACGCCTCCTCGTAGGGCCGCCAGCCGTCCACCGTGCCGCCGACGGTGGTACGGGTGTAACGGCCGGTCACGTCATCGAACTTGGGAGCGTCCTCGGCCCGTACGATCACATGCCTCACCCGGCCGCGCTCCACCCGGTCGCGCAGGTCGGCGGGGCCCAGCAGCGGGGTGGCGGGGATGACGACGGCCCGCAGCTTCATCGCGGCGAGGGCCGTCTCCCACAACTCCGCCTGGTTGCCGAGCATCACGAGGATGCGGTCGTCGGCGCGCACCCCCCGGTCCCGCAGCCGGTTGGCGACCCGGGAGGAGCGCTCGGACATCTCGGCGAAGGAGACCACGGTCTCGGTGCCGTCCTCCTCGACGATGTGCAGCGCGGTGCGGTCGTTCCCTGTTGCGATCACGTCGAACCAGTCGAGCGCCCAGTTGAAGTACTCCGGGCGCGGCCAGGTGAAGCCCCGGTAGGCCGTGGCGTAGTCCTCACGATGGGCCAGCAGGAAGTCCCGGGCGGCCCGGAACTCGTCCGTGGCGCTCGTCCTCGCCGACATGTGTCCTCCTCATTGCCGGACCGTTGCCTGACATCGTGTAATGCGTGATGGACGTCTCACCACCCCCGAACGGGGGTGCGCCGCGCGGAAGGGGTGCGTTCGTGGCATCGGAAGCCTCGGATTCCGTCGGGACGGCACGGTCGGGAAGGGCGGACCTGCGGGGCGCGCTGCGCACGCTGCGGCAGGCCACCGGCCTGCCGCTCGCCTTCGCCGGGCTGGTCGAACCCGGCCCCGGGCAACTGCGCATCAGCGAACTCCAGGGCAACCGCACGACGGCGCTCCAGGGCCTAGCCGTGCACTCCGGCAACGGCCTCGGCGGCAAGACGGTGGCTCTGGCCCGCCCCTGCTGGGTGACCGACTACTCGCTGTCACGACAGATCAGCCACGAGTACGACGCCGCCGTCGCCGCCGAGGGCATCCGCTCGGTCCTCGCGGTACCCGTCGTCGTACGCCGCCAGGTGCGCGGGGTGCTGTACGGCGCACTGCGCGCGGCTCAGCCGCTGGGCGACCGCACGGTGGGGGCCGCACTGGACGCGGCGCGGGACCTGGAGCAGGCGCTGGTGGTGCGGGACGAGGCACGGAACCTGCTGGCCACGGCCCGGGCGGGCGCCGAGCACGGCGACTCGGCCGGGGCGTGGGAGGAGGTCCGTGAGGCGCACGGGGCGCTGCGTGCACTGGCCCCGCGCATCGACGATCCGGCGCTGCGGGCCGAGCTGCTGCGGGTGTGCGGCCGGCTGGCGGGCGCGTCCGCCTCCGGCGAGGACGCCGCCGGTCCGGCCGCGCCCGTCCGGGACGGCGGTGGGCGCGTCGCCCTCACCGCGCGTGAGGTGGATGTGCTGGCCTGTGTGGCGATGGGTGCGACGAACGCGGTCGCGGCGGAGCGGCTGGGGCTGCGTCCGGAGACCGTGAAGGCGTATCTGCGGTCGGCCATGCGCAAGCTGGGGGCGCACACCCGGCTGGCGGCGGTGGTGGCCGCCCGCCGGGCGGGGCTGCTGCCGTAGCGGGCGCTCGCCCCGGGGCCGACGGGCGTGTCGCGGGGTCGCCCGTGCCCCGTGACGAGGGTGTTGCGGACACGGGCTTTCATGTAACAGGCATGTGAAATTCCTTATGCCGTACCCTTCCTGTTATTTCCCACACCGGGCCTACGTTCCGAAATTCAAAGACTGGACGCCTAATATTGGCCCGGACACGACACTCGAGGGGAGCGGTGGCCCGTGCGACGGGAGTTCAAGGAGCCTGGGAGACCCCGCCCCGACCTGGTCATTGGCCGGGAGGAGCTGTTCGCGGGGGCGCGTGAGCAGCTGGCGCGGGGCGGCAGCGTGCTCGTGCACGGCTCCGCGGGGATCGGGAAGTCGACGATCCTGCGCGCTCTGGCCGCCGCGGACGAGGAATCGGCCCGGACGGTGCTGCGCTGCTCGGCCACCGAATCCGAGTCGCATCTGCCGTTCCTCGCGCTGACCGATCTGTTCGGGCTGGTCCTGGACGAGGTGTCCGACCAGCTGCCCGCCCCGCAGCGCACCGCGCTGGAGTCCGCGCTCACCGGCCGTGGCGAGTCCACCCTCCAGCGCGACGGGCTCGCGCTCCGGCTGGCGGTGCTGTCGACCCTGCGCGCCCTGGCCGCCAAGGGCCCGGTGCTGATCGTCGCGGACGACCTCCAGTGGCTGGATCCGGCCAGTGTCGAGCTGCTCGGGTTCGCGGCGCGGCGGCTGGGCGAGCTGCCGGTGCGCATGCTGTGCGCCGTGCGTACCTCGACGGACCCGCACGGCCACGAGCAGGACAGGTATCTACGCGCGTCCCCGCCCGACACCCTCGCTCTCCGGCTCACCCCGCTGTCCCGGACGCACGTCGCCGAGCTGCTGGAGAACCGCGGCTACACCGGGCTGCCCCGCTCCGCCGTGCGCGACATCCACCGCACCAGCGGCGGCAACCCGCTCTTCGCCCTGGAACTCGGCCGCGCCCTCGCCGACAGCCCGACGCCGCCGCGTCCCGGTGAGCAGCTGCCGGTGCCGACCTCGCTGCGGACCCTGGTCCTGAACCGGCTGGACATGCTCTCGGCCGAGGCCCGCCGCACCCTGCTCGTCGCCAGTGCCGGTGCCCGGCCCACCGTGGCGCTGCTGCGCGCCGCCGGCCGGGAGAACGCCGAGGCGGAGACCGCGCAGGCCGTCGAGCTGGGGCTGCTCGCGCCGGAGCGGGAGGGCCCGGGCGTGCGGTTCGCGCACCCCCTGGTGTCCGCCGCGCTGTACGCCGAGGCGACCGCCCAGGAGCGACGGGCCGCCCACGCGGCGCTGTCCACCGCCGCCGTCGACCCCATCGAACGGGCCCGCCACCTGGCGCTGTCCACCCACGGCACCGATCCGCTGGTCGCCGCACGGCTCGGCGAGGCCGCGGCCGTGGCCCGGGACCGGGGCGCGCCCTCGGTCGCCGCCGAACTGGGGCTCCTCGCGGCCCGGCGCACCCCGGCGGACGCGACACCGGGTCCCGACGAGCGGCGGCTGCAGGCCGCCGAGGACGCGCTGACCGCCGGGGAGAACGACCTCGGCCGGGACATCGCCCGTGAGGTGCTGAGCCGGGCCACCGAGCCCGCCGAACGGGTCCGCGCCTGGATGGTGGTGATCGACGCGGCCGGGCAGTCGCTCGCCGAGGTCGACGCCGTCTACCCGCAGGTCCTCGCCGACGCCGGCGACGACCCGCGGCTGCTCGGCCTGGTCCGCTACCAGCTGGCCTGGCGCGCCCTGGTCCTCGAGGGCGACTTCGCCCAGAGCCGGGAGGAGGCCGCCCGGGCCGCGGAGCTGGCGGCGCGCGCCGAGGACCGGCGCACCGAGCTGCTCGCGCTCTCCTTCCAGGCGCAGACCGAGATGCTGATGGGCCACCCGGACGCGCCCGTGACGATCAAGCGGGCGCTGAAGGAGCCGCAGGACCCGCAGCTCGCCTGCCACCACAACGGGGCGGGCGCGACCCGCTTCCGCTGGCTGATGATGAGCGACCAGCTCGGCGAGGCCCGCGCCACGATCACCTCGCTGCTGCGCGAGGTGCGCCGGCGCGGCATGGTCGAGAGCGAGGTGCACTACGTGCGCTTCCTCGCCGAGACCGAGCTGCGCTCCGGACACTGCGGCCGGGCGCTCGACCTCGCCCGCGAGGGATACGTCCTGGCCCGCGACTCCGGTATCGGCGAGGGCGCGTCCGCCATGCTCACCTCGCTCGCGGAGGCCGCCGGCGGTGATGTGGAGCGGGCCCGGGCGCTGGCCCGCGAGGCCGCCGACCGCGCCGAACAGGACGGCGACCTGATGTACCTCTCCCGCGCCCTGGGCGCCCTCGGGCACGCCCAGCTGGTGGCCGGGGACGCGCCGGGCACGGTGCAGTCCCTGCGCCGCGTACGGGAGTTGGAGGACGGGCTGGGGATCTACGACCCCGCGCGCGGCCGGTGGCACGGCGATCTCGCCGAAGCCCTGGTGCGGGTGGGCGAGTTGGCGGAGGCGCAGGACGTCATCGACGTCACCCGGCAGCAGGCCCTGCGGCTCGGCCGGGAGAGCGTGCTCGCCGTACTCGACCGGGCCGAGGCCCTGGTACGCGCGGCACGGGGTGAACAGGACGCCGCTGTACGGCAGTTGACGTCGGCGCAGGACCGGCTCGCCAAGCTGGGCTACGGCCTGGAGGAGGCGCGGGCCGCGTTCGCCCTGGCGGGGCTGCGCACCCTCCCGCAGGGACTCGGCCTCGCCCGGCCGGGAGCGGCACCGGCCTCCGGGCCCGGTTCGTACGACGAGGCGTCCCGGCTGTTCCGCCGCTGCCGCGCCCTGCCGTGGCTGCGTCAGGTGGAGGAGGCCTCCGTCGCCCCGGCGCCCCCGCAGCAGCCCGCGATCGCCCCTTCGGCACTGGACGCCCTCGCCGTGCTCGCGGCGACCGAACGGCAGGTCGCGGAGCTGGTCATGGAGGGCGCGACCAACCGGGAGATCGCCGGCCGGCTGTACATCAGCGTGAAGACGGTGGAGGCGACACTGACGCGCGTCTACCGGAAGCTGGGCATCCGGTCGCGTGTGGACATCGTGCGACTGGCGGCGGGACACCGTACGAACTGACCTCCCCGGCACCGGCTGACGAGCCCCTTCTCCCGGGACCTGGGCTCCGTCGTCACATTCCCGCTCTGCCGCGCCCGGGCGGGACCACGAGCGCGCGGCGACCTTGCGGCTCCAGCCTAGGCTCAAACCCCGGCCCGGGTCATCGAGGGTTTTCCCTCCCCAACTCCCTTAGGGGGATCCCCCCTTGGGAGGCGATCCCTCTCGCTCCTATTTTTTGTGACGTGCCGCACGCCAGGGCACACAGACCGGCCCGCCGCCCCCGCTCGGCTCCCCCGAGCGGGGGCGGCACCGCGGGCTCTGTGCTCCGACCCCCACCCGCGTGTCCCCACCGGCAAGTCCCCTGAGGAGAACCATGTTCGGGTTCCACCGTGTCAAGAAGTCGATGGTGGCCGCCACGGCCACCGCTGCCGCCGCCGCTGCCGCGCTGCTCACCGCGCCGGGCGCCGCCGCCGCTTCCCAGCCCATCGTGGGCGGCACGACGACCACGGCATCCGCGTACCCCTTCGTCATGCAGATCACGGACGCTTCTCAGGAGCAGTTCTGCGGCGGCACCCTCGTCTCGCCCACCAAGGTGATCACCGCCGCGCACTGCATGGTCGGCGAGACCACCAGCAGTGTCAGGGTCGTCGGTGGCCGCACCTACGCCAACGGCACCAACGGCACGGTCAGCCGGGTGAGCAAGATATGGGTCCACCCGAGCTTCCGGGATGTCAAGACGGGCGACGACGTCGCCGTGCTGACCCTGTCCACGGCGATGCCGTACACCACGGCGAAGTACGTCTCGTCCTCGAACACGGGCGTCTACGCGGCCGGCACCACCGCCCGCATCGTCGGCTGGGGAGCCACCTCCTCGGGCGGCAGCTCCTCCAACCAGCTGCGCACCGCGACCGTCCCGCTCGTGTCCGACTCCAGCTGCCGCACCTCCTACGGCTCCGACTTCATCGCGAGCGACATGGTCTGCGCCGGATACACCTCCGGCGGCGTCGACACCTGCCAGGGCGACAGCGGCGGTCCCCTGCTCATCGGGGGCGTCCTGGCAGGCATCACTTCCTGGGGCGAGGGGTGCGCGGACGCCGGGTTCCCCGGCATCTACACCCGGCTGACCACCTTCTCCAGCACGGTGGCCGCGCAGATCGCCTCGTAACCGAGGCCGGGCGCGCGCCGACAGGCTCCCGGGGCACGTCCCCGGGAACTCACAGGGGGCGCCGCGAACCTGCCACGAGCGGTTCGCGGCGCCCCCTCTCCATGGCCCGGGCGGGCGGCTGGTGACACGCTGCCGCGCCGGGTGTCACGCGGCCGCGCCGGGTGTCACGCGGCCACGGCGCCGAAGCGGATGTCGTGGGCGGTGCCGTCGGGGTGGGCGCCGCCCTCGTCCTCGCGCAGGGTCGTGAGCGTGCGTTCCGCCTCCGTCACCAGGTCGGCCCGCTGCTCCCGGGTGAGCGGGCCGAAGGGTTCGAGGGTGAGAGCGCCGTCGCCGAGCTTCCAGAGACCGGCCAGGAACCCGTCGACGAGGAAGGTGCGATAGGCCTGGTTCCCCTGCCAGGAACGGCCCTTGAGGTCCGGCGGAACCACGCGGGAGCGGTCGGCGTGGGAGAGGAGCAGGTTGTCGAACTCGGGGAGGAGCCGGGGCGGCGCCGGGGTCTCCGGGTCGGGACGGGGCGCGTCCGGGAGGTCGAAGAGTTCGGTGCCGCGGTCGTCGCGCAGGACGAGCAGCTCCGGGCGCAGCCGCTCGAACGCCTCGCGCAGGCGGGTCACTCCGGCCCAGGCCTGCATGTCCCGGACGGAGGCGGGTCCGAAGGCGGCGAGATAGCGCCGGACGACGGTCTCCGGCGCGGGGGCCGCCTCGGCGGGGCGGCCGAGCCAGTGCTCGGCGGTGGTCAGGGCGACCTGCCCGCTCCTGCCCCACAGACCGCGCGGGGTGACCTGCACGAGCGGCAGCCGGCAGCGGGCGGCCAGACCGAGGGCGAACGGGTCGGCGTCGGGCCACTCCACGATCAGCGCTTCGCGCAACTGCTTCAGGGTGCGCGGCTCCTCCTCGACGAGTTCCCGCGCGATCGTCTCCAGCCGTTCGAGGTCGACCCCGGCCAGCCCCTTGCGGAACATGTTCAGCTCCCGCTCCCGGGCCGGCTGCACCAGCGGCCGCAGGCGGAGGCAGTCCTCGGCGGTGTGCGTGTGGATGGTGGACCGCATGGTGACGATGCGTACGACCTCCCGGTCGGCCATCAGCGCCGACAACTGCTCGGCCGCGAAGCCGTCCAGCCGGGCGGCGAGGGCGTAGTAGGGCGGCCGTACGTTCTGTGCCTGGAGCCCGAGGAGGTGGGTGATGGCGGCGTGGGCGGACAGGGGCGCCCGATGCAGCAGGAGCTGGCGGGCCAGGGTCGCGCGGTTGAGCGCGAGGGTGCCGATCCGGGGGGCGGTCTGGGTCGCCTTGTTCGTCATGCTGCGCACGCTAGCGGGAGTTGCGGACAGGTTCTGTCCGCGATGGTCTCTGACGAGGTCGGTGTCTCCGCTGACCTGGTCGATGCCTTCGCGCGACGCGGTGCGTGCGACGGTCGGCCGGCACGGTCGAGGTGCCGTCACTCCCGGCGCGCGCACGTCGGCTCGGTCGATCCCCTCGTCCGGGGTTCGTGCGTACGTGGGCGCGGTCGGCCTCCTCGTCCGGCGTTCGTGCGTATGTGGGCGCGGTCGGCCTCCTCGTCCGGGGTGGGCGCGTCCGCCGTCGCGGTCGGCCTCCTCGTCCGCGCGCCCGCGCATCCGGCGGCGCGGTCCTCCGCTCCTCCGCGACCGGCGGGTCCCTGCCGTCTAGCCCGCCGGCCCTCCTGGGCCCCGCTCCACGACGACCCCACCGTGACGCCTCCTCCCCACCCCGACCAGCCCTCCCCGAGCGCCCCTTGCCGCTCCCGGGCCGTTTGCCCCGTATATCCTGCTCGGTGATCGCACAGTCGTACGTGTACGCGCAACTCGGGAGGCATCCGCGATGGCCGATCGACGCGCACGCCCGGCCCCCAAGGGTGCCGGTTCCGCCCCGAGGGACGGCCGGAAGTCCGGCTGGCGCCGCGCCCTGCCCTCTGCGACGACACCACCCGTCCCGCCCACGGCCCAAACCCGGGAACCGGCGGAGCGGGCACCGGCCGAGCGGGCGGCCAGCGTGGTGGAGGCGGCCCTGTACCAGGACGGCGTACGCGTCTCCTCCCCCGCCACGCTGGCCGACACCTACCGCGAGCTACGGGAGGCGCCGGCCGGGATGGCGTGGATCGGGCTGGCCCGCCCGACCGAGGGTGAACTGCTCTCCTTGGCCGACGAGTTCGACCTCCACCCACTCGCCGTGGAGGACGCGATGGAGGCCCATCAACGCCCCAAGCTGGAGCGCTACGGCGACACCCTCTTCGTCGTCCTGCGCGCCGCCCGCTACCTCGACGCCTCCGAGGAGGTCGACTTCGGCGAGCTGCACGTCTTCGTGGGCCCGGACTTCGTCATCACGGTCCGGCACGGCGCGGCACCGGACCTGTCGGCCGTCCGCCGCCGCATGGAGGAGACCCCGGAGCTGCTGAGACTCGGCCCCGAGGCGGTCCTCTACGCCATCCTCGACGCGGTGGTAGACGGGTACGCGCCCGTCGTCGCCGGGGTGCAGAACGACGTCGACGAGATCGAGACGGAGGTCTTCCGCGGTGACCCGGCCGTCTCCCGGCGCATCTACGAACTCTCCCGCGAGATGGTGGAGTTCCAGCGCGCCACCCGCCCCCTCGTCGGCATGCTCCACGGTCTCATGGCCGGCTTCACCAAGTACGGGACGGACGACGAACTCCAGCGTTACCTCCGCGACGTCGCCGACCACGTCACCCACACCAGCGAACGCGTCGACGGCTTCCGCCAGGCCCTCACCGAGATCCTCACGGTGAACGCCACCCTCGTCACCCAGCAGCAGAACGCGGAGATGCGGGCGTTGGCGGAGGCGGGCTTCGAACAGAACGAGGAGATCAAGAAGATCTCGTCGTGGGCGGCCATTCTCTTCGCTCCCACACTCGTGGGAACCATCTACGGCATGAACTTCAAGCACATGCCGGAACTCAAGTGGGCCGGCGGCTACCCTTTCGCGATCCTGCTGATGGCGGTGGTCTGTGTCAGCCTCTACGTCATCTTCAAGAAGCGCGACTGGCTGTAGACCGCACACCGGCGCCGTTGATCAACTTAGCTCTTGCGAACCCCTACGAGAGGCCCGCTGGGCCCCCTGGGGAGAATCACGCACCCCATGACCAGCGCTGGGACCGCATCGGTTCGCCGGGTTGATTGATCACGAGGCGAGGGCTGGTCCGCCGCCCCAGCGCAATCGCATTTCGCTGCGGATGCCGGCCCGTTCTCCGCCTTGGGCGGCCATGACGTCGGGGGCGGACATTGGCGTTGCGCCAGCACAGGCAGCGGTGCAGTGCCCGCGGACAGCGGCGGATCCGGTCGTGCGGGGAGAACCGGCATCCCGACAGCGTCCTCCCCCAGGCGGGGACCGGCAGCCGTCGAGCGGGGACGACCGTCCCCTGATCGCGCTGCGCGCGTCGGCAGCACGGGACCGGTCCCCAACTAGCGCCGAACCTCCCACTCGTTGCTGGTCAGCGACCGAGCGCAGCGGCCAGGAAGGCCGCGGTGATCGCCGGTAGCAGCATGACAATGGCGTACCGCACGCAGCGGTTCTTGGCTCGGGCGATCCTGCTGGTCTCCCTCAGCGCACAGAGCAGCCGGGGCTGGGGATCTGAGCCGTCCCGCCTGAGCCCAGCCGACAAATCGGCGCGCGTCTCCGCACGCACCACGTCTTCGTAGTATGCGAGGAGGCCGTGCCTCTCCCCGGCGCGTGCCCCACGGCGCGGGACGAGAGCAAGGAGCAGGAAGACCAACGCCCCGGTCGTGGTGGCCGCTGCCGTCCACCACAAGGAGACGGCCCACAAGGCATCGAGGGGACGCCGTACGAGAAGGAGCCCGAAGAGTGTTCCCCCAGTGGCCAGAAGAATGGCCGCCTTGCCGTCAGCTCGGCCGATCTCCAGATAGTTCTGCGCGATGAGTTCTCGTGACAGAACCACCACGCGGTCCGCGTCCGAGGCATGGCGTTCGGGCCGGGTTCTCCACTGGGCGAGGCGGGACGGTAGAGCCCGCATCACGGCGCCCCTCCGTGGAAGCCGTTCATGCCGCTGTGCGGTACACCCGCGTCACCTATCCTGCGCAAGACCTCATCGCCCTGGGGTACGCCGACTTCGCTGAGGAGGCGCGCCAGGTTCACCCCGACGAAGCCCCGGTCCTCTCTCGTCAGTCCCTGAAGCGTTGCCGCCAGCGTCCGCTCCCATCCGTCCCGTTCGGTGAGCAGGTCACCGTGTGCGACCGTCCAGTCGAGCACCTCCCTGGCCTGGTCGGGATGGTGAAGCAGCCAGAGTGCCGCCAGACCGACCGGCCCGCCGGCAACCACCTCGCGGTAGAAGCGGTACGCCTCGCGGTGGGCCTCGCCGAAGCCCGGCGGAAGGAGGAGTTCGGCAGGATGGTTCGAAGCCGGCAGAAGTCCGGCTGGAGGGTCCAGGAACCAGTAGGTCAGGCCCGTCCCGTCGATGCTCCGTGGCTGACCGGGGGGCTCGACCTGAGCGGTCCCGTACAGGATCGGCGGCTGTGGAAGGGGATCAGAAGCATCCGGCAGTCCGGCACTTCCACGGATGGCCTGGTCGATCAGCCGGCGCGCGGTGTCCTCCGTGAGGCCGCTGCGCGCCGCGATCACCGGGTTGCTGACGTTCCAGGCGACTTCGTATCGTGCTCGCGAAGGCGTTGTTGTCGCGGGGCTCCGGCGTGACACCTCCACCACTGTCCGGCGTTCCGACAGCGAGACCCACCCGATCGAGTCGAACTCCCGCCGGAAGGCCGCCCCGATCGACGGTCGGGGGTATCCCCAGATGTCTCCACCTCGGGGCGGCTCCAGGCGGTCCCCCTCCTGATCCGAGAGGAAGACGAGCGCGCGATCTGAAGATGATCCGAACCGTTGCCGCAGCAGCTGCCGAACCGGTGAAGACCTGACCGACGTGAACAGGGGCCTGCTCATGACGCACTCCTCCTTCGCAATGCGTTCGTCTGATCTCGGTGGCGCCCCAGTAGGAACCGGATGACTCCCCGACGATGGCGAGCGGTACGGGAGAACTCGCTCAACACGTGGTCGAAGGCCGCCCTCTGGAACATGTCCGGGTCGGCTTCGACCCGCCCAAGCCCTTGGGCCACCGCTTCGTAGGTGGCCGGGTCGTCAAGACCCAGCACGACGAGGGCGAAGCCCTGCGCTGGGTGGCGCTCCAGAGTCCGGGCCAGGCTCATACGGACGGCACCCGGTGCGCCCGGCGGGGGGAACGTCGAGAGGCACATGGAGTGGATCACGTGCACCGCCAGCGTGTGACGGGGGGTTCCCCGGCCGGCTTCCAGCCACCTCGTCACCGTCTCCAGGACCTCGATGTGGTTCGCCTCCTCGGTGAGGAGGGCGCCCAGCGCGAAGGAGACGGCGGAACGCAGTTTCGCGTCCAACTCCGCAGAGGAGCCGTCGAGGACTGTGTCCAGAAGTCTGAGGGCCGCGGCCGGCCGGGCGAGACCGTAGCTGCCCGCACAGGTCTCGGCGACCGTGCAGCGGAGAACTGCAGATGACCGGCTCCACCGGCGCATCTGCTCCTTGACCGCACCTGACACCAGGGGGTGCTGGACGATCTCTCCCAGCGCGACTGCGACCAGACGTCGGCGCCAGCGGTCGCCCGAGGAGGCGAAGCGGTGCAGCTGAGTCAGCGCGCCGGGGCCGGTGGCGTGTGCGAGCACCCGGCCGATCGCCTCTCCGGCGACCAGATCGAGGCCCGGTTGATAGCGCAGCTGCTCGAGCGCTCCCCACAGCACTTCAGGCATGCCTTCGAAGTCCAGCCACAGGTGGCGCAGGAGTGTCGCGGAGCGGTGCCTGCCGGAGAAGACGATCGGCTGCACGGGGTAGCGGTACCGGTCGGCGGGAGAACTACGAGGTGCCAGCGAGCGTGCGCCGATGGCTTCGAGCCGGTCCTCGAACGAGGGGCCGAGGACGTCCGGCGACTGATCC
The DNA here is from genome assembly GCF_055592645.1 of Streptomyces sp. NPDC041108. NCBI lineage: Bacteria > Bacillati > Actinomycetota > Actinomycetes > Kitasatosporales > Streptomycetaceae > Streptomyces > Streptomyces sp. NPDC041108. The sequence continues at coordinate 513,866 of NZ_JBVIYK010000001.1, read as the reverse complement.
TCCGGGGGCTCGTTCTGTCTCGTCTCGGCAGCACGCGCGCCGAGCAAGGGGCGCAATGCTGTGGCGAACTGCTCGATCACCGTGCGGTCCTGTCCCGGCAGCAGAGCGACGGCCGCCATCAACGAGACCTTGTCGGCACTGTGCCGGGCCTTCGCGAGCGCGGACCGGGCAGCGGCCTCGGTGCCGGTCAGGAGCTCCTCGAGCACGGACCCGGTCGGTGCCGACGTCTCCGCGGACTGCCGCAACCCGTCCGATAGGTCGACGGCGTCGCCGGGCAGCGGATGCGTCGAGAGGTAGTCGGTGAACTCGGGGGAGGCCAGGTGCCCCAGTGCAGCGTCCAGTTGCGAGCTGTCGAGCCTCCCCTCAGCGGCCGCGAGCCGTAGTCGCCGCTCTGCGACCTCATGCGGTCCGGGCGCGGCATGCGCCTCTTCCCACCGGCTGCTGTCTGACGGCAACCGGGCATCCTGCGCCATGGTGACGACCAGGTGCGCCCCGGCGCCGTGCAGGGCCTCGGCCAGGCCCGCCAACCGCACACCGTCGAGAGATCGGGCGGAGGCCGCCGGCAAACCCTGCAGGACGTACCCACGGCCGGCCTTCGGCTGCCATGCCGACAGATCCCCCATCGCGTCCAGGCCCGTGACACCGCCCTCGCCGTGCCTTTCGGCGAGAAGGGCGAACGCCACCGTGCCGGCGCCCGTTCCGGCCCTCGCCCTGAGCAGCACGATCCGGCTGTCCAGCGCCTTCCGGCAGCGTGCGTACGACGGCGGTTCGACGAATCCGTACAGCCGGCCGCGCACCTCTTCCGCCGGATAAGGCCCCTCGCGCAGGCGCGGCTTGAGGATCCGCTCGGTGGCTTCGTCGGTCCACGCACTGATGTTCAGGTACGTGAAGTCGCCGCCGACGTTCCCCATCAACGCGACCCCGCTGTCCACCCGTTGGCGGCCCTCACGGAGAGAACTGTGCTGACCGGCCACCGGGCCAACCGACGGATCAGGCTGGTCGGTGTCCGGCCGGATGTCCGGCTCGGCGGCCCGGCCTGGTCCGGCGTTCATCGGTGGTCCCTGTCGCCGGCCCGCTTGTCACCCGCAACGTTGTCTCCGCTGCCCCAGTGCTGATTGGTTCCGCGGTACGTGGTCGCGGGCGCGGTATAGGTGAAGTCACGACCGACGTTGCCCATCACCGCGGCGCCTTCCCCGACGTGCTGGGAGTTTCCGCTGTACTGCGTGCCGGGCCCCTTGTCCGGCGCCACGGCGGGCGCCGTCGGCACCGCGCCTACGGGTTCCTCACGCGGCTGGATGCCCGCCCGCGCGAGGTTCCCGGAAGGCGAAGGAACGTACAGCCAGGCCCGCTGCGAGAAATTCTTGCCTTCGACGGTGGCAGACACTTCGACACACCGGTCGGGGTGGAGTCCCGTGTAGGCGCCCAACACGACGTCTTCGTAGACCCGTTCCGAGACGATTGCGGCGAGGTGGGTCACCTCCTCGCTCGCCGCGGCGAGGATCGCCTTGACCGGACGCGAATCCAGGAGCCGGTGCATGTCGTTGCGGGCCGTGCCGTTGCCGTCCCCGGGCTCGCCCCCATCGGGCAGTGGGCCGACGTGAATGCTGGCCCGCAGCCTGATCCGCGGGCCGACGGCCTGCCGGTTGTACAAACCGAGCACGTCGTCCAGAACGCCCAGGAAGGGCCAGAGCACGAAGGGCAGGTGCACCGGGTCGAACCCGAAGACGACACCGTCCCCCGTATTGGCGGGAAACCGCTGGGCATCGCGCAACTGGTGCAGGCCGGCCCGCTCCAGGGCCTGGTCCACCAGCTGGGGAATGAGCTGGCTGACCGGGCCGTGCTGAGCGGCCGGCAGGCCGGTGAAGTCCTTCGCGTCAACGGCGAACAGGGCGCGGTAGGGCGGGAGCGGTCGGCTTTCGGCGTACGGCACAGGCATGGGTACAGCCATGCGGAATCTCCTCACGGATGGTCCGGTAAGTAGCCGTGGTCGGGCTGCTTCGAGGTTCCATCCGCACCGCTCCGCCGAGTGCACAGCGCTGGGCGCATGGGGTGTGACCCGAGTCACAGACCGCCGTCCTCAGTCGGCCGCCGCCCAGCGCTGCAGGGCCTCAACGTCCCTGATGACGATCACCCGCCGCGCCGTTTCGACCAGCCCGACGGCCCTCAGCTGCCGCAACCCGCTGATGACCGCATTGCGTGTCACGCCGATAGCCTGCGCGACCTCTTCCTGGTTCAGGCCCGTCAGCCGAACGGCGTTGTTCTCCGCCATCTGATCGGTGAGCACGGCCAGCCTCAGCAGCGTGCGCGCCAGCCGCGCGACCAAGGGCAAGGTCTGCAGTTCACCTCGATGGAGGTCTGACTCGCGCATCCTGGCGAGTGCCTGGCGCATCAGATGGATGACCAATCCGCGCTCCTCGACGAACCGCACGAAACGCTCGGCGTCCAGGACGACCGCAACACAGGGCGTGAGGGCGACAACGTCTGCCGTGCGTGAAGTGCCGTTGAAGACCGAGACCTCTCCGAGGAGGTCCCCCGGCCCTCGGAACGCGAGCCAGGTCTTGCCACCGTTCGGCTCTCGGCACACCACTTTGGCCAACCCGGAGGTGAGAGCCAGGAGGTGCGTCCCGGGAGAACCTTGTCGCAGCATCACACTGCGCTCCGGAAACATCCTGGTCACGCCTTGACTGCGCAGGTCGCGCCAGACTTCGTCGGACAGCACGTGTCGCCTTCCCATCACGCCCACACCGGTGCACATCGAACCCACGAGTTTTACGCCGATGCTGCGGGCGGCATCGACGATCAGGTGACGTTGACCGAAAGCGATCGCGGCGGTCCCGCTCAGCTCGCTGCTCGGCCGCGAGCGCCGGTGCCTGCTCCTGGGAAAGGCCGAAAGCGGCTCGTCGTGGCCCATCTGTGATCCGCCGCGCTTCTTGAGGGGAGCTGCGGCCGTGCGTCTTCACTCGCGCAGCGGTCGCGGACCGGGCCAGGATCGGTCTTCTGACGACCCGTCGCCCAGAGCCCCAATGGGCCCCCTCGCCGAGGAGGACGTGATCGGGACCGAGGTTCGCGCCCCTCGCCGGCCGCGGAGCGACCCGCGGCCTGATCGACATGTTCGTCGAACCGCCGTCCACCGCCCCGAGGCTCACCCTGCACCTGGCCCGTACGTCCGTGAAGCGCGCCCCGTGGGCATGGCCGCCGGCCCTCGTCCCGATCCCCGCCGCCACTGACCTCCGTGCCGGCGGATCGTGGCCGTACGCTGTCTCCCGGTCCTCTCGGGAAGGGGGCCGGGAGCGGGTCCTGCCGCTCTCCCGTCGATGTCCCGAAAGCGGTGCCGCCGTGAAGGTCCATCACCTCAACTGCGGGACCATGGTCCCGCCGCTCACCGGCGCGCTCGTGTGCCACGTCCTGCTCGTCGAGGCGCCGAGCGGGCTGGTGCTGGTGGACTCCGGGTTCGGGCTGCGCGATGTCGCCGATCCCCGGGGACGTCTGGGGCGGGACCGGCGGCTGCTCAGGCCCGTGCTGCGGGCCGAGGAGACGGCCGCGCGTCAGGTCGAGGCGCTCGGGTTCCGGCGTGACGACGTCCGGCACATCGTCGTCACCCACTTCGACCTCGACCACATCGGAGGGCTGGCCGACTTCCCCGACGCACAGGTGCACACGACCGCCGCCGAGGTGCTGGGGTCCATGGTCTCCCCGTCCCGGCGTGAGCGGTCCCGGTACAAGCCGGTCCAGTGGGCCCACGGTCCGAAGATCGTCGAGCACACCCCGGACGGCGAGGCGTGGCGCGGCTTCGCCGCCGCCCGGGAACTCGACGCCGTCACCCCGGGGATCGTCCTGATCTCCCTGCCGGGCCACACCCGGGGTCATGCCTGCGTCGCGGTGGACACCGGACCCCGCTGGATCCTGCACGCCGGTGATGCCTTCTTCCACCGGGCCACGCTCGACGGACACCCGGTGCCGCGCACCCTCCGCACGGTGGAGAACCTGCTGGCGGACGACCGGGGGCGGGTCCGCGACAACCACGCCCGGCTGGCCGAGCTGCACGGGCGCGTGGATCCCGGCCTGACCATCGTCAACGCGCACGACCCCGTGCTGTTCGAGAGGGCACGCGGATCGGCGTGAGAGCCGGCCCGGACGCTCCCGGTGCGCGAACGGGCCCGGGACGTCAGATCCAGCCGTCCAGGGACTTCATGAAACCGTCGAAGTCGTCGCGGTGGATGGTGTGTCCCGCGCCGGTGACGGTACGGACCTCGAAACCCGCCGCCCGGAGTCGGTCGGTGTCCTCGGGACCGACCAGGAAGCTGGGGTCGGCGAGTTGGACCAGGGAGGGCACGGCGGGGCGGTCGGGGACGAAGCCGGTGAGCGGGCGGCCGCCGAGGAAGTGCGCGGAGGCGGCGTCCCAGGCGGCCAGCGTGGCCATCTCGATGTCGACGTCCTCGGCGTCCCAGCGCGGGTTGAGCGCGACGGTCTGCCCGCGGGTGGCGTGCTTGAAGGAGGCGAAGATCTCGGGGCCGATGTGCCGGGCGGGGTCGGCCGACGACCAGGCCGGGTCCGAGTAGACCGCCCGCAGGGGCCGCAGCCGCTCCACGGCGAGGGACAGGGTGAGCCCGCCCAGGGAGTGGCCGAGGGCCAGGTCCGCCTGCCGGGGCAGTGTGTCGACGAGGTCGTCGGCGAAGAGTTCCGGGCTGTACGCGCCCCGCGGCGAGGTCCCGTGACCGCGCAGGTCCACGGCGATCACCCGGTAGCCGCGTTCCACGAGCGCCGGGGCCACCCGTCGCCAGGTACGGGAGTCGGACATGATGCCGTGCACGAGCAGGGCGGTCCGGTCGCCTGCGCCCCATTGGCGGGTGTGGAGCCGCACGTCACGCCTTTCGTCCGCGGGGACCGGCGACCGCCGGCCTCGTGTCGGGTCTCGCATCAGGTCTCGCGCTCGGCCTCAGGCCAACACCGCCGGCCCCGCGCCGACGAGCGTGCCGGATCATCGGGCGGGCGCGGGACAGTGTGGCTTCCGGCACCCAACAGGCTTACGGAGACGCCTCGTTGGGTCTGCTCCACGGCGTGGGCCGTACGCGGGCGGCGAGTCGGGCCGTCCGCGGGGACGCCGCCGACGGCGCGATGACCGCGGGCGAACGCGGTCAGGCAGCGTCGGGGACCGTGGTGCCGAGGGCGGTGCGCAGGGAGTCGGCCATCAGGGCTATCGCCTCCTTGCCGGCCGGTACCGGGCCGGTGTGGGTGAAATAGTGGTCGACGCCCTCGAAGAGGCGGTGGGTGACCGGTACACCCGCGGCTGCGAGGGCCTTGGCGTAGGCGTCGCCCTCGTCGCGCAGCCGGTCGTTCTCGGCGGTGATGACCAGGGCGGGCGGCAGTCCGGCGAGGTCGTCGGCGAGTCCGGGCGAGACCAGGGGATCGGCACGGTCGGCCGGGTCGGGGACGTACGCGGCGGTGAAGATCCGCATGAGCTGGGGGCTGAGCAACGGCTTGGGGATGCGGGACCGCTTGGTGGCCGGGTCGGCGAGCTGGTCGAGCGGCGCGGAGTCGATGATCTGGAGGCGCGGGGTGAAGGTGCCCCGGTCGCGGGCCGTACGGCAGACCCCGGCGGTCAGGTTGGCTCCCGCGCTGTGTCCGCCCACGGCGACCCGGGAGCCGTCCCAGCCGTGCGCCGGGCCGTTCTCGACGATCCACTCGGTGACGTCGTATGCCTGGGTGACGGCGGTGGGGAAGGCCCGCTGCGGCGCGACGGCGTAGTCCACGTTGACGACCACACACCCGGCCGTGGCCGCTATGTAGCGGCAGATGTGGTCGTCCTGCTCGGGGCGGGCCACGATGAAGCCGCCGCCGTGGAAGTTGACGTACACGGGGGCCGGGCCCGCGGTGTCGGCCGGCGGGCGGTAGACGGTGCAGTCGACCGGGCCGGCGCCGGTCTCCACCCGGAGGGTTTCCGTCCGCTTCGGGACATCGGTGAAGCGCAGGTCCTTGTGGATACGGGTCATGACGCCGCTGAGCAGCAGCTGGACCCCTCTTGCCTGCATTCTGGCACTGAACGACATGATCGGCCCCGCCCATCCCTGCAACCTTGAATTAACAGGATTCCTGTTGATGGGATGATGACCGCTGATCCTGTTTCGCGCAATGGCCGAGAGGCGATGGAGGACGAAAAGGCGGCGAGGGCGCGGAGTCAGCGCTCGCCAGGGGCGAGGAGTCGGCTCTCGGCGGAGGCGCGGAGCCGACTCTCGGCGGGGGCGAGGAGTCAGCCTCCGGTGGGGGCGAGGACCACGAAGTCCGCGCCGGAGGGATCGAGGCAGACGGCCAGCCGGCCGACGTCCTCCATGTCGACGGGCCCCATCTGCACACTGCCGCCGTGTCCGGTGACGGCCGCGACCGCGGCGTCGCAGTCCGTGACAGCGAAGACGGGGTGCCAGTAGGGCCGTCCGTCCGTCGGCCCGAGGTCCTCCGGGCGGAGTTGCATCACGCCGCCCTGCATCCGCTCCTCCGGGAGTCCGGCGGGCGTGACGAGGTGGTACGTGCCCGCGCCGCCCGGCAGGGGCATGTCGCCGAACTGCCAGCCGAACACGCCGCCGTAGAACTCCTTGGCGGCCGCGGCGTCGGTCGTGTACAGCTCGGTCCAGGACAGCGAGCCCGGCTCGTCGGCCAGCTCGAACCCGGCGTTGGCGCCCGGCTGCCAGACGGCGAACTGGCCGCCGAGGGGGTCGCTGAACTGTGCCATCCGCCCCCAGTCGCCGAGATCCCTCGGCGCCACCCGCACCGTGCCGCCCGCACGCTCCACGGCCTGGGTCGTGGCGTCCGCGTCGGTGACGGTGTAGTAGATCATCCAGGCCGGGCGCGCGCCCTTCTCGGTGAGTTCGCCGAGCCCGCCGACGACCTTGCCGTCCTTGCGGAACACGCCCCCTTCGCCTTCCATGCCCTCGTCCGCCTCCCCGCCGCCCCCCATGGGCTCGTACTCCCAGCCGAGCACCGAGTGGTAGAAGGCCGCCGCGGCCGGTACGTCGGGAGCGCCGAGGTCGAGCCAGCAGGGGGAGCCGGGAGTGAGGTCGGTGGTGATCACGGGATGTCCCTTCGCGTTCGCGGATCCGGTGATCTCAGCCTGACACCCGCCCCGCACGACCGCGCGTCGGCCGCGTCACGGGCGGGCGGACGGGTAGGTGGGCGGGTGGAGCTGCTGCTGGGGCCGTCGGCGGCGGTACGCGGCGCGAAGCCCCTACGCGGCGTCCAGGTCGTCGGCGAAGTGGCGGAAGCCGTGCCGGTCGCGGTGCAGACCCCACAGGGTGTCGGCGAGGACGGCCGGGTCCTTCCTGGGGTGCCCGGCGACGATCGCGCCGGGCACGACCAGCTGGGCGACATGGATGCCCTCCCCCGCGAGGGCGTCGTGCAGCAGGTGGCCGTACGCGCTCTCCGCGGCGAACGCGACGGACGTGCCCGCCCGGTCCGGGTGCGGGACCACGGACGTGCCGCCGTTGACGAGGAGGACGGTGCCGCGGCCGAGGTCGCGCATGCCGGGCAGTACCTGCCGGACGGCGGCGACCGCGCCGTAGAGGGAGAACTCGATCGGGCCGACCAGGTCGGCGTGGCTCGTCTCCAGCACCGGCCGCATGAAGTCGGGGTGCGGCAGCGGGCTGTACTGCAGGACCTCGACCGGCCCGAGGGCCGTGTGCGCCGCGTCGAGCGCGGCGGTCAGGGCGGCCGGGTCGCGCACGTCCGCGGCGAAACCCCGGGCCGTGACGCCCTGGTCGGCCAGGCCGGCGGCGAGTGCCTTCGTCCGCTCGGCGTCGCGGGCGACGAGCGCCACGGCGAACCCCTCACGGCCGAAGCGACGGGCGACGGCCGCGCCGAGACCCGGCCCGGCTCCGATGACGGCGATGGTGCTCATGGCTTCCAGCCTTCCTTGCCGAGGGACGGGGCCCCGGTGACACGCTCCATGATCCCCATCGTGACGTACCGCGCGCCGGGGGCGGTACCGCCCCCGGGGGTGGGGCTAGAGGACGGTCAGGGGCGGGAACGGGGCGGCGGCGGAGGTGTTCAGCTCCGCCCAGACCGTCTTGCCCCTACGGGCCCGGCGCGTGCCCCAGCGCTCGGCGAGCTGGGCGACCAGGAGGAGGCCCCGGCCGCCCTCGTCGAAGACACGTGCGCGGCGCAGGTGCGGGGTGGTGCCCCCGGAGTCGGAGACCTCGCACTGGAGGGTGCGGTCGTGGATGAGGCGCAGCCGGATCGGGGGCCTGCCGTAGCGGATGGCGTTGGTGACGAGTTCACTGGCCACCAGCTCGGCGGTGAACTCCGCCTCCGCGAGGCCCCAGTCGCCGAGCTGCCGGGTGACATGGGCCCTGGCCCTCGCGACGGCGGCGGGTTCGGCCTCCAGGTCCCAGGTGGCGACCTGACCCGCGCCGAGGGCCCGGGTCCGGGCCAGGAGAAGGGCCACGTCGTCCGGCGGCCGGGCGGGCAGCAGGGCTTCGAGCAGGGCGTCGCAGGTGGCCTCCAGGGAGGGCGCGGGCCGGGCGAGGGCGTCACGCAGCCGGTTCAGGCCCGCGCCGATGTCGTGGTCACGTGCCTCGATCAGGCCGTCGGTGTAGAGCGCGAGCAGACTGCCCTCGGGCAGGTCGATCTCCGCCGTCTCGAAGGGCAGCCCGCCCAGGCCGAGGGGCGGGCCCGGGGGCAGATCGAGGATGTCGACGCTGCCGTCCGCCCGCACCACGGCGGGCAGCACATGCCCGGCACGGGCGAGGGTGCAGCGGCAAGAGACGGGGTCGTACACGGCGTAGAGGCAGGTGGCACCGATGTCCCCGCCCTCGCCGACGGCTTCGGCCGCGCTGGCACGGGGGGCCGCCGTGCCCGGGGCCGCCGCCATGAGGGGTCCGGCCCCCGTGGCGGCCCCGGCCTCGTCCCCCGCCCCACCCACGTCCTCTCCCTCGTCCTCCACCTCCGCGGCCAGGCGGATCACCACGTCGTCCAGGTGGGTGAGGAGTTCGTCGGGCGGCAGGTCGATGTCGGCGAGGGTACGTACGGCGGTCCGGAGGCGGCCCATCGTGGCGGCGGCGTGGACGCCGTGGCCCACGACGTCCCCCACGACGAGGGCCACCCTGGCCCCCGAGAGCGGGATGACGTCGTACCAGTCGCCTCCCACACCTCCGCGGGCGTCGGCCGGCAGGTAGCGGAAGGCGACGTCGACGGCGGACTGCGGCGGGGTGCGGCGCGGGAGCAGGCTGCGCTGCAGGGTGAGGGCGGTGGCGCGGGCATGGGTGTAGCGGCGGGCGTTGTCCACCGCGACCGCCGCGCGGGCGGCGATCTCCTGGGCCAGCAGCAGGTCCTCGTCGTCGAACGCGTCGAGGTTGCGGTCCCGGCAGAACTGCGCGACACCGAGCGTGGCGCCCCGGGCGCGCAGCGGCACCACCAGCGTGGAGTGGACCGGTCGGGCGCGGCCGGGCGGCACGCCGTCCACGGCCGCCGGGCCACCGTCCTCCCCGGCCGTGCCGTCCCCGCCCCGGGCGGCCCGGTCCGCGGCCTCGGCACCGTCGTCACGCCCGTCCTCCCCCGCGCACCCTCCGTCCGCGGGCCCCGCGCTCTCGTGCGGTCCCCGGCCGCCGGCGTCGAGCCGGTGCCGGGTCGGCCGGCCCGTGCTCAGGGCACGGGCCGGTGGTGAGCCGGGCGGGAAGGTGTGGGGGCGCCGACGGGTGGGCGCGGCGTCGGGGTGGGCGGCCGACCGACGGGCCAGGCGGTGCAGCACGGGTGAGGCGGGCGGGACGTCCGCCGGGGTGTCGTGGGCGTCGAGCGCGGAGTGGAGGAGGTCGACGGTGACGAGGTCGGCGAAGTGCTCGGTGGCGAAGTCGGCCAGTTCCTGGGCGGTGCGGGCGATGTCGAGGGTGGTGCCGATGCGCATGCTCGCCTCGTTGACCATCGACAGCCGCCACCGCAGCCGCCGGTCCCGTTCCTCCTCGTACGCCACAACGCCCTGCTCGGAGGTGCGGTCCACGTACCCGGTCGCCGTGGCGATCAGGCTGCGGGTGGCCTCGCCGATCAGGGCCGCGTCGTCGGTGCGCCGGACCATCTCCTCCAGCAGGTGGTCCAGGACGATGGCCTGGCCCAGCCGGAACGCCCGCAGCCACGCGCTGACGGGGACGCCGTGCCGGGCGACGCGGCGGACGCGCTCCAGCTCGGTGTCCGGTACCTCGATACCGCCCGGGTCGACGCCGTACTGAAGGGCGGACAGCACCGCCGTGACGTGTTCGGCGACGTTGTCCGAGCCCATGGCGTCGGGGTGCTCCCACAGTTCGGGCAGTTCCCGGCGCAGGCACCACTCCACCTCGGCGGTCAGCTCCCCCGCCCTGGGGACGAGCTCACGCGCCACTCGGGACACAAGACCGTCTGCCGTGAGGTCCACAGTCACGACGGTACGCCGAACCACCGTCCACGCCCCACCGCTGGGCCCCGGGCCGGCCCGCAACCGCCGTCAGCCGAGCGCGGCACCGTACACGTGGTCGACCGTCAGCACGACCAGGACCCGGCGGTCGGAGACCATCACCGAGCGGTACTCGTCCCAGTCCGGGTGCTCCCCGGCGGCGGCCCGGTAGTAGTCGACCAGGGCCTGGACCTCCGGGCCCTCGGGGTCGGTGCCGGGTCCGACGAGGTGGACCGTGCCCTCGGCCGTGGCCCAGGACATGCCGTCGGAACTGGTCACCTCCAGTGCGGCACGCGGGTCCCGGCGCAGGTTGGCGGTCTTGGCGGTCGCCTCGGTCGTGGAGATGCGGATGACCTCGGCCTCCTCGTCGTAGGAGGGCATGACGGGCGACAGCTGGGGGCGGCCGTCGGCCTTGAGAGTGGCGAGGACACCGAGCCGGCTCTTCGCCAGCAGGGCACGCGGATCGAACGAAGTGGCGGTCATCCGACCATCATCGGCCCTCACCGCGGCTCCCGGGCGGCAGCGCCACGCCAAGCGGGGCACCGCCGCCCCGTGCCCCGCGAACCCGCTCCTCCTGTCGGGCCCTTGGCCGGGGCCGGATAGGCTGACGAGGCGAATCGAACGTATGCGGGGCTGGCGGAGGGCACGTGGTGTCGGACGTAGGGCGGCTCGTCGCCGGGCGCTACCGGCTCACGGAGCAGATAGGCCGCGGCGGCATGGGCACGGTGTGGCGGGCCGGGGACGAGGTCCTCGGCCGTCAGGTCGCGGTGAAGCGGCTGCACGTGCAGCCGCATCTGTCCCCCGACGACCTGGTCACCCTGTACGAGCGCACGCGCCGGGAGGCCCGGAGCGCGGCCCGGATCGCGCACCCGAACGTGATCGTCGTCCATGACGTCGTGGACGACCACGTGGACGGTCATGTGGACGGCGTTCAGGGTGGCTTCGAGGGCGGCCCCGGTGACGGCCGGCCCTGCATCGTCATGGAGTACGTCCCGGCGCCCACGCTCGCCGACCTGCTCACGGACGGCCGGACCCTGCCGCCGGAGGAGGCGGCCCGTATCGGTCTGGGCATGGTCGCCGCGCTGCGCGCTGCGCACGCCGCCGGCGTACTGCACCGGGACGTCAAGCCCGGCAACGTCCTGCTCGCCGCAGAGGGGCGGGTCGTCCTCACCGACTTCGGCATCGCGATGACCGCCGACGCCTCCACCCTGACCAGGACCGGCGAGATGGTCGGCTCCATCCACTACATGGCCCCGGAGCGCATCCGCGGCCAGAAACCCGGCCCGGCCTCGGATCTGTGGGCCCTGGGCGCGACCCTCTACCAGGCCGTCGAGGGCCGCCCGCCGTTCCGCCGCCTCACCGCGATGGAGGCCGCGTACGCCATCGCGGTGGACCCCCTGGAGCCCTTGAAGCAGGGCGGCGCCCTCGAACCCCTCATCGAGGCCCTCCTCGCCAAGGACCCCGCGGACCGCCCCGACATCGATCAGACGGAACGGGCACTGCGGGCCGCGGTGTCCGGGCAGGCCATGACCGCCCTGCCGACACCGGGAGCCGGGGGCGGCCGGGTCGGCGGAGTTCCGGACAGCGGGGTGACGGGCGACGGGAACACCTTGCCCGGCGGCCGGTCCACCGGGGAGTCGCACGACGATCCGAAGACCGGCGAAGGGCACACACGCCGGGGAACCACATCAGGAACGGGAACGGGAACGCGCACGGGAGCGGGAGCGCCAACAGGCCCCGAGGCCGGTCGTCAACCGTCCCGGCAGGGCCGGAGGAAGCACCGGATCCTCGTCCCGGTCGCCGTGGCGGTGGCCGTGGCCGCGATGGTCGTCGGGGCCGCGCTGTACCTGACGGCGAACCCTGACAGGAACACCACGTCCCCGAGCGGCGGAAAGACGAGCGGCGGAAAGACCAAAACCGCCGCCTCGCCGTCCATCCCGCCCGTCCCCGACGGCTTCCACCTGGTCACGGAGAAGGGGCTCGGTGTGTCATTCCCCGTTCCGGACGGCTGGAAGGCCAGTAAGCGGACGTCAGGGGAAGTTGTCTACACCGACGAGACCGGGCTGGCCCGCCTGGCCATCGGCGTCGTGGACCCCGCCGGCTCACACCCCATGGCCCACTTCAAGGACATCGAAGCGAACACGAAGGTCAACTACCCCACCTCGTACCGGAAGCTCCGCATGCAGAAGACCACCTTCCGTGGGCAGCCGGCCGCGGTGTGGGAGTTCACCTTCCAGGGGCGGGCCCGGTCCTTCCGTGCCATCGACCTCGGTTACGGTCGGGAAGGCGAACGGGAGTACGACATCTACCTTTCGGCCCCGGACGCGGACTGGGACGCCCACCGCCCTGTCTTCGACAGAGTCAGGGACGGCTTCATCGTGTCTCGCCCCTCGTAGCGGGAAGCCCGCGACTGCGGGGGGTGCCCCCCTACGGGTTTCGTCAAGGAGATCGGGCTGCGTCGAGGATCGGCGCCGGGCGGCATGGCAGGGTGTCTGATCTGCTGTGGGATGACGTCGAGTACTTCTTCGACCTTGATGAGATGGGGTCGCTGCCGGACGTGCGTGTCCCTGACGCCTCGGTGGAGGACTGGCAGGCTGTCCTGGACCTGATCAGCGCGAGCGGCTGGCAGTGCCAGTACTCCGAGGGTGACGTCGTGATGCCGCTGCCCCGGGCAGAAGCAGTGTTGTCCCGCCCGGCTGATGCCGAGTGCCCGGACCTGCGAGTTTGACCGACGGCCGATGTGCTGGCGGCCGGGTCCTCGTCGAAGCCGACGATCATCTCCAGCTCTGCGATGGTCTCGTCTTCGACGACGATGGCGCGCAGGGTGTGTGGCAGCGCGCGGGGCGGTGATCGACCCGCTGCCGCAGCGGCAGTGTCGGCTCCGTCCGTACCGCAGCATCCGCGTCGGCACTCCTCACCATCCATCCCCGACATCCTTTTCCCGCCCGGCATCCGGATCCCGACGACCGGCCGTACAACGCAGACCGGAAAGACTGTCTGGCAGTCAACTTCCTTCCTGTCCTGCCCAGTTGACCTACCACTGGGTAATCTTACGGACAGCCCTCGCCACCACGAGAGTTGAGACGACGAAGTACCCTTGCATGCCGAAAGGTGTCAATTCGTGGCTAACGTAAAGAGACTGCTCGCGGGCGCCTCCGCAACATCCGTCGCGGCGACCGCGATCTTTGTCGGGACGGTCGCACTGGCGGCTCCGGCGCAGGCCAATGCGCGGGACTGCCGACAGTATCTGGCGGACCGGGGTTACACGGTCGGGACCTGGGTCAGGCGGGCCTGCAACATCGGCCAATCAGGGGGCGGCCCCAGCGATTGGGGAATGTGCTGGCAATTGCTCCGGGACCTCGGTGTCCGTAACGCACACGCCGAGAGGGCATGCACTCTGGCGGACAGCTGATCCGGTACATCTGATGGATCCCCCTGCTCCGCAACACACCCGGGGCAGGGGGATCCATCACACCCCGGGCGCGGCCTCCAAGACGTTCACCGAGGCCGCCGACCGGGGACTGGAAGGTGACCCGCACCCTCCTCGACTCTTCGTGTGCGCTGAGTGGGGCAGCCCCTCGGCCGCCACCGGCCGTCTTCAGGTGGTCAACGGCTACTACCGGCTGACGCGGGGTTCCTTCGCGCAGTACGGGGTACCCGTTCCGCATCCGGAGAGGGTCGTGGACGCGGTTCTGGACCACTCCCGCGACACACGCCACCTCGGCGCGGGCCGCGAGAACGCGTGCAACGTCCTTGATGTCGCCCATCCGTTGTGGCTGTGCACACGGCAGCCGGGCGGTGCGGACGGAGACGGCGACGGCGACGGCTACGGGTCGGCCGAGATCCGCGCGTGGGCCGAGCGCCGGCTCGCCGCCGTCCTGACCCGCTGGCAGGACGGCCGAGGGTTCGGATTCGGAGGGGGTACGGCGGGGCCCGGCCCGGAGCCGGGGTTGCAGGGCACGGAGATGTGGCTGGCGATCGTCTGGCTGCTGGCCGGCCTGCTGGGCCGCTCCGACCTCCTGGGCTATCGGCCGCGCGGTGTGCACCGCCCCGAACCGGCGCCGGGGGCGTGACACGCGCCACTTCCCGGAACGTCAGCGTCCGCCCTGCTCCGTACGGGTGGATGTGTGTTCACCCAGCTGCCGGGCATCACGAAGGTGCGGAACGGACGTCGGAAGCGCGATGAGGCGGCATATCCCATGACTCACTCGGTCACCATCAATTCCATCCTCATCCGGCGACTCGTGCCCCGGTGCACTACCTTGGGGCGTGAACAGCCGAGTGGCCCACGTTTACCCAATTCTTGCCACATGAAGCCAGAACGGCTGAGCAGCTACTAGGAGCGGGGCCTCCCATGCGTAATGCTGGGAGGTCCCGCGCTTCACTCCACAGCCGCTGGCACGGGAGGGCATCGGGTGGTCAAGACAGTGAAGACGCCGTCCGGCGGACGGACGATCGCCTACGAGACCTGGGGCGATCCGGACGCACACCCGGTGTTTCTGCTGCACGGAACTCCCGGAAGCCGACTCGGGCCCCGGCTGCGCACCTTCGACCTCCACAAGCTCGGCGTACGGCTCATCGCCTACGACCGGCCGGGGTACGGCGGCTCCGACCGCCATCGCAGACGCACGGTGGTCGACGCCGCCGTGGACGTCAGCACCATCGCCGAGGACCTGGATCTCAAGAAGTACTCCGTGGTGGGCAGGTCGGGAGGCGCACCACACGCCCTGGCCTGCGCGGCCCGGAACATCGGCAGCCAGGTGGCGAGCGTCGCCGCGTTGGTCTCGCTCGCTCCGCCCGATGCCGACGGCGACGGACTCGACTGGCACAAGGAGATGTCCGAGTCCAACGTGTCGACCTACGACCTGCTCGACCGCCATGCCCCCGACGTGACCGAACTGGGTGCGCTGCTGGCCCGTAACGCCGAGACCATCCGCCGCGATCCGACCGTGTTCCTGGCGTCCCTGCGGGAGGAGATGCCCAGCGTCGACCGCGTGATCGTCGAGGACGCCGGCATCCGCCAGCACCTCCTGCGGAACTATCTGTCGGCGGTGGGCCGGGCTGAGCAGGGCGAGGAGGAGTCGGTCGATCCGCGCGCGCCGATGGGCTGGGTGGACGACCTGGTCGCGTTCCGGACGCACTGGGGGTTCGAACTCAAGGAGATCGACGGTTCCGTGCCCGTGATGCTGTGGCACGGCGAGCGCGACGTGTTCGCCCCGGTCGCCCATTTCCACTGGCTGACCAAGCGGATCCCCTCGGCCAAGGCCGTACTGCAGCCGTCCGCCGCCCACTTCGCGGCGCTGCCGGCCCTTCCCCAGGTGCTCGCCTGGGCCCGGGACTCGGCGGGGCGCTGACCCGGCACACCGCGCCGGGTGCGCGGCCGCCACCGATACCGGTACCGGCCGCGCGTACGGGCCCGTCGCTCAGATCGGGTGCGGCTCCAGGTCGAGGCAGCTGAGCTTCCACTCCTGGAGGGCCACCACGCGGGGGTGTTCCCGGCCGATGCGCTTGCTCAGCGCGGCCAGGGTGTCATGGTGCTTGGTGCGGGCCGCGTCGGCCCGGCCCAGATGGCTCAGGACGACGGCCAGGTTCCCGGCACAGGTCAGTGTCGACGGGTGGGTGGGGCCGAGCACCTCCTTGAGCAGCTCGTAGGCGTCGTGGCTGGTCTTCCTGGCCTCGTCCCACTTGCCGAGCGCGGCCTCCGCCACGGCGAGGTTCGCGCGGCAGATGAGCACATAGGGATGGTGGTCGCCGTTGAGTTCACAGAACGTCGCCTGCGCCCAGAGCAGCAACTCGTAGGCCCTGTCGGCCGCTTCGGGGCGGATGGTGGCGATGTCGTCCAGCAGCAGGACGGCGTAGTTGACCGAGCAGGCCACCGTCTGGGAGTGGCCGTCCCCCAGGTTGTTGCGCAGGTCGTCCAGGACTCTGCGGATGAGGGTCAGCGCTTCGTCGACGCGTCCCTGGGCGGCCATGTCGCCCGCCAGGCTCATCTCCAGGAGCGAGCGTTCCGAGGAGGATCCCTTCTCTCCCTCGGGGGTGCTCCTCAGCACATGGCGCACGAGTTCCTCGGCCTCCACCGGCTGGCCCGCGCGGCGCAGGGAACCGGCCAGGCCCTTGGCCGTGTTGAGCACGGTCGGCGAGCCCTGGGTGAGGCGCGGATTGCGCAGACAGCGTTCGTAGGCCCGCTTCAGCAGGGTGACGGACTCCTCGTAGTCCCCGCAGTCACGCAGGTCGCGGCCGAGGTTGACCGCCGACTCGATGGTCAGCGGATGGTCGTGGAGCTGGATCGCCTCCCGCAGTTCCAGTGTCCTGCGGTCCAGTTCGCGCGCCTTGTAGTAGTCGCCGGAGAGCCGCAGGGCGACCGCGAGGTTGTTGGCGGCGCTGAGGGTGCGCGCATGGTCCTCGCCGTAGATCAGCTCGTATCTCTGGTACGTCTCCTCGTCGTACCGCAGTGCCTCCGTCAGGCGGCCCAGACCGCGCAGGTCGGCCGCGATGCTGCTGGTGGTCATGAGGATGTGCTGGTCGTCCTCGTCGTCCAGCACGGCGAGCTGCCGCTCCAGGATCTCCTGGTCCAGGGAGAGCGACTCCTCGTATCTGCCCTGGGCACGCAGGATGTTGGCGATCTGGAAGCGCATGTGGAGCGTCCAGCGTTCGTCCGGCGGTCCCAGTGCGGTCCAGGCGTCCACCCGGCGCACGCTGTAGTCCATCGCCTGGGTCAGCTCGCCCCGGCGGCGCAGCTGGCGGACGCGGTCGACGAAGAGTTCCCTGATGCCCTCGTCGGACGACGTCTCGGCCCAGGGCGTACCGAGGTGCGGCCAGATGATGCGGTACTTCTCCCAGGTGTTGGGGTTCTCGGGGTCGTCTCCGTTGGGCCGGGCGGCGATCAGCGAACGGTAGACCACCTCGCGGGCGTCCTCGCGCTCCGCCTCGGTCATCTCCTCGCGCATGGCGATCTGCATCATCCGGTGCACCGTCAGGCTTCGGGCCTTGCGGTCGACCGTGACCAGGGAGAACCGGCTCAGCTCCTTGTAGGCGCGGGAGACGGTGCGTGCCCCGCCCAGGGCGCGGGAGACCTCGACGCCCTCCAGCAGGTCCATGGAGATGGGCTCGGGGCTGTAGTAGGAACAGATCTGCAGGAGCTTCACCGCCGGGGGGAAGTTCTCCTTCAGCTGTCCGAGCGCGAACTCCCAGGTGTTGGTGCTGGACTTGACGACCTCGCCGACCGTGTTGTCGGCGGGGGCTCCGGTGGCCTGGGGCTGGAGCTGCTTGATGTAGCCGCGGACGTCGACCCTGGTCTGCTCGATGTAGGCGGCGGCACGTTCGATGGCGATCGGCAGGTCGCCCAGGGCCTCCGCGATCTGGTCGGCCTCCGGCCAGCCGCAGTCGGGCAGGCGGCTGTGCAGGTGGGCGATGCTCTCGTCGCGCTCGAACACGGGGACGTCGACGGTGTCCACGAACCGGCCCCAGCCCTCGGAGCGCTGGCTGGTGATCAGGATGTGGCCGCCTCGGCCGTCCATCATGAACTCGGGGAGGTGGTCGGCCTCGGTCACGTTGTCCAGGATGAGCAGCCAACTGCCGTACGGCTCACCGTGGTTGAGGGCCTCGTACACCGTCTTGGCGGTGTCCGTGGGGTTGGTGCGCTCCGGCAGGCCCAGCGACTCGGCCATGCCCGCGTACCGCTCGACGGCCAGGATGCGCTGCTCGGCCTGGATGTGCCAGATGACGTCGTAGTCGCTCCGGTAGCGGTAGGCGAACTCCTGGGCCAGCAGGGTCTTGCCCACGCCGCCCATGCCCTTGAGGACCAGGGCTCTGGTGTCCTCCCGCCACAGCTTCGCCCGGATGCCCTCCAGCAGTTCGGTGCGGCCGGTGAAGGACGAGGTCCGCAGCGGGACCGAGAAGATCGGCGGTTCCGCCCCCGGGAATCGGGGCAGCTTCTGCTCGGCGCCCGTGAAGTGGTTGCGCGTCAGCGACTCCGCCGACCGGCCGAAGCTGCTCAGCAACGCCTCCCGGCCCGCCTCCCCCGTGTCGCAGCGGGTCATGTCGGCGAGCTGTTCCGTGAAGGGTGCGTCCAGCGACAGCTTGCGGTCGACCTGCATCGAGACCAGCTGGTGGGCGCGCCGGTCGCCCTCGGCGTAGACCGCCTCCCAGGTGGTGCGGAAGCGGGACGATCTCAGATACGCCTCGGAGAAGATGACCAGGGTGTGCGAGGCCGACTCGACGCCGCGCTCGATCTCGTCCCTGCGCTGCGCGCTCTCGACCGTGCCCTCCTGCGCCAGGTGCACCTTGAAACCGGCCTGCTCCAGGACCGCGCCCGCCCAGTGGGCCCAACTGCGGTCCTGCGGAACGAAGCTGACGTAGACATCGGAGATGCGCGGCGGACGGTGACGGGTGTACCGCTCCAGGGTCTTGCGGCGCAGCGGCTCGTCGATGCGCGGCATCGAGGCGACCTGCCCCTCGGTGATGACCTCGGTGAGTCTCTCGTAGGCGGCGAGCAGGCTCTTGGGGTCGCCAGGCTGTTCGCGGAAGGGGGCCAGCGTCTCCTCGTAGGAGTAGATGGGCCGGTAGGGGATCTCCACGCTCCCCCAGTAGTCCTCCGGGTCCTGGTGCGGGATGTGCTTGCGCACCACGCGGTCGAAGCGGTACTGGATCTGTCCGCGGGCGGCGTCCAGCCGGTCGGCCTCGGCGTTCTCGACGCGCATGGGGACCGGCAGGATGCGGATGTCCCGGTTGCCGTACATCCCGTCGATGCGCTCGGCGACGCCGGCCGCGCCCTCGATGCTCTGGCTGCTCGGGGTGAAGCACGTGACCAGGGTGTGGGGCAGGTTGACGGTGCAGATGTCGGAGATGTCGTTGAGCCCGGTACGGCTGTCGATGAGGACGTAGTCGAAGTTGCCGACGAACTCCCGCTTCAGCGCTTCCAGGAACCTGGTGGCCAGCGGCCCGTCCATGAAGGGCTTCCAGTCGAACTGCGAGAACGCCGACAGATAGCCCTTGTTCTTCGTCCCGGCCGGGAGGTAGTAGAGCTGGCCGCCCTCGGGGAAGTCCCAGTCGACCTGGATCAGGCAGCTGTTGAGGGGGATGCCGTCGGCCGCCCACATGTCGACCGAGATCGACGATTCGGAATCCAGTTCGCCCGGGCGTTTCTGCTCCGCGACGGCGGAGGACTGGAGCATGGACTGGGTGGAGCGGCTGACCAGTTCGAGCACGCCCGGCGTGGAGCGCAGCTGGTTCTCGCTGAGGAAGGGGTGCAGGAAGCGGTCCAGGCCCGGAGCGTCGAGGTCCCAGTCGACGACCAGGACCGCCTTGCCCGCGGAGGCCAGGATCCAGGCCGTGTTGGCGAGCGCCATCGTCCGTCCCGTACCGCCCTTGTACGAGTAGAACGTGATGATCCTGCCCGCGTCGTCGCCGGTCATGGCCTGCCCTCCACGCGACGTCCGTCGCTCGGTGCCCCGTCGTCCCTGCCGGCGTCGGGCCGTCGGGGCAGGTCCGCACCGGATTCCGGAACATCCCGGGCGTCAACGGCGCTCCGGGACAATTGCGAATGAATGTACCGTAGATACCGGATCTTGGTCGCCTCGGCCAGCTCGCTGAACCAGCGGGTGAAGACATCCGCCCCGGTCAGGCCGCGCACCGCCTCCTGCTCCCCCGTCCGTCCCTCGCTGAGGAAGCGGGGGAAGTGGGAGAGCAGCAGTCCGCGCAGCCGGTCGGACTGCTCCTTGGTCTGCAGGTCGTCCCCCGCCAGAGTACTCAGCACCCCCGTCCAGGGTCGGCGGGCCCTGTCGAACTCCCTTGCCTGGGCGGCCATTTGAGGGTCCTCCAGAGCCCAGGGGTCCACGACCAGGATCCAGGGCGCCGTCGGGATCTCCTTGCTCCTCAGCTCCGCCTGGTGCTTGTGGAAGGGATGCACGGTGGGCGCGAAGCCGAGGTTGCGGGCCAGCGCCTCCATCTGCTCGACCAGCGGTCCCACCGCCTGCCCGTAGGGCCGCCAGTCGTCGACGCGGGGGCCGTAGCGCGTGTTGTCACGGCCGACCGGTAACTGTTCCTCGGTCGGGGCGAGCACGGTGATGTGCAGCGGGGAGGCGAAGGGCGGATCGGCGAAGGCGTCGTCCAGCCCGGCCAGGGTCGTCGGTTCGGCCGTCCGTCCCCCGCCGGAGTGCGCCGGGGGCTGGCGGGGCACCGTGGCCGCCTCGTCGACGATGCGCCGGGCGAGCCAGTCGGTCAGCTGGGCGACCTGGGCGGAGAACTGCGCCGCCATGTGCTCGTCGTCCGGGTCCGGGCGTTCGGCCAGGTCGATCACCTGGTCCAGCAGTCGGTGCAGCCCCATGGAGGCGTAGTTCTCGGCGGCCTCACCGAAGCCCTCCGGCACCTCGGGGTACTGCTGCTTGTCCTTGATCCGCTCGGGGAGCGACGTGGGCGAGTACGGCGTCCACAGCACCGGGACGATGCTCGGCCGCGCCCCCTGCACGCTCTGCTGCGTGACGGCGGTCCACTGACGCCCGCACTGCGGATTGCTGAAGTACCGCTTCGAGTACAGCGGGACGAAGACCTGGCAGCCGAGGAGCGCCTTGATCGAGCTCTCCCCCGGCGCCCCGGGCCGCTCGACGAAGCCGGCCTCCTCCCGCGGCACTCTCGCGTGGCGGGCCACTTTCCCGCACAGTTCGTCGAAGAACCGGAAGACCAGGCGGTTGGGGTCCTGGGAGATGTCCCGGTGCCGGGGAGCAGGAACCCGCGCATAGCTCATGAAGAACATCGGCATCCCGCTATTCCCCCTCGAAGACGTTCCGGAGGTCACTGAACAGCTCCACGTCGCACGGTTCCAGGCTGGTCTGCTGAGCCACTCTGACGATCATCTGGGCGAGCGCCCATACGGAGCTGCGGTACTTGGCGTGGCGGCCCGCCTGCTTCAGTCCGTAGAGGCCGGACTGCAGGTAATCCTTACCCAGATCGGTGTGGGCGTACTG
The DNA here is from genome assembly GCF_055592645.1 of Streptomyces sp. NPDC041108. Lineage (NCBI taxonomy): Bacteria > Bacillati > Actinomycetota > Actinomycetes > Kitasatosporales > Streptomycetaceae > Streptomyces > Streptomyces sp. NPDC041108. The sequence goes on along the minus strand of NZ_JBVIYK010000001.1, from coordinate 492,500 downwards.
CACCTTGGCCGCGACGGTCGGCAGCGTCAGATGCTGCTCCCCCACCCACAGGACGGGGATGATCGCGTTGCCCGTGTAGGGCCGGGTACGGAGCTGCTGGCGCCGTGCGAAGGCGTCCCATTCCTTTCCGCACCATTCCCGCCTGAAGTACCGGCTGTTGTAGATCGGAACGAAGACCCGGCAGGTGGCCAGGGCCTGTTTGAGCCGGCCCTCCCAGTCGTCTCCGGGATGCATTCTCTTGTCCAGGAATCCCGGCAGTTCCAGACCATCGTGGTCGGTCAACTGCATGATGTCGCTGCATAACTGGACATGGAACTGCTCCAGCGCCACGTCCGAAGCGTCTTTCCTGGCCCGCACCCCCGCCAACTGCGTCCGTGCGTAGCTCATGAAGAACACGTACGGATCGGAGGAATCCGCCGACCGAGTCGCCTGAGATACCGCCTGAACCATGGACTCGCCTTTCCCCTCCCCCGTAAGCCCACCGCGGGCCCCTCCCAGGCCCCTACTTCGCAGCTGGATCTCCTCCAAGGATCCATTGGAACGCGAAAACCACCGCCGGTACCAGGGGTCGGGCCGGAGCAAGTTGTACCGGACACGGTTGCGAGGAAAGGGAGTTGGCTGACCATTACACCGCGATCGGACCCGTTTCGGCCACTCCGCCCAGTGTTTCCGCCTCGCCCCGCAACCCGCGTAGGAAACGGTGCCCGAGGGCCGTCAGCGAGCCGGTTCCGGCCACGGTGTCGAGGGCGTCCAGCACCGCCGTGCGCCACTTGTCGGCCTCCGCGGGGGAGCGTTCGTACAGGGTGGCGCCGACGTCGGCCGCTCCGCGACGGACCCTGATCCGCCACACGTCGGCGACGGCGAGGTGGGCGTAGGCGCCCTGGAGGATGGCGTCGAGGGGCCTGGCGTCGGGCCGCCACAGCACGCGGTAGCGGCGCTCGTCGACACCGTCGAGCAGGTCGAACATGTCGAGCATCGCACCCAGTTTGACGTGCTGGTATTCGTGGACGAGCAGCATGGCCAGGTCCTCGGCCGAGCGGGGCAGCGCGATGCCGACGGCACCGAAGGCGTGCCGGGAGGTGGCGCTGACGTCGTCGCCGGAGGGTGCGGGGGTGAGGGGGGTGACGGTGGTCAGGCCGGCGGCGATGCCCTGTGCGTAGTCGGCGTACTCCGTCCGGATCAGCTGCCACGCCTCCTCGAACATGACCTCCCAGCGTCGGAATTCGGCCTCGGAGAGCCGGGGCCGGGGCGCGTAGCCGTAGCAGTCGCGGGAGGGGTCCAGGTCGTCCAGGGCCACGTCCAGTCCGTCCGCGGACAGGTGGCGCAGCGGCTGCCAGATCATGCCGTCGGGCGGCCGCTCCCGGCCCAGGGCGCGTCCTTCGACGGTGAGGGCGGTGTCGGCCGCCGTCACCGTGAGCGTGCGGGCGGACCGGTCGCGGCTGCCGCCACGCAGCAACAGCCGTCCGATGCCAGGCAGATGGATCGCCGGGCCCTCGGAGCCGTGCCGCAGCGGGACGGTCAGGGTGAGCCGGCCTCCGGTGCGCGCGACGGCCGACAGGGCGGCCTCGGCCGGGTGGCCCTCGGCCCGCCGTCGCACCGACCGGCCGCAGGCGAGGGCCCATACGCGCAGGTACGGGTCGGCGAGCAGCACGTCCAGGGCGGCGGCGGGCAGGGCGAGGACCGCGTCCCAGCCGGGTGCCGAATCCACCGGGCCGCCGGTCACCGGGCCGCGCCCCGGGACCGCGCCCGGACCCGGGACCGGCGCCGGGCCGCCCGACCCCTGGGTGCCCGGTCCCTGAGTGTCCGGTGTCTGGGTGTCCGGCCCTTGGTTGCCCGGCCCCTGGTTGCCCGGTCCCTGGGTGTCCGCGCGGCGGGCGGCCGCCAGCAGCGCCCGCCGTTGGCTGTTCTGGGCCGCGGCCAGCGACCGGACCGCCGCCGTGCTGCCGTGTCCGGCGGCCAGTTCGTCGAAGTGGACCCAGGACAGGCCGTGCCAGCCGTGCCGGACGTCGGCGTCGTCGCGTTCCGCGCTCTGGACGTACTCGATGATCCTCAGCAGGTCCGCGCAGTAGACGGACGGGTTGTCGAAGCCGTTGGACCTGCGGTGGCGGTGTCCGTAGAGGCCGCCGCCGCAGACCGTCACGACGGGGCAGGCACGGCACTGCGCGCTGAGCCCGTCCAGTCCGGCGCGGCGGGCCTGGATGCCCCGGTGCGCGGCCGCCTCCTCCAGGCGGTGGGTGTCGACGTGCATACCGGTCTCGGGGGCTCCCGGATAGGCCGTCTTCAACCAGTCGGCCTGCTCCACGGCACCGTCGGTCTCCACCACGAGCAGGTCCGAACTGCCCAGCCCCAGCGCCTCGGTGAGGCTGCCGCGACCACGGCTCAGCCGGCTGATCGACTCGAACATCCGGATCCGCATCGGCATGCCGTCGGCGGTCCACTGCTTGTGCACGGCGATCAGCCAGTGGGCGTACTCGGTGCCGGTCTCCCCGCCGGGGCGGGGCGGCGGGTACTCCCAGGTGGCGTGCGGCAGCAGGAAGTCGACTGCGGGCGGGTCGAGTTCGGCCAGGGCCCGGTACACCTCCACCGGGTCGTTCTCGACGTCGATCGTGCAGAGCAGCCCGCCGAAGGCGGCGCGGTGGGCCGGCGCGCCCAGCAGGCGCACCGCGCGCACCACGTCGTGGTAGGAGCCGGAGCCGTCCCGTCTGATCCGATGGCGGTCGTGGGACGCCCGGTCCCCGTCGAGCGAGACGCTGGTGACGACCGACTCCTCGACGAGCATCGCGCAGAACGCGTCGTCCAGCCGCAGTCCGTTGGTCTGCATCCGCAGATCGAGCGCGGCCACGCCGTCGAGGGCCGAGCGCAGTGCGCGGGCGTAGCCGCGCAGCCGTTCCCGCCCGGCGAGCAGCGGTTCGCCCCCGTGCAGGACGACATGGACGCGAGGGAGCCGGTGGGCGGCGGCGTGCTCGGCGATCCGCTCGGCCGTACGACGGAACGTCTCCTCGGACATCGTCCCCGGACGCCGGCGCCAGCTCTGGTCGGCGTGCTGGTAGACGTAGCAGTGGTCACAGGCCAGATCGCACCGGCTGTGCACCTTGATCACGAACTGGCGGAAGGGCCGCGCCGCCACCGTCACCGGTACGGTTCCCCGTCGTTCCGGCCGGGCCGGTCAGAGCGACGACTGGAAGGCGGCCACCGGCTCTCCGCCACCTGCGAGCGTCCTTGCCATGGCCGACTCCTGAGCGGACTCCGGTACCTCGTCCAGTGAGGTGTCGTGCAAGTCCCTGACGACGCTCGTGGCGAAGGGCTGCTCGTACCTGTCCATAGGCGTCTCCTCGAGCGTACGGCTCCGGGCGGCACACCTCATGGTGACGGCCCGGTAACCGAACAGCAAGGCGATCGCCAGCCAAGTCGTGAATCGGGCCGACATCGACCCGGCGTCGGCGGCGGGGCCGGAACGGCGGTCCGGGGCTGGTGAACCGCGGTGGCCGGCGGGGGACTTCGCCTCCCGGACCGCCGTCGGCGCGCACGGCCGCGGCCGTCAGGATGCCTCTCCCGGGCGCCCCTCGGGGTGGCGGGCGCCCATGTTCGAAGAGCCGTCCTGACGACCGCGGCCGTGTCGTCGGCGTGACCGCTCACGGGGAGCGGCGGCCGGGGTGTTACGCGGCCCCGTCCTTCGAGGCGACCGCGGGTGCGGTGAGTTCCTCGGCTTCGGGGAGTTCCTCGACGTCCACGCCGCGCACCTGGGCGAGTTCGTGCTTGAGGGCGGCGAGTTCGGTGCCGCCCGCCATGTGGTTGGTGAGTTCGTCGAGGCTGACCTGGTCGCGGGCGGCGCTCAGTTCGAGGGTCCCCAGGCGCAGGACGCTGAAGTGGTCGCCGACCATGTAGGCGTGGTGCGGGTTGTGGGTGATGAAGATGACGCCGAGGCCGCGGTCGCGGGCGGCGGCGATGTACTTCAGCACCACACCCGACTGCTTGACGCCCAGGGCGGCGGTGGGCTCGTCCAGGATGAGGACCCGGGCGCCGAAGTAGACGGCGCGGGCGATGGCCACGCACTGGCGCTGGCCGCCGGAGAGGGTGCCGATGGGCTGGTCGAGGTCGTCCAGGACGATGCCCATGTTCCGCAGTTCCTCGTCCGCGGTCTTCTTCATCCGCTGGATGTCGAGGCGGCGCACGGGCCAGGGGCCCTTGGTCATCTCGGAGCCGAGGAAGAAGTTGCGCCAGACCGGCATCAGCGGCACCGTGGCGAGGTCCTGGTAGACGGTGGCGATTCCGGCGTCCAGGGCGTCCCGCGGGGTGGTGAAGCGCACCGGGTCTCCGTCGACGACGAACTCGCCCTCGGTGTGCTGATGCAGCCCGGAGATGATCTTGATGAGGGTGGACTTGCCGGCGCCGTTGTCGCCCAGGACGCAGGTGACGCGGCCGGGGTGGACGGTGAGGTTCACGCCGTGCAGGGCGCGGATGTTGCCGTAGGACTTGCCCGCCTCACGCAGCTCGACGATCGGGCGGTCCGGGCCGGGCGCCACGTCCCGCGCGGTGTCGTCGGCGGGGTCCTTCGCGGTGCCGCTCGCGGCGTCCTTCGCAGCAGCGTTCGCGGCGTCCTTCGCGGTGCCGTTCGCGGCGTCGTTCGCGGCGTCGTTCGCGGCGTCGTTCGCGGTCGCACCGTCGGCCGGGGATCCGTTGGGGTCGGTCATGGGGTGGTTCACCTCCGGGTCGCCTGGCTGCGGACCCACAAGTTGACGAGGGCGGCGATCAGGAGCATCACGCCGAGGAAGGCCTTGAACCAGTCGGGGTTCCAGTTGGCGTAGACGATGCCCTGGGACACCATGCCGAAGATGAAGGCACCGATCACCGGGCCCACCGCCGAGCCGTAGCCACCGGTCAGCAGACAGCCGCCGATCACCGCGGCGATGATGTACAGGAACTCGTTGCCCACACCCTCGCCGGACTGCACCGTGTTGAACGAGAACAGCAGGTGCATGCCCACGAACCACGCGCCCGCGCCGACGCCCATGAACAGGGCGACCTTGGTGAAGTTCACGGGCACGCCGACGGCCCGCGCACTGTCCTTGTTCCCACCGACCGCGAAGATCCAGTTGCCGAACCTGGTGCGCAGCAGCAGCCATGTCGCGATCGCCGCGAACGCCAGCCAGTAGAAGACCGTGACCTTGACCTCGACGCCGCCGATGCCGACCTCGGAGGCGAAGACGCTCTTGGCCTGGTCGAAGCCGTCCATGTCGCTGATGGAGTCGCTGGCGACGTTGCCGGTGAAGATCTTCGTCACCGCCAGGTTCGAGCCCTGGAGGATCAGGAACGAGCCCAGGGTCACGAGGAAGCTGGGCAGACCGGTCTTGATCAGCAGCCAGCCGTTGAACGCCCCCACGGCCAGCGACACGATCAGCGCGACGATCACGCCCGTCCACACGTTCACCGTGAGCTGGAAACTCAGGATCGCGGCGGTCAGGGCGGAGGTGGTGACCGCGACACCGGCGGACAGGTCGAACTCGCCGCCGATCATCAGCAGGGCCACCGGGATCGCCATGATGCCCATGACGGAGGCCTGGTAGAGCACGGTCGCCAGCGAACTGGCCTCCCGGAAGGACGGAGCCACCGAGAAGAAGAAGACGTACACCCCGATCGCGGCGATCAGCGCGCCGACCTCCGGGCGCGCCAGCAGCCGCCGTCCGAGCGAGCGCTGTGCGGTGCGCCCGTCCTTCTGGGTGCCGGCCGGCGGAGCCGGCGGCGAGGAACTCGCCGCCGGAGCCGTTGCTTGGGACATCTCAGATCACCGGGTGCCCTTCGCGGCGAACCCTGCGATCGTGTCGACGTTCTTCTTGTCGACGAACGCGGGGCCGGTCAGCACCGCTTCCTCGCCGCCGCCGCTGTAGTTGCCGTTGTTCTTGTAGAGCCACAGCGAGTCCACGGCCAGGTAGCCCTGCAGATACGGCTGCTGGTCGACCGCGAACTGGATGTCACCGCTCTTGATCGCGTCCGTCAGCTCCTTGTTCAGGTCGAAGGTGGCGACCTTCGCCTTGCTGCCGGCGTCCGCGACCGACTGGACCGCCGTCAGGGCGTAGGGGGCACCGAGCGCGACCACGTAGTCGATGGCGGTGTCCTGCTTGAGCTTGGCGGAGATGGTCGACTTCACGGACGGCATGTCGGTACCCGTGACGTTGAGGATCTGGGTGTCGCCCTCGAAGGTCTTCTTCACACCGGCGCAGCGCTGCTCCAGGCCGACGTTGCCCTGCTCCTGCACGACACAGACGGCCTTCTTCGCACCGACGTCGTTCAGCCGCTTGCCGAACGCCTCGCCCGCCACGCTCTCGTCCTGTCCGAAGAAGGACATCAGACCGAGGTTCTGCCAGTCGCTCAGACCGGAGTTGAGGCCGACGACAGGGATGCCCGCCTTGGTCGCCTTGGCCACGACGTCCTTCATCGCGTCGGGCTTGGCGAGGGTGATGGCGATGCCGTCGACCTTCTGGTCGATCGCGTTCTGCACGAGGTTGGCCTGGGTGCCGGCGTTCGGGTCCGCCGAGTAGATCAGCTCGATGTTGTCCTTGGCGGCCGCCGCCTGCGCGCCCTTGCGGACGATGTCCCAGAAGGTGTCGCCGGGGGCCTGGTGGGTGACCAGCGCGACCTTCATCCGGGGGGTGTTCGCCTTGCCCGCGGAGGCGTCCGCCCCGCCCTCCTCGGACTTCTTTCCGCCGGAACCGCTGGAGCAGCCGGCTATCAGCAGCGCGGATGCCGCGGCCATGGCGAAGAAGGGGGCCACTCTGCGCGAGCGGGAGTGAAACGTGCGGTCCATCTTTCCTGCACCTCACTGTGCGACGGGGGGAAAGGGATCGGGACAGCGTCGGGCGGAGCGCCCGCGCGGGCCCGGACTCGGAAAGTCCGGATCATTGTGCCGGTAGGCCGACTGCGCTGATTCGTTGGGACGGGATACAAACCCCTGACGGACCCCCCTGTCAAGACTTTGTTAAGACATTATTTCAGGAGCAGGTCAGGATGTCAGTACAAAGCCTTGACAGGGGGTCGCCCCGGGTCCTACACCTGGGATACATCCGGACCCGAGCGCGCGCATCCCCGGGCGCCGCGGGCCTCCGGAGGCCCGCATCCCCCGCCCGAGGAGCGACGCGCATGCCCGAGCCCGCCGAATCCCTCGATCCGGTCACGACGGCCGTATCGCAATCGATCTCCATCCGTTGCACACCGGCGTCCTTCTCGCGCGTGTCGAGCCCTGCGGCGCGGCTCGGCACCAGACGCTGAGGAAGCCCTCGCTCCGCGTCGACACGGGCAAGCGGCTGCCGCGGATCGACCAGGACGACCCCGTGCTTCCCGGCGACGAGGTGGGCAAGGATCAGGAGGGCGCCCACCGGAAGTGGTGCGAGGCCCCGCGCCCGCCCGGCGCCCGGGGTCCGGCCGTGGGCCGCTGTCTGCTCGACCCGGCCGGGGCGACGTGGAGAACGCGGTCGCCCCCCGGTCGGACCGCTCCGCACCACCCCGTAAGACACCCACCAATCACCCCGACCCGTGAGGTACCGATGCCCCAGTCCCCCACCCGCCGTCTGACCGTCGCCCAGGCGCTGGTGCGGTTCCTGTCCGCGCAGTACACCGAGCGCGACGGAGAACGCCACCGGCTGATCGCCGGGACCTGGGGCATCTTCGGCCACGGCAATGTCGCGGGCCTCGGCCAGGCGCTCCTGGAGGCCGGCGAGGAGGCGATGCCGTTCCACCAGGGCCGCAACGAGCAGTCGATGGTGCACGCCGCCGTCGGGTACGCCCGCCAGCTGAACCGGCTCTCCGCGCAGGCGGTGACCACCTCCATCGGCCCCGGCGCCACCAACCTGGTCACCGGCGCCGCCCTCGCCACCATCAACCGTCTGCCCGTACTCCTCCTCCCCGGCGACTACTTCGCGACCCGCAGCGCCGACCCGCTGCTCCAGCAGCTGGAGCACCCCACCGAAGCCGATGTGTCGGTCAACGACACCCTGCGCCCCGTCTCCCGTCACTTCGACCGGATCACCCGCCCCGAGGCGCTGATCCCGGCCGCCCTGAACGCCATGAGGGTCCTCGCCGACCCGGCCGACACCGGCGCCGTCACCCTCGCCCTCCCCCAGGACGTCCAGGCGGAGGCGTACGACTGGCCGGAGGAGTTCTTCACCGAGCGCGTGTGGCGCGTACGGCGTCCCGTGCCCGACCCGGTGGAGCTGGCGGAGGCCGTGCGGGCGATCCGCGGCGCGCGGCGCCCGCTCCTCGTCGCGGGCGGCGGCATCCACCACAGCGAGGCCGAGGAGGCGCTGAAGGCGCTGGTCGACGCCACGGGCATCCCGGTCGCGTCCACCCAGGCCGGCAAGGGATCCCTGCGCTTCGACCACCCGGGCGACCTCGGCGGCATCGGCCACACCGGCACGGCCGTCTGCGACGACATCGCCCGCACCGCGGACCTGGTCATCGGCGTGGGCACCCGCTACACCGACTTCACCACAGCCTCGAGCACCCTCTTCCAGACCCCGGACGTCCGTTTCGTCAACCTCAACATCGCCGCGTTCGACGCCCACAAGCTGTCGGCCCGGACGGTCGTCTGCGACGCGCGGGCAGGTCTCACCGCACTCACCGAGGCGCTGGCCGGCCACCGGGTGAGCGAGGCGTACGAGGCGGAGTACCGGGCCGGCAAGGAGCGCTGGGAGCAGGTCGTCGAGGCCGCCTACACCCCGGCCGACGAGCACGCCGCGCCCACCCAGACCCAGGTGCTCGGCGCCCTGGACGCGGTCGTCGGGGACGAGGACGTGGTCATCAACGCGGCCGGTTCGCTCCCCGGCGACCTGCACAAGCTCTGGCGGGCCCGCAGCCCGCGCCAGTACCACCTGGAGTACGGCTACTCCTGCATGGGCTACGAGATCCCCGCCGGGATCGGTGTCCAGCAGGCGGCGCCCGGCACCGCCGTCTGGTCGCTGGTCGGGGACGGCACGTACCTGATGATGCCGACGGAGATCGTCACGGCCGTCCAGGAGGGCCTGCCGGTCAACCTGGTCCTCATCCAGAACCACGGGTACGCCTCCATCGGCGGCCTGTCCGAGTCGGTCGGCGGCGAGCGCTTCGGCACCGCCTACCGCTACCGCGCCGCCGACGGCACCTTCTCCGGTGCCCCGCTCCCGGTGGACCTCGCCGCCAACGCGGCCAGCCTCGGCATGGACGTCGTCCGCGCCAAGACCGTGAAGGAGCTGCGCGACGCGCTGGCGACGGCCCGCGCCTCGGAGCGGCCCACCTGTGTGTACGTGGAGACCGACCCGGCGCCCACCGCTCCCCCGGCGGAGGCGTGGTGGGACGTCCCGGTCGCCGAGACCGCCGTGCGTCCGGCGGCCGTCGAGGCGCGCGCGGCGTACGACCGCGAGGCGGCCGGCCGGCGGCGCCACCTCTGACGCATCGCCGGACGCTTCCGAGGGGCCCGCTCATCGGAGCCCCTCGGTGCCGCGCCCTGCCGAACTCCCGGTACCTCACCGAGTCATGTCAGGACAATGCGATGACAGGGGTTCCTGTCATCCGGACGGACGGCTACTCTCATGGGCGTGACCAGCGCGACCACGGGGAGTACAGGGAGTCTCGGCCTCAGCGTCGACCGGAGCAGCCCGGTGCCGCTGTACTACCAGCTGGCCCGGCAGCTGGAGTCGGCGATCGAGCAGGGCGCCCTCGGCCCCGGCAGCCTGCTGGGCAACGAGATCGAACTCGCGGGCCGGCTCGGCCTGTCCCGCCCGACCGTGCGGCAGGCCATCCAGTCGCTCGTCGACAAGGGCCTGCTCGTACGCCGCCGGGGTGTCGGTACGCAGGTGGTGCACAGTCAGGTGAAACGGCCGCTGGAGCTGAGCAGCCTCTACGACGACCTGGAGGCGGCCGGGCAGCGGCCCACGACCAGGGTGCTGCTGAGCGAGATCCGGCCGGCCTCCGCCGAGGTCGCGGCCGCCCTGGGCATCACCGAGGGCGCCGAGGTGCACCTCGTCGAGCGGCTGCGCCTGACCCACGGCCAGCCGGTGGCGTACCTGGCCAACTTCGTGCCGGGCGGGCTGCTGGACCTCGGCACCGAACGCCTGGAGTCGACGGGCCTGTACCAGATGATGCGCAACGCCGGCATCACCCTGCACAGCGCCCACCAGAGCGTCGGCGCCCGCCTCGCCACCCCCGAGGAGGCCGAGCGCCTCGGCGAGCCGGAGGGCGCCGCGCTTCTCACCATGCAGCGCACTGCGTACGACGACACCGGGCGCGCGGTGGAGTACGGCACCCATGTCTACCGGGCCTCGCGCTACTCCTTCGACTTCCAACTCCTCGTCCGCAACTGACGTACGGGAAGCGGGAGTTCGGGTACGGGAACGGTTTCCAAGGGCGGTGCCCGCCCCCGGGCTCAGAGGTTCACCCACGCTCCCGACCCGGCCGAGCGGCTCATCGCGTCCAGCGCGGTGGCGCTGTGCACGGCGTCGGCGAGGGTGGTGCCGTGCGGGGTGCCCTCGGCGATCGAGCGCAGGAAGTTGTGCGCCTCCACGACCTTGAGGTCGTCGTAGCCCATGGCGTTGGCGGAGCCGGGCTGGAAGGCTCCGTACGCGCCGTGCCCGGGGCCGACGAAGAGGGTGTGGACGGACTGGTCCTGGTAGGCGTCGCCGCTGCTGACGCCCAGCTCGCCCATGCGGCGGAAGTCCCAGAAGAGGGCGCCCTCGGTGCCGTGGATCTCGAAGCCGTAGTTGTTCTGCTCGCCGACGGAGACCCTGCACGCCTCCAGGACACCCCGGGCGCCGGAGGCGAAGCGGAGGAGGCAGTTGACGTAGTCCTCGTTCTCCACCGGGCCGAGTTCGCCGCCCGAGGCGCGGGTGTGTCCGGCGGTGGCGCCGGTGGGCCGGGCCCGCTCGGGGACGAAGATCGCGGTGTCGGCGGTGAGGGAGGTGATGTCGCCGAGCAGGAAGCGGGCCAGGTCCACGCCGTGCGAGGCGAGGTCTCCGAGGACGCCGCTGCCGCCGCGCTCCCGCTCGTACCGCCAGGTCAGGGCACCTTCAGGGTGGGCGGCGTAGTCGCTGAAGAGGCGGATGCGGATGTGGGTGACCGCGCCGATCCGCCCGGCGGCGATCAGCTCGCGGGCGGCGGAGACGGCGGGTGCGTTGCGGTAGTTGAAGCCCACGGTGCCCTGGACGCCGGACCGGGCGGCCGCGTCGGCGACCGCGCGGGCGTCGGCGGCGGTGAGCCCGACGGGCTTCTCGATCCAGATGTGCTTGCCGGCCTCGGCCATGGCGACGCCGATCTCCCGGTGCAGGAAGTTCGGCGCGGTGATGCTGACCGCCTGGATCCGGGGATCGGCGGCCACCTCGCGCCAGTCCCGGGCGGTCGAGGCGAACCCGAACTGCCGGGCGGCCTCCTCGGCACGGCCGGGCACCTCCTCCACGACGGTGACCAGCTCGGGCCTCAGGGGCAGCTGCGGGAAGTGGTGGGCCACGCGGGCGTACGCCTGCGTGTGCACCCGTCCCATCCAGCCGAACCCCACCACGGCGACACCGAGCGCACTCACCATGACTGCCCTTCTTTTGGACCGTTCCAAGCACGTACGCCGCTCACATTGAGGGCAGGTTCCGGTACTGTCAAGCCCTTTGACAGCGGCACTCCGCTGTGGAACGGTCCAGGCCATGAGACCCGGACCCGCGACCCCGACGATCCGCGACGTCGCCGAGCGGGCCGGTGTGTCCAAGTCCCTGGTCTCGCTGGTCCTGCGCGGCTCGGAACAGGTGCGCGAGGAGAAGCGGCAGGCCGTGCTGGCCGCCGTGGACGAGTTGGGCTACCGGCCGAACGCCGCCGCCCGCAGTCTGAGCGAGCGCCGCACCCGCACGGTCGGCGTTCTCCTCAACGACATGCGCAACCCCTGGTTCGTGGAGCTGCTGGACGGCCTCAACTCCCGTCTGCACGACAACGGTCTGCGCATGCTGCTGGCCGACGGCCACCTGAACCGACGACTCGGCGAGGATCTCACCCGCACCTTCACCGAGCTGCGGGTCGACGGGCTGATCGCGGTCGGCACCCTGCCCCCGTCCGAGGCCCTGCGCACGGCGGCCGGGCTCGTCCCGACCGTGGTGGCGGGTGCCCGGGAGCCCACGCTCCCCCAGGTGGACGTCGTCGCGGGCGACGACCAGCTCGGCGCCCGTCTCGCCACCGAGCACCTCATCGGCCTCGGGCACCGGCGCATCGCGCACATCGCCGGGGACGGCGTGGTCGGCGCGCTGCGCCGCCGCAGCTTCGAGACGGTGATGCGCGAGCACGGGCTGGGCGATCTGGCGTCCGTCGAGCGCGGCGACCTGACGGAGGAGGGCGGTTACCGCGCCACGGTACGGCTGCTCGGCACCGCCGAACGCCCCACCGCCATCGTGGCGTTCAACGACATGGCCTGCGTGGGCGCCCTCTCCGCCGCCGAGGAGCTGGGCCTGAAGGTGCCGCGCGACCTCTCCCTCGTCGGCTACGACAACACCTACGTGGCCCGCCTGCGCCACCTCTGGCTCACCACCGTGGACAACGCCAGCCACGACGTGGGCCGGGCCGCAGCCCAGTGCCTCCTCGACCGCATCGCCGACCCGACGCGCGCCGGCAAGCTCGTCCTGACCACGCCGACACTGGAGGTCCGCGGCACCACGGGCCCGCCGGCCGGTCATTGAGGCGCCGGCCGCCGCCTCCCCTTCGCCGAGGCGGCGGGCCGTCGACTCGGCGGCGCCGGACCGTGGCCGTACGGCGCCACGCTCGTCCCCACCCCTCGACGCGGGGACCGGCCCCGGGGGGTCAGGGGCGCGAGCCGGGCGTGACGCGGCTGATCCTCACCGTCGCCCTCACGCGTCGGGCGGCACGGAGGCGACGGCCGCCGGTACGTCACCACGGTCGTGCGCACGGACGACGTGGCACTCGAACGTGGGGCAGGCCGAGTTCGGGATCGGACACCGGGCCGTGCCGTCACCTTCCCGTCGTCGCGGGGTGAACCGGAGTGTGACGACGGGCCTAGGGCCGCGCCCCCGCGGCCAGCAGCAGGGCCGCCGTCTCGGGGTGGGGGCCGGCGGTCGCCCAGTCGAGCGGGGTGCGGCCCGTGCCGTGGTCCTCGCGGAGGCCGGGGTCGGCGCCGTGGTCGAGGAGCGCCCGCACGGTCTCGGTGTGCCCCCAGCACGCGGCGCCGCACAGCGGCGTGCCCTCTGTTCCGCGTCCGCTCTCGGTGTCGGGCAGGGCCCCGGCCGCGAGCAGCACGCGCACCGTGTCCGCGGCTCCGTGCACGGAGGCCGCGTACAGAGGTGTCGTCCCCTCGGCGTCGGTCGTCTCGGCCGGGGCTCCGGCCCGCAGCAGCGCGCGGACCCGCACCGTGTCACCGACCATCGCGGCCGTCACCAGCCGTGTGGACCACTTCTTCCGCTGCCGTCTGTTCACCGTGCGCTCCCCTTGCTGATGACGTGCGAGTGCGTCAGCGCATCACACGCCCGGCCGGGAGGCGACCTCTTTTCCGCGGACGTCCACGGCGGTGAGCGCCAGCGCCAGCGGACCCGGCACGAGGAAGGCGAGGGGCAGCAGCATCCAGGCGCTCAGCGCCGCCGTGGCCACGGCCGCCACGACCAGTGCGCTGCCGCCCGGATCACGCACCGCGTCCCGGGCCGCTCCCCGCAGCGCCGCGGGCCAGTCCCCGACCGACTCGGGGCGTGCGCAGGCGCGCAGGCCGACCACGGCGGCGCCCGTGCCGACGGCGGCGGCGAGGAAGGCGAAGGCCCGCCCGCCCGGGAGTCCGGCGGCCGCCAGGGCCAGATCGGCCAGGACGAGGGCCAGGCCGGTCAGGGCCACGAGTCCGGCGGCGAGGTCACCGGGCCGCAGACGCTCCCGCAGTGCCACGAGAAAACGGCCGGCCGTGGCCGGACGGCCCTCCCGTACGCCCCGCAGCAGCGCGCAGGCCGTGGAGAGCGCGGCGGGCAGGGTCACCAGGGGAAGGCTCACCACCGCCACCGCGATCCCGATGCTCAGCACGTCCGCGAACAGTGTCATCCGGGGGCCGAAGATCTCGCCCGCCTCACGTTCCCCGCCGTTGCGCACGACGCTCATCCCTATCCCTTGATCCCGGAGTTGGCCATGCCCTCCACCAGGAACCGCTGGAACGCGAGGAAGAACAGCACGATCGGCAGGAGGGCGATCACCGACATGGCGAACATCGGGCCGAACGCCGAGGTGCTCGACGCGTCGACGAAGGACCGCAGCGCCAGGGTCAGGGTGAACTTCTCGGGCGAGAACAGATAGATCAACTGGGTGAAGAAGTCGTTCCAGGTCCAGATGAAGGTGAAGATCGCGGTGGTGATCAGGGCGGGCCGGGTGAGGGGCAGGATCACCGAGAAGAAGCTCCGGAACGGTCCGCATCCGTCGATGCGTGCCGCCTCCTCCAGCTCCCTCGGCAGGCCCCGCATGAACTGCACGATGAGGAAGACGAAGAAGGCCTCCGTCGCGAGGAACTTCGGCAGGACCAGCGGCCAGTAGGTGTTCACCATGCCGAGCTGGTTGAAGATGATGTACTGCGGGATCAGTACGGCGTGGTGCGGCAGCATGATCGTCGCGATCATGAACGCGAAGAGCGGGCCTCGCAGCCGGAACCGCAGGCGGGCGAAGGCATACGCCGCCAGGGAGCAGGACAGGACGTTCCCGACGACCGCGCCGCCGGCGATCAGCAGGGAGTTGCCGAGCAGCCTGCCCACCGACACGTCGTTGACGCCGTCCAGCGCGGTCGTGTAGTTGGACCATTCCAGCCTGCTCGGCAGCAGGTCGAGGCTGGCGATGACCTCGTTCGCGGGCTTGAGGGAGGTCGCGAGGAGCCAGGCCAGCGGATACAGCATCACGAGCAGCGCGGCCGCACAGCCGAGGTGCAGCGCCACACGCCGCGGGTCGACAGGCTTGCGCGGGGCGGGGGTTGAGGGCGTGGTGGTGGTCATCGGTCCCCCTCGGAGGCGTAGAAGACCCAGGAGCGGGACGTGCGGAACAGGATCGCGGTGACCGCGCCGATGGCGAGCAGCAGGACCCAGGCCATGGCGGAGGCGTAGCCCATGTGGGAGGCGACGAAGCCCCGGTCGTAGAGGTACAGGGTGTAGAAGAGGGTGGAGTCCGCGGGGCCGCCCTTGCCGGCGCTGACCGCGAAGGCCGGGGTGAAGACCTGGAATGCCTGAATGGTCTGCAGGACCAGGTTGAAGAAGATCACGGGTGACAGCATCGGCACCGTGATCGACAGGAAGCGGCGCCAGGCACCCGCGCCGTCCACCTCGGCCGCCTCGTACAACTCCCCCGGGATCTGCTGGAGTCCGGCGAGGAAGATGACCATCGGGGCGCCGAACTGCCACACGGTGAGCAGGGCCACCGCGAGCAGCGCCCAGCCGGGGCGGTTGACCCAGCCGCCGGTGCCGAGGAGTTGGTCGACCGTGCCGTCGTCGTTGAAGATCGCCCGCCACACCAGGGCGATGGACATGGACGCGCCGAGGAGGGAGGGGGCGTAGAACGCGGAGCGGTAGAAGGCCCGGCCGCGCTTCATGTTCTTCAGGGCGAGGGCCACCAGGAGGGCGAGGGCCAGTTGGAGCGGTACGGCGATGGCGACGTACATCAGGGTCGTCGCCACCGAACGCCAGTAGCGCGGGTCCTCGGTGAACATCTGGGTGTAGTTGCGCAGGCCCACCCAGCTGGGCGCGTTGAAGAGGTCGTAGTCGGTGAAGGAGAGGTAGAGCGAGACGGCCATCGGGAGCAGGGTCAGGACACAGGCCCCGAGCACCCAGGGGGAGAGGAACACCCAGGCCGCGCCCTCGCGGCGGCGGCGCCGGGCGGGCCGGTCAGGCTGCTGGACTCCGGTGCCGCGTACGGTGGTCGGCAGTTGCGTGGTGGTCATGACCTCAGCTCCGCCTTCGCCTCGGTGAGGTAGTTCTCGGCGGCCTCGCGGGGGGACATCCGCTCGTAGGAGACCTGGTCGTAGTCGCGCTGGAAGGTGGTCTGCAGGGCGCTGTCGCCCGAGGGGGGCGCCTGGGGCGGCGGGTCGAGCTTCCCTTCGACGGTGGCCTGGTACTCGTAGATCGTCTTGTCGAAGTCCTTGAGGCCGGCCGCGATGTCCTCGCGGATCGACTCGTTGACGGGGATGCCCCGGGTGGCGCCGAGGATCTTCGCGGCCTCGTCGTCGTTGAGCAGGAAGTCGACGAGCCGGGCGGACTCCTCCGGGTGGCCGGAGTCGGCGGCCACGCCCATGAACATGGAGGGCTTGAAGTACTGGCCGGGGGTGCCGTCCTCTCCGCCCGGCATCGGGGCGAGAGAGATCCCGGTGGGGACGAGTGCGAGGTAACCGCTCGCGGGGGCGTCCCAGTTGACGTCCGAGGCGGCCTTGCCCCGGCCGAGCGGGGTGTTCTCGACCGTGCCGTCGAGCTGGGTGGTCTGCTCGGCGGGTGACACGGCGCCCTCCCTGCGGAGCCGGTCGGTGAAGGTCCACCAGCGGGTCAGGTCGTCGGCGTCGAAGCCGAGCCGCCGGTCGTCGGTGTAGAGGGACTTGCCCTGGCCGCGCAGCCAGATCTCGAAGGCGTCCTCGCTCTGCCCGGGGTCGGTGCCGCCGGGCTCTCCGGTCTCCTCGGCCACCGTCCGCATGGCCTCGGCCCATTCGCTCCAGGTCCAGCCCACGCGGGGCGGTTCCAGGCCCGCCGCCTTCCACTTCGCGGTGTCGTGGACCATCGTCTCGGTGCCGCGCCCCTGCGGGACCGCGTACTGTCTGCCGTCCACCGTGCCGGTGGCGAGGAGACCGGGCTCCAACTCGCGGGTGTCCAGGGCCGATCGCTGCTCCGCGAGGTCGAGGAGGACACCGCCGGAGGCGTACTGGTCGATCATCCGGTAGTCGAGCTGCATCACGTCGGGCGCGTCGCCGCCGGCGGCCTGGGTGGCGAGCTTCTGCTTGTATGCCTCGTAGCCGGCGAAGGAGGTCTGCACCTCGATCCCGGGGTTCCGCTTCTCGAAGAGGTCGACGGCCGCCTGGGTTCTCGCCGCGCGGTCCGGGTTGCCCCACCAGGTGTAGCGCAGGACGACACCGTCGCCGACGCTGCCCGACCCGTCCGTCGCGGAGCAGCCGGTGAGCAGCGCGCAGAGCGCCAGCGCGGTGGCCGCCGCACGGGGTTTCCAGGACTTCCTCGTCCTGATTCGGGGCATGAGTGGGTCACCTCTTTCACTAGAAAGCGCTTCCACCCCCCGGTACGACCCTAGGGAAGGTCCGGATGTCAGAACAAGACCCCTGCACCACCTCCGTGCCTCGCCGCCGCGCCGCCGTGGTGGGGCTCGGAGCCCGTGCGCGGATGTTCACCGAGGCACTGACCGGACCGTTCTCCGAGCGGATCGACCTGGTGGGCTTCTGCGACACGAACGCCCACCGCGTCGCCGTGCACAACTCCTGGATCGCGGCCGACCACCCCGGCCGCACGCCCGTACCGGCGTACGGGGCCGAGGACTTCGAGGAGATGCTGCGGCGCGAGCGCGTGGACCTCGTCGTGGTGTGCTCCCTGGACCGGTCCCACGACCACTACATCGTGCGCGCGCTGGAGGCGGGCTGCGACGTCGTCACCGAGAAGCCGATGACGACCGACGCCGACCGCGCCCGCCGCGTCCTCCAGGCCCGGCACCGGACCGGCCGCGAGGTGCGCGTCGCCTTCAACTACCGCTACAACCCGGTGCACTCGGCGGTACGGGAACTGATCGTGGGCGGCGAGATCGGCGAGATCGGCTCGGTGCACTTCGAGTGGCTGCTCGACCTGCGGCACGGCGCCGACTACTTCCGCCGCTGGCATCGCGACAAGGCGAACTCCGGCGGCCTGCTCGTCCACAAGTCGACCCATCACTTCGACCTGGTCAACTGGTGGCTCGGCACCCGCCCCGACACCGTCTTCGCCCAGGGCGGCCTCTTCTTCTACGGCCCCGACGCCGGCCGCCGTCGGGGCCTCGCCCGGGACTACACCCGCGCCCACGGCTCCCCGGCGGCCGAGACCGACCCCTTCGCCCTCCACCTCCGGGACTCCCCCGTCCTCACCTCGCTCTATCTGGACGCCGAGCGGGAGGACGGCTACCACCGCGACCAGAACGTCTTCGCCCCCGGCGTGACCATCGAGGACGACATGGCGGTCCTCGTCCGCTACGACTCCGGCGCCACCCTGACCTACCACCTGACGGCCTACTCCCCCTGGGAGGGCTACCGCGTCGCGTTCAACGGCAGTGAGGGCCGTGTCGAGCTGCTGGTGGAGGAGTCCACCTGGACCCGCCCCCACGTCCGCAGGGCCGGGGCGGGCCCGGTCCTGCACGGTGCCGAGGCGGGCGAGGGGGCCGGCCGGACCGAACTGCTGGTCCGCCGCTTCTGGGAGCCGCCGCGCGAGGTCAAGGTGGCCGTCGGCGAGGGCGGGCACGGCGGTGGCGATGTCCGCATGCTGGCCGACCTGTTCGGGGAGCGTGCGCCGGATGCGCTGGGGCGGGCGGCCGACGCGGTGGACGGAGCGCGCTCGCTGGTGACGGGACTGGCGGCGAACCGGTCGCTGGAGACGGGGATGCCGGTGGCGGCACGGGAGTTGCTGGACGTCTGAGCCGCGCTCGGGCCGCGTCCTCGCCGTGCGGTGGCGGAGCCGGAGCGGGTGTCCCCGGAGGTCACCAGACGAGTTCGAGGCGTTCCGGGGCGCGGTGGATCAACGTCGGGCGCATGGTGATCCGCTGGTCCTCCGCGAGGCGCAGGCCCGGCAGTCGGCTCGTCAACAGCCGCAGGGTGATGCGCAGTTGTTCACGGGCGAGCTGCGATCCCGGGCACGCGTGGGCGCCGAGGCCGAAGGAGAGGTGGCGGCTGCCGGCGTGCCGGGTGATGTCGAAGTCGTCGGGGCGCGGGTGGCGGGAGCCGTCCCGGTTGGCGCCGCCGAAGGCCAGGAACACCGGTGTCCCGGCCGGGAGTTCGGTGCCGGCGAGCGTGACCGGCCGGGTGGTGACACGGCGGAAGCCCTGCAACGCGGTGTCGTGGCGGGCGGCTTCCTCGATGGCGGCCGGGATGCGCTCCGGCTCGGCGCAGAGCAGCTCCCACTGCCTGCGGTCGCGCAGGAGGTGCAGCAGGGTCGTCCCGATGAGGGCGGTCGTGGTCAGGTGCCCGGCGATCAGCAGGTTCTGCAGATGAGAGACGACCTGATGGCGGTGGTCGAGCGTCAGCTCACCGGCACCGGCGTTGTCGTCGGTGGCGACATCGGCGTCGGTGGCGGCGCCGGGTCCGGTTCCGGTGCCGGGTCCTGTGCCGGTGCCGACGACGGACCTGATGAGTTCGGTGCCCAGATCCTCGCGGGGGTCGGCGTGGCGGGCCCGCACGAACGCGTCGAGGCGGTGGGCTGCGGCGACCACCTCCTCGGCCGCCGCGATCTGCTCGGCCTCCGTCATGGGCCGGAACAGCAGCCGCTCGGCCCGGTGACCGCCCCGGACCAGCGCCGGGACGTCCTCCGGGTCGAACCCGACGAGGCGTCCGATGACCTCCCCGGGCAGCCGGCCCGCATAGGCGGACATCAGCTCGACCCGGCCGCCCTCGCCGCCCTCGCCGTAGCCATCGGCCCCGCTCCCGGCTGTTCCGGTCTCTCCGGCGCTCTTGACGAAGCCGTCGATCAGGGCGGCGGCCCGCTCCTCGGCGTACGGGAGGACCGCCGCGACCCTCGCCGGCGACATCCCTCGCACGATGGGAGCCCGCAGCTCCTGGTGCAGGGCCCCGTCGGCGGTGACGACGACGGGGCGGCCGCCGAAGCCGCCGCCGAGCACGGCCAGCGCGGCGGGGGCGGGCATGACGTCCGGGCGCAGCGCGTTGGCCGAGGAGAAGTCCTCCGGGCGCCGCAGCACCTCCCGTACGTCGGCGTCCCGCGCCACCAGCCAGGAGTCCAGCTCGGGGACGTACGTCAGCCCCTCCGCCGCCCTGGCCCGCGCGTAGTGCGGATACGGATCGCGCTGCAACTCGTCGAGCCTGCCGTGCAGTTCAGCGTCCACGGGAGCACCTTCCGGCCGGGGGCGGACGTGCGGTCGCGCCTCATCGTGCCGTACGGCGGGGCGCGACGGTAGGGCTCCGCGCCGGGGCCGGCCGTGCGGGTCGGGCGGGGCCGGAACGGACCCGTGCGCCTACGATCACCTCGTGGTTCTCTTCCTCCTGGAACGCCTCCCCCCGCTCCCCGCGGACCGCGCATGGCAGCGTCTCACCGACTGGCCCCGGCACGCCGGAGTCGTCCCGCTGACCCGCGTCACCGTCCGCACGCCGGCCCCGACCGGGGTGGGCACGGTGTTCGTGGCGCACAGCGGTGTCGGCCCGCTCGCCTTCGACGATCCGATGGAGGTCACCGTCTGGCAGCCGCCGGAGGGGGAGGCGGGCGGGCGGTGCCGTCTCGTCAAGCACGGTTCGTTCGTCACCGGGTGGGCCGAGATCGAGGTCCATCCGCACGGTGCCGGCACGTCCCGAGTGGTGTGGCGGGAGGACCTGCGGGTGCGGGGGCTGCCGGGATTCCTCGACCGGCCGCTGGCGCTCGTGGCACGGCGGACGTTCGGACGGGTGGTGGACGGGCTGCTCGCGCCCGACGGCCGGCGGCCGGGCTGAGCCGCCGACAGGGCGTTCGCCCGACGGCGGTACGGATCCCGGTCTCCACGTCGTTGTCGGACCCCCCGGCTACTGTCGCGGAGCATGACCACACACCACGTGCACGCCGTCCGGGCGTCCTACGACACGGTCGCCGCCGACTACGAGAAGCTGCTGAGAGACGAGTTGGCGAACAGTCCGTTCGAGCGGGCGATGCTCGGGGTGTTCGCGGAGCGGGTGCTGGGCGCCGGAGGGGGCCGCGTGGCGGACCTGGGGTGCGGTCCGGGGCGGGTCACCGGGCATCTGGCCTCGCTGGGGCTCGACATCTGCGGGATCGACCTCTCGCCGGAGATGGTCGCCGTGGCCCGCTGGGCCCACCCCCGGCTGCGGTTCGACGTGGGCACGATGACCGCGCTCGACTTCGAGGACGGCTCCCTGGCGGGCGCCCTCGCGTGGTAATCGACGGTCCACACCCCGCCCGCCGAACTCCCGCCCCTCTTCCGTGAGTTCCACCGCGTTCTCGCCCCCGGCGGCCTCCTCGCGCTGGCGTACAAGGTGGGGGACGAGTCCGTGCACCTGTCGCACGCGGACGGTCATCCCCTCGACCTCGACGTGCACCGCTTCCCGCCCGGCCTGGTCGCGGAGCTGCTGACCGACGCCGGGTTCGTCGAGTCGGCGCGGCTGGTGCGGGAGGCGGACGGGCCGGACACCACGGCGCTCACCCCACAGGCGTACGTGCTGGCGCGCAAGCCCGCGTGAACCGCCGGGCGGACTGCGGACGGGCGCCGGTCAGGACCTGCCCGCATCCCGGTTCCGGGCGGCGGCGAGGCCGTCGCGGCGGTCGCGGTCGCCGTCGCCAGTGGTGCTGAGGAGGGTGTCGCAGATCTCGCGGAGCTTGTCGGTGGCCTGCTTGGAGAACAGTCCGCAGAGCCCGGCGATGCCGGAGAAGCCGTACGGGTTGGTGGCACCGGCGCCGGAGCTGCCCGCGAACAGGCCGCCGCGCAGCAGGAGGTATACGAGCAGGGCGAGGGCCACGCCGATGCCGGCGCGCAGGAGGTACCACCACAGCCAGCTCGCGTAGAGCCGCCGGTTGCCGACGTAGGTCGCGAAGGACGTGGCCGCGTGGACGAAGCTGCCGAGCGCGCTGCACACGACCACGGCGAGCAGCATCGCGGTGTCGGCGGTGAGGGACCAGTCGCCGAGGCCGAAGGGCGACCAGCGCGCGGTGGCCGTCGGCTCCGCCCCGGGCTCGACCGTCGCCAGTACGGCGGGCCAGAGGGTCACGAGGGCTCCGCAGACGAAGACGACGTGGGCGAGGAGGAAGAGGCCGAGCAGGGCCGTCGAGGCGGTGGACAGCCGCCGGTCGTCGGCGGAGGCGTCGGGGGCGGGGCGGCCGGACGAGTCGGCGCCGGGGTCGTCTTCCGTACCAGGGTCGCGGTCGCCGGCGCGCTCGCCCGAGGGCGTACCGCTGCCGCTTCCGTTCCCGCTTCCGTTCTCGCTTCCGTTCTCGCGTCCGTTCCCGCGTCCGTTCCCGCTTCCGCTTGCGCGTTCGCTTTCGCCCGCGCCCACGGCCGGGCGCTCGTCGCCGCTCGCCGCACTCAACTGTCCGCCCCCGTAGTGCTGTTGTCCTGGAGCAACGGTCCGCCCTCTCCCTGCCGGGGTCAAGTCGCGGGCGCGGGTTCGGGGTCGGGCCTCAGGAGACCCGCAGGCTCGGCAGCCGCGTGACACCGGGTGAACGGTCGGGGGAACCGTCGTGGTGGATCGGGGTGTGCGCGCCGGTCAGGGGGACGCCGCTGCCGCCGCGCCGGGCGGCGACGATCTCGGCGGCGATGGAAAGAGCCGTCTCCTCCGGGGTGCGGGCTCCGAGGTCGAGCCCGATCGGGGACCGGAGCCGGGCCAACTCGGCTTCGGTGACACCTGTTTGGCGGAGCCGCTCGTTGCGGTCGAGATGGGTGCGGCGGGAGCCCATCGCGCCGACGTAGGCGACGGGGAGCCGCAGGGCGAGTTGGAGGAGCGGGATGTCGAACTTGGCGTCGTGGGTGAGGACGCAGAGGACCGTACGGGCGTCGACGGTGGTCCGCTCCAGATAGCGGTGGGGCCAGTCGACGACGATCTCGTCCGCCTCCGGGAAACGGTCGCGGGTCGCGAAGACGGGGCGGGCGTCGCAGACGGTGACGTGATGGCCGAGGAACTTGCCGACGCGGACCAGCGCCGACGCGAAGTCGATCGCGCCGAAGACGATCATCCGGGGCGGCGGGACGGACGACTCGACGAGGACGGTGAGCGGTGCTCCGCAGCGTGAGCCCCGCTCTCCGATCTCCAGTGTGCCTGTGCGGCCGGTGTCGAGGAGGGCACGGGCCTCGGCGGCCACGGTGCGGTCCAGTTCGGGATGAGCGCCGTAGCCGCCGCCGTACGAGCCGTCCGGGCGGACCAGCAGGGCGCGGCCCCGCAGGTCCGCCGGGCCGGAGACGATCCGGGTCAGCGCCGCCGCCTCCCCGCTCGCGGCTGCGGAGAGCGCGGCGGCGACCACCGGACGGACCGGGTCGCCGGTCCGCACCGGGGTGACGAGGATGTCGATGACACCGCCGCAGGTCAGACCGACCGCGAAGGCGTCCTCGTCGCTGTAGCCGAAGCGTTCGAGCACCGGTTCGCCGTCCGTCAGCGCCTGTCGGCACAGGTCGTAGACGCTGCCCTCCACACAACCGCCGGAGACCGAGCCGATCGCCGTGCCCTCGGCGTCCACCGCGAGGGCGGCGCCCGGCTGCCGGGGAGCGCTGCCGCCGACGGCCACCACGGTGGCCACGGCGAAGTCGCGCCCCTGCTCGACCCACCGGTGCAGTTCTTCGGCGATGTCCAGCATGGTCGGTCTCCTTGAAGCAACGGGTCTGCGGACGGTACTCGGCGCCGGGCGCCTAGTGCACGCCCAGCCAGCTCTCGATCGGATGGAGGGCGAAGAAGACGAGGAAGACGGCCGTCAGGCCCCACATGAACCCGCCGACCTCCCGCGCCCGGCCCTGGGCCAGCCTGATGGCGGCGTAGGAGACGACTCCGGCGGCGACGCCCGCGGTGATGGAGTACGTGAACGGCATGATCACAACGGTCAGGAAGACCGGGATCGCGGTGGCCCGGTCGGACCAGTCGATGTGCCGGGCGTTCGTCATCATCATGGCGCCGATGACGACGAGGGCGGCGGCCGCGACCTCGCCGGGCACGATCGCGGTGAGCGGGGTGAGGAACAGACAGGCCGCGAAGAACAGGCCGGTGACGACGGAGGAGAGCCCTGTTCGCGCGCCCTCTCCGACGCCGGTCGCCGACTCGACGAAGACGGTCTGGCCCGAGCCGCCGGCCACGCCGCCGATCGCGCCGCCGGCGCCGTCGATGAACAGCGCCTTGGACAGACCCGGCATCCGGCCCCTGTCGTCGGCGAGCCCGGCCTCCGTCCCCACCCCGATGATGGTGGCCATGGCGTCGAAGAACCCGGCGAGCACGAGAGTGAAGACGATCATGCCGACCGTCATGGCGCCGACGTCCCCCCAGCCGCCGAACTCGACGTGCCCGAAGAGTGAGAAGTCCGGCATCGAGATCGCGCTGCCGTGCAACTCCGGTGCGCCACTGGCCCATTGCTTCGGGTCGATGACGTCGAGGGCGTTGAGGACGACGGCGAGGACCGTGCCGCCGACGATGCCGAGCAGGATCGCGCCGGGGACGCCACGGGCCTGGAGCATGAAGATCGCGAGGAGGGTGACGGCGAAGAGCAGGACCGGCCAGCCGGCGAGTTCACCCGCGGGGCCGAGGCTGACCGGGGTCGCCTTGCCCTGGTGCACGAAGCCGGCCTTGTAGAAGCCGATCAGGGCGACGAAGAGGCCGATGCCCATGGTGATGGCGTGCTTCAGGGCCGGCGGGATGGCGTTCATGATCAGCTCGCGGAGGCCGGTGACGACCAGGAGCATGATGATCACGCCGTAGAGCACGCACATGCCCATCGCCTGCGGCCAGGTCATCCGGGGGACGACCTGCGAGGCGATGACACCGGAGACGGAGAGGCCGGCGGCCAGGGCGAGCGGGACCCGGCCGACGAATCCCATGAGGAGGGTGGTGACGGCCGCCGCGAGCGCGGTCGCCGTGATCAGGGCCTGCTGGCCGAGGGTGGTGCCCGCGGCGTCCCGGCCGGACAGGATGAGCGGGTTGAGCAGGAGGATGTACGCCATCGCCATGAAGGTGGTGACGCCGCCGCGGATCTCTCGGGCGACGGTGGATCCTCGGTGGGTGATGTGGAAGTACCGGTCGAGGCGGGACCGGCCGGCTGGGCCGGGGGCGCCGTCGACGGCCGTCCTCGGCTTGAGCGACTGTTGGGTCATGGGGCGTTCTCCCAAGGTTCACAGGGACACCCGGCCGCGCACTGGGCTTCGGCGGGATTTGGGAAGGTGCCCGACCCGGGGGACGGCCCGAGACGAACGGGGGGATTGCAGGGGGGCGTTGTCCGGTGCGGGTCCGGTGGGGGCGGGTCGGGTGGCGCAGTTCCCCGCGCCCCTGGAAAAGCGGGGCCTGCGCCCCTGCCTTTTCGGCCCGAAAGGGCCGTAGGCCCTTGAGGGGCGCGGGGAACTGCACGAGAGGCCCCACCGGACCCACGCCCGCCCGCGAACCGGACCAACCGAGCTCATGGGCGCCCGGCGCCCACGGTCTACGCCGTACCGGTCAGATGTTCCGGCCGTACCGGCGTCCGGTTCAGTTCCAGCCCCGTCGCCGCCCGGATCGCCGCGAGGACGGCCGGGGTTGACGACAGGGTCGGGGCCTCGCCGACCCCGCGCAGCCCGTACGGCGCGTGGTCGTCGGCGAGTTCGAGCACGTCGACGGGGATGGTCGGTGTGTCGAGGATCGTGGGGATGAGGTAGTCCGTGAAGGACGGGTTACGGACCTTCGCGGTCTTCGGGTCGACGACGATCTCCTCCATCACCGCGATGCCGAGACCCTGGGTCGTACCGCCCTGGATCTGGCCCACCACGGAGAGCGGGTTGAGCGCCTTGCCGACGTCCTGGGCGCAGGCCAGTTCGACGACCTTGACCATGCCCAGCTCGGTGTCGACCTCGACGACCGCCCGGTGTGCGGCGAAGGAGTACTGGACGTGGCCGAACCCCTGCCCGGTCCGCAGGTCGAAGGGCTCGGTCGGCCGGTGCCGCCACTGAGCCTCGACCTCGACGGCCTCGTCACCGAGGACGTCCACGAGGTCGGCCAGCACCTCACCGCCGTCGGTGACGACCTTGCCGCCCTCCAGCACCAACTCGGCCGTCGCCCAGGCGGGGTGATAGGTACCGAACCTGCGGCGCCCCAGCTCAAGCACCTTCTCCCGCACCAGCTCGCAGCTGTTCTTCACCGCGCCGCCCGTGACGTACGTCTGCCGGGACGCCGAGGTCGAGCCCGCCGAACCCACCCGTGTGTCGGCGGGGTTGATCGTCACCTGGGCGACGCCCAGTTCGGTGCGGGCGATCTGCGCGTGGACGGTGATACCGCCCTGGCCGACCTCCGCCATGGCCGTGTGGACGGTGGCGACGGGTTCTCCGCCGACGACCTCCATACGGACGCGGGCGGTCGAGTAGTCGTCGAACCCCTCGGAGAAGCCGACGTTCTTGATGCCGACCGCGTAGCCGACGCCCCGGACGACCCCCTCGCCGTGCGTGGTGTTGGACAGGCCGCCCGGCAGCTGTCGTACGTCGGCCGCCTCGCCCGCCGTGAGCCACTGCTGCTCCGGCGGCAGAGGCATCGCCTTGACGCGGCGCAGGAGTTCGGCGACCGGAGCCGGGGAGTCGACCGGCTGGCCCGTCGGCAGGAGGGTGCCCTGCTCCATGGCGTTGATCTGCCGCAGCTCCACCGGGTCCATGCCGAGCTTCGCCGCCAGCTTGTCCATCTGCGCCTCGTAGGCGAAGCACGCCTGGACCGCGCCGAAGCCGCGCATCGCTCCACAGGGCGGGTTGTTGGTGTAGAGGGCGAGGGCCTCGATGTCGACGTCCTCGACGACGTACGGTCCGGCGCCGAGCGAGGCGGCGTTGCCGACGACGGCCGGGGAGGCGGAGGCGTAGGCGCCGCCGTCCAGGACGATGCGGGCCTTGAGGTGCGTGAGCCTGCCGTCGCGGGTCGCCCCGTGCTCGTAGTGCAGCTTCGCGGGGTGGCGGTGGACGTGCCCGAAGAAGGACTCGAAGCGGTTGTAGACGATCTTCACCGGCTTGCCGGTGCGCAGCGCCAGCAGGCAGGCGTGGATCTGCATCGACAGGTCCTCGCGGCCGCCGAAGGCACCGCCGACCCCGGCCAGGGTCATGCGGACCTTGTCCTCGGGCAGTCCGAGGACGGGCGCGATCTGGCGCAGGTCGGAGTGGAGCCACTGGGTGGCGATGTAGAGGTCGACACCGCCGTCCTCGGCGGGTACGGCGAGCCCGGACTCGGGGCCGAGGAACGCCTGGTCCTGCATGCCGAAGACGTACTCGCCCTCCACGATCACGTCCGCGCGCTCGCGGGCCGCCGCCACGTCGCCGCGGACGATGGGCTGGCGGTGGAGGATGTTCGGGTGCGCGACATGACCGATGTGGTGGTCGGTGCGGCCCTCGTGGATCAGGACGGCGTCCGGCGCGGTCGCGGAGGCCTCGTCGGTGACGACCGGCAGTTCGCGGTACTCCACCTTGATCTTCGCGGCGGCACGGCGGGCGGTCTCCGGGTGGTCGGCGGCGACGATCGCGACGGGCTCGCCGTGGTGGCGGACCTTGCCGTGGGCGAGGACCGGGGTGTCCTGGATCTCGAGGCCGTAGTGGCGTACCCCGGTCGGCAGGTCGTCGTAGGTCATGACGGCGTACACGCCGGGTGTGGCGAGGGCCTCGGCCGTGTCGATGGAGACGATCTCGGCGTGGGCGACCGTGGAGCGCAGGATCTGGCCCCAGAGCATGTCCTCGTGCCACATGTCGGAGGAGTACGCGAACTCGCCGGTGACCTTGAGGGTGCCGTCCGGGCGGAGCGTGGACTCGCCGATGCCGCCCTTGGTACGGGAGCCCTGGGTGAGGTGGACGGGCAGGCCGGTGGTTCCCATGGTCAGCCCCCTTCGGACTGCCGGGCGGCCGCGAGGCGGACCGCGTCCATGATCTTCTCGTAGCCGGTGCAGCGGCACAGGTTGCCCGACAGCGCCTCGCGGATGTCCGCGTCGCTGGGGTTCGGGGTGCGCTCCAGCATCTCGTCGGCGGCGACGAGCAGCCCCGGCGTGCAGAAACCGCACTGCACGGCGCCGGCGTCGATGAACGCCTGCTGGACCGGGGAGAGTTCGACCCCTTCGCCGGTGTGCGAGTCGGCGCCTCGGGCGGCCCACCGCCGGGCCGAGTCGAGCGAGGTCCCGTCCGCGCCGGACGTACCGCACGCGCCCGACGCGCAACCGCCGTGCTCGGCGCGCTGCTTGGCGAAGTCCGCCAGCCCCTCGACGGTGACGACCTCGCGGCCCTCCACCTGTCCGGCGGCGACCAGGCACGAACACACCGGCACGCCGTCCAGCCGGACGGTGCAGGAACCGCATTCGCCCTGCTCACAGGCGTTCTTGGAACCCGGCAGGCCCAGGCGCTCCCTCAGCACGTACAGCAGGGACTCGCCCTCCCACACGTCGTCGGCTTCCTGGGGACGGCCGTTGACCGTGAAATTGACGCGCATCACGCAGCTCCCTCGGTGGCGGCGGTGCCGCGGTAGGACTCCCAGGTCCACATCAGCGTGCGGCGGGCCATGACGCCGACCGCGTGGCGGCGGTAGCTCGCGGTGCCGCGTACGTCGTCGATCGGGTTGCAGGCACCGGCGCACAGGTCGGCGAACTGCTTGGCGACCGACGGGGTGATGATCCGGCCGTTCTCCCAGAAGCCGCCCTCGTCGAGCGCCGCGTTCAGGAACTCCTCGGCGGCCGTGGCCCGGACGGGGGTCGGCGCGGCCGAGCCGATGCCGGTCCGGACGGTCCGCGAGGACGGGTGGAGGGCGAGCCCGAAGGCGCACACGGCGATGACCATGGCGTTGCGGGTGCCGACCTTGGAGTACTGCTGCGGGCCGTCCGCCTTGTCGATGTGGACGGCTCGGATCAGCTCGTCCGGGGCGAGGGCGTTGCGCTTGACCCCGGTGTAGAAGTCGTCGATGGGGATGAGCCGGGTGCCGCGTACGGACTCGGCCTCGACCTGGGCGCCCGCCGCGAGGAGGGCCGGGTGGGCGTCGCCGGCCGGGGAGGCGGTGCCGAGGTTGCCGCCGACGCCGCCGCGGTTGCGGATCTGCGGGGAGGCGACCGTGTGCGAGGCCAGGGCGAGGCCGGGCAGCTCGGTACGGAGGTTCTCCATGATCCGGGTGTAGGGGACGGACGCGCCGAGGCGGACCGTGTCCTCGCCGACCTCCCACTCGGAGAGTTCGCCGATCCGGTTCAGGTCGAGCAGGTGTGCGGGCCGGCGGTGGTCGAAGTTGATCTCGACCATCACGTCGGTGCCGCCGGCGATCGGCACAGCGGTGGGGTGCTCCGCCTTCGCGGCGAGCGCCTCCTCCCAGCTGGCGGGGCGAAGGAAGTCCATGTGACCGGCTCTCTTCTTCGTCTGTGTCGTTCTCTTTGAGCCAGATCGTGTGCGGCGGGCCCGGCTCGTCCATGGGCTGTTCACGTGTGGTGTGTCTCAGTACACAGCGCCCGGCGGGCCCCGGTCAGTCACGGAAAACATGAAGGAGTTGGCTGGCCAAGGGGCACATCTTGTAGATTCGTATGAACGGAGGCCGTCAGCAACCTCTGCGTTTTCGGCTGGAAACATCCCGCACACACGCGGGGCCCCGGCTTCCACCACCACCCTCCTCCGGAAACCCCGGACATGCTTCCCCGGGCGAACCGAACGTTGTTTTCTAGACAAGAACGGCGGCGACGAGAATGCGGCTGCGCGCACTGCTGGACACCGACGCGCTGGGTCTGCGGCTGCTCGGCGGCGGGGACGAGCTGGACCGCACCGTGCGCGGTGTGATGACCACCGACCTCAGGGACCCCAGCCGCTACCTCTCCGGCGGCGAGCTGGTGCTCACGGGCCTGGCCTGGCGCCGCGACGCCTCCGACTCCGAGCCCTTCGTACGGCTCCTGGCCGGCGCCGGGGTGGCCGCGCTGGCGGCCGGGGAGGCCGAGCTGGGCGACATTCCGGAGGACCTCGTCGTGGCCTGCGCCCGGCACCGGCTCCCGCTCTTCGCCGTCAACGAGTCGGTGGCCTTCGCGACGATCACCGAGCACGTCGTACGGCAGGTCTCCGGCGAGCGCGCCGGGGACCTGGCGGCGGTGGTGGACCGGCACCGCCGGATGATGACCTCGGGCCCCGCGGGCGGCGGCCCGGACGTGGTCCTGGACCTGCTGGGCTCGGACCTGGACCTGCGCGCCTGGGTGCTCTCCCCCACCGGCCGGCTCGTCGCGGGCCCCGAGGACGGCGGGCCCGCCCTGCCCGCGGAACTGCGCGCGCGGCTGGCCGCCGAACACCTCGCGGCGACCCGCACGGGACGGCGGGGACCGCACCGCGTGGCCGTCGGCACCACCACGTACTCGCTCTTCCCGGTCGGCGGCGCGGGCCGGGGCACGGACCCCGGCGGGGCCGCCGCGCGCGACGTGCGCGCGGCCGCGCTGTCCGAGTGGCTCCTCGCGGTCGAGGCCGACGCCGGGGACTGGCCCGCCGAGCGGCTCGACCTGCTGTACGGCGTCACCCAGCTGATCGCGGTCGAGCGCGACCGGCGCGACGCGGCCCGTACGGTACGGCGCCGGCTCGCCCAGGAGGTACTGGAACTGGTGCAGGCGGGGGCGGCCCCGGCCGAGATCGCGGCCCGGCTGCGGGTGGCCGCGCCGGTGCTGCTGCCCGGTCTCGGGTCGGCGCCGCACTGGCAGATCGTCGTGGCCCGGCTCGACCGGGACGGCGACGAGGCCGACGGCGGCCCGGTCACCCAGGCGCTGCTGGAGGAGATCCTCGTCGATCCCCTGGCCACGGGGCCGGAGCCCTCGGACCGTATCGCCGTCGCCCACACGGGTGAGGAGGCCGTCGCCCTCGTCCCGCTCCCCGCGCTCGCCTCGGGGCCCGACGGCACGGAGCCCGGCATCCACGCCGACACGCTCCTCACCGCCGTACGGGACCCGCTGACCGCCGGACTCGACGACGACGGGCGGCTCACCCTCGGCGTGAGCGCGGCCGTGCACTCGGCGGAGGGCCTGCGCGGCGCGCTGGAGGAGGCCCGGCACGCCCGCCGGGTGGCGGCGGCCCGCTCCGGCCGGGTGTGCGCGGCGGGCCACCAGGAACTGGCCTCGCACGTGCTGCTCCTGCCCTTCGTCCCCGACGACGTGCGCCGCGCCTTCACGGCCCGGCTCCTGGACCCCCTGCGCGACTACGACCGCCGGCACCGCGCCGAGCTGATTCCCACCCTGGAGGCGTTCCTGGAGTGCGACGGCTCCTGGACGCGCTGCGCCGCACGGCTCCACCTGCACGTCAACACGCTGCGCTACCGGGTGGGCCGCATCGAGCAGTTGACGGGCCGGGACCTCTCCCGGCTCGAGGACAAACTGGACTTCTTCCTGGCTCTGCGCATGAGCTGAGGCGATGGGGTGGTGGGCGAAGATCCAAGTGCGCCGTCCGCACCCCATGACTTTGTGAATTCCTTCACCCACCCCCTTGGCCGGGCGCCGGAATCCGTGCTGAGATGCGGCCACCACTCAAAGCTCAAGGGCGTGCTCGGGGAGGGCAACGTGGCGCATACCGCCATGTCTGGTAACGGAACGACCGCCGGTGACGATCCACTCCAGACCGCGGTATGGCGGCTGCGCTCACGCGCGTGCTGGGTCGACGCGGCAGCCCTGATCGAGCCCGACACCCCACAGTCCTCGCTGCAGCGGACCGCGCTGCTCGTCGAACGCTGCCTCTACACCGAGCAGGGCTGGGAGGAGGCCGAGGACGCGCTGCGCACGGCCGAGGCGCAGGCCCGCACCGACGACGAGCGGGGCGCCGCGGCCTGCGAGCGCGGGCAACTGGCGTACGCGGCCACGCTGCTGCGTGTCCGGGACCGCGCCGACGAGGCGCGGGCCGCGCTCGGCCGGGCGGCGGCCCTGATCGCCCCCGGCGCGCCCGGCCGGGCCCTGCTCGACTTCCGGCGGGGTGTCCTCGCCGAGAACCTGGCCCGCTCCCCGCAGGCCGCCCGCGCGGCCTATCGCCGGGCCCACGCCGGTGCCACCGCCCACGACGACATGCTCCTGCAGTCCTTCACCTGGCGTCACCTCGCCGGGCTCGCCCTGCGGGACGGCGAGCTGGCCGAGGCACGGCACGGCTTCGCCGAATCCCTGCGCATCCGCGAGGAGTTGGGCTATCTGGTCGGTACCGCCCCGGCGCTCGTCGCCCTCGCGGAGACCGAGTCCGAACCGGAGGCGTCGCGGCTGCGCGAGGAGGCGGGACGGTTGTTCCGGCTGCTGGGCGGCGTACCGACGTGGCTGGCCCGGCAGTTGGCACCGCCACCGGCCGCGACGGCGTGACGGGCAGCCATCCGTGAAGGCCCGAACCCTGCGGGCCTGAGAGCGTTGGCCGTGCGGGCCTGAGAGCGTTGGCCGTGCGGGCCTGAGAGCGTTGGCCGTGCGGGCCTGAAAAGCATGGGGCGCAGCCCCGGCTTTTCAGGGGCGCGGGGAACTGCGCGAGAAGCCCCACCGGGCCCGCACCCGCCGACGCTCCCTCAGCCCACCACCCCGAAGTGCTTCTCCACCAGACAGCACGCCGCTTCCAGGTCCTCGGCCATCAACGCGTCCAGCAACGCGATGTGCTCCGCCGCGTCAGCCATCAGCTCCACGCGCCCACCACTCCCGACATCCCCCAAGTGCCCGACCCCCAAGGGCAGTTGCGTACGCCGGTGCAGATCGTCCGTGATCTGCAGCAGCTGCTCGTTCCCGGCCAGCCCCAGCACCCCCCGGTGGAAGGCCCGGTCCGCGTCCCCGTACGTGGCCCGGCACCCGGAGGACGCGGCGCGCGCGGTCTCGTCGGCGAGCGGCCGCAGTTCGCCCCAACGGTCCGCAGGCACCGTACGCGCGAGCCGCAGCACCACCGGCACCTGCAGCAGCGCCCGCACCTCGGCCAGCTCGGCCAGCTCGCGGGCACCCCGCCGCACGACGCGGAACCCCCGGTTGGGCACGACCTCGACCGCGCCCTCGATGGCCAGTTGCTGCATCGCCTCGCGCACGGGGGTCGCGGAGACCCCGAACCGCTCGCCCAGCGCGGGCGCCGAGTACACCTCGCCCGGCGTCAGCTCGCCGCCCGCGAGCGCGGCCCGCAGCGCGTCGAGGATCTGCCCCCGCACGGAGGCCCGCTGGACGACGGGGCGCCCGGGCGTACGCGGCAGCGGGATGGGGGTCTCGCTGTGGGTGTGCTCGCCCCGGGCCGCGTCGGCGACGGTGTCGCGGCGCACCGCGGCCGGGCCGCCGCCGTCCGCCGCGATGCCCCGCTCCCGGTCGACGTCCGCGACGCCGGGCTGCGCGGGCACGCGGTAGGCCGACGCGGGACGGGCGGCGGTGGCCTCCGGCGCACGCGCGGTGGCCTGACGCGAGCGCGGTCCGGCCTGCTCCACGGGTCCTCCTGCGAGCCGAGTCGTGTGTCGAGTGGTCGAGCAGCGCGGCCCGCCGGGGTACATGGGGGCGCTTAGGTCACTACTGGGGTTGTTACCGGTCGTAAAGCACCATAGGCGCACATGCCCTCAGTTCAAACCTCGACCACCTCGGGTAAGGTAAGCCTTACCTGGCAGCGATGGTGAAACGGCGGTCCCCGTATGCCCCACTCAGCTCCGGCACCGGCCTCGACCTCGCGCACGTCGCCGCTGACGGCCGCCTACGCCCGCCTGACCGAGGTCCTGCCGATGGTGAGCGTGACAGAACTCTCCCCCATGGACCCGCTGCCCGCCGGCGAGGGGTGGGTGTCCGCCGCCGGACTCGCGGCGGCCGGAGCCGAGCTGGACGCGTTCCTCGCCTGGGACGAGGCGCAGATACGCA
Source organism: Streptomyces sp. NPDC041108 (assembly GCF_055592645.1). Taxonomy (NCBI): domain Bacteria; kingdom Bacillati; phylum Actinomycetota; class Actinomycetes; order Kitasatosporales; family Streptomycetaceae; genus Streptomyces; species Streptomyces sp. NPDC041108. The sequence goes on along the minus strand of NZ_JBVIYK010000001.1, from coordinate 458,892 downwards.
GGGACCACGGCCGCGAGGGGCGCCCGGACGTGGTGGCGGCCTTCGGACTGCACCGGTACGCCTGGTACGCCTGCCTCCTATTCACCGTCCCCTGGTTCCTGCGGCGCCGGGTGCCCCGGTTCCCGGCCGGGCAGGTGGCGTTCCAGCGCGAGGAGAGCCGGCTGGCGGTGCGCGGCGAGACGTTCAGCTGCCTGCCGGGCGATCCGGCGGCCGGTGAGCCGGGCGCGCGGGTGGTCCCGGACGAGGAAGCACTGCGGGCCGAGGTGCGGGCGGCGTTCGCGGAGCACATAGAGCCGGTCCTCGGCGGCTTCGGCCCCCGGATGCGGCGGCGGGGGCGGGCACTGTGGGGCATGGCGACCGACGAGATCGTCGAGGGGATCTGGTACGTCGCCGAACTCCTGGGCGCCGACGAGCAGGAGCGCTGCCGACGTGAGCTGGAGCTGCTCCTGCCGGGCGCGACCCGGCCGTACGTGGGCGCCGCGGGCTTCCGCGAACTGACCGGCCCCGGCGGCGAGTCGCTGCCCACGCGGGACCGGGCGAGCTGCTGCATGTTCTACACGCTGGCCCCGCAGGACACCTGCGTCACCTGCCCGCGCACCTGCGAGGCGGACCGGATCGGCAAACTGACGGCGGCCTCCACCAGTTGACGGACCCTCGCGGGACAGGGATGCTTCTCGCCGGGCGACCCCCCGGTGATCGCCCGCGGCATGTGCCGTAAGATCAACTCCGGGTGGGACCCTCGTTTGATTACAGGTAGTTCACAAGTTCCTCACTTGCCGCAGGAACTTTCCGTGGAACCACTCGAACGGGTAATCTCACTCGCACTCAACTCCCGTCCCTCGCGCGGTAGTTCGAGCAGAATGCCGCCTGGCGTCACTCATTGCACTTCTTTGGCGGTCTCTTGCCCCGAAACCCCCTGAGGGCCGCGAGGATTGGGCCACTATGGCGGGCGTTACGCCCTATCCCAATGCAAGGGACCCCTGATGAGATTGACCGACATATCGCTGAACTGGCTGCTTCCGGGCGCCGTACTGCTCCTGGGGATGCTGGCGGCGGTTGCGGTGCTCGCGCGCGGCAAGCGCTCCGGGGAGCACGCGAAGACCGAGGATTCCTGGGAACGCAGCGAGGAACGCCGCAGGCGCAAGGAGGCCCTCTACGGCACGGCCTCCTACATCCTTCTCTTCTGCTGTGCCGCGGTGGCCGCCGCGCTGTCCTTCCGCGGCCTGGTCGGCTTCGGCGAGCAGAACCTGGGCCTGACCAACGGGTGGCAGTACCTGGTTCCGTTCGGCCTGGACGGCGCCGCCATGTTCTGCTCGGTGCTCGCCGTGCGTGAGGCCAGCCACGGTGACGCGGCCCTCGGCTCCCGGATACTCGTCTGGACGTTCGCCGGCGCGGCCGCCTGGTTCAACTGGGTGCACGCCCCCCGGGGTCTCGGCCACGACGGTGCCCCGCAGTTCTTCGCGGGCATGTCCATGTCCGCCGCGGTCCTGTTCGACCGGGCGCTCAAGCAGACCCGCCGGGCCGCGCTGCGCGAGCAGGGCCTCGTGCCGCGTCCGCTGCCGCAGATCCGTGTGGTCCGCTGGCTGCGCGCGCCGCGCGAGACGTACAAGGCCTGGTCGCTGATGCTCCTGGAGGGCGTGCGCAGCCTGGACGAGGCCGTGGACGAGGTGCGTGAGGACAAGCGGATCAAGGCCGAGAACCGCTCGCGCAAGCGTGAGCAGGAGCGTCTGGAGCGCGCCCACCTCAAGGCGATCAGCCGCGGCCACCGGGGTCTGCCCGGTCGTGGCGGAGGTGGCGGCGGCGGTGGCCAGCGCCAGGTGGACACCACCGTGGAGCGTGTACCGGCGGCCCAGGTGGCCTCGGAGCCTGCCATATCGACGCCGGAGCAGCTGCCCGTGCGCTCGCGTCCCTCCCTGCAGCCCGTGCGCAACGCTGACAAGTCGCTCACCGTCGACCTCACCGCCGAGGACGACACCATGGCCCTGCCGCGACTGGACTCCCTGGAGCGCAAGCTCAAGGACCTGGAGCAGCAGTTCGGCTGAGCACGGACGACGGCTCGGACAGAGCCACACATCGGACAGGGGCGCGGCAGGAAGCCGCGCCCCTGTCCGTTGTCAGGCATCCGTTGTCAGGCACCACTTCAGGCACCCGTTTCCGGCATCCGTGTCATGCGCCCGCTTCACGAGTCGGTTCCACGGGTCCGTCTCACGTCGAGGGGGCCGCCAGCCCGCCGTCGAGGTCGAACCACACTGCCTTGCCCACCCCGTGCGGCCGTACCCCCCAGGCGTCGGCGAGGGCCTGGACGAGGAAGAGGCCCCGTCCACCGGTGCTGTCGTCGGCGTTCGCCACCCTCGGTCTGGGCCTGCGCCCCACGAAGTCCCGGACCTCCACATGGAGTCCGCTCGGTGAGACCGTCGCGGTCAGCACCGCGTCGTGGTCGGTGTGGATGAGCGCGTTGGTCACCAGCTCGCTCGTCAGCAGCTCCGCTATCTCCGATCGTTCCGGCCGCCCCCATTGCCGCAGCAGCTCCCGCAGGGCCCTGCGGGCCTCGGGCACCGCCTTCAGGTCCGCCCGCCCCAGTGTGCGCTCCAACTGCTCCGCGTCGGCCTTGTCCATCGGGTCGCCGACCGCATCCTCCACCGTCTCTGCCGAGGTGGCCCCTGTCGCCACGGGACCGCTCCCTCGTGCCTGCCTCTTCATGACCCCCGCCCACGCGCCGATGACGATTCCCCCTGTTCCGAACACGTACACGGGGATCCATGCCCCGTCCGGATCGCGGCACTCATGTCGAATCGTCAACGACCCTCCGTACGCTTTCAAACGCACAGGGTCAAGCCAGCCGTCGCACGGTGTGAGAGCGCTTGTCCCTCCCCGAAACCCCCGCACGGCCCGCCGCGCCCGGCCCCGCCGCACGTCCGGCAGCCCGCGCCCGGGGCGGCGGACGGACGCAACCGCCCATGCCGGGCCGGGGATCCGGCCGCCGGCCACCGGGAGACGGGCGCCTGGCGCCCGCCGTGCTCCCCGCCCGAACCGGCCACCCGTCTCGATGATGTTGATTGGCCGGAAACCTGCGCCGGAACGGGCCGTCGCTCCGGCGGGCGCGGCTGATCGACGCCCCTCCTCGTCGCGCGGGTGCGCCGTCACGCCTCCCACACGGCGGCGGCCGTACGGTCGTCCGCGTAGCCCTTGACCCTGACCTGCACGTCGGCGAGGAAGGCGGCGAGACCGGGTGGCTCGCCCGCTCCCCAGCGCGACGCCAGATGATCGGCGAGCGGGGCCTCTGCCCGCAGCGGTTCGGCCAGACCGCTGCTGCACAGGAGCAGGACGTCCTCCTCCCGGGCGACGGAGGCCCGGAAGCGGAAGGGTTCGCGGGGTGGCGCGGGGGCGGGTTCGTACGGGCTCGGGGGTGTCGTGATGCCGAGGTCCATGGTGAGGCGGTCGCCCTCGGGCGTCTCGTGCGGCAACGAGCCGAAGCCGAGCACCGGCGCGCCGGCCGTGTCGGCGACCCGGGGCTCTATGTCCTGCCACTCCCCGTCCCGCAGCCGGAACAGCCCGCCGGCACCCACCCCGAAGAACACGCGGGTACGGCACCGGGGGTCGGCCGGGATCAGCAGGCAGCGCAGGCTCGCCGTGTACTCCTCCGGGTCGAGCCCCTGCTCGACCGCGCCGGCGCGCAGTTTGCCGAGGCTGCGGTCGGTGAGCCGGTGCAGCCCGGACTTGAGGTCACCGCGCCGGGCCGCGCGGATGTCCTCGACCAGCCGTGTGTGGCTCAGCCCTACGGCCCGCCCGATCCACCGGCACGCCTCCGCCGCCGCGCGGTGCGCGCCCGGTGTGGCGCGGGCGCCGGTCGCCATGGCCACCAGGACCAGTGCCTGCTCGCCGACACCGAAGCGGGCGGTGAGGAGCGCGTCGCGGCGCGGCTCGCCCCGGTAGCGCGCCGAATCGCCGCGCAGCGACGCGGCACGCAGGGTGCACGACCCGTAGCGCGCGCCGTCCAGCACCGTGTCCGCGACCAGGTCCCCCAGGTCCTCCGGGTCCGCCGGCGGCAACGTGGTCGGCTCCGCGTCGTACGTGGGCGGCCCCGACCCCACGTAGTCGACCCGGACGCGCTGACTCCCGGTGACCAGGGTGACCTCCTGTGCCTGGAGGGTGGCGGGCCGGGCGTCGGACGGTTCGGCCGAGGAGGCAGTCGGCGGGCTCACGGCGGGCTCTCCGCCCGGGGACCGCTGCGCGGGCGCACGCCTCCAGGGCGCGACCGAGCGGACGCCCGGCGGAGTGGGCCCGGACGGAAAGGTCACCGGCCCGGACGGCTGCGCCGACGGCGGCTCCCAGGGCGCTCGCCGCGAGACGAGCCCGCTGCGCCGGCGGGGGTCCTCGGCGGGAGTGGGGGGCGACGGAGAAGGGACGCGGTCGGGGGGCAGAGCGGGGACCGGGGGCGGAGGGGCGTGATCGGGGACAGGCGGCGGAGGGGCGTGCTCGGGGAGCGGGGGCGGAGGGGCGTGGTCGGGGACAGGCGGCGGAGGGGCGTGGTCAGGGGGTGGGGGCGTGCGGTCGGCTGACGTCGTGGGGCCGGTGCTCGGGGTGGCGTCGGTGAGTGGGGGCGGGGCTGAGGGCGCGAGGGGGACCGTGTGCTCGTCCGGCTCGCTCCTGTCTTCCCGGCCCCGGGACCCGGCCGACCGGCTCTGGGGAGGGACCCGGTCCGTGTACGGGACCGGGGCGCGGCCGGTGGGCCGTGGAGCCGCGTCGGCCGAGTCCCTCGCCGTGTCCGGGTCGGAGACCGGCCCGCCCGGATGTCTGTCGGACCCGCCACGGGACGCGCTCCTCGCGGCCGACGTGCCCGGCACGGCTGCCCAGGCACCGGAGGTGCCCGGTACGGCCCCCCAGGCGCCCTGCGCACCCGACGCCCGTGGCGCGTCCGCGGGACCGGCCGTGTCCGTCGGTCCCGAGGCCCCCGACGCCCCCGGCCCGTCCGGCGCGCCGGTCGGTGTCTCCGGCGACTCCCCGACCGTGTCCGCCGCCGAGGCGAAGCGGTCGTCGAGGGAATCGGCCGCGACCGAGGGGCCCGTGTCCCCGTTGGTGTCGTCGTACAACTGCCGCCACCAGTCGTCCTCGTGACCGGTGGGCCTCTCCCCCTGCTGGCTCATGCCCCTGATTGTCCACCTCGGGAGCCGTATGAAAACGGGGCATCCGGAAAATCGGTCCGCGGAGCCGACGACCACACGGCGTGTCGGACTACACGTCGAACTTCGGTGCGAGGCAAGGGAGTCAGGGGATCCTTGGGACATGGGCGTCGAGGAACCGCCGGGCGGTGCCACCCCCCACAGGAGAAACCGCCCGGCGGCGTCGGCGACCGGGGCGCGGTGCGGGCGCGTGGGCCGGTCGCCCCGAGTGTGCGGGATGTTCCTGGGATTCCGCTGTGGGGCTCGCCCCATCGCTCGCAGACCGGTGGTCGCCGACCGGTGTGTGACCGGTGATGACCCGGGACCGGCCTGCCTGACCTGCGCTTTCGGGCGGGGTCCGGCACCCTGGGCAGATGGGAGCGTGGGAACTCCTGCTGGTCGCGGTGGTGCTGCTGCTGGGCCTGTGCGGAGTGCTGGTGCCCGGTGTGCCGGGGTCCTGGCTGGTGTGGGCCGGGGTCATGTGGTGGGCGCTGGAGGACCCGCGGCCCGCCGCCTGGTGGGTGCTGGTCGGCTCCACCGTCGTGCTGCTGGCGTCGTGGGCGGTGCGCTGGGGCCTGCCACCCCGCCGACTGGCCGAAAGCGGTGCCACCCCCCGCATGGGCGTGTACGCGGGCTCCGGCGCCTTCCTCGGTTTCGTGCTGCTCCCGGTGCTCGGCGCGATCCCCGGTTTCGTCGGCGGCATCTACCTCTCCGAACGGCTTCGCCTGGGCCGTCACGGCGCGGCGAGGGCCGCCACCCGCACGGCGATGCGCGCGGGCGGATCGAGCGTCCTGGCGGAACTCTTCGCGTGCCTGCTGGTGGCGGGGGCATGGGTGGGCGTGGTGTTCGGGAACTGAACCCGGGACCGAGCCGTCCGGCCCCGCCGCGCCTTTGGACACGCACCCCGGGCCGCTGCGGAGCACACCCTCCAGGCCGAGGAGGAGGCGCTTGCGGCCGAGGCCGCCGGCGTACCCCGTGAGGCTGCTGTCCGCGCCGGTCACCCGGTGGCAGGGGCGGAGGAGGAGCAGGGAGTTCGCCCCGATCGCGCGGCCGACGGCCCGTACCGCGGCTCGGGACACCCCGATACGGGCGGCGACGGCACCCCTGCCCCGGTGCCCGGTGCTCACTTCCGGCATCCGTAGGGCCTCGTGCCCGGTGGCCTCGTGCCCGGTGTGCTCGTCCTGCAAGACCTCAAGTGTCGACGACCGCGACGACGTGCGGGGCCGACGGGATGCGGACACGACGATCTCGGGGGCCGTGTCCGGAGGGGTGGGGCAGGGGGAAGCGGGGGCGCGGCGGCCCCCCTTCCCCGTGCACCGGGGCGGGCGGGGCCGCGCGACGGGCCCCGCTCGTTCCCCCCTCGGGACGGTCAGCGGCGGCCACCCCGCTTCGCCTCCAAGGCCGCGCGGCCCTCGGCGTGCTTGCGCTTCCAGTCCTTCCGGATCTCGGCCCGCACCCGCGCGTCGCTCTTGGCGACGATCCGCTGGTTCTCGCGGAGCAACTTTCGGTAGCTGTCGAGCCGCCGCTCGGGCAGTTCACCGGACTCGACCGCGCCCAGGACCGCGCAGCCGGGCTCGGCGATGTGCGCGCAGTCGTGGAAGCGGCAGTCGGCGGCGAGTGCCTCGATCTCGGCGAAGACCTGCCCGACCCCGCTCTCGGCGTCCCAGAGGCCGACGCCGCGCAGCCCGGGGGTGTCGATCAGGACCCCACCGCCGGGCAGGGCGAGGAGGTTGCGGGTGGTGGTGGTGTGCCGTCCCTTGCCGTCCACGTCGCGGATGGCCTGGACGTCCATCACGTCGTCGCCGAGCAGCGCGTTGGCGAGGGTCGACTTGCCGGCGCCGGACTGCCCGAGCAGGACGGAGGTCCCGCCGGAGAGCACGGCGGCGAGGACGTCGAGGCCCTCGCCGTGGGCGGAACTGACCGTCAGCACGGCGACGCCGGGCGCGACCGTCTCCACGTCCTGCACCAGGTGCGCCAGCGTGGCGGTGTCCGGCACGAGGTCGGCCTTGGTGAGCACGACCACCGGTTGCGCCCCGGACTCCCAGGCCAGCGCGAGGAACCGTTCGACGCGGCCGAGGTCGAGTTCCACCGCGAGCGACACGGCGACCACCGCGTAGTCGACGTTGGCCGCGAGGATCTGTCCCTCGGCGCGCTTGGAGGAGGTGGAGCGCACGAAGGCGCTGCGGCGGGGCAGGTAGGTGCGGACGTACCGCGGGTCGCCCGCGGGTTCCACGGCCACCCAGTCGCCCGTGCACACCACCCGCAGCGGGTCGTGGGGGGTGACGAAGGCGGTGTCGGCCCGCAGCAGACCGTCCGGGGTGATGACGTCGCACTGACCTCGGTCGACCCGGACGACACGGCCGGACAGGAGCCCCTGCTCGGCGTGGACGGCGAACTCCGCTTCCCAGCCCTCGTCCCAGCCGTACGGGGCGAGCGGATGCGGGGAGGTCGAGGAAGCCGAAGGAGAGAGGTGGTTCAAGGGAAACCCTTCACAAGGGCGGCCCCGGCGGCACGCGTGTGCGCGCTGTGTCGGGAAAGGTCAGCCGGAGGCCACGGAGGTGGAGTGGATGATCTTCTGGTTGTGGGCAGCGCCCATCACAGAGACAGCCATCGGTCACACCTCCCGTTTCTCCGTACGACTGACATACGACTGACACCGGCGGCCCTGGGCCACCGTGTGAAGCCCCCTCAGGATAGGAACACTCGGCGGCGGACGCCAACCGATTTCGACGAGGCTTCGAACGGCCGCCGTGCGTACGGGACCGGCGCCCGGGTCTCCCCGGCCGCCGGTCCCGTACGGGGCGTCACTTCTTCAGGAAGGCCAGGAGCGCGGTGTTGACCTCCTGCGCGTGGGTCCACAGCAGGCCGTGCGGGGCGCCCTCGATCTCGACGTAGTCGGCGGACGGGAGCGCCTTGTGGAACAGGCGCGCGGTGCCGTCCACGGGCAGGATGCGGTCGCCCGTGCCGTGCAGTATCAGGGCCGGCACGTCGATGGCGGGGATGTCCTGGCGGAAGTCGGTGTACCAGGTGGAGGGTGCGGCGGCGGCGGCGAAGAACCCGCCGCCCGCCGCGACGTCCCAGCTGTGGCGGACCGCTTCCTCGCTGATCCTGGTGCCGAGGTTCTCGTCCAGGTTGTAGAAGTCCTTGTAGAAGTCCGTGTAGTAGGCGTAGCGGTCGGCCTTGACGGCCGCGACGATTCCGTCGAAGAACTCCTTCGGAGCGACCCCGCCCGGGTTGTCGTCGGACTTCAGCAGGCAGGGCTCCAGCGACGCGAGGAACGCCACCTTGGCGACCCGCTCGGTGCCGTAGGCGGACACGTACCGGGCGACCTCGCCCGTGCCCATCGAGAAGCCGACGAGGACGGCGTCACGCAGGTCGAGGGTCTCCATGACCGTGTTCAGGTCGGCCGCGAAGGTGTCGTAGTCGTAGCCGGTCGTCGGCTGGCTGGACTGCCCGAAACCACGGCGGTCGTACGTGATCACGCGGTGTCCCGCCTCCAGCAGGACGGCGCTCTGCCGCTCCCAGGAGTGGCCGTCGAGAGGGAAGCCGTGGATGAGGACGACCGGCTGCCCGGTGCCGTGGTCCTCGTAGTAGAGGTCGATGGTGGTGGAGTTTTCCTGACCCACGGTGATGTACGGCATGGGGATCGTTCCTTCGTCGACGATGACCGGCGTCCGGCCGGCGGCCCGCGGTGCGGGGCCGCGACGACTCTAGGAAGAACGAACCACTGTCACTCGTCCGCGAGTGCACCGCTTCTTGCCCCGTAGCGCAAGAACCGTTCGGCGGCGTCGGCCCCGCGGGCCTCCGCCGGGCCGCCGTCCGACCGGGCCGACCACACGGCCGGAGGCGAGGACGAGGACCGACCGCAAGGACGAGGACCGGGCGAGCGGGGCCGCTCGCCCGGCCGGGCTCACTTCCCGGTGGCGCAGGGACGCCCGTCGAGCGTGAACTTCACGGGATCGGGGTTGTCGAAGCCCTGCCAGATGCCCAGGAAGCCGACGCCGAAGGTGCCGCCCGCCGCGACGGTCTTGTTGTAGTCGGCGGCGGTGACGCTGACCTGGGAGCCCTCCTGGTCGAAGGTGCCGTCCCACATCTGGGTGACGCGCTGGTCGCCCGCGTAGGTCCAGCCGAGGCGCCAGCCGTCGAGGGCCTTCCTGGAGGTGACGGTGAGGGTGGCCTGGAAGCCGCCGGGCCATTCGTTGACGAGCTGGTAGCGGACGTGGCAGGTGGCGCGGGGCGACTTGCCGGGGTCGACCGGCTTGTGGGAGACGCGGGCCGGCGTCGAGGCGTCGCCCTGGGGCTCCTCGTTGCTGTTGCCGTCCTTGTCCTTGTCGTCGCTGTCGCCCGCGTCGTCCTTCTCACCGGAACCGGTCGCATCGGGCCGTGTCGTGCTCTGCAGTTCGGACCCGTCGTCGGACGGGGCCCCCGTCACCGGGAACCTCGGGTCCTGCTGGACGACCGGCGACCCGTCGCCGGAGGGCCCGCCGGCGACCGTGTCGTCCCCGCCGAAGGGTGTGAGGGAGACCGCGAGCGTCAGCACGGAGACGACGCCGGCGGCGACGAGCAGCCCGTTGCGGCTGAGGCTGAACCGGGGCCTGGCCTCACGGCCCGGCGAGAGCCCCCGGTCGCTGCCGGTGGCATCGGCGCGTCCGGGAAGCAGCCCCGCGTCGGCCGCGCGGCGGCGGCGCTCCAGGTAGGCGAGTCCGCTCCAGCCGATCACGCCGCCGGCGAGCGCGGCGGGCAGCCCGCCGCCGTGCAGGCCGAGACAGGCCGCGGCCTCCGCGCACCCCACGCAGGTGGCGAGGTGGCGCGACAGGTCGTCGGGGGTGTCGGTGCCGGGTGAGCGGGTGACCGCGTCGAGCAGCCGGGCGTAGACGCGGCAGTCGGGGTTCATGGGTGTGTCGAGCTGGCTGCGGTGGCAGCGGTCCCTGAACAGCGCCCGCACCTGGTCGAGTTCGGACGCGGCGACGACCGGGTCCAGGCCGAGCCGGCGGGCCACCGAACCCAGCGGCAGCGACTCGACCTCGGCGAGCCACAGCAGGGCCGCGTCGGGTTCCTGCATGTCCCGCAGGGCGCGCAGGGCGAGGGGGCGGTGCAGCGGCGGGCCGGTGTAGCGCGCGGCCTTGTCCGAGTTGAGCCACAGGCGCAGGTCGGGGTCGAGCCGGTGGCCCTGGCCGCCCGCCTCCCAGGCCGCAGCGGTGGTCCTGACCCAGGTCAGGAGGAAGGGTATTCGCGGCAGCCGCAGGGCACGCCGTCCGGCGCCACGCTCGGCTCCCGCGTCGAACTCCAGGGCCTGCGCCTCGAGCATGCCGTGCGTGAAGGCGTCGGTGGCCAGTTGGGTCGCCGCGGCCGACCCCGAGGTGCACAGGTCGGCGTACGACAGGACCGCGTCCCAGCACTCCGAGAACAGCGCGGCTTCGGCGGCGTCCTGGGGCTTCGGCAGGTCGGGCATGGGTCTCCTGCATCCACAGAGCGAGGGGGGAAGTTCGCAAAAGCGGTCAACAACCCTTTGCTTCAAGGGAGTTCGGGGAGACCACCTTGCGGGTGGCCCAGAGCTTTTCACGGTTTCCGCACAACTGACAAGCTGCGTCTTCAAAAGCCGTTACCAGCAGTCACGCTTGAGGAGTTGTACGTACGCCGACCCCGAACGACTCAACCGCCACAGGAGTTACCGAACGGAAACATCGTCGGCACTCTCCGTGTCGGCCCTCTTCCCCACTCCTGCTCCCGCTCCAGCCCTTGCTCCTGCCCCCTCCTCCAGCCCCGGCTCGCCCTCCAGCCCCTGCTACCGCTCCTGCGCCCGTGCCCCGGGCCGGCTCCTGAGCCGTTCCCCTTCGCAGTCTCCGTCGCCGTCCCCTCAGCCGTTCCCCTTCGCCGCCCCCTCGGTCGTCTCCTCGACGGCCGGCAGGCTGTCCATGAAGGAGCTGACGGAGAAGACGGCGTTGCCGGGTCCGGGCGGGCCGTATCCGGGCGGCGACGACAGCCCGAACTCCTCCATCGTGGCGCGGTAGGCCTGCAGCAGCCGGATGTGGTACTCCAGCGGCGCGCCCTGCGGGTTGGCCTTGCCGAGCGGGGTCGTGGGCTCCGGGCACCAGGTGGTGAAGCGGGGCGTGATGCCGTGCGACATGAAGAAGCGCAGGCCCTCGGTGGTCGAGGCGATGGCCTCGTCGACCGTCTTGAAGCCGAAGGGCTCGGCCATCTCCACGCCCGCCACGAAGTTGGGGATCACGTTGCGCGCGCCGAAGACACCCGCCGAGTCCAGGATCCGCCTGTGCCACTCGTCGCGGCCGACGTAGCGCTCCTTGCCGGGGCAGAAGATCTTGAAGAGGTACTCGTCCCACACCTCGTAGTTGGGGTGGTAGATCTTCACGCCGTAGTCGTGGAAGCGCTTGACGTCGTCCAGCGGCAGCGCCTGGGCGACGACCTTGCCGATCCAGCGGTCCGGGAACCGCTCCTCGATGGCCTTGGCGTAGTGGCCGTAGAAGTCGGCCTCGTCACGGCCCGAGACCGTCTTGGTGATGGCCCCGCCGGTGAGCGTGTAGGCGGTGGACGTCTTCGCCGTGTCGTACCGGTCGATGATCTCCAGGGCTTCGAGGACCTCGTCGACGTCCTTCACGCCCGTGTACGGGCGGCCCGCCGCCTTGTGCTGGCGCCAGTTGTGGTTGATGTCGCAGTACTGGCACTCCTCCTTCGCGCCGAAGTACTGGCAGACCCGGAAGACGGTGAGGTAGATCAGATAGCCCCACTGGATGGTCGGGGCCACCTCCATCACGGACTTCCCGTTGGAGAGGGTGTGCTTGTAGTACTCCGGCATGGGGGGAACGCCGACGTCCGCGATGCGCTTGCCGTCGAGGTACAGACCGAGGAGGCCGTCCTCGTCGGACGCCACGCGGTAGGGCGAGGACGGGTTGACGCGCACGGAGACGACCGTGCGGCGCAGGTCGTACGGGCCGCCGGTGAGGATGATCTCCTCCGGTGGGCGGCGCAGCGCGGCCTCGCCCAGCTCGGGGAGGGTGCCGTGGTCGAAGGAGAAGATGAAGTACGACTTCGGCTTCACCTCGCCCTTCTCGTTGTCGCTCAGCGCGGAGGCGTCGAAGGCCACACCACCCCTGAGCAGGTCCTCCTTGAAGACGGCTTCCCGGGGCACGTGCGGGAACCTCTCCATCAGGTCCTCCACCAGTGCGGTGCGGCTGCCATCCATCCCGTTGTCTCCTCGCTCCCGACGTCGTCCGGGGATCGCCCGCACGCAACTCCCCACGGTATGCCTCCAGCGGTCGGGCGGAGGGGTGGGGGGTGGGGGCGCGTCGGCGAGAGCGGCTCGGAGGGGTGGGAGGGGGCTGCCTGCTCGTGCGGCTCCCCACGCTGCTGGAGCCGGGGAGCCGGGGAGCCGGTGGCCCGCCGGGCCGGGGACTGCGCCCCGGCCCGCTCGGCGGCCCCTGGGCCGTCACGGGTGCGGGAGCCGCGCGAGCAGCGGGCCACGTGGGCCTTCCCGGGGGGTCAGCAGTCGCGCAGCGGGTCCGTCTCGCTGTAGATGGCGGTGTCCTTCATCCAGCCGCCCTGGCCGTTGTCGGCGACGGTCTTGATCCAGCGGGTCGGGTGCGGTCCGCCCACCCAGGCCTGGTTGTCCATCTTGCAGAAGAACCAGCTCGGATTGGTGTTCATGGTCCCGACGACCTGGTTGGGGTTGGGGTACAGGGGGTTGTTGCCCACGGAGCCGTACACCGGGGCGCCGGCGACGTTGTTGCACCAGTACCTGATGCCGTCCTCGTGCCGCCAGCAGGCGGACGCGGCGGACGCGGACGGCGCCGCGAGGGTCGTGCCGAGCGCGGCCGCCAGGCCGGCGGTGGCGACCAGCCATCGAAACCTCATGTACGTGTTTCCCTTCATGTCATGACATGAGCCCTTCGGCCCAGTCCCGCACCGAAGCCTGCCGACTCACGGGGCTCGTCCGCACCCCCTTTCGACCAGCGTCGAAAACCGCTGGTGGACGTCATGCCATCCGTTCCAGCGCCGACCGGTCCAGCGCGTACGCCGGCTCCGCTCCGGCGGCGAGCCGTTCGGCCTCCTCCGTGACCGCCAGGCCGAGGCGGGCGACCTCGTTGCCCTGGGAGCCGGCCAGGTGGGGGGTGACGAAGGCGTTCGGCAGGTCGAGGAGGGGGGAGTCGGCCGGCAGTGGTTCGGGGTCGGTGACGTCGAGGATCGCGGAGAGCCGGCCGGTGCTTAGCTCGTCGACGAGCGCGTCGTGGTCGACGAGCGCGCCGCGCGCGGTGTTGACCAGGACGGCCCCGTCGGGCATCAGGGCGAGCGCACGGCGGTCGAGGAGCCGGTGGGTCTCGGGGGTGTCCGGGGCGTGCACGGTGACGATGTCGGAGGTGCGCAGCAGCTCGTCGAGCGGCAGCAGCGGTACGCCGAGGGCGGCGGCCCCGGCCTCGTCGACGTAGGGGTCGGTGAGGGTCACCCGCAGGTCGAAGGGGTGTAGCAGCTCGATGACACGGCGGCCGATGCGGGAGGCGCCGATGACACCGACGCGGCGGCCGTGGTTGCCGATGCCGGGGACGAACCCCCAGCCCGGCGAGACGCGCTCGGTCCGCAGGCGTTCGCGGTGGTTGAGGATGTCCTTGCCGGCGAGCAGGATCATGGCGAGCGTGTACTCGGCTACGGGCACGGCGTTGGCGTCGGCGGCCGTGGAGACGACGATCCCGCGCTCCCAGACGTCCGGGGTGACGAACCCTTTCACCGAGCCCGCCGAGTGCAGGATCGCCCGCAGCCCGGGCGCGGCGTCCAGGACCGCCCGGTCGATACGGGGGCAGCCCCAGCCGGTGACCAGTACCTCGGTCTCGGCCAGTACCTTGCGCACCCGGGGGTCGGAGAAGTCCTCGGCGACCAGGGCGGGATCGATCTCGACGGTCTCGCGCAGCCGTGACAGCACCTCCGGCGGGAAGACCTGCGGAACGTTCTCGGCCGTCATGGCGAACAGAGCGAGCGGACGCTCGGGCAAGGAAGGACCTTCCGGCTGAAGGAGGAGGTGGCGGCGGTAGCAACCGCTCTCTACCGTAGGCAGGCGCTCCCGAGAGGGTCAATGAACGGGTACCGGCCCGGAGCGGAGAGGATGACCACGACAGCTACGGCTCACGGAGCGCGGAGGACAGCCGCATGACGACGGAGACCCTGACCAACTGGGCCGGGAACATCACGTACACCGCGAAGGAGCTGCACCGGCCGCACTCCGTCGACGCGCTGCGGGCCCTGGTCGCGGGCAGCGAGCGCGTGCGGGTGCTGGGCAGCGGGCACTCGTTCAACGAGATCGCGGAGCCCGGCCCCGAGGGCGTCCTGCTCTCCCTGACCGGGCTGCCACCGGCGATCGACGTGGACACGGCGGCCCGAACGGTACGGGTCGGCGGCGGTGTCCGGTACGCGGAGCTGGCCCGAGCGGTGCACGCGCGCGGTCTCGCCCTGCACAACATGGCCTCCCTCCCGCACATCTCCGTGGCGGGCTCGGTGGCCACCGGCACCCACGGCTCGGGCGACCGCAACGGCCCGCTGGCGGCGGCCGTGCGCGAGGTCGAGCTGGTCACGGCGGACGGGTCGGCGCTGACCCTCACGCGTGGCGACGACCGCTTCGGCGCGGCGGTCACCTCGCTCGGGGCCCTCGGCGTGGTCACGGCACTCACCCTCGACCTGGAACCCGCCTTCGGGGTGACTCAGCACGTCTTCGGTGAACTCTCCCTGGACGGGCTGGACTTCGCCGCCGTGTCGGCGTCGGCGTACAGCGTGAGCCTCTTCACCCGCTGGCAGCACTCCGGCTTCGACCAGGCATGGGTCAAGCGGCGGCAGGACCGGCCCACGACGGACTTCCCGTGGGCCGAGCCGGCGACCGAGGCGATGCATCCGGTACCGGGAATGCCGGCGGTGAACTGCACCGAGCAGTTCGGGGTGCCCGGACCCTGGCACGAGCGGCTGCCGCACTTCCGGGCGGAGTTCACGCCGAGCAGCGGGGAGGAGCTGCAGTCGGAGTATCTGATGCCGCGCCCGTTCGCCCCGGACGCCCTGCGCGCGCTGGACTCGATCCGGCACACGGTGGCACCGGTGCTGCAGGTCTGCGAGGTCCGGACGATGGCCGCCGACGAGCAGTGGCTCAGCCCCGCCGAGGGCCGGGACACGGTCGCGCTGCACTTCACGTGGATCGCGGACGCGGCGCCCGTCCTGCCGGTGGTGCGGCGGGTGGAGGAGGTGCTCGCGCCGTTCGAGGCACGACCGCACTGGGGCAAGGTGTTCACCGTGCCGGCTGCCGGACTGGGGCGGCTGTACCCCCGGCTGGGTGACTTCCGGCGGGTGGCCGACGGGCTGGACCCGGCGGGCAAGTTCCGCAACGCCTTCGTCCGGGAGGTTCTCGACGCGTGAGGCACGTCAGGCGCGTGTACCGGTCGGCCCGCGCGGGCCCCGCCGTGACCCGTCGCGCCGTCGGTCTCCGGCCATGGGCACGCGATTCACCGGGCGACTTCGTAAACCCCCTTTCCTAACCCCTTGTAGAAAGCCCCTTCCGCGCCATAGCCTTCGACCGCGCCGGGGCAGCAGGCCTCGTCATGGCCTGGAGGGATCGAGGGGATCATGTCGTCGGTGAAGCGCACCTCACGCGACATTCGCACCGCGAACCGTTACGAGGTGCTGCGCCAGATCATCGCCAAGTCTCCCACCTCCCGGCAGGAGCTGGCGGCGGCCACCGGGCTGAGCCTGGCCACGGTCGCCACGCTCGTGGGCGAGCTGCTGGACCTCCGCATGATCACCGAGGTCGGGTTCGAGGACTCGGCCGGGGGCCGCCCCCGTGGGCTGGTGGCCGTCAACGCGTCGGGGGGCGCGTTGATCGGCGTCGACATCGCGGAGACGTACGTCCATGTCGAGCTGTTCGACCTGGCGCTGAACGTCCTGGCCCGGGCCGAGGAGGACGTCCGCCCCGGCGAGAACCTGCCCGAGCAGATGGTGGGGCACGTGGCCGCCGCCGTCGGCTCGGTGGTCGCACAGGCCGGCATCGAGGGCGCCAGGGTGCTCGGCGTCGGGGTGAGCGTGCCGGGGCAGGTGGACCGCGCCACCGGCATCTCGGAGTACGCGCCGAACTGGGACTGGCATGACGTGCCGCTGCTCGACCTGCTGACCGAGCACATCGCCTACCCCCTGTACCTGGACAACCCGCTGCGCGCGGTCGCGGTGGCCGAGCTGTGGTTCGGAGCGGCGCGGGGGCGCGGTGACGCCGTGATCGTCAACCTCGGGACCGGCGTGGGAGCCGGGCTCGTCCTGGGCGGCGGGCTGCACCGGGGCGTGAGCAACAGCGCCGGGGAGTGGGGCCACACCACGATCGTGCTGGACGGCCGATTGTGCCACTGCGGCAACCACGGGTGCGTGGAGACGTACGTGGGCGCCCCCGGGATCATGCTGAACCTCCGGGAGCTGAGTCCGCGCAGCACCCTGCTGCACCCCGAGGACCAGACGGCCACCATCGCCGCGCTCGCGCGCGGGGTGGCCCGGCAGGACCCGGTGGCGGTCAAGGTGGTGCGGGACACCGCCCGCTACCTGGGCGCGGGCATCGCCGACCTGGTCAACCTGTTCAATCCCGAGGTGGTCGTGCTCAGCAGCTGGGTCGCGGCCGCCCTGGGCGAGCCCCTGGTCGCGGAGGTGCGCGAGGCCGTCGCCCGGCACGCGCTGCCGCGCCCGATGGCCGCCACCGACATCGTGCTCTCCCTGATCCCGACCGACCCGGCCTGCCTGGGCGCGGCGACGTTCGCGCTCGAAGGCGCGCTCCAGTCGGTCGGGCAGAAACCGGGCCGACGCGCCGCCCCGGGCAAGCCCGCCGTACGCCACCGAGGGCGCTCCGAGGAGCGCGAACGGCTGCGCCCGCACCCCTGAGCCGAGGGCCGCCGGACCCTGACCCGGCGGCCCTCACCCCCACGTCAAATCCACAGCACCGCACGGACGTTCGGAACACCGAACCGAATACAACGCTTCGAACAGACTTCGTCCAACCCCTTGCCGAAGCCTTAGCCGAAGGTTAACGTCCCGCACCGCAAGCCCCTTTGAGCCACTGGGTCAACAGGCACTGAGCCGCAGAGCCTTCAGGCACAGCGCCACAGCCGTACTCGAGACAAGGACGTCAGCATGTCGGCAATGAGCAACAGCAACTTCGACCGCCGCTCCGTACTGCGGGCCGCCATGGGCCTGGCCGCCGCCGGCGGTCTGGCCGCATGCGGCAGCAACACCGGTCGGAGCAACGGCGGGGGGTCGGGCGCCGGTCTCACGCAGTACTTCCACGCGTACGGCGAGGCGGGCACCGAGCAGGCGATCAAGAAGTACGCGAAGGCCTACAAGGGCGCCAACGTGACCACGCAGTGGATCACCGGCAACAACTTCGAACAGAAGCTGTTCGCGGCGCTGCTCACCAAGAACGCGCCTGACGTCTTCGAGTTCCACCCGCAGATCCAGCTCATCAAGAGCGGTCAGGTGGCCGACCTGACCGACATCATCGAGCCGGTCAAGGACGACTTCAACCAGGCCGACATCGCGTCGCACACGGTCGACGGCAAGATATACGGCGTCCGCATGATCGACGACCCGCAGTTCTTCTTCTACCGGCCCTCGGTGTTCGAGAAGGCGAAGATCGAGGTGCCGCAGACCCTGGAGGAGCTGATCGCGGCCGCCGACAAGCTCACCACCAAGAAGGTCAAGGGCGCCTTCCTCGGCAACGACATCACCACGGTGCAGAACCCGCTGATCTGGTCGGCCGGCGCGGACACCCTCAGCGCGGACAACAAGCCCGCCTTCAACACGGACGCGGTCGCCGAAGGCCTGAAGCAGCTGCGTGGCCTGTTCACCAGCGGCAACCTGCTGCTCGACGCCCCCACCGACTGGTGGGACCCGTCGGCCTTCACCCAGGGCCTGACCGCGATCCAGTGGTGCGGCATGTGGGCCATGCCCGCGATGATCGACGCGCTCGGCGACGACATCGGCGTCTTCCCCTTCCCGAAGGTCGGTTCCGCGGGCAAGCAGTCGGTCACCAACGGCGGCTGGTCGATGTTCGTCAACGCCAAGGGCGACAACGTCGAGGCGGCCAAGGAATACGTCAAGTGGCTGTGGATCGACCAGAAGGAGTACCAGGAGGACTGGGCGCTGTCCTACGGCTTCCACATCCCGCCGCGCGCCTCCATCGCCGAGTCCGCCACCAAGCTGAAGACCGGCCTGCCGGCGGAGGGCGTCAAGCTCTTCAACGAGTTCGGCCACTTCGACAACATCGGCTGGACGCAGGCGATGATCTCCGCGGTCAACGACGTGATGGCGAACTCCGTCCGCAAGGACGGTGACCCGAAGGCCCAGCTCGCCGCCGCCGAGAAGAAGGTCGACACCGAGCTCAAGAAGCTCTTCGGATAGGTCATCGGACGGATCTCGACATGTCGACCACCACCACGCGCGGGGTCGCCTCCTCCCCCGCCCCGGCCAAGGTCTCCCAGGACCGGCCGAGGCGGGGCCTGCGGGCGAACAGCACCTTCAACTTCTGGCTCTTCACCGGGCCGTTCCTCATCGGCCTGGTGATCTTCGTCTTCGTGCCGATCGGCTGGAGCCTGTATCTCAGCTTCTTCGAGGCACGGTTCACCGTCACGCCGAGCGAGTTCGTCGGCCTGGAGAACTACCGGCAGATCCTGTCGGACACGGACTTCAGGAACTCTCTGGTCACCTTCACCGTCTTCGCCGCGATCATCGTGCCGGTCACCTGGGCGTTGTCCCTCGGGCTGGCGCTCCTCGTGAACCGGCTGCGGTTCATGCGGGCGTTCTTCCGGTCGGTCTTCTTCCTGCCGACCGCGGTCAGCTACGCGGCCGCCGCCCTGATCTGGAAGATGTCCATCTTCAACGGTGTCCGCTTCGGCCTGGCCAACACGGTCATCGGCTGGTTCGGGATCGAGAACATCGCCTGGCTGGGCAACCCCGACCCGCCGTGGTACTGGCTGGTCATCGTGACCGTCCGGCTGTGGCTGCAGTCCGGTTTCTACATGATCCTCTTCATCGCGGCGCTGCAGAACATCCCGCGGGAGCTGTACGAGGCCGCCTCCATCGACGGTGCAAAGCCGGGCTGGCAGACCTTCTGGTACATCACCCTGCCCCAGCTGCGCGCGACGTCGACCGCGGTGATCCTGCTGCTGCTCATCGCCGCCTATCAGGCGTTCGACGAGTTCTTCATCCTGCTCGGCAAGGCCACCTGGGGCATGCCGCCGCTGGTCGAGCTGTACAAGATGGCGCTGGGCGAGAACCAGAACTACGGCGCGGGCAGTGCGGGTGCGCTGGTCCTGACCGTGCTCATCTGCCTCGTGACCCTGTTGCAGGGCAAGATCATGGGCTTTGGAAGGGGTGACGAGTCCCAGTGACCACCACCACAGCACCCGACGTCAGGAAGCCGGCGAAGAAGAAGCGCGTCGGCGGCGTCATGGGCAACACCGGTCTGTACATCGCGACGGGCGTGGCCGCCCTCCTCTTCCTCGTCCCGTTCTATCTGATCCTCCGCAACGCCTTCATGACGGACCCGGAGATCACGGGCGAGGAGTGGAAGTGGTTCCCCACCGACATCCAGTGGGGCAACGTCAGCGAGCCGTTCGACGACGTCACGGTCGACTTCGCCCAGTCGATGTGGAACTCCCTGGTCGTCGCCGTCCTGCACACCGCGGGCATCCTGCTGATCTGTTCGCTGGCCGGCTACGGCCTCGCGCGCATCCCGTACAAGCACGCCAACAAGGTCTTCTACCTCGTCCTGACCACCCTGATGGTGCCCACGGCCGTCACCTTCGTGCCGAGCTTCGTGCTGGTCTCGTCGCTCGGCTGGGTGGACACCTATCGCGGTCTGATCATTCCGGGCCTGTTCAGCGGTTTCACCTGCTTCCTGTTCCGGCAGTACTTCCTGGGGTTCCCCAAGGAGCTGGAGGAGGCGGCACGGGTGGACGGGCTCGGTTACATGGGCGCGTACTGGCGGGTCGTCGTACCCAACTCGCTGAACTTCTTCGCGGCCATCGCGACGATCACCTTCATCGCGGGCTGGAACGCGTTCCTGTGGCCCCTGGTCATCGGGCAGGACCCCAGCGCGTGGACGGTGCAGGTGGCGCTGTCGTCGTACGCGACCAACCAGACCGTCAACTACCACCTGATCTTCATGGCCACGGCCATATCCATCCTGCCCCTGGTGTTCGTCTTCCTCTTCCTCCAGCGCTGGCTGGTGCAGGGCATCGCGCAGACTGGGATCAAGGGCTAGGAAGAATCAGCAAGGAGACCGATGTCTTTCCGCACCACCGGTACCACCGCCGCCACGACCGCCACCGGCACATCCGTCGACTACGTCGAGGACGTCTCGCCGGGCAGCGGGGCCCTGCCGCCCCGCGCCTGGTACGCGTCCTCCGACGCCCGGTCGCTGTCGCTCAACGGGAGCTGGCGCTTCCGGCTCTCCCCCACCGCCGACGCCGAGGACGACTCGTTCGCGGCTCCGGGGTACGACGCCGGGGGCTGGGGCGAGGTGGCGGTGCCGGGCCACTGGGTGCTGCAGGGGGACGGGGCCTTCGGGGCGCCGATCTACACCAACCACCTGTACCCCTTCCCGGTGGACCCGCCGAGGGTGCCGTCGGAGAACCCGACCGGCGACCACCTGCGGTTCTTCGACCTTCCCGAGGGGTGGCCCGCTCTCGACGAGGGCGGGGCGGTGCTGCGGTTCGACGGTGTGGAGTCCTGTGCCCGGGTGTGGCTGAACGGCACGGACATCGGTGAGTTCAAGGGGTCCCGGCTGCCGCACGAGTTCGCGGTCGGGCACCTGCTGAAGCCGGCGGGGAACGTCCTCGCCGTCCGGGTCCACCAGTGGTCGGCGGGCTCCTACCTGGAGGACCAGGACCAGTGGTGGCTGCCCGGCATCTTCCGGGACGTCACGCTGCTGCACCGCCCGGCGGGCAGCGCCCTCGACTTCTTCGTGCACGCCTCCTACGACCATGTGGGCGGCATCGGGACCCTGCGTGTCGACTCCGACGTCGACGGCCGGGTCCTCGTGCCCGCCCTCGACATCGATGTCGCGGCCGGTGAGCCGGTGACGGTCCCGGTCGAGCCGTGGACCGCCGAGAGTCCGAGACTGTACGACGGTGAGCTGGTCACGGCGGGCGAGCGCGTCCCGCTGCGGATCGGATTCCGCACGGTCGTGCTGGAGGACGGTCTGCTCAAGGTCAACGGGAAGGCGATCCTGTTCAAGGGCGTCAACCGGCACGAGTGGCACCCCGTGAAGGGCCGCACGCTCGACCTGGAGACCATGCGCGAGGATGTGCTGCTGATGAAGCGGCACAACATCAACGCCGTGCGCACCTCCCACTACCCGCCGCACCCGGCCTTCCTCGACCTGTGCGACGAGTACGGCCTGTGGGTGATCGACGAGTGCGACCTGGAGACCCACGGCTTCACCGAGCAGAACTGGCGGGACAACCCCGTCGACGACGACCGCTGGACCCCCGCCCTCCTGGACCGCGCGGCCCGGATGGTCGAGCGCGACAAGAACCATCCGTCGGTGGTCATGTGGTCCCTGGGCAACGAGGCGGGCACCGGCCGCGGCCTCACCGCCATGGCCGAGTGGATCCACGGCCGCGACGGATCACGTCTCGTGCACTACGAGGGCGACTGGGACTGCCGGGACACCGACGTCTACTCCCGGATGTACGCCGACCACGCCGAGACCGAACTCATCGGCAAGCGCCTGGACGGCGGCCCCCTCAGGCGCCGGCAGCTTCCCTTCATCCAGTGCGAGTACGGCCACGCCATGGGCAACGGCCCCGGCGGCATCGCCGACTACCAGCACATCTTCGAGGCGCACGAGCGCATCCAGGGCGGCTTCATCTGGGAGTGGATCGACCACGGGATCACCCACCCCGAGCTGGGCTACGCCTACGGCGGCGACTTCGGCGAGGAGCTGCACGACGGCAACTTCGTCTGCGACGGCCTGATCTTCCCGGACCGGACGCCGTCCCCCGGCCTGCTGGAGTTCAAGAAGGTCATCGAGCCGGTCCGCATCGACGGCGACGGTACGGCCGGGACCGTCCGGGTGCGCAACGCGTACGACTTCGCGGACCTGTCCGGCCTGGCCTTCGAGTGGTCGTACCAGGTCGACGGGAAGACCGTGGAGGCCGGCGCTCTCTCCGTGCCCGCCCTGAGGCCCGGCGAGTCGGCCGAGGTGAAGCTGCCGCAGCCGCCGACCGGCGGACCGGCGGGCGAGGCGCTGTGGACCGTACGGGCACTGCTGGCCAAGGACACGGCGTGGGGCAGGAAGGACCATCAGGTCGCCTGGGCCCAGCTGCCGGCCGGGGAGCGGCCGTCGCCGTCCGTCGCGCCGACCGACCGGCCCACGGCGAGCCAGAAGCTCATCTACCTCGGCCCCGCCTCCTTCGACGTCCGTACGGGCGCGCTGAAGACCATCGGCGGGCTCGATGTGACCGGGCTGCGTCTGGACGTGTGGCGGGCGCCGACGGACAACGACGACGGCGCCTCCTGGCGGGACGGTACGCGGTACAGCGAGCTGTGGCGCACGCTCGGCCTGCACCGGATGCGGCACCGTCTGGACGCGGTGGAGCTGGGTGAGGACGCGCTGACGGTACGGACGCGGGTGGCGCCGGCCGCCCGGGAGATCGGCCTGCGCACGGCCTACCGGTGGACCTCCGACGGCACCCGGCTGAGGCTGACCGTGTCGGTGGTCCCGGAAGGGCAGTGGACCGTCCCCCTGGCCAGGCTCGGCATCCGCTTCGGTCTGTCGTCCGCCGACGCCGTCAAGTGGTACGGCGGCGGCCCCGGCGAGGGCTATCCCGACACCCGGTCGGCGTCCCTGCTGTACCGCCACCACTCCACGGTCGACGAGCTGCAGACCCCGTACGTCCGCCCCCAGGAGAACGGCGCCCGCCCCGATGTCCGCTGGGCGGAGCTGGGCGGCCTGCGGATCGACGGCGACCCGGAGTTCTGGTTCACGGCCCGCCGCTGGACCACCGAACAGCTGGACGCCGCCGCGCACCTGACCGACCTCCGGGCCGGCGACACGGTGTGGGTCAACCTGGACCACGGCCAGATGGGCATCGGTTCCCAGTCCTGCGGGCCGGGCGCGCTGCCGCAGTACCACCTGCCCGCCGGGCCGGCGGAGTTCTCGTTCGTGTTCTCGACGACGGACTCAACGGGCTGATAGTCGGCCGACGCGGAGCGGCCGGCCGGCGACGCAGCCGACCGGCCGCTTCTGCGTTCGCCATGACGGGCGTGGGTCGCCGTCACCCGTTGCCGGACTTCCCGGCTCCCCGGCTCCCCGGTTCCCCGGCTCCCCGGCTCCCCGGCTCCCCGGCTACGGGCAGCTGGTGCGGGGGTCTGCGGGGTCCGTGGCGCAGGTGTGGGCTCGGCCGGACGACCACGGCGAAGAGGGCCCCGGCCACCTCGACCGGCTCCCGCCGACCGGGTCGCGCACGACGCGGCCCCTGCCTGCCGGATGAAGGATCTGCCGGTACGCCCGAGCCCCAGCCCCCGACGTGGGAGCACGGGCGCTGTGTCAGTGGTCCGCGCAGCACGGTGTCGGTTCGGGGACCTCGAAGGGGACGAGGGTGCCGCCGACGGCGGGCATGGCGGCGAGGACCAGCTCCCCCTCGTGCCAGTAGGGCCGTACGTGATCACATGTCACCAGCGGTGTGTCCGGCGAGGGCCGGCCGGGTGAGCCGAGGACGGTCACCCGGGAGATCGCGGAGCGGTCGAGCACGTCCGCGATCGTCAGCGTGCCGGTCAGGGCCGTGACGCCGGGATAGATCACGGCCCGGCCCATGGCGTCCGGGATGCCGGGTGCCCCTGTGAGGTCACGGGCGGCGAGCCGCTCCTGGACGGTGCTCAGGAGCGGCTCGGACGGCACCGCGAGGGACAGGGCGACCCGCGGGCGGTTTCCCCGCAGCAGGTGGGTGCAGCCGAACGTTCCCTCGGGCAGGGGAAGTTCGGCGGCCAACGCGTGGAGGAGGTGATCGGCGGCGCGCAGGTCCCGGATGTCGGCGTCCACGGTGAGGGCGTACATCGTCACGCTCACGAGGGCAGAACCCACACCGGGTTGGAGTAGAACCACAGGTCGCGCCACGGGTCGGCGTCACCGACGACGTCGATGGCGGGGCCCGCCGGGTCGACCGCCGCGCCCCTCGCTCCGACGGCGGAGCGGTTGCCGTCGCTGCCGCGCAGCCGGAGGTAGAGCGGGCGGTCGACCCGGCCGAGTCGGTAGGTGAGCCGGACCGTGCCGGTGGACTTGTTCACCTCGTACGACTTCACGACCTTGGCCGTCGGGGCGGTGAAGGTGTCCTTGTCGTCCGGGGTTCCGGTGACCTCGCCCCGGATGACGTCGACACCGGCCAGCTTGGGCACGAATCCTGCCCAGTTGGGGCCTCCGGCCAGGGCCACGTCGACGGTCAGGGTGACGTTGGCGCCCTTCCTGACGCGCAGGGCGCCGCCGAGGGTGGCCCAGCGGCCGCCGCCGGACACGCGGACGTCGAGGCCGCTGAGGAGTCCGCCGTGGTCGACCCAGACCCGGCCGGCGCGGATGCCGTCCATGACGGCGGCGTAGGAGAAGGCCGCGGCGCCCACGTGGGTGCGGCTGTACTGGCCGGGCCAGTAGTCGCCCTCGGTGAGGTCGATCCCGCCGCCGTAGACGGGGTCGGTGTGCTTGCCGTGCGCGAGGTAGTCGCTCTCCGGGCCGCCGCGCACCGTGGTGTCCGTGTAGACGTGGTGGGAGTCGGAGTTGGCGGTGATCCACCAGGGCTTGCCCTCGGCGAGGAGGCTGTCCCACAGTCCGCCGACCGTCGCGGTCATCCAGTCGAAGCCGCCCCAGGTGCGGTAGCTCTCCAGGGGATAACCGGCGAAGGAGTTGGCGCCCGGACTGCCGTCGTAGAGCCCCCGGGCACGGCCCATCCCGATCGTCTTCCCGATACCCGCGGCCTGGTGGCCCGGCGCGCCCTCCATGCCCACGGCGATCTGGTGACCCGACGCAGCGGTGGCGTCGCGCCAGTTGCGGATCTCGTGCGGGGAGTCGATGCCCTTGCGCGCGGGATGGTTCGCGAGCATCAGGACGTCCTTGACGCGGCGTCGCCGGACCTGCTGGGAGAGGAAGTCGAGCCCGGCTATGGCGAGCGCCTCGTTGGCGGGTGTCGAGTCGGTCGCCTTCTTCACACCGCCGTCGTACGAGGTCTCGAACTCCTTGAGGACGGAGACCTCGTTCCTGCCCGGGTGGACGAAGACGGTGCCGTGCTCGGCGCCGGGGATGTTCCACTCCAGGCCCTGGAAGACCAGGGTGTCCTGGTGGGCGGCGCGGGCCTCCTTGATGTCCGGGTTGACCTTCTCGACACCGATCCTGGCGTGGGTCTCGTTGCCGTGGTCGGTGATGACCAGCCAGTCCATGCCGTGCCGGGCGCCCTGGCGGACCTGGTCGACGACGCGGTACTTGCCGTCGTTGCTGTACTGGGTGTGGATGTGATGGTCGCCGGCCAGCCACAGGAATCCGCCGCGGCCGCGGGAGGCCGCGTGCGCCGGGGCTGCCGTCGTCGGCCCCAGGACGCTCGCGGCGGTCAGGCCCGCGCCGAGCAGGCCGGCACGGCGCAGCAGGGAGCGGCGCGAGCGCTGCTCGGGGGTCAGCGCCTCGTCGGGCACGGAGGCGTCGAAGGCAGGGGGGATCGCGGCGGCCGTTTCCCCGCGATCGTGATCGTGGTCGTGCCCGTGGTGGTGATGGCCGTGCGTGTGCCCGTGCCCCATGAAACGCCTCCCGGATGCCGCTGCCGTCCGCGGCTGCCTTCGCGACGCGACCGCGCCGCCTGTGGAGGATCGAGGGGTCACATGAACGTCGAACGATCACAGAGTGGCTGTCGAGTGTCATGGACACGACGGATCATCTCGTCCCTCACTGTTTCCCCAACCGACCTTGCACGTCACACTGATTGGCGTTGAACCTGAGCACCCCTCACCTTCCCCACGCCTCCCGGAGAGCCCCTATGCGTTCCACGAGCCCCATGAAGACCGCAAGCCCCCTGCGAAGACTGCTCGGCGCCTTCGCCGCCGGCGCGCTGGCCGTCACCGGTCTCGCCACCACCGGCGCGACCCCCGCGGCCGCGGCCACCAGCGGCAGCTTCAACGTGCTGACGTACAACGTCGCGGGGCTCCCCGAGGGCCTCAGCTCCGGCAAGCCCGCGACGAACACGCCGCTGATCTCGCCGCGTCTCGGGGCGTACGACATCGTCAACGTGCAGGAGGACTTCAACTACCACGCGGCCCTGTACGCGGGCGACAACCACCCCTACCGCACCGCGACCAGCGGCGGGGTGCCGTTCGGCGACGGCCTCAACACCCTCTCCGACTACGCGTTCGACGACTTCGAGCGGGTCAAGTGGAACACCTGCACCGGCACCAACTGCCTGACCCCGAAGGGCTTCTCCCTCGCCCGGGTGCGGCTCGACGACGGCGTCTACGTCGACCTCTACAACGTGCACACCAACGCCGACGACGACGACGCGGCCCTGGCCGCGCGCCGCGCCAACGTCACCCAGCTCTCGGAGTTCATCAAGGCGAACTCGGCGGGCAACGCGGTGATCGTCATGGGCGACACCAACACCCGCTACACACGCACCGGCGACAACATCCGCAGCCTGGTCGGTGAGAACGGCCTGACGGACCCCTGGGTGCAGCTGGTCAAGGGCGGCGTCGCCCCCGCGCTGGGCAGTGAACCGCTGGTCTGCCCGAAGACGGCCCCGGCCAACGGCTGCGAGGTCGTCGACAAGGTCCTCTACCGGGACAGCAACGTCGTCGATCTGACCGCGAACCGCTACAACGACGAGTGGGCGAAGTTCCTCGACTCCGCGGGCGGCAACCTCTCCGACCACTTCCCGCACACGGTCGACTTCTCCTGGAAGCTCAACCCGCGCCTGCGGGCCAGCGACTTCGCCGGCGGCCCGCACGGCACGGCGTTCAGCGACGCGGACGACCTGCCCTCGACGGTCTCGCCCCGCACCCTGACCCTGCGCGGCGCCGCACGTCTCGACGGGATCTCGCTCACGCACGACGGGGGCACGACGCTGGCCCACGGCGGTACGGGCGGCACGGCGGCCTCCCTCACCCTGGCCTCCGGTGAGCACCTGACCTCGGTGAAGCTGACGCAGGGCCAGAAGGACGGCCGTACGCGGATCTTCTCCGCCGCCTTCGGCACGGACAAGGGCCGCTCCCTCGCCGCCGGCACCGCCACCTCGGACGCGAGGACCTTCACCGCTCCCGCCGGCTGGCAGATCGTCGGCTTCACCGGGCGCGCGGGCGACGAGATCGACAAGCTGGGCGTGCTGTACGCGCCGATCGGCTGAGCACCACCCGCCACGGCGACGGTCCGGCCGGCCCTCCCCCGAGGTCCTCGGGGCGGGGCCGGCCGGACCCTCTCCACGGCGAGGGCCGCCACCGACGGAGCCGAGTACGGCACGGGGGTGCGCGGCCTTAACCTAGAGACCCTAGGTTCTCGTCCCGTCCAGAGGTGGCCCATGCCCCGAGCCGGTCTCACCCCCGACCGCATCACCGCGGCCGCCGCCGTTCTCGCCGACGAGGTCGGCTTCGAGAGCGTCTCCCTGTCCGCCCTGGCCCGCCACTTCGGGGTCAAGGACGCGAGCCTGTACTCGCATGTGCGCAACCTCCAGGACCTGCGCGGCCGGATGGCCCTGCTGGCCGGCGGCGAGATGATCGACCAGATCGCTGCGGCCGTCGCCGGCCGGGCCGGCAAGGACGCGCTCGCCGCCTTCGCCGGGGCCTACCGGGAGTACGCCCTCCGGCACCCCGGCCGGTACGCGGCCACCCAGCTCCCGCTCGCCCAGATCCCCGTCACCGACTCCCCCGCCCTGCGCCGCACCGCCGAGATCACCTACGGCATGCTCCGCGCCTACGGTCTCGACGAGCCCGATCTCACGGACGCCGTACGGCTGTTGCGCAGCACCTTCCACGGCTTCTGCGCCCTGGAGGCCGGGGGCGGCTTCGGTGCGCCCCGCGACGTACGCGTTTCCTGGGACCGGTGCGTCGAGGCGCTGCACCTGGCGCTCACCCACTGGCCCCGGGAGGACCCCGCTGGGGCGTAGCCCGGCCGGTGCCGGTCCGCCACGACCAGACATCCTTGAGATCTCGAGCGAGAGCCCGCCCGACGGCAACCGTTCGCCCTCCGGGGACGACCACCGGGCATGACACCTGCAACACCCACCACTGCGGGTCGCCCGGCCCGCCTCGGACGGCGTCCATGTCACCCCGCTGACGGCCGCCGGGAAGCGATCGGGCGCCGACGAGATCGTCGAGGCCCGGATCTCCGGCGACATCGCGGTCCTGAAGGACGGGACGCCGGCCTGGGCCTACGCCCCCGTCACCCCGTCCTACACGACCGCCCTCAACGGGGCGTCACCGACCACGAAGACGCTGAGGATCGCCCGTCTGACTCCGTGAGGACGAACGCGGCCCGCTCACCGTCGGCCCAGTCCACGGAGATCTCGTACGCGCCCCGCACCTCCACGGAGACCAGCTCCGGCATGGGCTGAGGGTCGGCGTCGGCGGTGAGGCGGGCGAGGGCGACGAAGAGGGTCGCGTCCGCGTCGGCCGTCTCACCGGTGAGGCCCGGCCCGGTGACGGCGCCCGACAGGCCGTGCACGGGATGCACCGCGCTCTGCACACCCTCCGCGGGCGCCCAGCCCGTCACCCGCACCGGCGTACCGGGGGCCGCCCCCGTCACCAGATGGGCCCGGACCTCGACGGCCCCCCGGGCCACCACCAGGCTGGTGACCCGGACACCGTCCTCGCCGACCGTGTGCCGGGAGGCCGCCCAGCCCTCCCCCACCCCCAGCGGTTCGATGTCCGTGCGGCCGGCGTCGCCGCCGACGGCCACGCTGTTGTCGTACGACTCGGCGGGCTCCGCCAGGGGCACGGGCTCCGTCACCGTCGAGTAGGCGAGCCGGGTGTAGAAGGGGTCGTAGCGGACGTCCTCGCTGCCGTGGTTGTGCAGGCGGACCAGACCGTCCGAACTCGTGCTCTGGAGAAGCCAGTTGGGCGGGCCGACGGGACGCAGCTCGTCCTCGTGCTCCACCGGGCCCGGTTCCTCCGTCGCCGTCCACACCTCGTGGTCCGCGGGCAGCAGGAGGCCGAGGAAGCCCTTGCTGGCCCAGTACGGGGAGGCGGGGCCCGAATACCCTTGCAGAACAGCGGAGTTCGGTCCGTGCCAGCCCAGCGACAGCAGGCCGTGCTCGTCGACCGCGCCCCGGTCGAGGAAGTACTTCAGCGCGCCCGACGCCAGTCGCCGTGTCCGGCCCGGCGACAGCGGCGTACGGCCGGTGAGGGCGCCCAGCCACAGCGGGACGGTCGTCGCGAAGCGGTAGGTGAGGGAGCGGCCCTGGTGCAGGGGGGCGCCGTCGCCGCCGAACATCCGGGCGTAGTCGGCGAGATGGACCGAGAGGCGGTCGCCGTAGTGTGCGAGGAGGCGGTCGTCGTGCGCGAGCCAGGCGTGCAGGACCGGGTAGAGGTGCATGGCCCAGCCGTTGTAGTAGTCGAACTTGCGGCCGTCGCCGTCGGTGTACCAGCCGTCGCCGAGATACCACTGCTCGATGCGGTCCAGGCGCCGGTCGATGACACGGCGGGCCAGCTCCGGTTCGTGGCCGATCTCTTCCAGGAAGCCGCCGACCGTCACCGGGAACAACTCCCAGTTGCAGGGCCAGGGTTCGGCGTGGAGCGCGTCGCCGAGCCAGGCCGCCGCGCGCTGGCGGACGTCGTCGTCGAGCCGGTCCCACAGCAGGTCCCGGGTCACGCGCAGGGCGAAGGCGATCGACGCGGCCTCGACGAGGGGCTGGCTGCGGTCCTCGATGCGCGGCCAGACGCCCGAGACTCCGGCCGCGAGGCCGTCCGCGTATCGCCCGAGCGCCTTCTCGTCGCGGCGGAAGGCGGCGAGCAGCAGCGTGCGGGCGTACCCCTCCAGTCCGTCGGAGAGCCGGCCCGACCAGCTGGCCCGGTCGCCGGGCAGCTGGTAGAGCGCCCCGTCGGCACTGGCGTACGGCTCCACGGCGGCCAGCAGCGCGTCGGCCGCCGCCTCCCAGTGGGCGCGGGTGTAGCCGGTGTACGGGCTGAGGGTGCGGTTGGCCTGTGGCGGGGAGGACATGTGGCGCGGGCTTTCTGACTGGGGGCCGGGGTGGGCGGAGAGGTCCGGGGTGGCGGGGTGCGTTGCCGGGTGCGGGTGGATGGGGGTTCTCGCGCGGCTCCCCGAGCCCCTGAAAGGCACGGAACCGCGCGACCGGCATCCACCCACCGCACCCGACGCGACACCTCACCCGCCCGAACCCTCCCGCGTGGAGAACTCACGTACAGACCTGGGGCGCCCCGGTTCCGGTCGGGACGCCCCAGGGGTCCTATCCCACCCTGGTCTTCCCCTCGGGCACCAGCCCCTGGGCGACGAGTTCGTCCCGGACGAGGCCGGCGTACACGGTCGCGCCGCGCACCGAGGTGTGGGTGTTGTCCCGCTTCTCGTTGTAGAGGTACAGCGCCTTGGACCCCTCGGTGCCCAGCGACTCCACCAGCGCCTTCGTCTTCGCGGTGAGGTCGATCAGGGGCACACCGCGGGCGGCGGCGACCGCGCGGGTCACCGCGGGGTGGTCGACGCCGAGGCCGTTGACCAGCAGGGCGGTGCCGTTGTCGAGGGTGCCGTCGGAGTTGAACCAGCGGCGGACGATCGGGGTGACCAGCACGGGCTTCCCGCCCTTCTCGCGGACGCCCGCGACCAGGGTTTCGAGGTTGGCCCGGTAGGTGGCCTCGTCGGTCTGCTTGTCGTTGTGGGCCAGCTGGATCAGGACGAGGTCGTTGCGGCGGATCCGAGGCTGGACGGTGGCCCACAGCCGGGAGTCGGCGAGGTAGGAGACCGTGCTCTCGCCGGAATCGGCGTGGTTGGCGACCGAGAAGCCCTTCCTGAGGTACTGCGGGAGCTGCTGACCCCAGCCGGAGTAGGGGTCACCGGGCTGGTCGCAGACCGTGGAGTCGCCGACGAGGAAGATCTGGTGGGCCCGCTCGGCGCGGGTCACCCGGATGTCGGCGAGGGCGGGGGCCGATCCGCCGACGAAGAGGTCCAGGCCGGGGGTGCCGTCGGGGCCGGTCGGCTCGCCCTCGGGGGTGCGGACGTCGACGGTGAAGCCGAGGCGGACGTGCTCACCGGCGTCCGTGGCCGTCTCCGCCAGGAGCGTGCGGCGCGTCTCGCCGGTGATGGCCGTGCTCGCCGCCGCGTCCCCGCCGAGGCGGACCCTCACCTCGTAGGTCCCGGCGGGGACGTCGAAGTGGCAGGAGTTCCCGGCGCAGTTCTCCGGGCCCAGCACGAGCCGGTCCGCCCGCGCCTCGGCCGGTACGGCCGTGAGGACGGAGCCCAGCGTCGTCGCCACCGTCAGCGCGGCGAGGGTGAAACGTCTCATTGCGGCTCCTCCGCGAGGTACAAAGCCCGGCGGCTGGACGGTACATGGTTCGACAAGCGCTTTCTAGAGGTGGTGCACCATTCACATGATTGTCAACTTCCGTCGCGCGAAAGCCCTTTCGCGAAAACGATTCAACTGTCACCCTTCCGAATCACCGCACTCCCCCCACGGCACCCGAGGAGGATCCCCATGTCCGAATCCCCGTCCCCGTCCGAGACCTTGTCCGAGGTCTCGCCCGAGGTCTCGTCCGGAGCCACCGGCGGACCGCCGGCCGCTTCCCGCCCCGCGGCCCGCCCCGGCCGGCGCGCGTTCGTCGTCGGTGCCGCCGCGACGGCCGCCGGCGCCGCGCTCACCGGCCCCCTGGCCGGCACCGCCCGCGCCGCGGCCTTCGGCTACACCGACGACGGCACCCACTACGTGATCGACACCGGCGCGAACCTCGTGTTCAAGGTCCGCAAGAGCAACGGCGACCTCTCCTCGCTCGTCCACCGGGGCACGGAGTACCAGGGCTACGGGGGCATGAACTCGCACATAGAGTCCGGCCTCGGCAGCTCGACCGTCACCATCAGGCAGTCCGGCTCGACGATCCTCGTCTCGGTCGCCCACGGCACGCTGAGGCACTACTACGCGGCCCGCAGCGGCGAGAACAACATCTACCTGTGGACCAACAAGGCCGACATCTCGGTCTCGGCGACCCGCTACATCGTGCGCGTGAAGGCGGGCCTCTTCCTCAACGACGAGCCCGACGCGTACACCTACGCGCCCACCACCATCGAGGCCTCCGACGTCTTCGCGAAGTCCGACGGCCAGACCCGCTCCAAGCACTACTCCAGGCTGCGGGTGATGGACTACGACTACATCGGCTGGAGGACCGGTTCGGTCGGCCTGTGGATGGTCCGCAGCAACCACGAGAAGGCCTCCGGCGGCCCCTTCTACCGCTCTCTGCTGCGCCACCAGAGCGCGGACGGCGGCGGCCTCTACGAGATCCTGTACTACGGCCAGAACCAGACCGAGGACCAGCGGTTCGGCCTCCAGGGGCCCTACGTCATCGCCTTCACGGACGGCGGGGCGCCCTCCTCGTCGCTGTTCCCGGGCACGCTGACCACCCCGTGGGCGGACTCGCTGGGCCTGTCCGGCCACGTCCCCGCGAGCGGCCGGGGCAGGGTCGCGGGCGTCGGCATCACCGGCCGGAACACGGCGTACGCGTACACGGTCGGGCTCGCCAACGCGGCGGCACAGTACTGGGGTCCGGCCCGGGCGTCGGACGGCTGGTTCTCCGTGGCGGGGGTGCTGCCGGGGACGTACACGCTGACGGTCTTCAAGGGCGAGCTGGCGGTGTACACCACCTCCGTGACGGTCACCGCGGGCGGTACGACGACACTGAACTCGATCGCGATCCCGTCCTCGAACGACCCGTCCAACGCGAGCGCGATCTGGCGGATCAACGACTGGAACGGCACACCGGGCGGCTTCAAGAACGCCGAGCTGATGACGTACGCGCATCCGTCGGACGTCCGGGCCGCCGCCTGGACCGGCAATGTGGTCATCGGCAGCGGCACCGAGACCTCGGGCTTCCCCTGCTACCTCTGGAAGGACGTGAACAGCGGTCTCCTCGTGTACTTCCGGCTGACCGCCGCGCAGGCCGCCGCCGCCCACACCCTGCGCATCGGGGTGACGACGGCCTACGCCAACGGCCGGCCGCAGGTCGTCGTCAACGACAGGTGGACCTCGGCGATCCCCTCTCCGCCCACCCAGCCGAACACCCGGTCGCTGACGAACGGGTCCTACCGGGGCAACAACCACACGTTCACCTACAGCGTCCCCGCGTCGGCCTGGCTGACCGACACGAGTCAGTACAACGTGCTGCGGATCAACGTGGTGAGCGGATCGGGGTCGACGTCCTATCTCAGCGCGGGAACGTCGATCGACGCGATCGACCTGCTCGGCTGAGGCTTCGTCATGTCCCGCGGGTCCATTGCTGGTTGGTACCGCTGCCGCACGCGTACGTGATGACGGCGGCACCGTCGGCGGTGGACGCGCCGCTGACGTCCAGGCACTTGCCGGTCGCGCGGGACTTGATGTTCACATAGGAGCCGGTGGTGGTGAGCGACCACTGCTGGGCGGTGGACGAGGAGTTGCAGTTCTCCTGGGTGACCGTGCCGGTGTTCTCCTGCACGCACAGGGAGCTGTGCCGGGCCGTCAGCTGGTAGTAGCCGCTGCCGACGGACTTGAACCAGTACTTCTGGTTGTTGCCGCCGTTGCAGGTGTACTGCTTGATCTGGGCTCCCGCCCACTGTGACTGGCTGGTGACGTCGGCGCACCTGGACGAGTGGCGGGCGATCAGCGTGTTGTACGTGGCGCCGGTGCCGCTGACCGTGCCGGTGGCCGTGTCGACCGTGACCTCGGGGGTCCACGACATGGACATCGTGGTGGAGGTCGGGAAGGTCAGCGGCAGCCAGACGTAGCGGGAGTCGTTGACCGTGCCGCCGAAGGAGTTGCCCCAGCGGTCGCCCAGATAGAGGTACGAGGTGGTCGAGGTGCCCTGCACGGGCAGGACGTACGCGGTCTGCGAGCCGAAGGCCGTGGCGTCGCCGACGTTGGACATGGCCGTCCAGGGGCCCGCGATGCTGGTGGCGGTGGCGTACTGCTGCTGGTTGGGGTTCCAGCCGGTGGCGCCCGAAGTGAGCATGAAGTAGACGCCGTTGCGCTTGAACAGGGCAGGAGCCTCGCGGTGGCCTCCGTGCCAGGGGTCGGCGACGAGGGCGGCGACACCGGTGTAGTCGGCGGTGAGCCGGTAGATCTGCAGGTCGTAGTTCTCGCGGGCCGCCGAGATCATGTAGCCGGTGCCGTCGCTGTCCACGAACGTGGTGATGTCACGGGACATGTGCTGCCCCAGCGGGCGGAAGCTGCCCCGCCAGGTGTAGTTCCCGTCGACGGTGTCGGAGACGGCGACGGCCGCGCGGGCCTCGCTGTAGTCGACGCCGTTCTCCTTGTGCATCCACATCACGAACTTGCCGGTGGCCGCGTTGTACATGACCTTGGGCCGCTCGATGTTGGCGGTCGCCAGTTCCGGGTCGGTGGCCTCGGTCAGGACGTGGTTGCGGAACTCCCAGTTCTTCAGGTCCGTGGAGCGGTACGCCGACACGTACTTGAAGGTGTTGTCGGCATTGCGGTTCTCGCCGAACCAGTAGTAGTAGGCGCCGACCTTGATGACACCGCCGCCGTGGGCGTGCAGGGCGTTGCCCGACGTGTCCTTGAACTGGGTGCCGTTGGGGACGGTCTGCGGCGCCGCCTGGGCGGGGCCGGCGGTCACGAGGGCGCCGGCCAGCGCCAGACAGAGCGCGAGGAGCGTCGCGTACACACGTCTCATGTCAGCTCTCCTTACCTGGTGTTCGGGGTGGTCGTGTCGGCTACGGGGACTCCGAAGTCAGGGGTGCCGTCGGGCTTCCAGCCCAGGCGTTGGACACGGGTGTGCCGGTTGGGGTCGTTGAGCGGGTCACCGACGATGTCCTTGTACTGGCGGGCGTGGTAGACGAGGACGTCGGTGCGGCCGTCCTCGGCGACGGTGAAGCTGTTGTGGCCCGGCCCGTACTGCTTGGTGGTGTCGTTGCTGGTGAAGACGGGGGTCGGGGACTTGGACCAGTTGGCCGGGTCCATGAGGTCGGCGTCCGCGTCGACGGTCAGCAGGCCCATGCAGTAGTTGAAGTCGGTCGCGCTGGCCGAGTACGTCATGAAGAGACGGCCGTTGCGCCTGATGACCGAAGGGCCCTCGTTGACCTTGAAGCCGATGACCTCCCAGTCCAGCTCCGGTGTCGTCAGCCGCACCTGAGGACCCGTCAGGGTCAGCGGGTCGGCCATCTTCGAGAGCCAGACGGCGGTGTTGTTGTTCATCCCGGGCTCGTGCTGTGCCCACGCGAGGTAGCGGGAGCCCCGGTGGGTGAAGGTGGTGGCGTCCAGGGAGAAGGTCTCCCAGGCGGTCTTCAGCTGACCGCGCTCGACCCACGTCCCCTTGAAGGGGTTGGGGTGGGAGTTCTCAAGCACCCAGATACGGATGGCCCAGATGTCCTCGGCGGGCGCGGAGGCGAAGTAGATGTACCACTTGCCGTCGATGCGGTGGATCTCCGGCGCCCAGATGTGCGCGCCCATCACGCCCGTGGCGTGCTTGCGCCAGATCACGGACTCGGTGGCCGTCGACAGCCCGCGCAGGGTGCGGGAGCGGCGCAGGATGATCCGGTCGTACTCGGGCGCGGTCGCCGTGAAGTAGTAGAAACCGTCGGTGTGCCGGTTGATGTGCGGGTCGGCGCGGTTGCGGACCAGCGGATTGACGTACGCGGGCCGGCCGGGGGACGCGTGGGCGGCGGCGGGGGGCAGCGCGGCGAAGGCGCCGGCGGCCAGGGCTCCCTTCAGGAGCAGCCTTCGGTCGGGGGGCTGGGGGACTTCGTGCTCGCGGCTCACGCGGTCTGCCTCTCTGCAGAGTGCTGCACGGTGGGGGGAGACAAAAGAAAACAGAATCGTTCGACATTTCGCACAAGATCGGTCATGGCGAACGGCGAAAAGGTAAGGGCGTGTTACGTCCAGGTCAACGGGTCGGGCGAGACGAACACAAGCTCACAGGAACGAACCGATGGGGAGAAGCCGGACCCCCGCGAAGTTTCTGTTATCGGCGTGAGCCCCGGACCGTCTCCGATGCCGTGCACAGCCAAACCCA
The DNA here is from genome assembly GCF_055592645.1 of Streptomyces sp. NPDC041108. NCBI lineage: Bacteria > Bacillati > Actinomycetota > Actinomycetes > Kitasatosporales > Streptomycetaceae > Streptomyces > Streptomyces sp. NPDC041108. The sequence continues at coordinate 422,539 of NZ_JBVIYK010000001.1, read as the reverse complement.
CAAGACAGCGGCCGCCGCCGGAGCCCTGGCGGTCACCGCCCTGCTGCTCGGCGCCCCCACCGCCACCGCCGCCGGACCCCGCGACGCGACCCCCGACGTGCTGGCCGGGCGGAACGTCACGCTCACCGGGGACACGGTGGTGACCGTGCCGCCGGGGACGACCACGTACGACGGTGTGTTCAGCGGCACCGGCACCCTCACCGTGCGCGGCACCGGCACGCTGGTCCTCACCAGAGACAGCGACTTCACCCTGCCGAAGTCCCGGCAGCGGCAGCGCGTGCGGATCCTCGGCGGCAACCACCCGTACGTCACCGTCACTCGCCCGGACCCGCCGGCCGTGACCGTCGAGCGGGGCGCGACCCTCCAGTACGGGAACAGCGGCGCGACCGGGGTGATCGGCCACTACCCGTACGGCACCCCCGCGTTCCGGCTGAACCAGAACAACATCCGCGTCGACGGCACCCTGCGGCTCGCCCTGAAGGACGTCCCGTACAACCTGGGGACCATCAGCGGCTCCGGCCTGGTCAGCCAGCCGAGGTTCCTGTGGGCCACCTGGGACCTGTCGGGCACCCACCCCTTCACCGGCGTCATCGACAACGGCACGCAGGTGAACGCCGGGCGCCCGGAGTTCGCGACCGCGCTACCGCACGCGCGCAAGGTCCTCAACCAGGGCACCTGGACCGTGGACACCCCGCTGGGCCAGACCGTCACCCAGGGCATGGACTTCTACCAGCGCGAGTACGGCAGCGACATCAACGTCCAGTCCCGGCCGGGCGGCAAGGTGATCCTCACCGGCCAGTACAGCTGGTCGGACCGGGGCGGCGACACGGACCCCTCGCTCAGCGACCCCGCCCTGAACTGGACGCCGGCGCGCAAGAACGTGAACAAGCGCGGCACCAACATCAAGGGCGCGAACGTCCAGTGGGGCGACGGGACGACGAACAAGATCTTCATGCCGGGCACCGCCGAGACGGTCTACATCAACCTCCTCGCCGCGCGCTCCCGTTCACGGCTCACCTTCGACTACGACGGGCCCGTCACCCTGGGCGCCCCCATCGGCGGCGGCCGCTTCCACGACACGCTCTCCGCGCCGGGCGCCGGGGACGTCGTCATCGCGGGGACCCGGGGCAACGACGTCACCTTCGCCGCCGTCCAGTACTACGACGGGTCGACGACGGTCGAGAAGGGCGCGGTGCTGCGGCTGGGCAGCGGCAGGCCGGGCGGGGACGGTGGTCTCCACACCGCGGGCGGCCTCTGCCGGGTGATCGACGACGGCTCGCTGATCGTCCGGAACGTCGAGAAGCCGGTGACCCTGTCGCGGGTCGGCGGCAGCGGCTCGCTCACCCAGGCGGGCACGGCCACCACGACCCTGACCGGTGGCGAGGTGACCTACACCGGAGCGACGACCGTCACGAAGGGCACGCTGGCGCTCCGGGACGGAGCGACTCTCGGCCGGAGCAGGACCATTCGGCTCACCACCGTGGGGGCGAGGCTCGACGTGGGCACGGCCGGACTGAGAGTGACCAGGTCGCTGTCCGGCAGGGGCACGGTGAAAGGGGCGGTGACCAACGCGGGCGTGGTCGTGGCCGGGCTCACGGTGACCGGCGGCTACACCCAGACCGCGAAGGGCGAACTGGTGCTGCGCGACCGGCCGTTGAGGGTGAACGGGTCGGCCCGGCTCGCCGGCGGACTGGATCTCGCGGCGCTGACGTCCGACGACCGTCCCGGCGCGCGGGTCACCGTGATCGACCACCGGGGGAAGGGCCGGACCACCGGTACGTTCACCGGGCTCCCCGAGGGCGCCGAGGTGAGGCCGGCCGAGCACACGTACCGGATCTCCTACCGGGGCGGTGACGGCAACGACGTCGTTCTGACCAGGGTGAAGGCGCACCGGGCGCCGTCGGCCGAGAGCACCGCCGGTGCCGGTGCCATCGAGACCCGTACGCGCACGCTGAGCGCCTCCGCCGACTCCGGACTCGGCTGGTGGCCGTACGCGCTCGCCCTCGGCGGGCTCTGCGCGCTGCTGGTTCCGGTGGCCCGCCGCCGTGGGAAGGACCGGCGCAGGGGCGGCGGCCGGCACGCGGCCGCGGGCTGAGCCGCGTACCGCGCCCGGCCGTGCCGGGCGCGGTACGGAGGTGTGCTCCTGCGCTGCGGCTCAGGCCCGGAACTCGGCGACCGCCTCCGCCCCGCCCTCGGGCGCACTCTCGGCTCCCGTCTCCTCGGTGCCCTCCTGCCGGCCCCGCAGCCACACGTAGACCGGGATGCCCGCGAACAGGAACAGGGCGCCCTGGTAGACGGCCGCGTAGCCGGCGCCGGCGATCAGCCAGAAGGAGAAGGCGAAGGACAGGGCGGCGACGATCAGGTCGCGGACCAGTCCGGCCGGGCGGACCCGCTCGCGGGTGCCCCTGGCCAGCCAGTACAGCTGGGCTGCGGCGGACAGCAGATACGGGACGCAGCCGGTGAACGTGGTGATGAGGACCAGGACGCGGAAGGCGGTGTCCGGGTCGTCCGCGTAGTTGATCACGATCAGCAGCGTGCCGAGGACGGCGGTGGCGAGGACGCCGAAGCCGGGCACGCCCCCCTTGCCGACCCGGGCGAAGCGCTCGGGGAAGAGGCCGTCGCGGGCGGCGGCGTACGGCATCTGGGCGCTGAGCAGGACCCAGCCGTTGAGGCAGCCGACGATCGAGGCGACGGCGACCGACGCGATCACCGTGCCGCCCCAGCTGCCGCCGGCCATCGCGTTCACGGCGTCGGCGAAGGGCGCCCCGGACTCCACCAGCTCCTTGTGCGGGACCAGGCCGAACACCGCGACCGTGCCGAGGATGTAGACCAGCGCGGAGGCGAGCGTGCCGAGGACGCTGGCGCGGCCCACGGTGCGCTCGGGGTCCTTGACCTCGCCCGCGCTGACGGCGGCCGACTCGACACCCAGGAAGCTGTAGAGCAGGAGCGCGGCGGCGGCGGCGAGCGCACCGGGCGCGCTCTCGCCGGAGGCGTTGAACGGGCCGTAGTTGTCGGCGTCGACGAAGAACAGGCCGATGGTGGCCACCAGCAACAGCGGTACGAACTTCAGCACGGTGGAGACGATCTGCACGGCGCCCACATAGCGGGTGCCCGCGAAGTTCGCGGCGGCCGGCAGCCACAGGGCGGCCAGGGCCACCAGCGCCAGGACGACCTTGCTGTCGCCCAGAGGTATCAGCACGTCCACGTAGCCGACCACACCGACGGCGAGCGCGGCGATGCTGACCCAGCACATCGTCCAGTACGACCAGGCCGACAGGAAGCCCGCGAAGGGGCCGAAGGCGTCGCGCGGGTAGACGTAGAGGCCACCGGTGACCGGGCTGCGCCTGGCCAGCTTCCCGAAGAGCAGCGCCAGCAGGACGGCGGCCACGGAGAGCACACCGAAGGCGAGCAGGCTGACCGTTCCGTACGGGGCGACGGCGGCGGGGAGCGTGAAGATGCCGCCGCCGATGATGTTGCCCATGACGAGGGCGGTGGCCGCCACGACGCCGAACTTCCGGCCCGGGGCGGCCTCTCCCGCGCCCGGCCCGGAGGCCGGGGTCGCCTCGGCGTCGGCGGCCGGGGCCGGTTCGGGCTCGGTGGCCTCGGGGGTACTGGTGGTGGTCATGGCGGTTCCCGGGGGATGAGCGGGGAAGGGGAGGGCGCGATCGTATCGCCGCATTCCACATGGTGGGCGATCTGTTCATGGAATGGACACATGGGGGGTGGGTCCGCCCCCGCGGCTCGGTTACCGTCGTCGGCATGACCAGCTACGCACCCGGCAGCCCCTCTCCTGTCCCCGGCCCTCCGCCCGGCCGCTTCGCCGCGGCCCTGGCGGCCGACGTCCTCGTTCTCGACGGCGGCATGTCCAACCAGCTGGAGTCGGCCGGGCACGACCTGAGTGACGAGCTCTGGTCGGCGCGGCTGCTCGCGGAGAGCCCGGAGGCGATCACCGAGGCCCATCTCGCCTACTTCGAGGCGGGTGCGAACGTGGCGATCACCGCCAGCTACCAGGCCACCTTCGCGGGCTTCGCCAAGCGCGGGATCGACGCCGGCCGGGCGGCCGAACTCATGGCCCTGAGCATCGGGCTGGCCGCGGACGCGGCGGCGGAGGCCGGGGCCCGCGGCGGCACGCGCCCGCTGCTGGTGGCCGGCTCGGTCGGCCCGTACGGGGCCATGCTCGCGGACGGCTCCGAGTACCGGGGCCGGTACGGGCTGAGCGTGGCCGAGCTGGAACGGTTCCACCGGCCCCGGCTGGAGGTGCTGGCCGCCGCCCGCCCCGACGTGCTGGCCCTGGAGACGATCCCGGACATGGACGAGGCCGAGGCCCTGCTGCGGGCGGTGCGCGGTCTGGACGTGCCCGCCTGGCTGTCGTACACCGTCGCCGGTGACCGCACCCGCGCCGGGCAGCCGCTGGAGGAGGCCTTCGCGCTCGCCGCCGACGCCGAGGAGGTCGTGGCCGTCGGGGTGAACTGCTGCGCGTCCGAGGACGTGGACGGCGCGATCGAGACGGCCGTCCGGGTCACCGGAAAACCGGTCGTCGTGTATCCGAACAGCGGCGAGACCTGGGACGCGTCGGCCCGGTCCTGGACCGGGCGGTCCACGTTCACCACGGAACAGGTGCTGGGGTGGCGGGCGGCCGGGGCCCGGCTCATCGGCGGATGCTGCCGGGTGGGACCCGAGGCCATCTCGGCGATCGCGCGGACACTGGTCTGAGAGGCCCGGCCCACCCGTCACACCTCCGCCACTTCGAGACGGTCCGTGGCCGGTCGCACCGCTCCCCGCACCCTTTGCGGGGAGCGGGGAGCGGGGAGCGGAGACAGGTGGCCGGTCGCTGGTGGCCGGTGGTTGGTGGCCGGTGGTGTACGTGCCGGGCATCGCGCTACTTCGGGTCGCTGTCGAACCGGGCGGCCGACCAGAAATAGCCGAGTACGGCGAGGCCCAGGCACCAGGCGAGGGCGAGCCAGCCGTTGTGGCCGATCTCGGTGCCGAGGAGCAGCCCGCGCAGGGTCTCGATGGCCGGCGTGAACGGCTGGTACTCGGCGATCGGCTGGAACCAGCCGGGCATGGTGTCGGCCGGGATGAAGGCGCTGGAGATCAGGGGCAGGAGGATCAGCGGCTGTGCGCTGTTGGCGGCGGCCTCGGCATTGGGGCTGACCAGGCCCATGCCGACCGCGATCCAGGTGAGGGCCAGGGAGAACAGCGCGAGCAGTCCGAACGCCGCCAGCCACTCCAGGGGCGTCGCGTCCGTGGACCGGAAGCCGATGGCCACGGCGACCACACCCACGAGGGCCACGCTGGCGAGGGACTGCAGCACGCTGCCGACGACGTGTCCGACGAGGACGGAGCCGCGGTGGATCGCCATGGTGCGGAAGCGGGCGATGATGCCCTCGTTCATGTCGGTCGCCACGGACACCGCGGTCCCGACGACGGTGCCGCCGATGGTCATCATCAGGATGCCCGGGACGAGGTAGGCGATGTAGTCGGAGCGGTCGCTGCCGCCGATGCCGGCGCTCATCACGTCTCCGAAGATGTAGACGAAGAGCAGGAGCAGCATGATCGGGGTGAGCAGCAGGTTCAGGGTGAGGGAGGGGTAGCGGCGTACGTGCAGGAGGTTGCGGCGCAGCATGGTGGTGGAGTCGCGCACGGCCAGGGACAGGGCACTCATCGGACGGTCTCCTTGGACGGGTTGGGCTGGGTGGGGAGGGTGGTGGTGTTGGTGAGGGCGAAGAAGACGTCGTCGAGGTCGGGGGTGTGGACGGTGAGTTCGTCGGCCTCGATGTCTGTTGCGTGCAGTTGGTCGAGCAGGGCGCGTAGTTCGCGCTGGGTGCCGTCGCTGGGGTGTTGGAGGGCGAGAGCGTCGTCGTCGCGGGTGGCGTCGGGCAGTGCGGTTGCGGCGCGGCGGTAGGCGGTGGGGTCGGTGAAGCGGAGGCGGACGTGTCCGCCGGGGACGAGGCGTTTGAGTTCTTCGGGGGTGCCTTCGGCGGCGATCTTTCCGTCGTGCAGGACGGCGATGCGGTCGGCGAGCTGGTCGGCTTCTTCGAGGTACTGGGTGGTGAGCAGGACGGTGACGCCGGTGGTGACGAGTTCGCGGATGATCTGCCACATGGTGTGGCGGGAGCGGGGGTCGAGGCCGGTGGTGGGTTCGTCGAGGAAGATGATGCGGGGGTCGCCGACGAGGGTCATGGCGATGTCGAGGCGGCGTTTCATGCCGCCGGAGTAGGTGGAGGCGGGCTTCTTGGCGGCTTCGGTGAGGTCGAAGCGTTCCAGGAGTTCGGCGGTGACGTGGCGCCCTCGGCTTCTGGGCAGGTGGTGCAGGTCGGCCATGAGGAGCATGTTCTCCTCGCCGGTGATCAGGCCGTCGACGGCGGAGAACTGGCCGGTGACGCCGATCGCGGCGCGGGCCGCCTGCGGGTCCACCGCGAGGTCGTGTCCGCCGACCTGGGCCTGGCCGGCGTCGGCGCCGATGAGGGTGGAGAGGATCTTCACGACGGTGGTCTTGCCGGCACCGTTCGGCCCGAGCAGGGAGAAGATCGTCCCTTCGGGGACGGCCAGGTCGACGCCGTCGAGGACGGTCCTGTCGCCGTAGGACTTGCGCAGCCCGTACGCCGCGATGGCCGGGTCGGTCACGATGGTTCGCTCCTTCGAAAGCTGGGGCCCGGGGGCCTGCGGGTCAGAGGCTGCGGGCGGTGATGTCGCCGTAGCCGGTGGTCGCGTGGATGTCGAGCCGCGCGGCGGCTCCCTCACCGTTCCTGAGCGAGTTGCGGATGCGGCCGTGCGAGGTGGAGGCGTCCAGGGAGGCCGAGATCCCGGCGGCGGCGCCGATGGAGATCTCGCCGTGCCCGGTGCGCAGGGTGACGGTGCCGCCGGCGGCCTCGGTGACGCGCAGGTCGCCCTTGCCGCTGGTGATGTCGGCGGGGCCGTCCAGGCGGCCGACCAGGGCGTCGCCGGCCAGCAGGACCAGACGGGCACTCGCGGCCTCGTCGAGTTTGACCGAGCCGTGCGCGCCGTCGATGGAGACGTCGCCCAGTCGTCCGACGCCGCGGAACTCGGCGGCGGCCGCCGTGGCCTCGACGCGGGAGCCTGCGGGCAGCCGGACCGTGACCTCCAGGGTTCCGGAGGGGCCGAAAAGCTCGTTCTTGGCCTTCGGGGCCTCGATCCGCAGCTCCCCGTCGCGGAAGTCGACCGTCGTCCGCTCGGCGGCCTCGACGTCACGCCCCTTGGCGGCGTCGGCGGGCCGGACCTCGACGATGGTGTCGGCCCGGTCGGCGGCGATGAACCGTACGCGTCCGGCCGAGATGTTCAGGACCGCGGAGATCGGGGCGGGGGTGTCGAAGGTGTGCATCGTTCTCTCCTTCACGTCTTCGTTTCTGACGATGGAAAAGCTACGTTGCATTCACGGATCGAGCAACATACTTGTTGCATAGATTGAAAGAATGAGCAGGTAGAGGCACCTAAATCGTTGCAATGTTTCTGAATCTAACGCAACGCGCCACACGCTTTCGTTGCAATGAAATGAGAGTGAACGCTAGGCTGGACACCACGGGGCACGAGACGGAGCACGAAGGAGACAGCGATGCCGGGAGGCAGGCTCACTCAGCAGGAACGTCGGCAGATCGCCCAGGGGCTGGCCGACGGACTCGCCTACGCGGAGATCGCCAGACGGCTCGACCGTCCGACCTCGACGGTCACCCGCGAGGTGACGCGCAACGGCGGCCCCACCGGCTACCGCGCCGAGCTGGCCCATCGCGCGACCGAGCGCCGCGCCCACCGCCGTCGCCGGACCACACCGCTCACGGCACAGGCGCCCGAGCAGGCCCATGGGCGCGATGCCGAGGCCGTACGCGAGTACGAGGAGACGTTCACGACCGTCATGATGGCCTCCGGCATGCCCACGATGATGGCCCGGGTGATGGCCTGCCTCACCCTCACCGACAGCGGCAGCCTCACCGCGTCCGAGCTGGCCCAGCGCCTCCAGGTCAGCCCCGCGTCCATCTCCAAGGCGATCACGTTCCTCGACGGCCAGGGGATGGTCCGCCGGGAGCAGGGCGAGCGCCGCCGCGAACGCTACGTCGTCGACGACGACGTCTGGTACCAGTCGATGATCGCCAGCGCCCGCGCCATCGCCCGGCTCGTCGAGACCGCCCGTGAGGGCGTCGGGGTCCTCGGCAGCGGCACACCCGCCGCGGCCCGTCTGGAGAACGTCGCCCGCTTCCTCGACTTCGTCAGCGAGAGCACCGTCCGCGCCGCGGAACAGGCCCGCGAGGTCCTCCACACCCAACCCCGCACGCCCACGGACGACGGCCCCGCCGAGCCCGGCGCACGGCACGGCTAGGAGGGTGACTCAGCGACGGCCGAGCGGCCCGCCGGCCGTGATCGACGGGATCGGCCGCGGCCGTCGTGTCGGCAGGGGAGGCCGTACGGGTCGGCACGCCTCGCTGTCCTGTTCGCCGCTCTCCCGGGCCGCCGTCAGGACGGTCCTCAGGTGGTGCGCCGCCTGCGCGGGATCCCCGAGGAGGTACCGGGTGCGTCCCAGGTGGGCGTGGGTCTGGATCCGGCTGTGCCGGGAGTCGAGGGCCTGCGGAGCGCGCGCCGGCCGGGCCGCCCTCACGGACTGCGGCGGAAGCGGCGCAGGGCCGGGCGCGGGCCCCCGCCGGAGGTGACGAAGGTTCCCCCTCCCTGCACCCGCCGGGGGCGCCGGGTGTCCGCGACCCAGAGCGCGAGTTCGGGGTCGTAGGGGCCGAAGACCATCCGGGGGCCCTCCGGAGCGTCCGGAGTGGCCGGGGTGTCCGGGGTGTCGAAGACGCGGACCGGGTGGGTGGGGTCCCAGGCGGGCCAGCCGGGGGTGCCCTCCGTCGCGAAGCGGACCCAGGCGGTGTGCATGGCGGCGGCCAGGTCGCGCGGGGGATTCTCGCCGGCGAGCTTGGCGGAGGCCGAGGTGTCGCCCGTGTCGAAGACGAAGCCGAGTTCGAGGGCGTGGCAGGAGCCGAGGGCGGGGACGCCGGAGGGCCAGGCGAACTCGTAGAGGTAGGACCGGGCCTGGCCGAGGCGGGCGTCCGCCACGCGGTGCAGGGGGACGCGCAGGAGGTGGTCGGTGACGAGCTGGCCGACCAGGTCGGCGGTTCCCTTGTCGGGGTGGAGGTCGCGGTAGCCGCGGGGCAGCTCGGGCCCGCAGCGGCAGCGGGCGCGCGCGCCGGCCAGGGCGACCGCGCCGAGACGGTCGACGCGTTCCTGAAGGCCGCCGGGGACGAGCCAGAGGCGGTGTTCGTCACGGGTCCAGCCCATGAGGAGGTCGGTCCCCGGGGCCGCGCCGTGCTCGGTCAGGGCCTCCAGCGGATCCGTGGGCAGCAGCTCGCCGTCGACGACGATGCCGAAGGCGGGGCCGCCCAGCACCGGACTGCTGAGGCGGCCGACCTCCGCCTGTGCCTCGACGAGAGCGGACCGGTCCACGACGGCGAAGGCCTCGGCGGTCGCCGGGATCTTCAGCCGGGTCGCCATCCGGCGGACCATGCGGCGCACCTTGTCCCGGTCCAGGGCCTCGGGCGGCCCGCTCTGCAGGACGGCCCGCCGGAACAGGCCCCGCGCACGGGGGACGGCCAGCAGCGCGCCGACACTGATGGCTCCCGCCGACTGACCGGCCAGGGTCACCCGGTCCGGGTCGCCGCCGAACCCGGCGATCGACTCCCGCACCCACTCCAGCGCGGCCAGCTGGTCACGCAGCCCGAGATTGGGCGGGGCGTCCGGGAAGAGGCCGTAACCCTCCACTCCCAGGCGGTAGTTGAGGGACACCAGCACCACACCGTCACGGGCGAAGGCGGCGCCGTCGTAGACCGGCACCGCCGACGAACCCCGGGTGAGGGCCCCGCCGTGGATCCAGACCATGACCGGCAGCCGGGCCCCTGGGCGCGGGTCCGGCGTCCACACGTTCAGGTTGAGGCAGTCGTCGCCCGGGACGACGGGGTCCGACAGATAGCGGGCGAACGCCTCCGAGTACGGCGGCTTCGCAGGAGTCGGCCCGAAGGCGACGGCCTCCCGCACCTCCGTCCAGGGCTCGGGCGGGACCGGCGGACGGAACCGGCGGGGGCCGAAGGGCGGGGCCGCGTAGGGGATGCCCCGGAACACCGCGATCCGGTTGCCGCTGCCGTCCCCGTCCCCGTTCCCGCCCTCGTCCCCGTTCCGGCTCTCGCCCCCGCTCCCGCCCTCGCCCCCGCTCCGGCTCTCGCCCCCGTACTCGTACGCGCCGCGTACGAGGCCGTACGGCGTCCTGACCACGGGGCCCTGCCGGTCTGCCGTCATCGCACCAGCTCCTCACGCCCGCCCGCTCGTGGAACGTCGTCGTCCACCTCAGAGCACCACATCCCTTCGCGGTATTCCGGTCGTGCCGGGCCTTTGACGGCCGTTCGGGGGACGGGGGCCCGTCCGGCGTACGTCGGGGTGCGCAAGCCCAGCCGGTCGTGTCCGCCGCCGTCGGGGCCGTGGCCGCGCAGCCCGGCACTCCCCGGACCCCACTTGTTCGAAGTTTCGAAAGTTTTGACCTGGGCGGTCCTGTGAATCCCTGCTTCTTCCCGCCGTGTTGAGTTGGGCTTACCGTAGGAAGCGCTTGCTACGCGATGGACGCCTCCGTCGTGCGAGCGACGCTGTTCGAAAATTTCACCGGCCCTCGGGACGGGGCCTGAGAGGTGGAGTCGCGATGGTGCGTGGCGGGAGCGCGACGGCCGGGCCGACGCTGGCGGTGGTGGCACGCGAGGCCGGGGTGTCCGTGCCGACGGCCTCGAAGGTGGTCAACGGCCGGGAGGACGTGGCCCCGGAGACCAGGCGCCGGGTCACCGAGGCGCTGGACCGGCTCGGTTACGTCCGCAGGCCCCGGTTCGAGGCGTCGAAGCCGCCGCGCATGGTCGACCTGGTGGTCCACTCCCTGGAGAGTTCCTGGTCGGGCGCGGTCCTGCACGGTGTCGAGCAGGCCGCCCACGACGCCGGCCTGGAGGTCGTGGTCTCGGCCGGCCAGACCCGCACCCGGGGCGTCCGTCCCGAACGCGGCTGGTTCGACAAGCTCACCGCCCGGGGCTCCGCGGGCGTGCTGTTCAACCTGGCCGAGCTGTCCCCCGCCCAGCACTCCTGGCTCACCCAGCACCGCATCCCGTTCGTGCTCATCGACCCGGTCCTGGAACCGCCGCCCGGCGTCGTGTCGGTCGGCGCGGCCAACTGGCAGGGCGGGATGACCGCCACCGACCATCTGCTGTCCCTGGGGCACGAGCGGATCGCGGTGATCGCCGGGTACCGGCGCAAGATGTGCAGCAGCGCCCGGGTGGCGGGCTACCGCTCGGCGCTGGCGGCCGCGAAGATCCCGTACCGACCGGAGTACGTCCGCTACGGCAACTTCATGGAGACCACCGCCCATCACCGCATGCTCCAGCTGCTCGACCTCCCCGAGCCACCGACCGCCGTGTTCGTCTGCTCGGACAAGATGGCCCTCGGGGCGTACGCGGCCCTGGCCGAGCGGGGGCTGCGGGTGCCGGACGACATCAGTGTGGTCGGATTCGACGACCTCCCCGAGGCCCAGTGGGCGACTCCCGGCCTCACCACGGTCCGTCAGCCGCTGTCGGAGATGGCGCAGACGGCGCTCCGGCTGCTGGTGCGGATGATGGAGGGCGACCAACCGGAGGGCACACGCACCGAGTTGTCGACGCGACTGGTGGAGCGGTCCAGTACGGGGGCGCCGCGCCAAGGCCTGTCGTCGCCTTCCCGTCGTCGCCCGGAGTCGTCAGGCAGCCGGGAGTGTGACGACGGGCACCAGATCTGAGCAGGTGGGCGGGTTGGCGAAGGGCGCGTTTTGGTTCGGTCAAGTGGTTGCGAAGACCCTGAGTGCGGGTGAACGGTTGGCGTCGTGGGACCGTACGGCATAGCAATCGGCCCATCGGGTGGTCCGGCGGTTCAAGCGGCCCCGGCCCACTCCGCTCCACCAGCACTGAGCTCCACATGCTCCACAGGGAAGGACCTTCGGGTTGTCGCACATACGCTCGCCGCAGCTTCCGGGATCGACACCGGCACCGGACGACGACAGGACCCCGGACGAAGCCACCCCTGCGGAGCCGACGTCCGTAGAGGCTTCGCCGGACACGGCGGCGACGGCGAGCAAGCAGGCGGAAGCGGAGGCTCGTACCGGGGCAGAGGCCGACACCGGGGCAGAGCCGGCAACCAGTAGCGAGGCCGAGCCTGATGCCAGGTCCGAGCCCGATCCCGAGCCGGCAACCTCGCCCGAACCGAAACCGGAACCGGAGGCGGAGGCGGAACCGAAGGCGGAGTCGGAGTCCGGGCCGGAGTCGAAGCCAGCGCCGAAGCCGAAAGCGGAACCGGAGCGGGAGCCGGAGCCGGAGCCGTCATCGGGCCCGGCCCGGTCGTCGGACCCGTCACCCGCACCCGCACCCGCACCCACCCCCGCGCCCCCCTCCGGCCGGCGGGCCGCGCACCCCCGGGCCGCGCGGTACGTCACCTGGGCCGTGACCGGGCTGGCCGTCGCGCTCGTCATGTTCGCGTTGCTCGTGCCGAACGACATCACCGACATCGAGTTCGGACGTTTCCTGCGGATCCCGGCCGAGGGCATCCTCGTGGCGGGGCTGCTGCTGGTGCTGCCGGCGAAGGCGCGGCGCGTGGCGGTGGTGGTGGTCGGCGTGCTGCTCGGGCTGCTGACGATCGTCAAGGTGCTGGACATGGGGTCGTACTGGACCCTGGACCGCCCGTTCGACCTGGTGCTCGACTGGATCCTCCTGGACGACGCGCAGTCGTTCATGAAGGACTCGCTGGGCGGCGCGGCGGCGCAGGCCGCGACGGTCGGGGTGATCCTCCTCGCGCTGGCGTTGCCGGTGCTGATGACGCTGGCGGTCGTGCGGATCAGCCGGCTGATGGTGCGCCACCGGCACACGGCGAGCCGTACGCTGCTCGTCCTGGGCACCGCATGGATCACCTGTTCGACGCTGACGCTGGAGGTGTCCGACGTCCCGGTCGCCTCGCACAGCGCGGCGACGCTCGTGGAGAACCGGATCGAGTCGGTGAGCGACGGCCTGAAGGACGGCGAGGCGTTCCGCAAGCAGTCCGCGGTGGACGCCTTCGCGGACGTGCCGCCCGAGCAGCTGCTGACGGGACTGCGCGGCAAGGACGTACTGATCACGTTCATCGAGAGCTACGGCCGCTCCGCGATCGACGACCCGCGGATGGGCGAGCCGCTCAGCCAGACGCTCGCGCAGAAGACGCAGGAGCTGAAGGACGCCGGGTACGCGTCGCAGAGCGGCTGGCTGCGCTCCCCCATCACCGGCGCCGGCAGCTGGCTGGGGCACTCCACGTTCCTGTCCGGCCTGTGGATCAAGAACCAGTCCCGTTACGCCAACCTCGTCGCCAGTGACCGGCTCACCCTCACCGAGGCGTTCCGCCGCACCGGCGCCTGGCGCACGGTCGGTGTCGTGCCGGGCACCCAGAAGGCGTGGCCGGAGGGCAAGTACTTCGGCCTGGACCACATCTACGACTCGGACCAGCTCGGCTACAAGGGACCGAAGTTCAGCTGGTCGACCATGCCCGACCAGTACACACTGAAGGCGTTCGAGGAGCTGGAGCACGGCAAGAAGGACCGTGAGCCGATGATGGCGGAGATCATCCTGACCTCCAGCCACAACCCCTGGGCGCCCATCCCGAGCACGATTCCCGACGACCGGGTCGGCGACGGGTCGGTCTACCACGCGCTGCAGAAGGCCGAGGGCAAGAACCCCACGGAGGTCTGGAAGGATCCGCTGGCCGTACGGGACGAGTACCGCAAGTCGATCCAGTACTCGGTGAGCAGTCTCGTCGACTTCGTCGCGAAGCACGGCTCCCGGGACACCGTGCTGGTCTTCCTCGGTGACCATCAGCCCAACAAGACGGTCACCGGCGACAACCCCAGCCACGACGTGCCGGTCTCGATCGTCGCCAAGGACCCCGAGGTACTGAAGAAGGTCGCCGACTGGGGCTGGACCGACGGCCTCCAGCCCGCCGACAACACTCCGGTGTGGCGGATGGACAAGTTCCGCGACCGTTTCATGACGGCGTTCGGCCCGCAGCAGCCCGGGGGTACGTCCTGACGGACGCGGCACGCGGACTGCGCTGCCCCGGGCGGGCCCCGCGACGGGTGCGGGGTCCGTGTCCGATTCCTTCAAGACCGGTCCGCGGCGGTCCGCCTACGGTGGCCGCATGACTCCACGACTCGACGCGATCGGCGTGGTGGCCTCGGACATGGCCGCCTCCGTCGCCTTCTACCGCCGCCTCGGCTTCGCCTTCCCGGAGGGTGCCGAGCACCTGCCGCACGCCGAGGCCCGCCTGCCCGGCGGGCTGCGGCTGCTGCTCGACACCGTGGAGACCGTCCGGTCCTTCCGTCCGGGGTTCCGCCCGGGGGCGGGCGGCGGCGTCGGGCCGGCCCTGCTGTGCGACGGTCCGGCCGAGGTCGACGCGGTGTACGCGGAGCTGGTGGACGCCGGGTACCGCGGCGAGACCGCGCCGTGGGACGCGGTGTGGGGCCAGCGGTACGCGGTCGTCCTCGATCCCGACGGCAACGGCGTCGACCTCTTCGCACCGCTGCCGGCCCCTGCCCCCGAGTAACCCGACACCCGGGCGGGGGCCGCTACCGCCCGCCGAGCAGTTCGCCGAGCGGCAGGCCCGCCAACTCCCGTACGTCACGGGCGAGATGCGCCTGGTCGGCGTACCCGCTGCGGGCCGCCGTCTCGGCGAAGGGCATGCCGTCCCGGGCGAGCGCGAGTGCCCGGCGCAGCCGGAGCACACGGGCCAGGGTCTTGGGGCCGTACCCGAACGCGGCGAGCGACCTGCGGTGCAACTGCCGGGCGCCGAGGCCGAGTTCGTCGGCGGTCGCCGCGACCGGCCGACCCGCGTCGAGGGCGGCGACGACCCGCCGCAGCACCGGGTCGGGCCGCCCCACCTCGGCCGCCCTTTCCAGGACGACCTCTTCGAGTCCGCTCGCGGGATCCGGAGCAGCGTTCACCCGCGCGGTGAGCCGCCGTACGTCCGCCGGCGACCACAGGTCGGCCAGCGCCACCCGCCGGTCGCGCAGTTCGTGCGCGGGCACCCCCAGGAAGACGGGCGCCTGACCGGGGAAGAACCGGAGCCCCGCCCAGCCGCCGGGCGACCCGCCGGTGACGTAGGCCCGGGTGTCGGGGCCGGCGACCAGCAGCCGCCCGTCGTGCCAGAGCAGGTCCATGCACCCGTCGGGCAGGACCCGTCCCGCGCCCGGCCCGCTCGGGCCGTCGGTCCACACCACGGCCCCGTCCAGCCGGGAAGCCCTTTCCGCGTACACGGGAACGAGGCTACGCCTCGGGGAGCCGGCCCGCGCCCGCCCGCCCTTCGGGGCGAGGCGTCCGTCAGTCCTCCCCCTTCTTCACGGGTGGCCGCAGTCTCGACGTCACATCCTCCGGGGGGAGGAAGCGGGACCAGCGTTCCGGGAACTCGGAGGGCATGTCGGGGTCCTCGGGGTCGTAGGTGCGAGCGGCGGCGGCACGGGCGACGTACTCGGCGGCCTGTTCCTCGCGGAGGCGTTCGTTGGCGGCGCGGGCGGCGGCCGTGGCGGCGGCCGGCCAGACGCGGTCGATCGCGGCGTTGACGGCGGCGCCGACGAGGACGGCGAAGGCGCCCACACCGATCCAGAGCAGGACGGCGACGGCGGCGGCCAGGGAGCCGTAGATCGTCGCCCCCTCGACCGTGCTGGTGAGGTAGATGCGCAGCAGGAAGCTGCCCAGCACCCACATGCCGAGGGCGACGAGGGCGCCGGGGACGTCCTCGACCCAGGGAGAACGGACCGGCACCGACACGTGGTACAGCGTCGTCAGGAAGACGATGGACAGGACGATCACGACGGGCCAGTAGAGGACCTGGACGACGGTCGCGGACCACGGGACGATCCGGACGACGGCGTCGGGGCCGGCCACCATCAGCGGCAGGGCGATCGAGCCGATCAGCAGGCCCACGAGGAAGAGCAGGAACGCCATGAGGCGGGTCTTGACGATGCCGCGGACGCCGTCGAGGCCGTACATGACGGTGATGGTGTCGATGAAGACGTTCACCGCGCGGGAGCCGGACCACAGGGCGAAGAGGAACCCTATGGAGATGACGTCGGGGCGTCCGCCCTTCATCACGTCGTCCAGGATCGGCTGCGCGATCTGCGCGACGCCCTTCTCGGACAGGACGGTCCGCGAGGCCTCCAGCAGGTTCAGCTCCAGGCTGGCGATGGTGTCGGCGCCGGTCCAGTCGTCGACGTAGCCGAGCAGGCCGATCATGCTGAGCAGCAGCGGCGGCACGGAGAGCAGCGTGAAGAACGCAGCCTCGGCCGCCAGGCCCAGGATGCGGTACTCGATGCAGGAGTTGACGGTGTCCTTCAGGAGCAGCCAGGCGGTCCTGCGCTTGGACACGTCCCGGTAGAGGGCACGCGCGCGGTGGAGACGCCCATGGGGGCTCGTCGACGGTGGGGGTGACTGACTTGCTGACTGCACGCCCTAAAGGTATCCGCCTGCGCGTGTCACCCTCACCTCCCGGTGCCGTGGGCCGCGACAGGGTCCGCGGGCGCCGCACGGTCCCCTCCGGTCGCGTGACGAGACAGCAAACCATGGGAAACCCAGAAGAAATCAAAGGTGATTTCGGATCGCTTTTTCTGTCATGCACGTGCTGGCCGAATCATGACGAGAACGAAAGATGAACGATCAGGCACATTCGTTTCCTTTCGCGGAAAGTTGCCCGCTGAAGCACGGGGTGAGTTCGGGTCCGACATCTCCGAAGAGATCGGGGAAAGGGCGGGAAAGCGTCAATCACCCGGCCACGCTTGACCCGTTCCCGAATGTACCGAAAGAATCCGGATTGCATTCCGCAGCGCCTGTTCGGAGCAGGCGCCGGCACAGCCCATACCGGGCCGTCCATCCAGGGCACGAGCAGCCCAGATCGATTCCGTCACACACGTCACCGCTTTCCTTTTCCGCAACTCCCCCCTCCTTCTGTCATTCCGCGCGCCGTCCCGTTCACCCCCGGGCGCCTTCCATCGCAATACCTGTCGCGGAGAAATTCAATGACACTGCCAGCGCCACGACCCGTGGCGGAACAACCGGGCGAGGTCCAGGGGGCCGAGCCGGACGCGGAGAAATCGAACACCACCATCGAACGACTTATGGCCGAACTCCTGGCCGACGTCGCACATGTCGAACACGTGCCCGCAGAAAGCCACTTCTTCGACGACCTCGGTGCCAACTCGCTGACAATGGCGCATTTCTGCGCCCGCGTCAGGAAACACCCCGACCTGCCGTCGGTTTCCATCCGGGACGTCTACGGTCACCCCACCGTCCGCAGCCTCGCCGCCGCGCTGACGAACGCCCCGGCGAGGCCGGCCGCCCCACCGCCGCCCACCGGGCCCGTGCCCCCGGGCAGCACCCTGCGCTACACCCTGTGCGGGGCCCTGCAGTTGCTCCTCTTCGCCGGGTACTGCCTGCTCGGCACCGCCGGATACGTACAGGGGTACGAGTGGGTGGCGGACGCCTCGGGACTCGTCACGGTCTACCTGCGCTCGGCGGTCTTCGGCGCGCTCGCCCTGTTCGCCCTGTGCACCCTGCCGGTCGCCGCCAAATGGCTGCTGGTGGGACGGTGGAAGCCCGTGGAGTTCCCCGTCTGGGGGCCGGCGTACCTGCGGTTCTGGACCGTCAAGGCACTGCTGCGCACCAGCCCGATGATCCTGTTCGTCGGCAACCCGCTGTACGTGCTGTACCTGCGCGCCCTCGGAGCCCGCATCGGACCGGGCGTCACCATCCTCAGCCGCACCCTCCCGGTCTGCACCGACCTGCTGACGATCGGCGCGGGCACGGTGATCCGCAAGGACTCCGCCTTCCTCTGCTACCGGGCGCGCGCCGGGCACATCCGTACCGGCCCCGTCACCCTCGGCCGGGACGTCTTCGTCGGCGAGCACACCGTCCTCGACATCGGCACCGCCCTGGGAGACGGCGCCCAGCTCGGCCACTCCTCCGCGCTGCGGGACGGCGAGTCGGTCCCGGCCGGACAGAGCTGGCACGGCTCACCGGCCCGGCGCACGGACGTGGACCACATCCGGGTCGCCCCACTCCCCTGCGGCACGCTCCGGCGGGCCGGATACGGCCTGGCCGCCCTGCTCCAGGCACTGCTGCTGTACGTGCCGCTGACCCTCGGCGGCGCCTATCTGCTGCTCACCGCCGCACCCGAGCTGGAGACCCTGCTCGACCCGGCGGCGCTGCACCTCACCTCGGCCCGCTTCTACGCCGAGGCGACGGCCCTGTCGCTCGCGCTGTTCGCCGGCTCCGTCGTCCTCGGAGCGGTCGCCGTGTTCCTCGTCCCGCGGCTGCTGCGCCCGCTGGTGCGGCCGGACCGCACCTATCCGCTGTACGGCTTCCACTACTCGGTGCACCGCGCGATCGCCCGGCTGACCAACCGCAAATTCTTCACGTGGCTGTGCGGCGACAGCTCCTACATCGTCCCCTGCCTCAGGGCCCTCGGGTACGACCTCTCCCGCGTCGAGCAGACCGGCTCCAACTTCGGGACCGCGGTGCAGCACGAGACGCCGTACCTGGTGCGGGTCGGCAGCGGCACGATGGTCGCGGACGGTCTGTCGGTGATGAACGCGGACTACTCCGGCACCTCCTTCCGGGTGTCCCGCACGGCGATCGGCGGGCACAACTTCCTGGGCAACGCCATCGCCTACCCGGTGGGCGGGCGGACCGGCGAGAACTGTCTGCTGGCCACGAAGGTGCTGGTGCCGCTCGACGGCGAGATCCGCGAAGGGGTCGGGCTGCTCGGCTCGCCGCCCTTCGAGATCCCCCGCTCGGTCGAGCGCGACAGCCGCTTCGACCATCTGCGCGAGGGACCGGAACTCGGCCGCAGGCTCGCCGCGAAGAACCGCTTCAACCTGCGCTCGATGGGGCTGTTCCTGTTCCTGCGCTGGCTGCACACCTGCGCGCTCACCGTCCTCGGCTTCGCGGCCTACGACCTCTACGGGCACGGGGACGGGCCGCAGGGACTGCTCGCGCTCGCCGCGCTGCCCCTGGCCGGGCTCGTGTTCACCGTCCTGTTCCACGCGCTGGTGGAACGGTCCCTGACCCGCTTCCGGCCGCTGCGGCCCCGGCTGTGCTCCATCTACGACCCCGTCTTCTGGCGGCAGGAGCGGCTGTGGAAGCTGCCGGACGCCCACCTGGAGGTGTTCAACGGCACCCCGTACAAGCCTCTCGTCTGGCGGCTGCTGGGGGTGCGGATCGGGCGCCGGGTCTTCGACGACGGGGTGTACATCACCGAACGGACGCTGACGACCGTCGGGGACGACTGCACCCTCGCCGCCGGGAGCAAGATCCAGGCGCATTCGCAGGAGGACGGCACCTTCAAGTCCGACCACGTCACGATCGGCGCCGGCGCCACGCTGGAGGTCGGGGCGTTCGTCCACTACGGCGTCGTCCTGGGCGAGGGAGCGGTGCTCGCGCCCGACTCCTTCCTGATGAAGGGCGAGCAGGTGCCACCGCACGCGCGCTGGGGCGGGAACCCGGCGACGGAGAACACCGGATCACGGTGAATCGGGGGAGAACGATGGATCGGTCGGAGTCGGGCGACGCTGCCCGCGCGTACTGGCACGAGGTGCTCACCGCCGGCGGGCGGACCGTGATACCGCGGTGGAGCACGCACCCGGAGAAAGGCACGGGCGTCCTCGAAGTCGCCCTGCCCGAAGGATGGTCGACCGCCACGGACGGTACGGCCGCGCTGCTGGCCGCCCATGCGAAGGTGCTCGCCGCGCTGTCGGGCGAGAGCGAGGTCACCACCGGCCTGCTGGAGGACGGCCGTCTGCTGCCGTGCCGGATCACCGTCGCACCCGGCGACACCTGGCGCGCGCTGCTGGAGCGGGCCCACCGGGTCACGGCGGAGCTGCGGACGCACGCCGGGTATCCGGTGGACGCCCTGCGGCACGAACTGGGCCTCGCCGAGCCGCCGTTCGAGACGGTGCTCGACACCGGCGGGGGCGACGACGGCCTCGGCGGGGACGCGCTCCTGCGGGTGGGGCCCGCCCACCGCGACGGCCGGCCGGCGCTGCGGCTGCGCTACCGCACCGATGTGCTCGACGAGGGCGCCGCGGCCCGGATCGCCGGGTACCACCTGACCGCCCTCACCCTGTCGGCCGCCGAACCGGACGCCGGGCACGGGCGGCGGAGCCTGGTGTCGGACGACGAACTCCGGTTCCAGCTCGACGGGCTGGCCGGACCGCACCGCGCCCTGCCCGACCGCCGGGTGCACGAGCTGTTCGAGCAGCGGGTGGCGGCCCACCCGGACGCCGTCGCGGCCGTCCACGGCGAACGGCTCTGGACGTACCGCGAACTCAACTCCCGCGCCAACCAGCTCGGTCGGGCCCTGCTGGCCCGGGGCCTCGGCCACGAGGGGGTCGTCGCGGTGGTGACCGAGCGGAACCTCGACTGGATGGCGGCCGTCCTCGCGGTGTTCAAGGCGGGCGGCGTCTACCTGCCCGTCGAACCGCACTTCCCCGCCGAGCGCATCGCCACCGCACTGGCCCGCGCCGGGTGCGAGCTGGTGCTCACCGAACGGGGCGGCACGGCCACGCTGGACGGGGCGCTGGCGACGCTGCCCGGGGTGCGGCGGCTGCTGGTGGAGGACGCCTACGACGAGGCCCACCAGGACTCCGACCTCGGCCTGCAGATCGGGCCGGACCGGCTCGCGTACATCTACTTCACCTCCGGTTCCACGGGCGAGCCCAAGGGCGCGATGTGCGAGCACGCCGGGATGCTCAACCACCTGCACGCCAAGCTCGACGACCTCGGCATCGGCGAGGGGGACACGGTCGCGCAGACCGCCCCCCAGTGCTTCGACATCTCCCTGTGGCAGCTGCTGGCCGGACCCCTGGCCGGCGGCCGGACCCTCCTGGTGGAGCAGGAGGCGATCCTGGACGTCGAGCGGTTCGTCGACCGTGTCGCGGACGGCCGGGTCGACGTGCTCCAGGTCGTGCCGTCGTACCTCGAAGCGGTCCTCGCCCATCTGGAACGGCACCCCCGCGCGCTGCCGGACCTGCGGCGGGTGTCGGTGACCGGGGAGGCGCTGAAGAAGGAGCTGGTGGAACGCTGGTTCGCCCACCAGCCGGGGATACCCCTGGTCAACGCCTACGGGCTGACCGAGACCTCGGACGACACCAATCACGAGGTCATGGACCGGGCTCCCGAGGGGAACCGGGTGCCCCTGGGCCGTCCGGTGCGCAACGTCCGCGTGTACGTCGTCGACGAGCGCCTCTCGCTCGTGCCGCTGGGCGCGCCGGGCGAGATCGTCTTCTCCGGGGTCTGTGTCGGGCGGGGGTACGTGAACGACCCCGAGCGCACCGCGCACGCCTTCACCACCGACCCGTACCGGCCCGGCGAGCGGCTCTACCGCAGCGGGGACCACGGGCGCTGGCGGCCCGACGGGAAGCTGGAGTTCCTGGGCCGCCGGGACACCCAGGTCAAGGTGCGCGGCTTCCGTATCGAGATCGGCGAGGTGGAGAACGCGCTGCTCGGGGTGGCGGGGGTGCGGGACGGTGCGGTGGTGGTCGCCGGGGGCGGGCACCTGGTCGCCTTCCACTCGGGCCGGCCCCTGGCCGTCGAGGAGCTGCGGGACCGGCTGGCGGCCTCGCTGCCCGCGTACATGGTGCCGTCGGTGTTCCACCGGCGGGAGAGCCTGCCGCTGACCGCCAACGGCAAGACCGACCGGCGGGCGCTGACGACGCTGGCGGAGGAACTCGGCGCGGGGGACGGGGACGCGAGTGAGCCGCCGGCGACGGCGACCGAGGAACGGCTGGCCGACGCCTGGGCCGAGGTGCTCGGTGTGCCGCGGGCCCGGATCGGCCGGCACGACCACTTCTTCGACCGGGGCGGCACCTCGCTGTCGGCGGTGAGGCTCGCGATCGCCCTGCGGCGGGCGGTGTCCCCCGGGGACGTGACCGCGCATCCGGTGCTGTCCGGGCTGGCCGGGCTGATCGACACGAGGGCCGGTGCGAGGGGCGCGGGGAGGCCGTCATGAGCTTTCTGAGCCGTCGCCGCACGGCCGGGCGCCGCCGGGAGGACACGGCGACCGCCCCGGCGACCGCGGCCTCCCTGCCCCTGCCGGACGTCGTGCTGTCGACCGACAGTCCGCCGCTCCTCACCGTCGCCCCCGGCGAACCCGCCTCCCGGTGGGCGGCCGGACGGCGAAAGGCGCTGCGGGCCGCCGTCGCCGAGCACGGCTCGCTGCTGGTGCGCGGACTCGGACTGCGGGACGCCGCCGAGGCGGGCGGGGTCTTCCGGGGCCTGACCGACACGCTGACGGTCGAGCGGGAGGCGTTCGCGCCCCGGCGGACGTACGCGGACGGCGTGCACGCGCCGACGGCCTGGCCGTCGAACCAGCCGATGTGCATGCACCACGAGTCGAGCTACGCCCTGGAGTTCCCCGGCCTGCTGCTCTTCGCCTGTCTGGAGGCCGCCGAGCGGGGCGGGGCGACCGGGGTCGCCGACGCGGCGGCCGTACTGGACGCGCTGCCCGCGGAGTTGACCGAGCGGTTCGAGCGGGACGGCTGGCTGCTCACCCGCTCGTACAACGGCGAGATCGGGGCGTCGGTCGCCGAGGCGTTCGGCACCGACGACAGGGCCGCGGTCGATGCCTACTGCCGGGCGCACTCCATCGACGTCGACTGGCGGCCCGACGGGTCGCTGCGCACCCGCCAACGACGCCCCGCCGTGCTCCGGCATCCGGTGACGGGGCGCCGCTGCTGGTTCAACCAGATCGCGTTCCTCAGCGAGTGGACCCTGGACGCCGAGGTGCGCGCGTACCTGGTGGACGTGTACGGGGCCGACGGACTGCCCTTCAACACCCGCTACGGCGACGGCCGTCCGATCGACGCCGACGTCGTCGAGACGCTCAACGAGGTCTACGAGGCGCACACCGTCCGGCGGGCGTGGCTGCCGGGCGACCTGCTCCTCGTCGACAACATCCGCTGCGCCCACGGCCGTGAGCCCTTCGAGGGGCCCCGCGAGGTGCTGGTGGGCCTGGCCGATCCGGTACGGCCGGCCGGTTTCCCGACGAAGGACGAGGTGAGTCGCGTATGACCGAGGTTCCGGGTTTCGCCGTGATCTCCGGTGCTCAGGTGCAACAGGCCCTGCGGGGCCGGGAGCGGGAGATCGTCGAACTGGTCGAGTCCGCCTACCTCCTGCACGGCGACGGGGACACGGGCGACACGGTCAACCCGCCGTCGTACTTCCTCCGTTTCCCCGACCGTCCGTCCTCGCGGATCATCGCGCTGCCCGCCTCGCTCGGCGGGAGGCGCCCGGTGGACGGGCTGAAGTGGATCTCCAGCTTTCCGGAGAACACGGCGTCCGGGCTGCCGCGCGCGTCGGCCGTGCTGATCCTCAACGACCATGCCACCGGCTATCCGTTCGCGTGTCTGGAGGCCTCGGTCATCAGCGCGACGAGGACGGCGGCCTCGGCGGCGCTGGCGGCCGACCGGCTGAGCGCGCGCCGGGGGGCGCCGCGCCCGGTCCGGGTCGGCTTCGTCGGCACCGGCCTGATCGCCCGGTACGTCCACACGTTCCTCGCGGCGACGGACTTCGTGTTCGAGGAGGTGGGGGTGCACGACCTGTCCGCGGACAGCGCGGCCGGGTTCCGGGGGTACCTGGAGCGGTCCGGCGCCACGGGTCGGGTGACCGTGTACGACGGCGCCGAGGACGTGATCCGGGCGAGCGACCTGGTGGTGTTCGCGACGATCGCGGGCCGGCCGCACGTCCGTGAACCGAAGTGGTTCGACCACAACCCGCTGGTGCTGCACGTGTCGCTGCGCGATCTCGCGCCCGAGGTGCTGCTCGCGTCGGCGAACTTCGTCGACGACGTCGAGCACTGCCTCAAGGCGGACACGTCACCGCACCTGACCGAACGGCTCACCGGCGCGCGGGACTTCCTCGACGGAACGCTCCACGACGTCCTCACCGGCCGGGCGGCCGTGCCGGCCGACCGTCCGGTGGTCTTCTCGCCCTTCGGCCTCGGGGTCCTCGACCTCGCGGTCGGAGCCCATGTCCACGGGGAAGTGGCCCGCTCCGGCGGACTGCGGGTCGTGGACGACTTCTTCCACGAGCTGCGCCGCCACGGCTGAGGGGCCGGGCGCAGCGCGTACGACAGTGCACGACCAGGGGGGCAGCGGTGCCAGTCATATCCGTTCCCACGGACTTCAACGAGGAGGAGCTGTACGTCGATCTGCGCCAGGTCGTCGGACATCGGCTCTTCCTGAAGTGCGAGGGGTTCAACTTCGCCGGCTCGATCAAACTCAAGGCCGCGTCCGAGATGGTGCGGGCCGCCGAACGGGAGGGGCGTCTCGGGCCGGGCGCGACGCTCGTGGAGTCGTCGTCCGGCAATCTGGGCGTGGCGCTGGCCATGATCGCGGCGAGCCGGGGCTACCGGTTTCTGTGCGTGACCGATTCCCGGTGCAATCCGCAGACCCGGCGCATGATCGAGGCGCTGGGCAGCCGGGTCCACGTCATCTCCGAGCCGGACCCGCACGGCGGTTTCCTGGGGGCGCGGATCTCGTACGTCCGCGCGCTGTGCGCCACGGACCCGGGGTACGTGTGGCTGGACCAGTACACCAACGAGGCCAACCGGCAGGCGCACTACCGCACCACCGCGCCCGCCGTCGCCCGGCAGTTCCCGTGCCTGGACGTGCTGTTCGTGGGGGTCGGCACCTCCGGGACGCTGATGGGCTGCGCCCAGTGGTTCTGGGAGCGGCGGCGCCGGGTGCGGATCGTCGCCGTGGACAGCGTCGGTTCGGTGGCGTTCGGCGGGGCGCCCGGCCGCCGGATGATCCCGGGGCTCGGCACGAGCGTGGCCCCGGCGCTGCTCGACGCGTCGTACGTGGACGACGTCGTCCGGGTGGAGGAGATCGACACCGTCCGGGCCTGTCACGGCATGGCCCGGCGCGGGTTCCTGTTCGGGGGCTCCACCGGCACGGTCGTCAGCGGCGCGGGCGCCTGGCTGGCCCGCAACGGCTCGCCCGACATCACGGCGGTGGCGATCTCCCCGGACCTCGGGGAGCGCTACCTCGACACGATCTACCGCCCGGGCTGGCCGCAGGAGCAGTACGGGGAGGCCGTGCCGGCTCCCGAGGAGGAGTTCGGGACGGGTGAGGTGGGGACGGGCGAGCTGGCGGCGCCCGTCTGAGCCGGCCTCCGAGCCCCGGTGCCGGACCGCCCCGGTCCGGCACCGGTCACCCGCGGGCCGGACACCGGTGGCCGTCGCCGTGACGAGGTGACGGCCAGGGGTTGGAGCTGCTGTGGCTGGAGTGCGTTCACAAGGTGTTCTGGTGAGCGGGAGTGAGTGTTGCTGGTCCGTGTCGTGCCGCGCACCTCGGTGGCTTGGTGGGGAACTGGCGTTCTTTCATCGAATGCGTGACCTTGGGGGGGCGTGCTCGTTTCTCATGGCGCCGGGATGTTCGGGTGGAGCCGGGCGGGGGTGACGGGGTGGGTGAGCTGAGGAGTGCGGCGGCGTCGTTCGTCGCGTCCGGTCCGGGTGGCGTGGCCGTCCGGACCCGCGCTCGCCGTCGATCCGGCCCACACCAGCCGGTGGGGCGCCCAGCACCGGCAAAAGCCCCTTACCGCGACAACCCGCACCACCACTCGCCACGATGCTGCCGCCGTGGCGATCGGAAGGCGCGCCCGGCAACACCCGATCCGGCGACGGACGGCACCGCCCCCTGCTCACCGGAGTGATGAGCAGGGGCATCGGACCGTCCAGGCCCGACCCGGAGTTCCCGGGCGTGAGGGAACCCGCCCTCCCACTCCCGGACCACCGACACGGTCCGTCGGCGCTGGATGCGGAGCGAACGCGGGCCACCAGAACACCCAACACCGTCCGGGGCGTTCGACCGAGCATGCGACCTGGCAACAGGACTCACTCCCGCTCAGTCCTTAACGGTAGGTTCCGGATATGGCATCCAGCACCCACGAAGTGACCAATCAGGCTCCGCCCCTGGTGGACTACGACGTCTTCGCCGCCGACAAGGTGCTCACGGAGGCGGTCGAACGGCATCTGGCGCCGGAGGTGCTGGACGAGGCGCGCGAGGAGCTGTCGGGGTTCGGCCGGACGGCGGGCTCCGCCCAGGTGCAGGAGTGGGGGCGGCTGGCGAACGAGAACCCGCCGAAGCTGCGGGCGTACGACCGGTACGGGAACCGGGTGGACGAGGTGGAGTTCCACCCTTCGTGGCACCGGCTGCTCGGCAAGGGCGTCTCGGCGGGGCTGACGGCGGCCTGGACGCGGCCCGGCGGGCATGTGCGGCGGGCCGCCGCGTTCGTCGTCTGGACGCAGGTGGAGGCGGGCAACGGCTGCCCGCTGTCGATGACGCACGCGGCGGTGCCCGCCCTGCGCACGGACCCGGCGCTCGCCGCGGAGTGGGAGCCGCGGCTGACGTCGCGGCTCTACGACTGGGACATGCGGCCCGCCGGCCAGAAGGCCGGGGCCCTCTTCGGGATGGGCATGACCGAGAAGCAGGGCGGCAGCGACGTACGCGCCAACGCCACCGCGGCGCGGCCGCTGGCCGAGGACGGGACGTACGAGCTGACCGGCCACAAGTGGTTCTGCTCGGCGCCGATGTCGGACGGGTTCCTGGTGCTGGCGCAGGCTCCGGGAGGGCTGACGTGCTTCCTGGTGCCCCGGGTGCTGGCCGACGGGGCGCGGAACGTGTTCCGTATCCAGCGGCTGAAGGAGAAGCTGGGCAACCGGTCGAACGCCTCCGCCGAGGTCGAGTTCGACGGGACGTGGGCGCGCCGGGTCGGGGACGAGGGGCGGGGGGTGCGGACGATCATCGGGATGGTGGCGGCCACCCGGCTGGACTGCGCGCTGGGCGCGGCCTCGCTGATGCGGCAGGCGGTCGCGCAGGCGGTGCACCACTGCGCGCACCGGGAGGCGTTCGGCGGGCCGTTGATCGACAAGCCGTTGATGCGCAACGTGCTCGCGGACCTGGCGCTGGAGTCGGAGGCGGCGACGGTGCTGGGGATGCGGGTGGCCGCGGCGTACGACGCGGCGGAGGCGGGTGACGAGAACGAGCGTTCGTTCATGCGGCTGGCGGTGCCGGTGGCCAAATACTGGGTGACCAAGCGCTGCACCCCGCTCGTGGCCGAGGCGGCGGAGTGCCTGGGCGGCAACGGCTATGTCGAGGAGTCCGGCATGCCCCGGCTGCTGCGCGAGTCCCCGCTCAACTCGGTCTGGGAGGGCGCCGGAAACGTGCAGGCCCTGGATGTGCTGCGCGCGCTCCAGCGCGAACCGGGCGCACTGGACGCCTACTTGCGGGAGGTGGGCACGGCCCGGGGCGCCGACCACCGGCTCGACGGAGCGATCAAGGACCTGCTCACCGAACTCGCCGACCTGGACGGCGTCGAGGCCCGCGCGCGCCGGCTCGTGGAGCGGCTCGCCCTCGTCCTTCAGGGCGCGCTCCTCGTGCGGTACGCGCCCCCGGCGGTCGCCGACGCGTTCTGCGCCTCCCGGCTGGGCGGTGACCGGGGCTCGGCGTTCGGCACCCTGCCGCACACCCTGGATCTGGCGTCGATCGTGGAACGGGCGCGTCCGGTCGGCTGAGCCGCTGCCCCGCGAGGGACGCCGCGCCCGCGGCGGGCGCCCCTCTTTCGGGTGGTACGCGGGGGTGGTGCTGCGCCGACACGGCACCACCCCCGCCACCAGAGCCCCCACGAGCGGAGCACGTACGCCGCACCGGGCGACGTCGAACAAGTTTCAAGCAGGGCCCGGCGGTCCGCCAGGGTTGCAGGGGGTTGCAACTCGTCCGCGCTCTGTGGCCGGAGTGCGTCCCTCCGTGGCCGAAGAGCGGCAGACTATGAAGCCCGCAGTCAACGCCGTCGCGCAGATCCGGGCTTCCAGGCCACCGGGGCCGGGGAGTCACCGGCCTGCCGGGGAGGAACGCGTGCCGCACTCGCCGATGGAAGTCGCGCGGCTCACCGCCACGGACGCCGCCCGGGCGGCCCGCATCCTCGGTGAGGTACGCGCCCACGCCCTCGACGGACGGCCCTCGAAACCCGCCCCGCGCCCCGCGATCCGTGAGTCCTGGGGGCGTACGGTGCGCAGCGGCGTCGACCCCGACCACGACTTCCGGTCCGATCTCCTCGGCCGCGACGAGATCGAGCGCCGCCGCCGGACCACACCGCTGCGTCACGTCCTGCCGGTCCTCCGCGAAGGGCTGCTCTCCCTCGCGGGCACCTCTCAGCACATCATGATGGTCGCGGACGCCGACGCCCGGTTGCTGTGGCGGGAGGGCAGTCCGGCCGTGCTCCGCAAGGCCGACGGACAGGGGCTCGGGATCGGCGCGGACTGGCGCGAGGAGACCGTCGGCACGAACGGCATCGGCACGCCCCTCGTCTCGCGCCGGGCCGTACAGGTCTTCTCCGCCGAGCACTTCGTGCGCGCGCTGCACCCCTGGACCTGCACCGGCGCCCCGGTC
Organism: Streptomyces sp. NPDC041108; assembly: GCF_055592645.1. Lineage (NCBI taxonomy): Bacteria > Bacillati > Actinomycetota > Actinomycetes > Kitasatosporales > Streptomycetaceae > Streptomyces > Streptomyces sp. NPDC041108. Next base: position 394,032 of record NZ_JBVIYK010000001.1, on the reverse strand, counting down.
ACGGACCCGCGGGACGGCAGGCTGCTCGGTGTGGTGGACATCAGCGGCCCCCTGGAGACCCTGCACCCCTCCACCCTCGCCCTGGTCGACGCGGTCGCCAAACTCGCCCAGGCCCGGCTGCGGGACCTGCATCTGACCTCGCTCGAACGGCTGCGCGCGGTGGCGGCGCCGGTGCTGGCCCGCATCGGCGGCCGCGCGGTCGCCGTCGACCGGGACGGCTGGACGGCGGCGGTGACCGGCATGCCGTACACCAGCCGCGTCGCCCTGCCCACGTCGCTCTCCCCCGGCCGCTGCCGGCTCCCGGCGCTCGGGCCGTGCACCGTCGAGCCGCTGCCCGGCGGCTGGTTGATACGCCCCACCGCCGATCCGGCGCTCGTCCCGACCGCCACGCACATCACCCTCGACGTCTCCCGTCCGCGCCGCTGGAGCGTCACGGTGGCCGGCTGCGCGGGCTCCTGGACGCATGAACTCACCCCCCGCCACGCCGAACTGCTGTACCTCCTCGCCCTGCACCGCGGCGGCCGCAGCGCCTCAGCCCTCGCCGCCGACATGTTCGGCGACCCCGCGCGCACGGTCACCGTCCGCGCGGAGATGTCCCGTGTGCGCCGTTACCTCGGCGCCTTCCTCGACCACCGCCCGTACCGCTTCACCGAGCGGGCCGACGTCGAAGTCCGGCTGCCCGGGACTCCGTTGGACCTGTTGCCGCATTCGGTGGCACCGGGGGTGGTGCGGTCGCGGGGGACCGTTCCCCTCGGCGTCCTCCCCCACGAGGAGCCCCCGGGCCACGAGCGGGCAGGGCCGGTCGTGTGAGCCCCGCTCGAACATCCGCAACACCTCCCGGTGAACGGATCATGGCCTCGGAGTGAGGGATCTCCCTGTATTTCCCGGGACCTCGGCGTGACACGTGTCCCACTGCCGTAGCATCGCTGCCAGGCCGCCCCACCTGCCTCCCCGTCAAGATCTTCTTCACGGAGGGCAGTTGGCCGTCCCCGGGAGGTTTTATGCAGCACCGTGGCAGGCACCGACGACGCAGAAGGGGACGTGCGCTGCGCGCGTCCCTGGCGGGCACCGCGCTGGCGCTCACGGCGGCGGCCACGCTGATCAGCACCTCGCAGGCGGCGGGCGGCAGCACGCCGGGCGCCCTGTCCTCGATCACCTCGGCCGGTGAGCTGCGCAGGCTCCAGCTGCGGGAGACCCTGACCGACCCCGCCGCGCTGCGCACCCTGGCCGGCCGGACGGGCGGGGCGGTCGGTGTCGACGAGGTGCTGCGCAGCGCGAACCACGCGATGCGCGGCAAGGGCGACTGTTTCGACAGCGAGAAGGGCAATCTGCCCGTCGAACCGGCGGCCGTGCGGGCGTACTGCTGGGAGGCGGGCGACGCGGTCGACGCCAAGTGGGTCCCCCGCTCGGTCACCACGTCCCGGAACAACCGGGTCATCGCGGCCGGCTGGTCGCACACGGGTCTGCGGAGCGTCCCGCCCGGCGGCGGCTCGGCGAACGCGGACCGCGCGGGCTCGGGCCGAGGCGGCACCGCGGCCGCCCCCGTCGACGAGAAGGGGCTCGCCCGGGTCGCCTTCGTCGACGCGAGCGACCCGGCGAACCTGGTCTACCGATGGGTCCTGCTGGTCGTGCCGACCTCCGGCGGGCAGGGCTTCGATGGCCTGCGCTCCCGGCTCGGCGGCATGGCCTGGTACGACGACAAACTGATCGTCACCGCGCGGGGCCCGCACGGCCGCGGCGGGCAGGACGACTCCCTGTACGTGTTCGACCTGGCCCGTTTCCTGCGCGCCGACGTCACCGACAGCGACGCGATCGGCAGGACGGGCGAGGGCTGGTCGGCCCACCACTACCGGTACGCGCTGCCGGCGGTCGCCGCCTACAGCCCCCCGGCGGGCGGCTGCGACGCGCGCGACAACGACGGGGTGCCCTGCCTCGGCTCGCTCTCCCTGGACCGGACGTCGACACCGCCCACGGTCGTCGCGACCGAGCGGTTCCGCCCCGGCCGTGAGGAACCCGCCCGAATCTGGCGCTACGCCCTCGACATCACCGGCGACCGCACCGGCCTGCTCACCACCGGCGGACGCCGGAGCGACGCCGTCGCCACCGAGGCGTACGAGACCGAGGCCACCGGCGTCCAGGGCGTCCTCGCCCACAAGGGGGACTGGTACGTCGACCAGGCCGCCGAGGAGCGCGGCACGCACGGCACGCTCTGGCGGCAGGACGAGGGCGGGGCCGACGCCGCCAAGTGCCCGGCGGGCGGGTCGAGCGGGACCTCGGGCGCGGACCTGGAGTCGTACGCCTGCTGGGGACGGCACACCTCCTCCCTCTCCTACTCGCCGGAGACGGGCGAGATGTGGACGCTCACCGACCCGATCCCGGAGCGCCTGCTCTACGCGGTGCGGCTGCGGGACGTGGACGGCGCACTGGAGTAGGGCGGCCCGCCGCCCGGTCCGCACCCCCGGCGACCCGGCCCGCCTTTGGAGGCGGGCCGGGCCCCATGGTTCCCTGGGCCCATGAGCAGCAGCCCCGTCACCACCTGGTCCCTGGAGCAGACCTCGCCCAGCGATCTGCTTCCCGCCGCGGCACCCGAGGGTGACGACGTCCGCATCGTGCGTGCCGAGGTCCCCTCCCCCGAGTTCAGCCGGTTCCTGTACGCCTCCGTCGGCGGGGACATCCGCTGGATCGACCGGCTGTCGTGGTCGTACGAGCGGTGGCTGCGGCATCTGGGCCGCCCGGGGGTGGAGACCTGGGTCGCCCACGACCGGGGCACGCCCGCCGGGTACGTGGAGATGGAACCGCAGGACGGCGGGGTCGTGGAGATCGCGTACTTCGGGCTGGTCCCGGCGTTCCGGGGCCGGCGCATCGGCGGACATCTGCTGTCGTACGGGACGGCCCGCGCCTGGGACCTCGCCGAGCGCTGGCCGGAGCTGCCGCCGACCAAGCGGGTCTGGCTGCACACCTGCTCCCTGGACGGGGAGCACGCCATGGGGAACTACCAGCGGCGGGGTTTCCGGCTGTTCGACACGAAGGTGACCGAGGAGCCGGACACCCCGGCTCCGGGCCCCTGGCCCGGCGCGACCGTTCCCACACCATGACCCACATCACACCGTCTCGCCATGCGAGACATCCCTGTCCGACATGTGGATAACGGTGGACTCGGTCTAAAGAGCCGTGCCACGCTTCCGTCATGTCTGGAACTGGAATTGCCTTGGTGAGTCGGCGGCACGTCGACCTCGGCCGCATGTCCAGCGCCATCTGTCCGGTGAGCTGACGCCCGACCGCGAGGGGTCGGACGACCCCGGGCCACACCGCCGCACCCTCCTCTGTTTCAGCCGGCGCAAGGACGCGCAGGCGCCGCACACGCTGCCCGCGTGTGCCCGCATGCGCGCGCAAGCGCAGGTCAGAGCCGCCTCCCCGCCTTTCCCGAAGGACATACACCCATGGCCGCCACCCCGCAGAACCCCGCCACGCCCCGCCGCAAGGTGAGCCGTCACCGTGGTGAGGGCCAGTGGGCCGCGGGACACTTCACCCCGCTGAACGGCAACGAGCAGTTCAAGAAGGACGACGACGGTCTCAATGTGCGGACGCGTATTGAGACGATCTACTCCAAGCGCGGTTTCGACTCGATCGACCCCAACGACCTGCGCGGCCGGATGCGCTGGTGGGGGCTCTACACCCAGCGCAAGCCCGGGATCGACGGCGGCAAGACCGCGATCCTGGAGCCGGAGGAGCTGGACGACAAGTACTTCATGCTGCGGGTGCGGATCGACGGCGGCCGCCTCACCACCCGCCAGCTGAGGGTGATCGGCGAGATCTCGCAGGAGTTCGCGCGGGGCACGGCCGACATCACCGACCGGCAGAACGTCCAGTACCACTGGATCCGCGTCGAGGACGTACCGGAGATCTGGGAGCGGCTGGAGGCCGTGGGCCTGTCCACCACCGAGGCCTGCGGTGACACCCCGCGTGTGATCATCGGCTCACCCGTCGCGGGGATCGCCGCGGACGAGATCATCGACGGCACGCCCGCGATGGCGGAGATCCAGCGGCGGATCATCGGCAACCCGGACTTCTCCAACCTGCCCCGCAAGTTCAAGTCCGCGATCTCCGGCTCGCCGCTGCTCGACGTGGCGCACGAGATCAACGACATCGCGTTCGTCGGCGTCCGCCACCCCGAGCACGGCCCCGGCTTCGACCTGTGGGTCGGCGGCGGCCTCTCCACCAACCCCAAGATCGGGCAGCGGCTCGGCGCGTGGGTGCCGCTCGACGAGGTCGCGGACGTGTACGAGGGCGTCATCTCGATCTTCCGTGACTACGGCTACCGGCGGCTGCGCACCCGCGCCCGCCTGAAGTTCCTGCTCGCCGACTGGGGCACGGAGAAGTTCCGTCAGGTCCTGGAGGACGAGTACCTCAAGCGCAAGCTGGTCGACGGCCCGGCGCCCGACCAGCCGATGGCCCGCTGGCGCGACCACGTGGGCGTGCACCCGCAGAACGACGGCCGGTTCTACGTCGGGTTCGCCCCGCGCGTCGGCCGCGTGGACGGCACCACGTTGACGAAGATCGCCGACCTCGCCGAGGCGCACGGCTCCGGCCGGGTCGCGACCACCGTCGAGCAGAAGATGATCGTGCTCGACGTCACCGAGGAGCAGGTCGACTCGCTCGTCGCCGGCCTGGAGGCGCTGGACCTCACGGTGAACCCGTCGCCGTTCCGGCGCGGCACCATGGCGTGCACCGGTATCGAGTACTGCAAGCTGGCCATCGTCGAGACCAAGGCGCGCGGCTCGCTGCTGATCGACGAACTGGAGCGCCGCATCCCGGAGTTCGACGAGCCGATCACCATCAACATCAACGGCTGCCCGAACGCCTGCGCGCGTATCCAGGTGGCGGACATCGGTCTCAAGGGCCAGCTGGTTCTGAACGACGCGGGCGAGCAGGTCGAGGGCTACCAGGTGCACCTGGGCGGCGCGCTCGGCCTGGAGGCCGGTTTCGGCCGCAAGGTGCGCGGTCTGAAGGTCACGGCCGACGAACTCCCCGACTACGTCGAGCGCGTGCTCAAGCGCTTCCAGGACGAGCGCGAGGACGGCGAGCGGTTCGCCGCGTGGGTCACCCGCGCCGACGAGGAGGCCCTGTCGTGAGCGAGCGAGCCGCCCCCTTCTACTGCCCCTACTGCGGTGACGAGGACCTGCGCCCCAACGAGACCGGACACGGCGCGTGGGAATGCGGAGCCTGCAATCGAGCCTTCCAGTTGAAGTTCCTCGGGCTGCTGTCCCGGGGACTTCAGCGAGCCGACAGCGGAGGGGATCGCATATGACTGCCGTCCAGGCGGATTCCGGCACATCGGCTTCCTCCCCGGACCCGGCCGGCCCGGAGGAGGCGAGGCGCGCCGAGCTCAAGGCGCTCGCCGAGCAGGCCGGCCGCGACCTGGAGGACGCCTCGGCGCTGGAGATCCTCCAGTGGGCCGTGGACACCTTCGGCAAGCGTTTCTGCGTGACGTCCTCCATGGAGGACGCGGTGGTCGCGCACCTCGCCTCCCGGGCCAGGCCCGGCGTGGACGTCGTGTTCCTCGACACCGGCTACCACTTCCCGGAGACCATCGGCACCCGGGACGCCGTCGAGGCCGTGATGGACGTCAACGTCATCACGATCACCCCGCGGCAGACCGTCGCCGAGCAGGACGCCGAGTACGGGCCGAGGCTGCACGACCGCGACCCCGACCTGTGCTGCTTCCTGCGCAAGGTCAAGCCGCTCGAAGAGGGTCTGACCCGGTTCGACGCGTGGGCGACGGGGCTGCGCCGCGACGAGTCCGAGAGCCGGGCGAACACCCCGGTCGTCGGCTGGGACGACAAGCGCGGCAAGGTCAAGGTCTCCCCGATAGCGCGCTGGACGCAGGACGACGTGGACGCCTACGTCGCCGAACACGGCGTGCTCACCAACCCCCTGCTCATGGACGGCTACGCCTCCGTGGGCTGCGCCCCCTGCACCCGCCGGGTCGCCCCGGGCGAGGACGCGCGGGCCGGCCGCTGGGCGGGCAACGCCAAGACCGAGTGCGGGCTGCACCTGTGAGCGCCGCAGAGCCCGCCGACACCGCAGAGACAGCCGACACCGTCGGGACCACCGGCCCCGGGACGGGCCGTGCCCCCGCGACGAACCAGGAGAACCACGTGACGACCGGAGCCACCGGAGCCACCGTCTGGCTCACGGGTCTGCCGAGCGCCGGCAAGACCACCATCGCCCATGAGCTGGCGGCCCGCCTGCGCGAGGACGGCCACCTCGTGGAGGTCCTCGACGGCGACGAGATCCGCGAGTTCCTCACCGCGGACCTGGGCTTCAGCCGCGCCGACCGCCACACCAACGTGCAGCGCATCGGCTTTGTCGCCGACCTGCTCGCCCGTAACGGCGTCAAGGCGCTCGTACCGGTCATCGCGCCCTACGCCGACAGCCGTGAGGCGGTCCGCAAGCGCCACGCGGCGAGCGGTGCCGCGTACGTAGAGGTGCATGTGGCCACGCCGGTCGAGGTGTGCTCGGAGCGCGATGTGAAGGGTCTGTACGCCAAGCAGGCGGCCGGGGAGATCTCGGGGCTGACCGGGGTCGACGACCCGTACGAGGCTCCCGAGACCCCGGACCTGCGCATCGAGTCGCAGGACCAGACGGTCCAGGAGTCCGCGGCGCTCGTCCACAAGCTGCTCACCGAGAGGGGTCTGGCATGACGACGACCGTCGCCGCCGTCTCCGGGGAGACCGGCACCCCGTACACCCTGTCCCACCTGGACGCGCTGGAGTCCGAGGCCGTCCATATCTTCCGCGAGGTCGCGGGCGAGTTCGAACGGCCGGTGATCCTCTTCTCCGGCGGCAAGGACTCCATCGTCATGCTGCACCTGGCGCTGAAGGCGTTCGCCCCCGCGACGGTCCCCTTCTCCCTCCTGCATGTCGACACCGGGCACAACTTCCCGGAGGTGCTGGAGTACCGCGACCGCACCGTCGCGGCACACGGGCTGCGGCTGCACGTGGCCTCCGTCCAGGACTACATCGACCGCGGCGTCCTGCGCGAGCGCCCCGACGGCACCCGCAACCCGCTGCAGACCGTGCCGCTGACCGAGAGGATCCAGGCGGAGAAGTTCGACGCCGTCTTCGGCGGTGGACGCCGGGACGAGGAGAAGGCGCGCGCCAAGGAGCGGGTGTTCTCGCTGCGGGACGAGTTCTCGCAGTGGGACCCGCGCCGCCAGCGCCCCGAACTGTGGAACCTCTACAACGGACGCCACGCGCCCGGCGAGCACGTCCGCGTCTTCCCGCTCTCCAACTGGACCGAGCTGGACGTCTGGCAGTACATCGCCCGCGAGGGCATCGAACTGCCGGAGATCTACTTCGCCCACGAGCGCGAGGTGTTCCAGCGGGCCGGGATGTGGCTGACGGCCGGCGAGTGGGGTGGCCCCAAGGACGGGGAGACCGTCGAGAAGCGCCTCGTGCGCTACCGGACGGTCGGGGACATGTCCTGCACGGGCGCCGTCGACTCCGACGCGGTGACGCTGGAGCAGGTCATCACCGAGATCGCCGCTTCCCGGCTGACCGAGCGGGGCGCGACCCGCGCCGACGACAAGATGTCCGAGGCCGCGATGGAAGACCGCAAGCGCGAGGGGTACTTCTAAGCATGAGCACGATCACCGCCGAGGAGCTCTCGGCCACCACGCTGCTGCGGTTCGCGACCGCCGGTTCCGTCGACGACGGCAAGTCCACCCTCGTGGGCCGGCTGCTGCACGACTCCAAGTCGGTCCTCACCGACCAGCTGGAGGCCGTGGAGCGCGTCTCGGCCAGCCGCGGCCAGGATGCCCCGGACCTCGCGCTGCTCACCGACGGCCTGCGGGCCGAGCGGGAGCAGGGCATCACCATCGACGTGGCCTACCGCTACTTCGCCACCCCGCGCCGCCGCTTCATCCTCGCCGACACCCCCGGCCATGTGCAGTACACCCGCAACATGGTCACCGGCGCCTCCACCGCCGAGCTGACGGTGATCCTGGTCGACGCCCGCAACGGAGTCGTCGAGCAGACCCGCCGGCACGCCGCGATCGCCGCGCTGCTGCGTGTCCCGCACGTGGTGCTGGCCGTCAACAAGATGGACCTCGTCGGCTACGAGGAGCGCGTCTTCGCAGCGATCGCCGAGGAGTTCACGGCGTACGCCTCCGAGCTGGGTGTCCCGGAGATCACCTCCATCCCGATCTCGGCCCTCGCCGGCGACAACGTGGTGGAGCCGTCGGCCGAGATGGACTGGTACGGCGGCCCGACGTTCCTGGAGCACCTGGAGTCGGTGCCGGTCAGCCACGACCTGGCACACTGCCACGCCCGGCTCCCCGTCCAGTACGTGATCCGTCCGCAGACCGCCGAGCACCCCGACTACCGGGGCTACGCGGGCCAGATCGCGGCGGGCACGTTCCGGGTCGGCGACTCGGTGACCGTGCTGCCCTCCGGCCGTACGACGAAGGTCACCGGCATCGACCTCCTCGGCGAGCCGGTCCAGGCCGCGTACACCCCGCAGTCGGTGACGCTGCTGCTGGCGGACGACATCGACATCTCGCGCGGCGATCTGCTCGTGCCCAGCAAGGACGCGCCCGCGACCACGCAGGACATCGAGGCGACCGTCTGCCATGTCGCCGACCAGCCGCTCACCGTGGGCCACCGGGTGCTGCTCAAGCACGGCACGCGCACGGTCAAGGCGATCGTCAAGGACATCCCGTCCCGGCTGACGCTCGACGACCTGTCCCTGCACCCGCACCCGGGACAGCTCGTCGCCAACGACATCGGCCGGGTGAAGATCCGTACGGCGGAGGCCCTGCCGGTCGACTCGTACGCCGACTCGCGCCGCACCGGCTCCTTCATCCTGATCGACCCCTCCGACGGCACGACACTGACCGCCGGCATGGTCGGCGAGTCGTTCGCCTCCCCGGAGCCCGTCAAGGACGAGGCCGAGGACGACGGGTGGGACTTCTGACATGAGTTCCCAGGACTTCTACGCGACGTTCGCGAAGGAGGGCGGCCGTGTGGGCAGCGGCGCCCTCGGCAGTGGACAGGGCGGGGTGGCGCGATGTGTGCGCTGACGTACGCGCACTGCCTGCGCGCCCTCACCCCCCACCGCCGTAGACGAAAACCCGACCTCCCGGCCACGACCTGAGAGACCGTGACCGCCGGGCCTCCGAGAGGAACACCTCCCGTGCCTGCACACCGCTCCGCCGCTTTCCGCCGCACCCTCGCGGCCGTCACCGCACTCCCGCTGCTGGCCCTGGCCGCCTGCGGCTACGGCTCCGAGTCCACGGACGCCAAGACCGACAAGGTCGCCGCCGGCGCCGAGAAGATCGACGGTCTCGACACCGTCAACATCGGCTACTTCGGCAACCTCACCCACGCGACCGCTCTCGTCGGTATCCAGAAGGGCTTCTTCCAGAAGGAGCTCGGCGCCACCAAGGCGAAGTACACGACCTTCAACGCCGGCCCCTCGGAGATCGAGGCCCTCAACGGCGGCTCCATCGACATCGGCTGGATCGGCCCGTCCCCGGCGATCAACGGCTACACCAAGGCCGACGGCGCCAACCTGCGCATCATCGGCGGTTCGGCGTCCGGCGGTGTGAAGCTGGTCGTCAACCCGGACAAGATCAAGTCCCTGAAGGACATCAAGGGCAAGAAGATCGCCACCCCGCAGCTCGGCAACACGCAGGACGTGGCGTTCCTCAACTGGATCGCGGAGCAGGGCTGGAAGGTCGACGCGAACACCGGCAAGGGCGATGTGTCCGTGGTCCGCACGGAGAACTCCGTCACCCCGGACGCCTACAAGTCCGGTGCCGTCGACGGCGCGTGGGTGCCGGAGCCGACCGCGTCCAAGCTGGTCGCCGAGGGTGGGAAGGTGCTGCTGGACGAGGCCGACCTGTGGCCGGACAAGAAGTTCGTGATCACGAACATCATCGTGCGCCAGGAGTTCCTGAAGGAGCACCCGGACGTGGTGGAGGCCGTGCTGCGCGGCTCGGTCAAGACCAACGCGTTCATCGGCTCCAACGCCGACGAGGCCAAGGCCGCGGCGAACGCCCAGCTCAAGGCCGACTCCGGCAAGGAGCTGCCGGCCGACGTGCTCGACCCGGCGTGGAAGTCCATCCAGTTCATCAACGACCCGCTGGCGTCCACCCTGCAGACCGAGGCCGACCACGCGGTCAAGGCCGGTCTGCTGGAGAACCCGAAGCTCGACGGGATCTATGACCTGACGCTGCTCAACAAGGTCCTCAAGGCCGAGGGCGACGACGAGGTCAGCGACGCCGGTCTCGGCGTCAAGTAACCGCGAAGTCCGATGAGTTCCCAGGAGGTGACGACCATGGCCACCGCACTCGCCAAGGCCGCCGACGGCGTCCAGGCGGCCGAGCACGCCGCCCGTATCGAGCACGTATCGAAGTCCTTCTCCGGACCGGCCGGGCAGCAGCTCGTGCTGGACGACATCACGCTCGATGTCGCCCCCGGCGAGTTCGTCACCCTCCTGGGGGCCTCGGGCTGCGGCAAGTCGACGCTGCTCAACCTGGTCGCGGGTCTCGACGCCCCGACCGCGGGCAGCATCACGACCGACGGGCGTCCGGCTCTGATGTTCCAGGAGCACGCCCTGTTCCCGTGGCTCACCGCGGGCAAGAACATCGAACTCGCCCTGAAACTGCGGGGAGTTCCGAAGAACGAACGGCGCGAGCGGACCGAGGACCTGCTCGGTCTGGTCCGGCTGAAGGGCGCGTACGGCAAGCGCGTGCACGAGCTGTCCGGCGGTATGCGCCAGCGCGTGGCCCTGGCCCGCGCCCTGGCCCAGGAGAGCAAGCTGCTGCTGATGGACGAGCCGTTCGCCGCGCTCGACGCCATCACCCGGGACGTGCTCCACGACGAGCTGACCCGGATCTGGCGCGAGACACAGGTGTCGGTGCTGTTCGTGACGCACAACGTGCGCGAGGCGGTACGGCTGGCCGAGCGGGTCGTCCTGCTGTCCTCGCGCCCCGGCCGGGTGGCCCGCGAGTGGACCGTGGGCATCCCGCAGCCGCGCCGTATCGAGGACACCGCCGTGGCGGAGCTGTCCGTCGAGATCACCGAAGAACTGCGTAGGGAGATCCGCCGCCATGGCCAGCACTGAGACCAAGAGCGGCCCCGGACCCGCCGAGGACGCGGACGATCTCGCCGGGCTGGAGGCGGGCCTCGACGCGCTGGACTCGGTGCAGACCGGGCGCCCGCCGCTGCGCCAGGTGCTCGTCCAGAAGGTGTTGCCCCCGGTCATCGCGATCGCCCTGGTGCTGGCGGTCTGGCAGCTCCTGGTGCTGGCGGAGGTCGCGCCGGCCTACAAGCTGCCCGCGCCCTCCGCCGTGTGGGACGAGGTACGGCAGGCCTGGTTGCAGGGGACGCTCCTGGACTCGATCTGGACCAGCGTCTCCCGCGGTCTGCTCGGCTTCCTGGCCGCGCTGGCGATCGGCACCCCGCTGGGGCTGCTGGTGGCCCGCGTCCGGGTCGTCCGCGCGGCGATCGGCCCGATCCTGTCCGGTCTGCAGTCGCTGCCGTCGGTGGCGTGGGTGCCGGCCGCGGTGGTCTGGCTGGGGCTGGAGCCGTCGGTGATGTACACGGTGATCCTGCTCGGCGCGGTCCCGTCGATCGCCAACGGTCTGGTGTCCGGCATCGACCAGGTGCCGCCGCTGTTCCTGCGGGCCGGCCGCACCCTGGGCGCGACGGGGCTGAAGGGCACCTGGCACATCGTGATGCCGGCGGCGCTGCCCGGCTATGTGGCCGGCCTGAAGCAGGGCTGGGCGTTCTCCTGGCGCTCGCTGATGGCCGCCGAGATCATCGCCAAGGCACCCGACATCGGTTCGGGCCTCGGGCAGATGCTGGAGGCGGGCCGCACCAACAGCAGCATGCCGCAGGTGTTCCTCGCGATCTTCCTGATCCTGATCGTCGGTATCGCCATCGACCTGCTGCTGTTCAGTCCGCTGGAGCGGTGGGTGCTGCGCAGCCGCGGCCTGCTGGTCAAGAGCTGACCGCCATGTCCGGCACGCCGGTTCTCCTCGTCGTCGCCCACGGCAGCCGCGACCCGCGGCACGCCGCGACCGTGCACGCCCTCGTACGGCGGGTGCGGGCGATGCGCCCCGGGCTGCGCGTGGAGACCGGCTTCCTCGACTTCGACACCCCCTCGGTCCCGGGAGTGCTGGAGTCGCTGGCGGCCGAGGGCGTCCGGGACGTGGTGGCCCTGCCCCTGCTCCTGACCCGCGCCTTCCACGCCAAGGCGGACATCCCGGCGGTGCTGCGGCAGGCTCCGCCGGGCCTGCGCGTCCGCCGGGCGGACGTACTGGGCCCCTCGCCCCTGCTGCTGTCGGCGCTCGAACGCCGGCTGTACGAGGCGGGGCTCAGCCCCGCCGACAAGTCCTCGACCGGGGTCGTCCTGGCCTCGGCGGGGTCCTCCGACCCGGAGGCGATCGCGGTGATCGCCGACATCGCGCGGGAGTGGTGGCACACCGGTTGGTGCGCCGTGCGACCCGCGTTCGCCTCCGCGTCCCTGCCCCGCACCGAGGACGCCGTACGCGAACTGCGGCGACTGGGCTGCGAGCGGGTGGCCGTGGCTCCGTACGTCATCGCCCCCGGACGGCTGCCGGACCGGATCGCGGCCGGCGCGGCCGGCGCGGGCGCGGACGTCCTGGCCGAGGTGCTCGGCCCCTCCCCCGAGCTGGCCGCGCTGCTGCTGCGCCGCTACACCGCCGCCCTCGGGCAGTGGCAGCTCGCCGCGGCCTGAGTCCGTCCCGCCGCCGCGCCCGGCGTCGTCAGGCGCCCGGTGCGGGGTTCCTGCCGCTCGACGCCAGCGCCCGGTCGAACACGGGCGCGTCGGCCGGTACCGGGACCGGGTCGGCGAAGCCGTCGTAGCGGCGGTAGAGGTCGCCGTGGGTCTCCACGACGCCGAGGACGAAACGGGCGGTGTCGTCCGAGACCCGGAAGGACTGACCGGTGGCGGTCGCGACGTCCCAGCCGTGGACGGCCATCTCCTTGATGATCATGCCGGCGAGGTCGGCGGCGGGCAGCGGGCCCATGCCGAGGTCGATGTCGCCCTCCCACAGCGCCGGGTCGGCCCAGGCCGTGACCGCGCGGTCCAGCTGGGCCGCGTAGGCGTCGGCCCAGTCGGGTGCGGTGGTGAAGTCGCGCTGTGTCAGTTCCTCGGGGAGGGGCTTGCGCAGGGCGCGGTGTTCGAGTCCGTGCGAGGTGTACAGGACCCAGTGGTTGACCAGGGCGCGGACGTCCCAGTCGCCGCAGTGGGTGGGCGCGGCCAGTCGGTCCGCCGTGACGCCCCGGGCGACCCGGGCCGCCTCGGCGGCGCATTCGCGCATGTACGGGTGGTGCGGGTGCGTGGTGCTGTCGTGGCTCTCCATGCGGCCCACGCTAGGGACCGCGCGCCCGGTCCTCTTGAACAAACGCGACAGTCAGCCCGCCCCGGTCAGCTCCGCCAGTTTCGCCACCGTGTTCCAGTTGCGGGTGGTGGCGATCAGTCCCTTCTGGAAGCGGGGCTTGGCCAGGGTCTCCGCGAGCTTGGAGCGGCCCAGGCCCGCGGGGGCGTAGAGGTAGAGCGCGCGGTCGCCGATCCTGAACTCCTCGGGAAGGAAGTCCTGGGGGTCGACGCCCTCGAAGCGGGTCGCCTCCACGTTCTCCGAGAAGTACGTGACGTGGAGCTGCTTGCCCTCCAGCTCCGCCGCCGGGAACGGGCACGCCTCACGGACGGCCTCCAGGTAGGCGTGGTCGCGCACCAGGACGTCGACGGTGAAGCCGAAGTGCCCTGCGAGGGCGGTCGTGAGTTCGGCGGCGAGGGAGTCCTCGTCGCCGTGGTCACTGGTGAAGACCGCGTTGCCGCTCTGGAGGTAGGTGGCCACACCGGTGTGGCCGAGGCCGGTCAGGAGGGTGCGCAGGTCGGCCATCGGGACCTTCTTGTTGCCGCCCACATTGATCCCGCGCAGGAGCGCCGCGTACGTCGTCATGGGGCCACGATAGGCAGGTCGGGGCCAGTACACCCTGGGGGCGGCCCCGAGAGGGCGGGATAGGTGTAGGGGGCCACTGTCCTCCCTGGTGGGGAGAGGGTGCGGTCCGGGGGGAGGACTCCCAGGCGCCGGGGTTCACCGGACAGCACGACGAGATGGCTTTATCCGGGGCATACCTTCGAGACGAAAGGTGGCGGCAGGGGGCCGCCATCGTCACCGAGGGGGCTGGCCCGTCATGGGGAACGGAGACGTACGGGTGCGGGGGATCGCCGCCCGCGCCGGCGGCTGGAGCGCCCGGCACCGATGGGCGGCCGTCGGGATCTGGGTGCTGTTCGTCGTGCTGACGATGGGGATCGGCTCGGCGATGGGCTCGGTCGAGGTCAAGGACAGCGACCAGCTCAAGGGGGAGACCAGCACGGCGGCCCACATCGTCGAGGAGGCGGGGATCGAGGAGCCCGCCGGTGAGAGCGTCCTGATCCAGGCGAAGGACGACGGCACCGGGGCCACGGACCCCGCGTTCCGGGCCGCCGTGGACGACGTGATGAAGGCCGTCGGCGACACCGGGAAGGTCATGGACGTGACCTCGCCGTACGCCGCGGGGACGATCTCGCAGGACGGCCGCAGCGCGCTGGTGCAGTTCGACGTGCGCGGCGCGTCGGACACCGCCGGTGAGCGGATCGAGCCGGTGCTGAAGGCCGTCGAGGACGTCCAGAAGGAGCACGGGACGCTGCGGATCGAGGAGATCGGCGGCGCCTCCATGATGAAGACGTTCGACGACGCCTTCGGGGACGACTTCCAGAAGGCCGAGTACTCGGCCGTGCCGGTGGCGCTCGGCATCCTGCTGATCGCGTTCGGCGCCGTCGTCGCGGCCCTGCTGCCGGTGGCGCTGGCCGTCACCGCGATCATGGCGACGATGGGGCTGATGGCGATCGTCAGCCATGTGATCCCGATGAGCGACACCGCCAACTCCGTGATGCTGCTGGTCGGTCTGGCCGTCGGCGTCGACTACTGCCTGTTCTATCTGCGCCGCGAGCGCGAGGAGCGTGCGGCGGGCCGGGACGCGCAGACCGCGCTGCGGGTGGCCGCCGCGACCAGTGGCCGCGCGATCATCGTCTCCGGTGTCACGGTGTGCGTGGCGATGGCGGGCATGCTGTTCACCGGACTCGCCGAGTTCGAGGCGATGGGCCTGGCGTCCCTGATGGTCGTCGCCGTGGCGATGGTCGGTTCGGTCACCGTGCTGCCGGCGCTGCTGTCGCTGCTGGGCGGGCGGGTCGAGAAGGGCCGCATCCCGTTCCTGCACCCGGACAAGCGGCGGAAGAACGGCCGCTCCGGGGCCGGTGCGGAGAGCCGCTTCTGGAACGCCGTGCTGCGGGTCGTCCTCGCCAGGCCGGCGCTGTCGCTGGTGGTCGCGACCGGCGCGCTGCTCGCCGTGGCCGCTCCCGCGGTCGGGATGAAGACGCAGAACCTCACGCTGGACCAGGAGTTCGGCGACTCGCTGCCGATCGTGCAGACCTACAACCGGGTCAACGAGGCCTTCCCGGGCGGTTCCGAGCCGGCCGAGGTGGTGGTGAAGGCGAAGGACATCAACGCCCCCGAGGTGCGGGCGGCGCTGGCCGACTTCAAGGCGGAGGCCGTCGCCTCGGGCGCCTCCCGCGGCCCGGTGGAGATCAAGGTCCACGACGCGCAGAACGTGGCGTTCGTGTACGTGCCGCTGGTGGGCGGCTCCGACCAGGACAGGGCGGGCGCGAGCCTGGACAGGCTGCGCGACGAGGTACGGCCCGCCACGCTCGGCAAGGTCGACGGAGTCCAGGCGCCGATCACCGGGCAGGTCGCGGGCAACAAGGACTTCAACGACCAGCTGACCGGAGCGGTCGTCCCGGTCTTCGCCTTCGTCGTGGTCTTCGCCTTCCTGCTGATGCTCCTGTCGTTCCGCTCGCTGACGATCGCGGTCACGTCGATCGTGCTGAACCTGCTGTCGGTGGGCGCCGCGTACGGCATCCTCGTCGCGGTCTTCCAGCACGGCTGGGGTGCCTCGCTGGTGGGCGCGGAGGGGGTCGGCGCCATCATCACCTGGCTGCCGCTGTTCCTCTTCGTGATCCTGTTCGGGCTGTCGATGGACTACCACGTGTTCGTGGTCTCGCGGATCCGTGAGGCCCGGCTGCGGGGCCGTACGACGAAGGAGGCGATCCGGCACGGTGTGGTCACCACGGCGGGGGTCGTGACCAGTGCCGCCGTCATCATGGTCGCCGTGTTCGCGATCTTCGGGACGCTGTCCATGCAGTCGATGAAGCAGATGGGCGTGGGCCTGGCGGCCGCCGTCCTCATCGACGCGACGATCATCCGGGGCGTGCTGCTCCCGGCGGTGATGGCCCTGCTGGGCGAGCGCAACTGGTACCTGCCGACGTGGCTGAACCGGCTGCCGGACCTCACCCACGACGAGTCGCCGGAGCCGGGCCCTGAGCCGCTGCCGGCCGGGCGGGACACGCGGGTACGGGTCTGACCGGTTTCCGGACGTGCGTGTGGGCCGGGGGGTGTCACCGCCCCCCCGGCCCACACGCGCGTCCGCCGGCTCAGGCGGCCTGGGCCACGTCCTCGCGCACGTCTCCCCGGTCGAAGGAGTCGAGGGTGCGGGTGAAGTCGCGGGTCGAGAGCAGCAGTTTGTAGACGATGGCGAGTTCGAAGACGAGCAGCAGGGCGCCGGAGACGATGGTCGCCGTCAGCACGGAGTCGACGAACGGGCCGATCATGAAGACGCCCATCTGGAACTCGATGCCGCTGACCAGGTGGGGGCGGACACGGTGGCGCAGCAGGAAGGACCGGACGCGCAGATAGGCGGGGAAGCGGCGGCGGAACTCCTGGTGCAGGTCGACGACCTGGGTCCGCGGCGCGGCCTGGGTGACCTCGGCGGCGGCCGTGCGCAGGTCCTGCTCGATGTCGGCCTCGGGGTTCTCGCGCAGCAGGTCCTCCATGAAGGCCAGGTCCCGCTCGTTCTCGGCGCGGCGGGCCTCGCGGAGCCGGGCCTTGATCTGCTTGCGCATGGTGTGGCGGACCTTGAAGGTCTCCAGGGAGTTGATGTAGCGCAGGGCGTCGCAGCCGATGACGGCGGCGGCGAGCCAGATGTAGAAGGTGTCGCCCGTGCGGTGGTACTGGCCGGCCATCAGGGCCACCGAGCACGCGGCGACGCGGACACGGTCGAAGACGAAGTCGAGCCAGGCGCCGAACACGGAACCCTGGCCGGTGAGCCGGGCGACCTTGCCGTCCATGCAGTCGAGGATGAAGCTCAGGTGGTAGACGACGGCGCCGGCGATGAGCCAGCGCCAGTCGCCGAGGGCGAAGAAGGCCGCGGAGACCAGACCCAGCACGAAGGCACCCCAGGTCAACTGGTTGGGTGTGATCCTCGTGTACTTCGCGGTCAGCCGCACCAGCGGGGTGGCGACCGGGTCGACGAGCAGCACGGTCCACCAGGCGTCGCGCTTCTTCTGCGTGACGCGGCGCACTTCCGCGAGGTCGGGTATGTCTCGGCGCATGGGTCAACTTCCTGGCGTTCGAAATGAATTCACACCCAGCTTGAGTTCGGTTCACCCGAGGAACAAGAAGTGCCGACCACAACCTTTCGCAGGGGGTAACGGTCCAACCCGGCAACAGAGTCGATGCGTTCGTCTCGCAGGGCGGGCGTTACCCCAACGTTATGAAATGACCGGACCGTTACCTAAAATGTGCCGGGACTTCACGGTAAACGCGGAACCTGATGGCTTGCCCCGCTATCCGCCACTTGTTCGCGCCGCCGGGACGCGCCCTCCAGCTCCGCCTCGATGAGGTCGGCGGCCTGCCGGGTGCCACCCTCCTCCGCCATCCCCCGCCGCACCTCGTCGAGGCGGCGGGCCACCTCGGGGTCGTCGACCAGGGCGAGCACCGCCTCGCGCAGGGCATCGGCCGTCGCCTCCTCCCTGGGGAGATGACGGGCCACGCCGAGCGACTGGAGCATGTCGGCGTTGCCGAACTGGTCGGCGGCCTGCGGCACGGCGACCATGGGCGTGGCGGTGGCGAGCCCCTCCTGACTGCCGCCGGCGCCCGCGTGGGTGACGAACGCGTCGGCCTGCCTGAGGATCGCGAGCTGCGGCACCCAGTCCCGCACCTCCACGCCGGCCGGGACCTCGCCCAGCTCGGCCGCGGTGACATGCCTGCCGACCTGGAGCACCATGTGCCAGCCGGGCAGGTCGCCGAAGGCCCGTACGCACGCGCGGTAGAAGTCCGGCTGCTTGGTGAAGGCGGACCCGAGCGAGACGAGCAGCACCTTCTCCGCACCCTCCGGTCGCACCCAGTGGCCCTGTGCCGCGCGATCGCCCTGGCAGGCGCCGACGAAGGTGTGCCGGCTCTCGTCGACCCGGTCGGCGTTCGGCTGGAGCGCCTTCGGGATGAGGACCAGGGAGCGGGCGGGCCGGCCGACGAAGGGGTCGGGGTGCTCGGTGATCCCGTTCTCCTCCAGCCACGCCTGGAACCGGGCGTAGTACGCCCGGCCGCGTGCCGTCTTCTTCGGTTCGGCCCACATGGGCTCCGCGACCTCCTCCTCGTAGCCGGTCCAGGCGACCAGGTTCGGGGAGAGGGAGATCGCCTTGACGCCCCAGCGGTGGGCGAGCACCCGTGCCGGATAGGAGGCGATGTCGTGCAGCACGAGGTCGGGCTCGTCACCCTCGTACGCCTCGGTGAGCTGCGGCAGGGCCTGGATCGCGTCGTCCAGGAAGGGCTCCACGTTGTCGAGCAGCGTGGTCCCCCATGCCTCGGGATCCGCGTCGGGTCCGGGCAGGGTCGATCGCCAGAGCTTCGGCTCGGCGCCGGTCTCGGCCACCTTCTCCGCGAAGGCCGGCGGGATCGCGTACGTGACCCGGTGCCCCCGGGCCACCAGCTCGCGGATCACTTCGAGGCTGGGGTTCACGTGACCGTGGGCGGCGATGGAGAACATGGCGATGTGGAAGGTCATGCGTCCGACCGTACGCGAGACGAGACGTATCGTGCAAATTCATTTCCGGGATGCGCTGCCGAGTGCGGGTGCGTGGGAGCCGGCCTTCCAAGGGGCCCGGGGACCTGCACGACCAGCAGCAGTCCGGCCTGAACCGGGCGTTCCTCGCCCAGGGCTGGGGCCTGCTGCGGCTGCGCACCGGGCGCAGAGCCCTCGGCCGGGCCGAAGACGTTCCGCTCCCTGAGGGCGTGACAGAGCGTCAGGGCAGCGCCCACAGGCTCCGACCTGTGCGAATGCGAGACTGGCTTCGATTGGCGTGAACCCGGCACCCCCGAGGGGAGCGCCGGCCGTACGGACACGGAGGCGATGGATGGACGAGGCAGGGGCGCGGGACGTCCTGGACGCGGCCGGTGTACTGCCCGGTGCGGCCGGGGAGGCGCGGCTGCTCGCGCTGGGCGAGAACGCGGTGTTCGCCGCCGGTGACCTGGTGGTCAGGGTGGGCCGCGACGCCGAACTCCTGGACCGGGCCCGCCATGAACTGGTCGTCGCGGCCTGGCTCGCCGAGGCGGGCCTCCCGGCCGTGCGGGCCGCCTCGGCGCAGGCCCTGCTCGTCGAGGGGCACCCGGTGACGGTGTGGCACCGCCTGCCCGACCCCGTACGCCCGGCCGGCCCCCGTGATGTGGCCGAACTGCTACGGCTGGTCCACGCCCTGCCCGCCCCGCCCTTCGCCCTGCCCCGCCGGGAACTGCTGGGTGGTGTGGAGCGCTGGCTGCGCCTGGCCGGGGACGCGATCGACCCGGCGGACGCGGCGTATCTCCGTGAGCGCCGGGACGGGTTCGCGGCGGCCGCGGCCGCCCTCACCCCGCGGCTGCCCCCGGGCCCGATCCACGGTGACGCCCTCCCCCGCAACGTGCACGTCGGCCCGGACGGCCCGGTCCTCGTCGACCTGGAGACCTTCTCCGGCGACCTGCGCGAGCACGACCTGGTCGTCATGGCCCTCTCCCACGACCGCTACGGCCTGCCGGCGCGGGACTACGACGCCTTCACCGCCACCTATGGCTGGGACGTGCGGGAGTGGGAGGGCTGCTCCGTGCTGCGGGGCGCCCGTGAGACGGCCAGCTGCGCCTGGGTCGCCCAGCACGCGCCGAGCAGCCCCGGGGCGCTGGCGGAGTTCGAACGCCGTGTCGCCTCGCTGCGCGACGGGGACGAGACGGTCCGCTGGTACCCGTTCTGATCGGAGCGGTGCCGGCTCAGACGGCCGGGAGGATGAGCACCACTTCGTCGGTCTCGGCGTCGCGGGCCCGGGCGAAGCCCCGGTCGTGCCCGGTGACGACGAAACCGCACTTCTGCAGCACGCGGATCGAGCCGGTGTTGTCGGCGGCCGCACGAGCGTGCAGGGGGCGGGTGGACACGAGGTCGAGCAGGGCGGTGAGGGCGGCCGTGGCGATGTGGCGGCCCCAGTGGGCGCGGTCGATCCAGTAGGTGATCTCGCGTTCGTCCGGTGGGCCGAAGACCGCGATCGATCCGACGACCTCGCCGTCGGCGACCACCGTGCGGTTGAGCACCCCGGGGTCGGCGCGGAGCTTCGCCCAGTGGTCGTCGAAGCGCGCCCGGTCGTACTGGTACTCCCCGGTGAAGGCGGCCATCCGCTGCGCCTCGGGATCGGACCAGTGCCGCCAGAGGAACGGCAGGTCGCTGTCGCGTACTTCGCGCAGGGAGATCGCTGTCGCGGTCATACCGTTTCGTCCTCCAGTTCGCGAAGCGGCCAGATCGCGTCCACGACCGCCTCGGGGTTGCCCTTGCGGCGGAGGAACGCCTGGAAGTCGGCGGCCCACTCGGCGTACCACTCGATCTGGCGGCGGTGCAGTTCGGCCGGTCCGAGGGCGGCGACCTTCGGGTGGCGCTGGGCTATCGCGCGGGCGAGCCGGGCGGCGGCCAGGGCGTCGGCGGAGGCGTCGTGCGCGCTGTCCAGCGCCACGCCGTACTCCCCGCAGACCGCTTCGAGGTTGCGTTTGCCCCTGCGGTAGCGGTCGACGGAGCGGTCGATCGTGTACGGGTCGATGACCGGTGCCGGGTCCGTGCCGAGCCGGTCGCGCAGGGACGGCAGGGCGTGCCGGCGCAGCTCGGCGGAGAGCAGGCTCAGGTCGAAGGCCGCGTTGTACGCAACCACCGGGACGCCCGTGCGCCAGTAGGAGACGAGGACGTCGGCGATGGCGTCGGCGACCCGGTCGGCGGGTCCGCCCTCGGCCACCGCGCGGGCGTTGGTGATGCCGTGGACCGCCACCGCCTCCTCCGGGATCTCCACGCCCGGGTCGGCCAGCCATTCCCGGTGTCCGATCCGCTCCCCGTCCCTGACCTCGATCACCGCGCCCGTGACGATACGCGCCTCGCGCGGGTCCGTCCCGGTGGTCTCCAGGTCGAAGCCGATCAGCAGCTGCCGGTGCCAACCCATGTGGCCCCCCTTCTCGGTGGTGCTTTCCCCCATTGACCACCACCATCGCACGGGCCACTGACAATCCGAGGACCGCATTCCGCTCGGCGCCGCGCCACACCGTCACCGGCCGTGCCGCGCCCGCGTCATGTCCGGGTCACGACACCGGTCGTGAGTCCGCCCACGCCACTTCGAACTCCTCCCGATAGGTGTCCAAAAGCCCGACTTCGCCGTTCTCGTCGGCCTTGAGGACCCGGCTGCCGCCGCGCAGGACGAGGACCGGTGCCTCCATGCCCCGGGTCCGGCGCAGATACGTCTGGACGACCGCGACCCCGTCCGAGCCGTCGCCGTCCACGAGGTAGGCGGTGAAGCGGGGTGTCTCGTCGAAGACCTGGATCTCGAAGGCGCCGGGGTCGCGCAGCCGCGAGCGGACCCGGCGCATGTGGAGGATGTTCATCTCGACCGCACGGCTCAGCTCGCCCCTCTTTATGCCCAGTTCGCGCTCGCGCCGCTTGACCGCGCTGGAGGCCGGGTTGAGGAAGAGCAGCCGCGCCCGGCAGCCGGACTCGGCGAGCCGTACGAGCCGCCGCCCGGAGAAGTTCTGCACGAGGAGGTTCAGGCCTATGCCGATGGCGTCGAGGCGGCGGGCGCCACCGAAGAGGTCCTCGGCGGGGAACTGCCGCAGCAGCCGCACCCGGTCGGGGTGGACGCCCACGACGTCCGCGTACCGGTCGCCGACCAGCTCCTCGACCGCGTCGACGGGCAGCCGGCGCGCGGAGGGCACGTCGCTGCCCGCGCCGAGGATCTCCAGCAGTTTCGCCGAGGCCCGCTCGGCCTGGGCGAGGACGGCCTCGGACAGGGCCCGGTTGCGGGAGACGACGTTGCGGGTGACCTCCAGCTCGTCCAGGGCCAGTTCCACGTCGCGCCGCTCGTCGATGTAGGGCTCGAAGCAGGGCCAGTGCTGCACCATCAGCTCGCGCAGCTGGGGCAGGGTCAGGAAGCTGAGCACGTTGTCGTCGGCGGGGTCGAGCAGATAGCCCTTGCGGCGGCTGACCTCGCGGACCGCGACGGCGCGCTGCACCCACTCCTGTCCGGCGGGTCCGGCGGCGGCGACCACCCAGTCGTCGCCGTGGACGGGCTCGTAGACGGGCCGCAGCACGGCGGCCACCACGGCGCGCAGCCGCTGCTCGACGAGGTTCAGCCAGATGTAGGCGCGGCCCGCCCGCTGGGCGCGGGTGCGCACTTCGAGCCAGGCGTCGGCGTTCCAGTCCAGTTCCGGGCCGATGGAACCCGTCTCCATCGGCCGTGCCAGGGACACCGCGCCGGGCGGGACATCCGTGGAGTTCCCCTCGTGACCCGTGTCGCCCGTGTCACCAGGAGGAAGCTCCAGCCCTCCCGAGCCCACCCGCGCACCGCCTTCCGCTCCCCCGAGCTCGCCCCTACTCAACGATCAAGGAAGGGTACTCCGGTAGCGGGTGACGATACAGCCGGATGGACAGGTCGTTTCCCAACTACCGCATGTGACCCGGCCGTTCCGGCCCGCTGTCGCTCCGGGAGTGAGCCGGTTCACGGCCGCGGGCGGGCGGGGACGCGACACCGGCGGCCTCCGAGGCGTCACGAAGTGCCCGTCACGGGGCAGGAGGGACGTATGTCCTAGGAGGTTTTGTCAGTTTGGGGGAGACTCCCCTCGGAGTCGCCCCCAGCGGCGCGCGACAACTGGAAGAGTCGTATCCATGCAGGTCTGGCCTGGACAGGCGTACCCCCTCGGTGCCACGTACGACGGCGCCGGTACCAACTTCGCGGTCTTCTCGGAGGCCGCGCATCGAGTCGAGCTGTGTCTGCTGGACGACGACGGCTCCGAGACGGCGGTGGAACTGCGCGAGTCGGACGCGTTCGTGCGGCACGCGTACCTGCCCGGTGTGATGCCGGGACAGCGGTACGGCTTCCGTGTGCACGGCCCGTACGCGCCGGAGCGCGGACTGCGCTCCAACTCCGCGAAGCTGCTTCTCGACCCGTACGCGCGTGCCATCAGCGGCTCGGTCAAGTGGGGGGAGGAGGTGTACGGCTATCGCTTCGGGGCGCCCGAGGAGCGCAACGACCTCGACTCGGCACCCCACATGATGACGTCCGTCGTGGTGAACCCCTACTTCGACTGGGGCGACGACCGGCGGCCGCGCACCGAGTACCACCACACGGTGATCTACGAGGCCCATGTCAAGGGCCTCACCATGCGCCACCCCGGGCTGCCCGAGGAGCTGCGCGGCACGTACGCGGCACTGGCCCATCCGGCGATCATCGAACACCTGACCGCCCTGGGTGTCACGGCACTGGAGCTGATGCCCGTACACCAGTTCGTGAACGACCACCGGCTGGCCGACATGGGCCTCAACAACTACTGGGGCTACAACACCATCGGCTTCTTCGCCCCGCACAACGCGTACGCCTCCTGGGGCGACCGCGGGCAGCAGGTGCTGGAGTTCAAGTCGGCGGTACGGGCGCTGCACGAGGCGGGGATCGAGGTCATCCTCGACGTGGTCTACAACCACACCGCCGAGGGCAACCACCTGGGGCCGACGCTGTCGTTCAAGGGCCTGGACAACCCGTCGTACTACCGGCTCATGGACGACCCGCGTTACTACATGGACACGACGGGCACGGGCAACTCCCTGCTGATGCGGTCCCCGCACGTCCTTCAGCTGATCATGGACTCGCTGCGGTACTGGGTCACCGAGATGCACGTCGACGGCTTCCGCTTCGACCTCGCGGCCACACTGGCCCGGCAGTTCCACGAGGTGGACCGGCTGTCGTCGTTCTTCGACCTCGTCCAGCAGGACCCGGTGGTCTCCCAGGTGAAGCTGATCGCCGAGCCCTGGGACGTGGGCGAGGGCGGTTACCAGGTGGGGAACTTCCCGCCGCTGTGGACCGAGTGGAACGGCAAGTACCGCGACACCGTGCGGGACCTGTGGCGGGGCGAGCCGCGCACCCTCGCGGAGTTCGCGTCCCGGCTGACCGGCT
Source organism: Streptomyces sp. NPDC041108 (assembly GCF_055592645.1). Lineage (NCBI taxonomy): Bacteria > Bacillati > Actinomycetota > Actinomycetes > Kitasatosporales > Streptomycetaceae > Streptomyces > Streptomyces sp. NPDC041108. Next base: position 369,633 of record NZ_JBVIYK010000001.1, on the reverse strand, counting down.
CCTCCGACCTGTACCAGGACGACGGGCGGCGCCCGCTGGCCTCCATCAACTTCGTGACCTGCCACGACGGCTTCACGATGCGGGACCTGGTCTCCTACAACGAGAAGCACAACGACGCCAACGGCGAGGACAACCGGGACGGGGAGAGCCACAACCGGTCCTGGAACTGCGGGGCCGAGGGCGAGAGCGACGACCCCGGGGTGACCGCGCTGCGGGTCCGCCAGATGCGCAACCTCATCGCCACCCTGATGCTGTCGCAGGGTGTGCCGATGCTCAGCCACGGGGACGAGTTCGCCCGTTCGCAGGGCGGCAACAACAACGCCTACTGCCAGGACAACGAGTTGTCGTGGGTGCCGTGGCCGTCCGGCGAGGACGGCGACGGCGACGAGGGCTTCGGGGACCTGCTGGAGTTCACCCGCGCGATGGTGTGGCTGCGCAAGGACCACCCCGTGTTCCGGCGGCGGCGGTTCTTCCACGGACGGCCGGTGGAGGGCACGCACGACGAGCTGTCGGACATCGCCTGGTTCACGCCGGGCGGACAGGAGATGGTGCAGCGGGACTGGGACTCGGCGCAGGCCGGGGCGCTGACCGTGTTCCTCAACGGGAACGCGATCTCCGAACCGGGTGCGCGCGGCGAGCGGATCAGCGACGACTCGTTCCTGCTGATGGTGAACGCGTCGGCGGAGCGGCTGGAGTTCGTGGTGCCGGTCAACCACGGGCCGCAGTGGCAGCTGGTCGTGGACACGGGACGCGAGGACGCGGTCGCGGTGGACGGACCGAAGGTCGCGGCCGGGGACCGGGTGGCGCTGGTGGACCGGAGTCTGGCCGTGTTCCGGAGGCCGGCCTAGGCCCGTCGGAAGGGCCCTGGGTGACAGGACACGCCCGGCCCCGGCGCCCTGAGGGCGGGCGGGGCGGGCGGCGTCGCGTGTCGGGATGCTCCAAATGTCGTGGGGCGGGTACGTAGGACTGCATGACCTCTGTCGTGCCTGCCGCCACCTACCGCATCCAGCTCCAGCCCGGCTTCCCCTTCGCCGCCGCCTCGGCCGCCGTGCCGTACGTCGCCTCTCTCGGCGTCTCCCATCTGCACCTCTCCCCCGTGCTGGAGGCCGTGCCCGGGTCCGCGCACGGGTACGACGTGGTCGACCACGGGCGGGTGCGGGAGGAACTCGGGGGTGAGCAGGGGCTGCGGGCGCTGGCCCGTACCGCCCGGGACCACGGGCTCGGTCTCGTCGCGGACATCGTGCCGAACCACATGGCCATGGCACCCCGTCACAACCGGGCGCTGTGGGAGGTGCTGCGGGACGGTCCGGAGTCGGCGTACGCGCGGTGGTTCGACATCGACTGGGAGGCACAGGGCGGCCGGGTGCTGCTGCCGGTGCTCGGCGGGCCGCTCGGCGCGGAGACCGGGCGGTTCGTGGTGGAGGGGCGGGAGCTGCGCTACTTCGACCACAGGTTCCCGCTGCGCGAGGGCACCGAGAAGCTGCCGCTGCCGCAGCTGCTGGACGCGCAGTGGTACCGGCCGGTGTGGTGGCGGCTGGCCCGGACGGAGCTGAACTACCGGCGGTTCTTCAGCATCTCGGAGCTGATCGGGGTGCGGGTCGAGGATCCGGACGTCTTCGACGCGACCCACGCGAAGATCCTCCAGCTGCTGGAGGAGGGCGTCCTCGACGGGCTGCGCGTCGACCATCCCGACGGGCTGGCCGACCCCGGCGCCTACCTGCGGCGACTGCACGGGGCCACCGGCGGGCGGTGGACCGTCGTCGAGAAGATCCTGGCGGACGGGGAGCCGCTGCCGGCGGACTGGCCGGTCGCGGGGACCACCGGCTACGACGCGCTGCGGCACGTCGACGGGCTGTTCACGGATCCGGCGGGGGCCGACGAACTGCTGGGCGGTTACCGGCAGTTCACCGCCGCGCAGACGGACCGGGGCGGCGAGTGGGACGCGACGGTCCGCCGGGCCGCGTACCGGGTGCTCACGCACGAGCTGGTCGCCGAGGTGGAACGGCTCACCCGGGTGGCGCACCGGTTGTGCGAACGCTCCCCCGACCTCGCGCTGCGCGACCAGGCGCCGTGGGCGCTGCGCACCGCGCTGTGCGAACTGCTCGCCCGCATGGAGGTGTACCGGCCCTATCCCTCCCAGGACGCCTCGCTCGTCGTCACCGAGGAGGCGGCGGCCGAGGCGCGCGCGGTGTTCGTGGTGCCCGAGGAGGCCCGGTCGGTGGACGCCGTACGGGATCTGGTGCTGGGCCGGGCCGGCGAGGGGCCCGAACACGCGGAGTTCCGGGCGCGGTTCGCGCAGACCTCGTCGGCGCTGCGGGCGAAGTCGGTGGAGGACACGGCGTTCTACCGTTATGTCCCGCTGCTGTCGGCGAACGAGGTGGGGGGCGATCCCGGCAGCCCGGCCGTGTCGGCGCGGGACTTCCACGCCTACTGCGCCCGGGTGCAGCGCGACTGGCCGGCCACGGGGACCGTGCTGTCGACGCACGACACCAAGCGCAGCGCGGATGTGCGGGCGGCGGTCGCGGTGCTCGCCGAGTGCCCCGAGCGGTGGGCCGGCGTTCTGGCGGAGGTGACCCGGGACGGGCCCGGCGCACCGGATCCGCAGCTGGCGTGGGCGGCCTGGCAGACGGCGTTCGGGCTCGGGCCCGCGGATCCGGACCGGCTGCGGGAGGCCCTGCTCAAGCATGTGCGGGAGGCCGGCCTGCACACGTCCTGGACCGAGCAGAACCCGGAGTACGAGCAGGCGGTGGCGGACTTCGTCGGGCGGGGCCCCGCCGTGGACACGCGGGTCGCCGCGCTGCGGGAGGAGCTGGAGCCGTACGCGCGGGCCAACAGCCTCGGCGCGGCCCTGGTGCAGCTGACCATGCCGGGGGTGCCGGACCTCTACCAGGGGACGGAGGGCGAGTACCGGGCGCTGGTGGACCCGGACAACCGCCGGCCCTTCGCGCCGCGGGACGAGGACGGCGACGGGACCGACAAGTTCCGGCTCACCTCGGCCGCGCTGCGGCTGCGGGCGCGGCGGCCGGAGGTGTTCGGGGACGCGGCGACGTATGTGCCGCTGCCGGCGGATGGGCCCCGGGCCGGGCACTGTGTGGCCTTCACGCGGTCCGGGGAGGTGGTCACGGCGGTGACGCGTCTGTCGCTGCGGCTGGCGGAGGCCGGTGGCTGGGGCGACACCCGGCTGACGCTGCCGAAGGGCCGGTGGGCCGAGGTGGTCGGCGAGGGGCGGGAGTTCACCGGCGACGTACGGGTGGCGGACCTCTTCGCGACGCTGCCGGTCGCGCTGCTGGAGCGGGTCGGCGTGTGACGGGTCCTTCGGCGAGGACGCGGCCGTCCGGATCCCCTGCCGGGTGACGCAGGCGGCCGGACGCCGGCCGCCGGGGAGCGACGGCCCGCGTGGCCGAAAACGGCGAGTGCGCTCGGGCGCCCCTGGGCGCCGCCCCCCATATGGACGGACACTGGGCATATCCCCCACTCGGCCGTGCCGGGTGCGCGGATGCTGATGCCAGGTGGACTGATCGGGGGTGGGTCTGCTGTCGGAGCTCGGTTATCCCACGGTGGCGGAACTGGAGGCGGCGGCAAGGACGCTGACGGAGCGCCGGCCGGGGCTGTGCGCGCTGCGGCGGATCGGGGTGTCCCGTGCGGGCCGGCCGCTGCGGCTGTTGTCCGTGGGCCATGCGAGACGGGCCGTCCTGGTCGTCGCGGGCGCCCACGCGAACGAGCCGACCGGCGGCTCCACGGTGCTGGCGCTGGCCGAACGGGTCGCGCGGGAGCGGGAGTTGCGCTCCGGGGTCTCGTGGCACTTCGTGCTCTGCGCGGACCCGGACGGGGCGAGTCTGCACACGACCCCGGCGCCGCGCACGCTCCTCGACTACCACCTGGGGTTCTTCCGTCCGGCCGGTCCCGAGCAGCCGGAGTGGTCGCCGTCGGTGCTGCCGCCGGACCGGCTGCCGCCCGAGACGCACGCCCTGTTCGGCGTGCTGGACGAGCTGCGGCCGTACCTCCAGGTGACCCTGCACGGCACGGATCTCGGCGGCAGCTGGGTGCAGCTGACGAGGAACGTGCCGGGGCTGGCCGAGCCGTTCGCCAAGTCGGCGGCCGAGCTGGGCATACCGGTCGAGCGGAGCGCCTCGGACGCCGCGGGCTGGCCCGTGTCCGGGCCGGGGGTGTTCGTGATGCCCCGGCCGGGCGGCCACGCCGCCTACCCGAGCATGCCGGACGACGCCCGGCACAGCACCTGGTACCACGCCCACCGGTACGGCGGCCTGACCGCGGTCGTCGAGGTGCCGATGTGGGCGAGCGACCTGGTGGACGACATCGCCCCGCACCCGGCCCCGGCGGCGGCGCTGCGGCATCTGGCGCGGCGGCTCCTCGCGGACGCGGGCCGGGTGGAGCGGGTGCTGGCCGAGGAGCTGCCCCGGCTGCCGGGGCCCGAGGGGCCGTTGCTGCGGGCCGCCCGGTGGGCGCTGGCCCTGGTGCCGGGGCTGGCCCGGGACTGGACCGACGGGCCGCCACCGGACCTGTCGACGGCGTACGTGGGCAGTGTGGACGCCTTCGGGCGCCGGCTGCCGTTGCGGGCAGCGGCGATGCTGCGGCGCGTCCTGGCGGACGCCGACGCCCCGGGGGCGCCCTTCCTCGAAGACCTCGTCGCCGAGTGGTGCGAGTCCTTCGCCGACCGGTTCCGCGCGCGGCGGGTGCCGTTGGCCGACCAGGTCGAGCATCAGGTGCGTACGGTGCTGGCCGCCGCGGCCTGTGCGCGGGGGGACGCGGGGTTCTGAGCGCGCCCACCGGCCGCCCCGCCGGGCCGGGGAGGCGGCGCGCGGAGGGTCAGTCCGCGAGGTCGAACACCGCGCCCGTCCGGGCCGCCATCACGCACGCGTTGGCGAAGGTCTGCTCGTAGGCGACCTGCCGGCCGCTCCACTGGCCCTCGGCGGTGGCCCGGACAGGGGCGTAGATCTCGGTGCAGACGGCGGGCCGGTGGGGGATGCGGGCGATGTCGCCGTCGGACCGGCGCAGGTCCGCGCAGGCCTGGGTGGCGCGGCCGTGGCCCTGGGGCGGGTCGCACAGGAGCAGGGTGCCGCGGGTGTCGGAGGAGCGGGCGTCGCCTCGGGTGAGGGAGACGTAGAGCCAGTCGCCCTGGACGGCGGCAGCCCGGCCGGGGGCCGAGGCGGCGACGGTGAGGAGGGCGAGGGCGGCGAGCAGGCCGGCGCGGGCCGCGCGGGTGGAATGCGTCATTCCCGGTGCATCGGCACGACGGGCTCGGAACTCCATCCCGGCTCACCCGAAAGGGACTCGCCCGCACCTCCGGCGGCCAGCTCGAACGCGGCGAGGACCACGCGGGCCTGGTACTCCGCCTGGCGGGCGACGGGGATCCAGCGCGCCCGGTAGCCGTCGCGGTAGTCGGCGCACCACAGGTCGACGAGCCGGTCCAGCTCGGGCAGCGCGTCCGCCGGGTCGCGTCCGGCGTGGGTCACCAACTGGTGCAGCAGCCCGGCGGTGCGCAGGGCGACCCGGCGGCCGGAGATGGCGAGGGTGGTGAGCCGGGCCGTGTCGAGCGGGGGCAGCGGCCGGGCGGCGGCGTCGTGGGCGTCGGGGTCCCAGGAGTCGGCGAGGCCCGGTCCGACCAGGAGGTAGTCGTCGACCGGTGCGAGGAACCGGGCGGCGTCCGGGCCGCCGGCCACCGAGGGGCGGACGCGGGCGAGGATGCCCTCCAGGAGCCGGGTGTCGCGGCGCAGGGCCTGGCTGACCCGGCGGAGCACGGCGTCGGCGTCGGTCGGCAGGGAGGCGTCCTCGACGGCGCTCACGCCCCACATGGGTGCCTCGACGACGGCGGTGACCGTGCCGTAACGGTGGGGGTGGTACCAGGTGGACTCGACGGCGGCCTCGGTGATGGCGGCGGCGAGGTCGCCCCGGCTCGGGGGCGGGATGCGGTAGACGGCGGGCCCGAGGCGGGGCCAGTACAGGGTGTCGTAGGGGCTCAGCTCGCGCGGGATGCCGAGGCGGGCTGCGGCGCACGCGACGCGCCGGTCCAGGCCCGGCAGGTCGCGGGTCAGCTCGACGAAGCCGCCGCCGACGTCGACGCCGTGCAGCGAGCACTGGAAGAAGGGCCGCAGTTCGTCCTGGAGGTCGAGCAGGGTGCGGGTCTCGGGCATGACGGCACCGGCGGCGCCGTCGGGCAGCCACTCGGGCTGTTCCAGGAAGCCGGGGCGGAAGAAGTGCCGGAAGTGGTGCCCGAGGGTGTACGGGCCGGACAGCCAGCCCTCGTTGCGGCGTGAGCCGTCGGGGTCGAGGCTCAGCAGCAGGTTCCAGGTGGTGTCGGCGGCGTCGGTCGGCCGGGGGTCGGCCAGGACCCGTTCGGCGAGCCGGAGGACGGTGGCGCCGCCCACGGGCTCGTTGGCGTGCGGGCCCGCGACGACGAGGGCGTGGCGGTCGCCCCGTCCGACCGACAGCAGCCACATCGGGGTGCCGGCCCGTGAGGTGCCCACGCGGCGCAGCCGGGCGCGGTGCGGATGCCGGTCGACGAGCCCGACGGCACGGGCGGACAACTCGTCCACGGTCGGATAGCGGAGGAGTGGCGGCAGGGCACACACCTCCACGAATGTGGTGCCGTCGGTTCACCTGGTGTGCATGGTGTACCCACAGTCAGTCACGGCCGAGAACGTGCGTCAACACCCTGGAAGGCAAGGGAAGGTGACAAACTCGCTGCGTAAATGCCAGGCCAGAGCTTTGCCGTGGGATCGGTCGGAAGGTCACTCCGAGGAGAGCCGGAAGTTCATCCGGCCGAAACTGACCTGATCGCCGTCCCGGACGACGGCCGCGCCGATCACCCGACGGCCGTTGACCGTGGTGCCGTTGGTGGAGCCGAGGTCGCGCAGGATCCACAGGCCGCCCTGGCGGCTCAGCTCGGCGTGCACCCGGGAGACCGTCTCGTGGCTGAGCCGCAGACCGCTGCCGGGATCGCGGCCGATGCGCAGGGCGTGTTCGCTCCCCGGGTGCGGCAGCTGGAGCTTCGGGAGCCGCTCGGCCTGCCAGGCGCGGCGCAGCTTCACACCGAAGCCGGAGACCGCCCCGACGGTGCCGAGCACCAGCCGGGACCAGCGCTTCTCGACGGGCAGATCGGCGGTGAGCGCGGCGAGTTCGTCGGAACGCCGGGCGGTGAGGGCCAGCTCCATCCGCCGGATGAACGTGTCGTGCGACAGGCGGCCCAGTGCGACGCCGTCACGGAGCGCCCTCAGCGCGCTGTCGCGCTCGGCGTCCGACAGTCGCGCGGGATACGTGTGGAACTCGAAGGACGACGTCACGCGTGTGATTGTCGGTCAGGGGGGCCTGGGGTGTCCAGACAAGCCGTGAACGGTGACCATCCCCGGACACATGCCGGACGGGCGGTGCGACCCATGGGGCGAATGCGGCGATCCGGCCGCGCGGAGATCCCGTTTGGCGCACGATGGAAGGGAGCGGTTCCGGTGGCGTGTCCTGCGCGTCCCGGGGCGGCTCGGCCCCTGACTACCCACGACGACCGGCAGCCGAGGGAGAACCGTTCCGTGCAGTTCGAGGTGTGGGCACCGCAGGCCGACCGTTCGACGCTCCACCGCGCGGGGGCGACCCACGCGATGGAGCGCGATCCGCGGCGGCCGGGGTGGTGGACCGTGGAGGCGGAGGCGTCGGACGGCACGCGCTACGGCTTCGCCGTCGACGACGGCCCGGTCCTGCCGGATCCGCGCTCGCGCCGGCAGCCGGACGGCCCCGACGGTCTGAGCGCGGTCGTCGACCACGGGCGGTACACATGGCGTGCCGCCTGGTCCGGGCGCGGGCTGCCGGGCGCGGTCCTGTACGAGATGCACATCGGCACGTACACGCCCGAGGGCACCCTGGACGCGGCCGCCGAACGTCTCGCGCATCTGGTCGAACTGGGCGTCACACACGTGGAGTTGATGCCCCTGTGCCCGTTCCCGGGGACGCATGGCTGGGGCTACGAGGGCGTCTCGCTCTGGGCCGTGCACGAGCCGTACGGCGGTCCCGAGGCACTGAAGCGGTTCGTGGACACGGCGCACGAACGGGGCCTCGGCGTCGTGCTCGACGTCGTGCACAACCACTTGGGCCCCTCCGGCAACTATCTGCCCGCCTTCGGCCCCTACTTCACCGAGCGGCACCACACGCCCTGGGGCGCGGCGGTCAACCTGGACGCGCCCGGCTCGGACGAGGTGCGGGCGTACTTCCTGGACAGCGCGCTCGCCTGGCTGCGCGACTACCGCCTCGACGGACTGCGCCTGGACGCGGTGCACGCGCTCAGGGACACCCGCGCCCTGCACTTCCTGGAGGAGCTGTCGACGGCCGTCGACGCGCTCGCCGCCCAGGTGGACCGGCCGCTGTTCCTGATCGCCGAGTCGGACCTGAACGACCCGCGCCTGGTGACCCCGCGCTCGCGGGGCGGGCTCGGACTGCACGCCCAGTGGAACGACGACTTCCACCACTGCCTGCACACCACCCTGACCGGTGAGTCGCAGGGCTACTACGAGGACTTCGCGCGGGCCGGCCTGGCGGGTCTGGCGAAGACCCTGACGGGCGGCTACTTCCACGACGGCACGTACTCGTCCTTCCGGGAGCGCCACCACGGCCGCCCCCTGGACCGTACGAGCCTGTCCGCGCACCGGCTGGTGGGCTACACCCAGACCCACGACCAGGTCGGCAACCGCGCCCAGGGCGACCGCCTCGCCGCGGCCCTCTCCCCCGGCCTGCTGGCCTGCGCGGCCGCGCTCGTCCTCGCGGGCCCCTTCACCCCGATGCTCTTCATGGGCGAGGAGTGGGCCGCCTCCACCCCCTGGCAGTTCTTCACGGACCACACCGATCCGGACCTCGCGGAGGCGGTACGGCGCGGGCGGCGCCGGGAGTTCGCGGCGCACGGGTGGGCCGAGGAGGACGTCCCCGACCCGCAGGACCCCGCGACCCGCGACCGCTCCTGCCTCGACTGGTCCGAACCGGCGCGCGAGCCGCATGCCCGGATGCTGGCCTGGTACCGCACGCTCATCGCCCTGCGCCGCGCCTGTCCCGACCTCTCCGACCCCGACCTCTCCGACGTCAAGGTCGCCCACGACGAGGAGGCGCGGTGGTTCGGCTTCCGGCGGGGTGACGTGTGCGTGGCGCTGAACCTGGGCAAGGAGACCGCCACCATCCCGGTCGGGGTGCCGCACGCACGGGTGCTGGCGTCCTGGGACCCGGTCTCGGCACCGGGCGCGGACGGGGTGCTGACGCTGGGCGGGGAGTCGTGCGTGGTCCTGACGGTGGCGTGAGCCGGGGCGGCGCGGTGGCCGGGGCAGGGGCCGGGACCGGGGCAGGGGCGGACGGCGTCGTGCCCCCGGTCCTCGCCCGTTCCTCCCTGCCGGTCCTCGCCCGGCCCCTCAGTCCTCGCCCCGAAGATCCGTCACCCGCTCCAGCAGGATCGCCTCCCAGGCGTGCCGCAGGCGGTGCCGCAGGGCCGGGAGCGCGGCGGGGGCCGGGCCGCGCAGGCCCTCCGCGAGGGCGATGACCGTGTCGCAGCGGGCCAGCCAGAGACCGCGCAGACAGGGGCGGGCGCCGTACCCCGCGAGGGTGGCCGCGCGGACGGCGGCCGGGGAACCGACGGCGGTGGCGAGACCGGCGATGTCCTCGGCGGGGTCACCGACGACCGTGCCGGTCCAGTCGAGGACCCCCCGGACCCGGCCGTCCGCGCTCACCACCAGATGGTCGCCCGTCAGCCCGTGGTGGACCAGCACAGCCCCGGGCGCCGTCAGCTGCGCGGCGCTCCCGGACGTCAGCTGCCCGAGCCGCCCGGCGTCGAACTCGTCGGCGTCGGCGAGGACCCGCGCCGCCCGCCCGGCCGCCGCCCGCAGGGTCTCCAGCGAACGCGGGGCGAGCCGCGGCACCCCGAGCGCCTCGGCCTGCCGGGCCGGCACCTCGCGCAGACCCGTCAGGAGCGCCGCCAGATCGGCCTCGCCCACCGCGGACACGTCGTGGTCCTCCGCACTGCCGCCCGGCAGCCTCGTGTCGAGCGTGTAGGTGAGCCCGCCGGACCACTCCCCGTGGGCGACGCTCACGGGGACGGCCACGCCGATGTGCGCACGCACCAGGTCCCGCAGCCGCAGCTCGCGCTTCTGCCGTACGACGGCGTGCCGGTCGGTCGTCAGGCGCAGCACATGGCGGGTGCCGACCCACCAGGTGCGGTGGGAGTCGTCCCCGGCGACGGGCCGTACGTCGGGTCCGTCGCCGCTCCGGCCGGCCCCGTTCCGCAGCAGGGAACGGACCAGCAGGCGGACGCTGTCCGCGGTGGGTGTCGGTGCCTGGGTCATGGTCGCGCCGTCGTCCGGGGGCTCAGAGCAGCGAGGGTACGCGGTGGGTCACTCCACCACCGCCATCTCGCGCGTGGTGTTGTTGAGGCGTCGGCCGCCGTCCTCGGTCACCGTCACGATGTCCTCGATCCGGACCCCGAAACGGCCCGGCAGATAGACCCCGGGTTCGACCGAGAAACACATCCCGGGCACGAGCGGAAGCTCCTCCCCCTCGATCATGTACGGCGGCTCGTGGGTGGTGACGCCGATGCCGTGCCCGGTGCGGTGGACGAAGCGGTCGCCGTACCCGGCGTCGGTGATGACGGCGCGGGCGGCCCGGTCGACGTCCTGGCAGGCCGCGCCGGGCCGTACCGCGCGGAACCCGGCCTCCTGGGCGGCCCGCACGACGTCGTGCACCTCGCGCTCCTCGGCGGCCGGCTCACCGACGTGGACGGTCCGGGAGGTGTCGGAGCCGTAGCCGTCCTTGAGGCCGCCGAAGTCGAGGACGACCATGTCGCCGTCGCGGATGACGCGGTCCCCGGCCTCGTGGTGCGGGTTGGCGCCGTTGGGACCCGACGCGACGATGGTGAAGTCGACCTGGGAGTGCCCGAACCGGCGCAGCAGCGCGGCGAGGTCCGCGGCGACCTCGGCCTCCCGGCGCCCGGCGAAGGACACCTGTCGGATCTCCTCGTACGCCCGGTCGGCGGCCGCACCCGCCGCCGCCATCCGCCGCAGCTCGGCCGCGTCCTTCACCGCCCGCAGCATCGGCAGGGCCTCGGTGAGCGCCGTGAACTCCGTCCCGGGCAGCCGCCGCCGCAGGCCGAGCAGGTGGAGCGCCCAGGTGTTGTCGCTGACGCCGAAGCGGCCGCCCGGGCCGAGCACGGCGAGGGCCGCCTCGTAGGGGTCCTTGCCGTCCGTCCAGTCGTGGAGCGTGAGCGCGGGGCCCCCGGGCGCCGCGGCGGCGTCCGCGGCCTCCAGGGTGGGGACCACCAGCACGGGGTCCTCGCCGTCGCGCAGTACGAGCATCGTCAGCCGCTCGGTCTCCGGCGGCCGGTGCCCGGTCAGCCACACCAGGTCCGGGCCGGGTGCGACCAGCAGCCCGTCGAGCCCGGCGTCCGCGGCGGCCCGTGCCGCGCGCCGCATCCGGGCCCGGTGGTCGTCGGCGGTGAAGGGCGGGAGCGGCCCCTCGGCGGTGACGGGCGAGGGCGGGCCGCCGGAGCCACGGGGCGCCGCGGCGTCCTGCTCGCCGGATGTGCCGGTCATCCTTGCCTCCGTCCGCTCGGAGCTGCCCTGGGCCTACGGGCAGCATCCTGCCCCTCCGCCGCGGCGCACGCGAGCCCATTGCGGCATCACCTCGGCCTGCGCGGGGCCAGGTCGCCGCGCAGCCCCGGCGCGGGCGCTCCGACGCGGCTCTCCGGCGGGTGCCTGGCCCCGGACCCGGCGGTCGGCCTTCGCGGACGACGGTGCCGGTCAGGTGGCCACCCCCGGTACGGCCACCAGGTACTGCCGGGCGCCGTTCGCGTGGCGCACGGCGAGTCTGAGCGCCGTTCCGGGGCGGGCGGCGGCGATCGCCCGCGCGAGGTCGGCCGCCGTACCGGTCCGGGTGCCGCCCAGGGACAGGACGACGTCACCGCGGACGAGGCCCGCGCGGTACCCGGCGCCGGGCACATGGACACCGGCCACGAGCGCGCCTCGGCCGCGGGCGTCCCCGGGGGCGTCGACGACATCGACGCCGAGGGTCGGGCGCACGGCCGCCATGGGGATCGCGGACAGTGAACTCCCCTGCCCCGGGGCCGACCTGGGAGCCCCCGGCCGGGACCGGCCGCTGTCGGGCGGGGCGGCGGCCCGCGGCGCGGTCTCCCGCGACTCCGCGAGTCGGCTCATGCCGATCACCGTGGCGCCCATCGTGCCGAGCCCCACGCCCGACAGAACGAGGATCACGCAGGTGACCAGGGCGAACAGCAGGGTGATCAGTCGTTGCCGGGCGCGGCGGGGTGCGGCGTGCGGGCGCCGGGCGGTGCCCGACGGCCGGTCGTCACCGGACTCCCGGCCCGGCATGGGTTTGGGTCTCAACGCGGACTGTTCCATGGTGTCGCCACCTCCGGCCGGACACCTACCCGGGCCGTCACGGCCCGACGAGCCACGAAAGAGTGAGACTGACACCCCGTCATATCGGCCCGGGTGCCGACTGCGGCCCGGCCGGCTCCCGGACCAGGGCCGCGGCGGCTCCGCCGGGTGTGCCGCCGTACACGATCTCCGTGCGGTGCACGAGGCGCGGCTCGACCAATGGGACGGCGACCGCGCCGGGGACGTCGGCCGCGAAGCCGCGGGGCAGGACGGTCAGGCCGTGACCCGCGGCGGCGAGGGTCGTGAGGGTACGCAGGTCGGTGCCCTCGTACCGGAGGCCGGTGCGGACGCCGCCGGTGCCGCTCGCCGCGCGGAGCCGGTCCAGGGGGAGGCCCGCGCCGGGGGCGTCGAGCTGGGGGCACCTCCCACGCCCTTAAGGCAGTGGGGGAGGGCGTCGACGAGGTCGGTGAGGCGCAGTCCGGGGCGGCGGGCGAGGGGGTGACCGGCGGGGAGGATCACGCAGACGGCCTCCTCGCCGACGCCGCGGGTGCTGAGGGGTGCCACGTCGGGGAGCCGGAGGGGGTCGCTGGGGGCGGCGAGCCCGTCGACCAGGCCGAGGTCGGCCGCGCCGGTGGCGACGGCCGCCGGGATGCCGTCCCGGGCCAGGGTCCGCAGGGTCACCCCGGCGGCGGGCAGCGCGACGACCGTACGGGGGCCGAGTGCCGTCGGGGTCGCCGCCAGCGTCAGCCCGTGCTCGGGGGCGGTCGCCATCCGTACGACGTCGGCGCGGGCCGCGTCCAGGCGCAGCAGCAGGGGTCCGGCGTGTTCGAGGAGCCGCTCGCCCGCGGGCGTGGGCAGGACGGGGCGCCGGTTCAGCAGCGGGGCCCCGAGGTCCTGCTCCAGCGCGGCGATGTGCTGGGACACCGCGGACTGGGTGTAGCCCAGTTCGCGGGCCGCCTCGGAGAAGGAGGAGAGCCGGGCAGCCCGTACCGCAGCGAGGCCGGGGTGCTGTCCGCGATCCGGACGGCACGGGAGGAGGGCATCCCGTTCCTGGGGACGTGCGGCGGTTTCCAGCACGCGCTGCTGGAGTACGCCCGGCACGTGTGCGGGCTCACCCGGGTCGCGCACGCCGAGAACGAGCCGGAGGCCGAGGACTTCCTCATCGAACCGCTCGCCTGTTCCCTGATCGGGCACGAGGCGACGGTCCTCGTCGAGCCCGGTTCGCTCGCGCAGTCCGTGATGAACACCGAGCGGTCGGTGGAGCGGTACTTCTGCGCGTACGGGCCGACCCGTCACCTCGACACCCTGCGCGCGCACGGCCTGCGGTACTCGGGGCACGACGAGGACGGGCACGTCCGGATCGCCGAACTGCCCGGCCACCCCTTCTTCCTGGCCACGCTCTTCCAGCCGGAGTTGGCCGGCGACGGCGGCCGACCGCACCCGGTCGTGCGGGCGTTCGCCCGGGCCGCGGTCGAGCACGCGACCCGGGCGGCGGCACCCCACCCGGCCTGACGCGGTGGGGTTCAGCCCGCGTGCAGCGTCGCGAAGGGCCGGACCGGCGGCCGGTCCGGGACGAAGTTGTGGGCCCGGCGGGCCAGGAACTCCGGCTTGTAACGGTCCACCGCCCGGTGCCAGTTGAGGATGCCGGACATCCAGTTCTGCAGGTCGGTCACATAGCCGCCCATGATGGCGCGGGCCTCCCGTGACAGCCGGAAGTCGTCGTAGACGACGGGGAGTTCATGGGCGACGACGTGCTCGAACTGCCGCATCCGCTGGGTCATCAGATCGTGGACCACACCGAGCGCGGCCGGGTAGTCGCAGCCGAAGAAGTTCTGCACGACGAGGATCGCGTTGTGCACCTCACCCTCGTACTCGATCTCCTTCTGGTACGAGAACACGTCGTTGATGAGGCACGCGTAGTCGATGGCCGCGTTCTCCAGCGAGCGGACGGGGCCACTGCGGTACACCTCCGGCGGGATCTGCGGGCCGTGACCCATCCGGCACATGCTGAGGGTGAGGTCGGAGCCGAAGGTGGCGCGGCGCATCTCCAGGTAGTCCACCGGGTCGGGGACGCGATGGTGGATCTGGTTGAACACCTCCCACACCCAGCTCTCGGTCATCTTGTCGACGGACTCCTTCAGACCGCGCCGTTCGTCGGGGGTCATGGCCGCCGTCGTCCGCGTCCAGAGATCGATGAGGCCCCGTTCCATGGCGTTCGCCGGGAGGGGGGCCTGTTCACCGTCGACGGGCATGCAGTCGGAGAGCCGGGCCGTGGTCAGGCGTGCGGCGGCGAGGTCGCGGCGGTGGCCGAAGACCAGGGGGTAGTAGTCGTCGCCGTAGGTGCCCCAGGCCAGCCAGTGGGAGCTGAGGTCGAGCTGCTCGGGGGTGGCGTCGGGATCGAGGCCGGCCGAGCAGAGCGGCAGGTCGGCGGCGGCGAGCCTCTCCTCGTCCCAGACGCCCTCGGACAGGATGCCCATCGCGTGCGCCCAGGCGGTGAGGCGGGGGCGGGCGCCGTCCAGGTGGGGGCAGAGTTCGACCCGGAACGGCATGTGGAAGTCGGGCAGGCGCGAGGGTCCCACCTTCTGGTACGGCTGGTGCGTGTGGGCCCGCAGCCGTTCCGCGGCGGCGGTCGCCAGCAGCGCGCCCACGTCCGCGGCGGACGTGCCGTGCCCGGCCCGGGTGACCAGGGCGGGGCCGGAGAGGACCGCACCGCCGAGGTCGAGGGGGCCGCGCGCGGACGTGGCCCCCTCGTTCATGTAGCGGCTGGAGCGCATGTGCCACTCGTGGCCGCCGGACTGCCAGTCCTGCAGGCCCTTCGTGTAGGCCGCGACGGCGGCGACCTCGCCCGGGGTGAGGCCCTTCTCCACGGCGATCGCGGGGACCTCGGTGAGCGCGGTGTTCTCGAACTGGTGCAGCCGGGAGGTGAGGATGTCGTTGACGGTCTCGGCGGCCTGCTGGGTGCCGCAGCCGAAGAAGGTCTCCAGGACGAGCACGCCGTTGCTGTTCTCGCCCTCCTCCTCCACCTCCCGCTGGTAGGAGAACAGGTCGTTGCGCAGGTGGACGGCGTCGGAGAACGTCTCCATCAGGACCCTCAGCGGCCTCGCCCCCGCGACGGACACCGGTACCTCGGCGGTCGCGTACTCGACCAGGCCGGCCGACCAGGGCGCGCCGCCGACCTTGCGGCGCATCTCGATGTACTCGACCGGGTTGGCGATCCGGCCCTCGTTGATGTTGGACAGCTCCCACATCGACTCGTTGAGCAGATGTTCGGTCGCCACGGCGAAGCGGCGGCGCCAGTCCATCGACATCGACGGCACCGTACGGGCCCAGAGGTCGGCGAGGCCCGCCTCCACCGGGTTCCGCGGCTCGGGTACGGGGGTGGAGAGGTCCAGCGGCATGAACAGCGGGAGCCGGTCGAGGTGGGCCTTGCCGCCGGGACGGTCCTGGGAGCGTTTGAAAAGCTCCAGGAAGTGGTCGTCGAAGAAGAACACCCACACGTACCAGTCGGTGATGAGCGAGAGCGCCGGCCCGTCGCAGTCGGGATGGGTGTACGCGCACAGCAGTCCGTAGTCGTGCGCGTCCAGGTCCGCCTGGTCCCATACGCCGGAGCCCTCCAGCATGCCCATCTCCCGCGCCCACACGGAGGAATGAGCACGGGCCTCTTCGAGGTGGGGGTTCAGCCGCGCGGGATACGGCAGGTAGAAGTGCGGGAGTACGAACGGCTGCGTCATGGCCGGGCCCTACCCGTGGCGTGCGGCGGGCATCCGGACGGGGGTACATGATCACACCATCGCGTGAATCTGGACGTGAGTCCGAGTGCGCGGTGGACCGGGGCACGGCTCTCGGCGGACGCCCGCGCCCGTCAGGCCCTGACCTGGATCAGCGCTCTCGTCCCGCTCGTGCGCC
The DNA here is from genome assembly GCF_055592645.1 of Streptomyces sp. NPDC041108. Classification (NCBI taxonomy): domain Bacteria; kingdom Bacillati; phylum Actinomycetota; class Actinomycetes; order Kitasatosporales; family Streptomycetaceae; genus Streptomyces; species Streptomyces sp. NPDC041108. The sequence continues at coordinate 353,359 of NZ_JBVIYK010000001.1, read as the reverse complement.
AGCGCTGTGCCTCGGCGGTCACGAGGGCCGTCTCCGTCTCGGGGGTCAGCCCGGTGACGACGTCGGACTTGAGGGTGCGCAGGGCCCCCACCGGACCGGGGAAGTAGGAGGTGACCTCCGCGAAGGGAGTGGTGGGGGGCCAGAGGCGGTCGCCCACCAGGCGGCGGTAGTTCAGGTCGCCCTTCATCAGGGTCAGGTCGGCGGAGGCGAACTCCGCGCGCAGGTCGGCGGGCATGGCCGCGTAGGGCAGCGGGGCGCAGGAGAAGGGGTGGGTGCGCAGGGTCAGGCGGCCTTCGGAGAGGGCGGCGTGGAGCCGGTCCCCCGCGTCGGTCTTCGCCGCGACCAGGTGGCGCACCGCGTCCAGGGTGTCGGCGGTGGTGGCGTCCGAGACGAAGTACGGGTACGGCTTCAGGTGCAGGACGGCACGGGCGAAGTGGCCGTGGGTGAGGAGATGGTCGACGAGGAGGAGGTCGGGGATCAGTTCCCGGCCCGCGTTGTCGGCGACCAGGCACAGGGTGCGCCCGGCGGTGCCGTGGCCGCCGGCCGTCAGCAGGGAGAGCAGGCGGTCGGTGTCGTCCGCCACCAGCGGGGACGAGGCGGGGGTCTCGCCGTCCTGCTCGGTCTGGAGGCGGAAGCCCAGGTCCGCCCGGTTGCCCCAGAGGGAGCCGTGCAGGAGGGCCAGGAGCTGGTCCGGGAGGGGGCGTTGCGACAGGGGGCCGAGGGCGGTGAGTTCGGCGGCCGCCTCGGGGGTGTCCAGTTCGGCGAGCTTGAAGGGGCGGAACGGGTCGACGCCCTGCCAGGGACCGGGGCCGAAGTAGCCGACGGCGCGCAGGAGTTGGCGGTAGAAGCAGCTCTCGGCGACGAGGAAGGGGAGGGTGAACCAGGAGCGGCCCGCGTGGCGGCGTACGTCCCAGGTGTCCCACCAGTCGTCGTCCGGCGGTGGTTCGACGGTGCCGTGCAGGGTGTTGTGCAGCAACTCGTCCAGGGCGCGGCGCTGTTCGGGGCCGTAGGGAGTCGCGTCGCGGACCTTGCGGAGGAGCGCCGGGTGCCGTTCGGCGAGGACGCCGTGCGGGAAGGAGGCCGGGTCGTCGCCGTGGACGACGGGGGCGTCAGGCATGGCCGTGGGTGCCCCTCGGGTCGAGGGGACCGGCCGGACCGGCGGGCGTCCGGGGTGGGAGTTCCACCGTGGCCAGCCGCGCTTCCATGTACCGGTCGAAGCCGGCCTCGGTCCAGACGTATTTGCGGAACTGGTCCGTCGTCAGCGGACCGGGCCACGGGGTGCCGGTGGGGTAGAAGACGCAGTCGCAGGAGGCGCAGTGGTGGGCGGGCCGCCACAGGGCGTCGGCGCGGGGGCCGCCCGCCGTGACGACGGCACGTTCGCGGGACTCGCCGCGGATCACCCAGAGGGTGCCGGCGAAGAGGAGGACGGCGAGGATCGCACCGCCCACCGTGTAGAGGGGTTTGTCGTTCTGCACGCCGCTGTAGGCGAGGCCCGCGCCGATGCCGGCGAGGACCATGCCCTCCAGGAAGTGCGTGAAGCTGTCGAATCCGGAATGCGCGCCCGGGGCCTTCGCGAGCCGGTCGGAGAGGCCGGAGCGACGGGAGTCGGGATCGGCGCAGGCGTCGGGGACCGTGCGCACCGTGGGCCCCGAGGCCCCGCAGCGAGGGCAGGTCACCGGGGCCGGCACGGGGGCGGGCACCTCGGAGTTCTCTGTCGGCATACGCATACGCTAACGCCCGGCCTACAAGAGCCGGCGGCCGGCCGATGCCCGCTCGCATCGGTCGGCCGCCGGCAGTGGGGGGTGGCGGTCCTGCGGTCCGGCCGTCCGGCCGGGGGTTCGGCCCGGGGGCCGAGGATCAGAAGGTCAGATTCCAGCTGTTGAGGCGGCCGGTGTCGGAGGCCGCGACGTCCTGGACGCGCAGCTTCCAGGTGCCGTTGGCGACCTCGCTGGAGGCGTTCACCGAGTAGGTGGTGACCAGGTTGTCGGCGGAGTCCGAGCTGGACGCCTTGAGACGGTAGGTCGAGCCGTCGGGGGCCACCAGGTCCAGGACCAGGTCACCGCGGTAGGTGTGGGTGATGTCCACGCCGACCTGGAGCGCCGAGGGCGCGTTGCCGGTGCGGCCGGTGACGGAGATCGAGGACTCGACCGCCGCGCCGTTGTCCGGGATGGAGAGCGGCGTGGTGTTGGTGAAGGTGGTGCCCCCCGTGGAGCCTCCGGTCACCGCCTGCACCGTCTTGGCCGCGTCGGCGAGGCCGGCGCCGCAGCCGCCCGAGCAGGTGCCCGGCAGAGCACGCGAGTTGGTCTTGATCGCGGACTCGATCTGGGCCGGGGTCAGCGCGGAGTTCGCCGACTTCACCAGCGCGGCGAGGCCCGCGATGTGCGGGGCGGCCATGCTGGTGCCCTGGTAGTAGTCGTAGGACTCGCTGCCGGGGGTCGAGGCGCCCGCGTTCAGCGTGGACAGGATGCCGCCGGACTCGACGGTGCGGGTCTCGCCGCCGGGGGCCGCGATGTCGACGACCGAACCGAAGTTGGAGTAGTACGAGCGGGAGCCGGCGCGGTTGGTGGCCGCGACCGAGATCACGTTGTTGCAGCTGGCCGGCGAGTAGTTGGCCGCGTTGGCGTTGCTGTTGCCCGCCGCGACGACGACCGTGGTGCCGCGGTTCACGGCGGCGGTGATCGCGCTCTGGGTCGCGGAGGTGCAGGCACCGCCGCCGCCGAGGCTCATGTTGATGACCTTGGCGACGTTGGTGTTGGCGGGCACGCCGGAGACGGTGCCGCCGGACGCCCAGGTGATGGCGTCGATGATGTCGGAGTCGTAGCCGCCGCACTTGCCGAGGACCCGCAGCGGGGAGACCTTGGCGCCGTAGGCGATACCGGCGACGCCCTTGCTGTTGTTGGTGACGGCGGCGATGGTGCCGGCGACGTGGGTGCCGTGCCAGGAGGAGGTGCTGGCCGGGTCGCCCGCGGCGCACTCGTTGGCCGCGGTCGAGTCTCCCGGGTCGGCCGGGTTGCTGTCACGGCCGTTGCCGTCGTTGGCGACCGTGGTGTCGGCGATGAAGTCGTAGCCGCCGACGATGTTCGCGGCGAGGTCCGAGTGGGCGACGTAACCGGTGTCGATGACGGCGACCGTCACTCCGGTGCCGGTGACCTTGTCCCAGGCGCCGGGCACGTTCATGCCCGCGGTGGCCTCGTACAGGTCCCACTGCTTGCTGTACTCGGTGTCGTTCGGGGTGGCCAGCGCCTTGTTCAGGCGGTCCGGGGCGACATAGGCGACCTGCGGGTCGGCCTGGTACTCGGCGATGACGTCGGCGACGTCCGCCTTGGTGACGTCGTCACCCAGGTCGACGAGGGCCGCGCCGCTGCCGAGCCGGCGCTGGAAGTCGAGGCTCTCTCCGGCCTCCTTGCCCTTGGCCGCGGCGTCCGCGTCGGCGGCCTTGTTCGACGTGGCCTCGGCGGCGCCGGACTTGTATCCGACGATCAGGCGCTCGGCGGTGGTGCCGGGCGCGGCCTCGGTGGCACCGGCCACGGCGGGCTCGGCGTCGGCCTTGGCGGAGGGGGCCTGGGCGACGGCGACGGAGGAGGTCATGCCGGCCACCAGGGCGACGGAGACCGCGGCGACGGATATGAGCTTCCGTCCGGTGAGACGAGAGGTGGAGGTTCGCAAGGGCTTCGCCTTTCGTGGCCTGCTCATGTCAGGGGAGGAGCGGGCGGTGAAACGCTTCTTCATCGAAGCGGCGGGGGATCCAGAAAGGGATGGCGCAGAATGCCGGCCAAGCGCGAGCCGTCCACCAGGGGTTACCTATGGTTCGGCTGTGGCGATGACAGTAGGCAAAGCGCTGGTCATGGGGATACGGGGAAAACCCTCGACCCCTCGGGAACTCCCCTATGCGGCAGGGCAGTCGGGTCCCGATGTGCCGCTTCGCCGGGTTTGCCGAGGCGCCGCCGCCCCACGGCACCTGGCCGGATCCGACCGGTCGAACGGGGTCGCGGTGTTGAACGCGGCACCCCCGGGTCCCGTACGACACGGTGGACCGTCAGCCTCTCGACCCCCATGGATCGGACGTATCGGATGTACCGCCTGTCCGCCCGCCGCACCAGCGCCCACCGCGACACCGGCCCCGGCCACACCCGCCGCCGCGTCGCGGTTCCGACGGCCGCCGCCGTCGTCGTCGTGGCCCCGCTGCTCCTCACGGCGGGCGCCGCCACCCCGGCCTGGGCGCACGGCGCGCCGACGGATCCGGTGAGCCGGGTCTCGGCGTGCTCGCCCGAGGGCGAGGCCGAGGGGTCGGCGGCGTGCCGGGCGGCGGTCGCCGCGAACGGCGCCCCCTTCACCGCGTGGGACAACATGCGGATCGCCGGGGTGAACGGCCGGGACCGGGAGGTCGTCCCGGACGGGCAGCTGTGCAGCGGCGGGCTCGCGGCCTACAAGGGGCTCGACCTGGCCCGCGCCGACTGGCCCTCGACCCGCCTCTCCCCCGGCGGCACGCTGAACCTGACCTACCGGTCGACGATTCCGCACACCGGGACCTTCAAACTGTTCCTGACCGAACCGGGGTACGACCCCACCAAACCGCTGACCTGGTCCGATCTGCCCGAGAAACCGTTCGCCTCGGTCACGGACCCGCCGCTGCGGGACGGCTCGTACCGGTTCTCGGCGAAACTGCCGGCGGACCGGTCCGGGCGCCATGTGCTGTACACGATCTGGCAGAACACGAGCACGGTCGACACCTACTACTCGTGCTCGGACGTGGTGTTCCCGAAGGCGAAGCGGGCCGACTCCGGTACGGGCGGGGCGAGTTCGCAGGAGACGCCCGACGAGCGCGAGCAGGCCGGGGCCGGGACGCCGGCCTCCGGGACGCCCGAGCCCGCCTCGACGGCACCGAGCGGGAGCACGCAGGCCCCGCCCCCGGACAGCGGCGCCGGCGCGCAGGCGGCGGACCCCGGCACTCCCGTCGCCTCCACGACGGACGAGAGCGGCACCTCCGTACCGCTGGTGGCGGGCGGCGCCACGGCCCTGGTACTGGCCGTGGGCGCCGCCCTGTTCCTCCGCGGACGCAGGCACCGCTCTCGTGTCGACGACTGACCGGCCGGACGGGTCCGGCCGCCGGTCGGGCGGCCGGCCCGTTCGGCTCGGTCGAGTCGGTTACCGGCCGCCGGACCGGTAACCGACGTCTGAGGTGGGTCGGGTCAGTTGGTGAAGACCGTCGCGTTGCCCTGGTTGGCGTCCGTGACGGGCGAGTACTTCGCCGTGAAGTAACCGGTGGCGAAGCACAGGGACGAGCCGGACGTCTTGGTGAACGGCTGGGCGGTGAAGTTGATGCTGTTGTCGTCGTTGCTGGAGGTGCCGGTGATGCTGGCGGCCTGGTAGACACAGTTGATCGTGCCCAGCAGGGTGCGCAGCACGACGGTGGTCTGCAGGACCGAACCGGCCGCCGGGGTGACCGTGACGACGCCGTCCGAGGTCACGGCGGTGGTGTACGGCAGGTTGTTGACCGTGACGCTGTTGACGCCCGTGACACCGAAGACGTTGCTGGTGCAGTTGCCGAAGGTGTGGGCGTCGACCCGCTCGGTGGCGGTGCCCGGCGCGGCCGGGTTGTCGGTGACCGTGGCGGTGAAGGTCGACGCGGCGCAGTTGACGCCGCTCGTGCCCGTCGCGCTGGAGTAGAACTTGCCGGTCGTGCCGGCCGCGAGCGACGCGTTGAGCACGTCGCCGACCGCCACGGCGTCACCGGCGAGGCCGCCGGTGGTGAGCACGGTGTCGGCGGCGGAGGCGGGGCTGACGGCCGACACCATCAGGGCGGCGGTGCCGGCGGCGAGGGCAAGGAGGGATCGCGTACGCATGGGGGTGCCTCTTCTCATGAAGTGAGGCCGCGGGTGACGGCTCTCGGGACGTGCGGGTGACAGCCCTCAGGAAGCGGGCTGGACAGAGGGCGCGAGGTGACACCGTTCGCGCGGGGGTGACGCGGCGATGCCGCACGGCGCCGTACGGTCGCTGCCGATCCGTGGCACGCCTTCTCCGTACGTGACGGATCGACAGCGACAACCGGGGTCCGGACACGGCCCAGTGGAGGGGAAGGCGACCGTGCCCGGCACCGCGGCGAAGGGTGGTGCTGCGTCGGGCCGCGCAGCGCGGTCAGGTGGTACCACCCACTCCCCGCCTGCGACGGGGAGTTCGGGACAGTGGCATGCGCTGCGCGTCGGATCCGGCGCCACGGATCCGTGGGGGAAACCCCGATGAGTTGTAGACCTGAGGAAGAGTCAACGTCAAGGCATCGTAGGCAAGTTGCCGCTTCTTGATCACTCCGGCGTTGGCCGGAATTCGAGGTCCGTGGCGGCAAAACCAAAGGTGAGAGATGTTCACGTTTCACAGGGGCGGCACAACCAACATCCTTTTGCCACAAGCGCCTTGACCCTTGAAAGTAACCACCGGTAACTTCCCAAATGGCTACTGCGGCGTAGCAAGTAAGCCCTTGCACCTACGGGAGGTGCGTCGAGCGTTGCGCCGCTACCGGTGTCCGCGCCAGGACAACGTGCCGTCGAAGCCCCACCTGCAATGACATGGAAGTCCAGGGAGCACACATGGCCTCGTCCTCGGACGCCACGGCGTCCACCAACGAAAGACCCGAGGGTCCCGAAGCGTCCGGAAGACGCGGGCGGGTCCGTCTGAAGCGCGCCGCCGTGATGGCGGTGCCGGCCACGGCGGTCGCCGCGGGTCTGATGATCCTCACCGCGCAGGGCGCTCTGGGTGTCCAGTTCGCCATCTCCGGCATGCCGTTCGTGGTCACCGCCGACAAGCTCGAAGGCCAGGGCTTCGCCCAGTTCGGCGCGCTCGACCACATGATCGAGAACAGCCCGAACGAGGGTGACACCGGCGGTCAGGTGCTGGTCGTGACCTCGGTCGTGAAGAACGGCAAGCTGACGAACCTGTGCCAGAGCGTCGACCTCGGCGGCATCCAGCTCGTCCTCACTGCCGGCAACAAGGGCACGCCGGTGAGCGTGAAGAACCTGGCGATCGACTCCGACGACATCTCGGGTGACGCCTCGTTCAACAACATCGAGATCGGCCGGGACTCCAGCACGTTCGACAAGGTCGACAAGCAGGGTCCCGAAGGTGTCTATGGCCAGCAGGCCGACTCGGTCACCATCACCGACCTGTACCAGCACAACTACGCCGCCACCGCGGCCGTCTTCAAGCTCCCCGACCTGCACATGAACTTCACGAGCGGGGGCTGCCCGAAGTGAGCCGATACCGGGAATGGAGGGGGCACCGGCCGTTCGCCGGTGGTGTGTTGCTCACGCTGGGCGGCGCCGAGATCCTGCTGACCATGAAGGCACCGCTGCCGGTCATCCTGAAGATCGGGATGCAGGGTCTGGCGGGTTACCTGCTGCCCTCGCTGATGATCGTGTGCGGGTTGCTGATCCTCTTCAACCCCACTCAGCGGCTGTTCTACTCCATTCTCGGGATCATGCTCTCCCTGGGCACCTGGCTCACGTCCAACATCGGCGGCTTCGTGGTGGGTCTGCTGATGGGGGCCGTGGGCAGCACGATGGCCTTCGGCTGGCTGCCGGACCAGGAACCCCGGCGCAAGCGCTCCGCCAAGCAGCCGGAGAAGCACGCCGCGGAGGTCGGGTAGTCACGGCCGGCACGGCGTCCGCCGGCCCGTCGTGGTCACCTGCGCCGAACCCCGCGCCCTCGAAGGGCGCGGGGTTCGGCGTTCAGGGAGTGGATGTCGCCGTCACCTCGGTCAGGGCCGCGCGCAGGCGTGCGGTGTCCGTCCAGTAGCTGTCGTGGGAGAGCGGGACGCGCCAGTAGAGACCGGGGCCCGAGGTACGGCCCGGCGGCGGGACGGCCACATGGCTGCCGCGGCCGAGGACCTGCACGCCGGGCAGCTGCCAGCCCGAGGCGTCGCCCGGCGGGACCAGCCAGTACATGATGCCGCCGTAGCCGTCCTTGATGACGGCGCCCGTCTCGTCCCCGAGCAGCTCCAGCACGAGGGCGCCGAGGGCGGCCGGCACCCGCACGGCGGACCACCAGCGGCCGGCCGGCACGGTACGTACCTCACGGCTGTACGAACACAACCAGCGTGGGACCCTGCTGACAGTCATGGCACTCACCGGCTCTTCATGGGGGGTGCGCCCGATCCTAGGAGCGGGCGCCGCACACGACTTGCGGGCACGCGCAGGGAAGTTGCCGTCGTACGCAGCGCATGGTGCGGGATCTCGCCGGGCGGGGCCGTGGAACCGTAGCGTGACCGGGCTCGTACGTTGCGCTGTTGGACTCCTTTAGACCGCAGGAGGACCCCTCATGGGCCACCCCAGCCCCCTGGTGATCGACCCGACCGGCCGTGACATCCACGGTGAGGCCGCCCGGATCCGCGAACGGGGCCCGGCGACCCGGGTCCTGCTCCCGGGGCCGCACGATGTCGAGGCCTGGGCGGTGAGCGGCCCCGATCTGCTCAAGCGGCTGCTGGCCGACCCCCGGGTGTCGAAGGACGCGCGGCAGCACTGGCCGAGGCTGGCCGCCGGCGAGATCACCCCGGAGTGGCCCCTGTTCGCCTGGGTCGCCGTGCAGAACATGTTCACCGCGTACGGCGGCGACCACAGGCGGCTGCGGATCCTGGTGTCCAAGGCGCTCACGGCACGGCGGACGGCCGCACTGCGGCCGCGTATCGAGGAGATCACCGAGGAACTGCTCGACCGTGTCGAGGAGGGCTTCGGGCGCGGCGCGGCGGTCGATCTGCGGAAGGAGTTCTGCTACCCGCTGCCGATCCAGGTGATCAGCGAGCTGTTCGGGCTCCCCGAGGAGAAGGGGCTGGTGCTCAAGGAGCTGGTGGACAAGCTGTTCGACACCTCCGCCGAGCCGGGCGAGATGACCGCCGCGTACGAGCGGATGTACGGCGTGCTGGGCGAACTCGTCGCCGCCAAGCGGGAGTCGCCGGGCGACGACCTCACCAGCGGGCTGATCGCCGCCCGGGACGAGGACGACACCCGGCTCAGCGAGCAGGAACTCCTGGACACCCTGGTGCTGGTGGTCAGCGCCGGGCACGAGACCACGGTCAACCTCCTCGACCGCGCCGTGCACTCCCTGCTGGCCCACCCCGAACAGCTGGCCCATGTCCGGGAGTCCCGCGCGACCTGGGACGACGTGATCGAGGAGACGCTGCGGGTGGAGGCGCCGGTGGCGAGCCTGCCGTTGCGCTACGCCGTGGAGGACCTCGACCTCGGCGAGTTCGGGGGCCCCTCGGGGGTGGTGATCGCCAAGGGCGACCCGATCCTGGCCGCCTACGCGGCCGCCGGGCGCGACCCCGAGCGCCACGGGAAGGACGCCGACGTCTTCGACGTCACCCGCGCCGACAAGGAACACCTCGCTTTCGGCCACGGCGTGCACCACTGCCTGGGCGCCCCGCTCGGCCGCATGGAGGCCCGCATCGCGCTCCCGGCCCTCTTCGCACGCTTCCCGGATCTCGAACTGGCCGCCTCGGAGGAGGAGTTGGGCCACGTGGAGTCGTTCATCTCCAACGGCCACCGCCGGCTGCCGGTGCGCAGGGGCTGACGGGCAAGGCCCGCACGACCGCCGGGGGGCGTGCCGTCCGCGGCCGTCATGCCCGGCCGGGCCGCTCGCCTCGCCACCAGGACAGCAGCCGGGTCCGGCCGCTCGTCGGGCGGGCGGGCTCCGGCGGGCGCGGGCCGGGGGCGGGTGGCTCCGGTGCCGGACGGGCGGGGGCGGGAGCGGCGAGGGCCGGTGCGGGCGGGAACGTCACGGGCAGTGCGGCCAGGGCCCGGTGGAAGGGACCGGGGCGCCACTCCAACTCCTCTGCGGTTACGGCGAGTTCGATGTCCGGCAGGCGGTCGAGGAGCTTCTCGACCGCCACCGAAGCGATCAGCCGGGCCTCGCTCCGGGCGGGGCAGTTGTGCGGACCGGCGCTCCATGCCAGATGGGCCCGGTTGCCCGTCCGCTGATCGGTGCTGAGGGCCGGGTCGGTGTTGGCGGCCGCCAGCGAGACGACGACCGGGTCGCCCGCCCGCAGCAGCGCGCCCTCGTAGAGCACGTCCCGCTTCGGGTAGTGCACGGCGTAGTTGGCCATCGGCGGGTCGGTCCACAGCACCTCGTCGAGGGCGTCCTCGACGGGGAGGCTGCCGCCGGACAGCTCCCCGGCGAAGCGGTCGTCGGAGAGCAGCAGGCGCAGGGCGTTGGCGATGAGGTTCTGCTGCGGTTCGGTGCCCGCGCCCATGAGGACGACGAGGGTGTGGATCATCTCCTCGTCGGTGAGCTTCGCGGGGTGCAGGGTGAGCCACGAGGTCACGTCCGGCCCGGGCCGCTTCCGCTTGAGCGTGACCAGCTCGAAGAGCGTGGCGGTGAGCAGCGCGTCGGCGCGCTCGGCGTCGACCCCGTCGAAGACGGCGGACATGCCCTCGACCAGCTTGACCCCCAGCTCGGCGGGGCAGCCGAAGAGGTGGTTGAAGACGAGCAGGGGCAGCACCTGGGCGTATTCGCCGAGGAGGTCCGCACCGCCGGTCGGCGCCACCCGGTCGATGAGGGTGTCGGCGCTGCGCTCGACGTAGCCGCGCAGGGTGTGGGGCTCGACCCGGGCGAGGCTGTCGGTGATGGCGCCGCGCAGCCGCCGGTGCTCCTCGCCGTCGGAGAACAGGGCGTTGGGCCGGTACATCATCATCGGGACGACGGGGCTGTCCGGGGGGACCGTGCCGTCGTCGAGGTCGTTCCAGCGGCGCGCGTCCTTGGCGAAGGTCTCCGTGCCGCGCAGCACGTGCAGCGCGGCCTCGTAGGAGGTGACGAGGGTGGCCCGGACACCGGGGGCCAGCTCGACGGGAGCGGTGGGGCCGTGCGCACGCGCCCGCCGGTAGAACGCGGCCGGGTCGGCGCCGAACTCCGGCCCGTACATGGGCTGGTGGGCCGGGCAGCCCGGGGGCGGCCCGGCCGGGGGTGTGGAGGTCACGCGGGCTCCGGTTCGGTCTCGGTCTCGCCGCTCAGCAGATACTCGACGAGCGCGATCAGGGCCCGGGTGGAGGAGTCCGGGTCGCGGGCGTCGCAGCGCACCAGCGGGGTCTCGTCGAGCAGGTCGAGCGCCTCGCGCACCTCGTCCAGCCCGTGCACGGGAGCGCCGCCGAAGTCGTTGACGGCGACCGCGTACGGCAGGCCGATGTCCTCCAGGACGCCCATCACGTCGAAGGAGTGGGACAGCCGCCGGGTGTCGGCGAGAACGAGCGCGCCGAGCGCGCCACGGGTCATGTCCCGCCAGAGCCGGGTGAAGCGCTGCTGTCCGGGTGCGCCGAACAGGTAGAGCACCAGGGAGTCGTCGAGGGTGAGCCGGCCGAAGTCCATGGCGACCGTCGTGGTGGTCTTGTCACGGGTGCCGGCCAGGTCGTCGACCAGGGCGCCGGCCTCGGTCAGCACCTCCTCGGTGCGCAGCGGCCGGATCTCGGAGAGGGTGCCGACGAACGTGGTCTTGCCGACCGCGAAGTGACCGGCGACGAGCAGTTTGGCCGCCGTCCGTACCGTGGGCCGCAGGTGGACGTCGTCAGAGGCGGGCGCGGAGCCCATCGAGGACCTCCTGGAGGATTCTGGCGTCGGACGGCCGGGCGGCCGGGACCGGGGCGCGGGTGACGAGGTGGCCGCTGTCCATGAGGTCGGCGACCAGCACCTTGGTCACGCTGACCGGCAGCGACAGCCGGCCGGCGACCTCGGCGAGGGAGAGGGCGCCGGGCCGGCACAGCTCCGTGACCCGGCGCGCCTCCGGGGTGAGACCGGACAGCGGCAGGTCGCCGGTGGCGATCAGCAGGGTGACCAGGTCGAGGGTGTTGCGGGTCGGGTGGGAACGGCCGCCGGTGACGACGTAGGACCGCACCAGACGTCCCGCGGGCCGGCGGCGGGGTGTCATGCCCTGCTTCCCGTGTCCGTCCTCGCCGGGCTGGACAGCTCCTTGCCGAGCCGGTCGACGAGCTTGTGCATGCGGTACGTCACCGACTCCATGTCGACCTCGTCGCCGGTGGACACCGCGAGGTAGGCGCCCTCGCCGGCCGCGACGAGGAAGACGTAGCCGTGGCCGAACTCGATCAGGGTCTGGCGCCAGGGGCTCTCCGACGGGCCGCAGAACTCGGCGGTGCTGCGGCTGATCGACTGCAGTCCGGAGAGTCCGGCCGCGAGCCGCTCGGCGTCGTCGCGGTCGATGTCGGCGGAATGGGCGCGGAGCATGCCGTCGGCGGAGAGCAGGACGGCGTGGCGGGCCTCGGGCACCTTCAGCACGTCGTCGAGCATCCAGCCCAGCTCGTTCCTCGTGGGCTCGATCATGCGTGGGGGGTCCCTTCGTCGTCGTGGGGGGCGGTCCGCCCGGTGCCGGCGGCGGTGTCGGGGACGTACTCGTCCTCGTCGAGGATGCGTCCCGCCGCCCGGCCGAAGCGGGTGCCTCGGGCGAAGGCGCCCATGATGCGGGCGTTGTCCTCGGGTGAGCGGCCGGGTTTCTCCTCGGCGGCGGGCTCCGGCCGCGGCTCGGGGGCGGCCGTGGTCCCGGGGGTGCGCCGGCGGCGTCTGGGCAGCCCGCCCGCGGTGGTGTCCTCGGGGGCGCCGTTCCCGGCGGGGGCCGGCCGGGCGGCGGACCCGGTCACGGGTGTCGCCGCCGCGGGTGCCGGGCCGGCCGCCGGCTCCGGGGCGGCGGGCTCCGGCTGGGTGAGCAGCGCGGTGGGCAGGAGGGCGACGGCGCGGACGCCGCCGTACGGGGAGCGGGTGTCCACGGAGACGGTGAACCCGTAGCGCCGGGCGAGCATCCCGATGACGGCGAAGCCGAACTGGGGCGGGTCGCCGAGGCGGGTGACGTCCACCTCGCCGTGGCCGCCGAGCAGCCGGGTGGCGCGTGCCACGGCGTGGGCGTCCATGCCGACGCCCGCGTCGTCGATGACGACGCACGCGCCGTTGTGCACGTGCTGGACGTCGACCTCGACCGTGGTGCCGGGCTGCGAGTGGCGGGCGGCGTTGTCGAGCAGTTCGGCGACGGCGAGGACGACGGGTTCGACGGCACGGCTCACCACGGCGATGCCGGCCTGGCCGTGGACGCGGACGCGCCGGTAGTCGCGGATGCGCGAGGTGGCGCCCCGGACGACCTCCACGAGTGGGGAAGTGGCGCGCTGCCGTCCCGGCCAGGAGCCGCAGAGGACGGCGATGGCCTGGGCGCGCCGGCCGAACTGGGCGTTGGTGTGGTCGACTTCGAGGAGGTCGCGCAGCACGTCGGGGTCATCGTGCCGGTCCTGCATCTCGGAGATGGAGACCTGCTGCTCGTTGGCGAGGGCCTGGATCGCACGCATGGACGCCTTGAGGGCGGCCTTGGCCGACCGGTCCGCACGCGTGCGCGCGTGCTCGACGGTCCCGGTGAAGCGGTTCAGCACCTCGTCGAGGCTCTTGCCGAACTCCGTGTCGGCCAGCCGCGGGTCGAGCGGTCCGACGGCGGGGACGGCCCCGCCGGCGGCGTCGGCGAGGGCCGGCAGGCGGACCGTGACCAGATGACGCAGTTCCTCCTCCCGGGCCCGCAGGTCCTCGGCCAGGGCGGCGTTCCTTCGGCGCTGCCGCCGGGCGATCCCCCACTGGCGCAGCAGGAGCACGGCGGCGGCGAGGAGGGCGGCCGCGAGCGACCAGGTCACCGCCTGCGGTATCGGTTCGGTCATGAAGTACGAGTCCTTACGTCCTCAAGTCCCCTGCGTCGGCCGGCGGATGCGGGACGGCGGACGGGAGTTGACGGAGCGCCCGACGCTAGCGGCGGGGCCGCGCGGGTACTTTCCGTGACGCGCAGGGAAGTTTTCACGGGGCGCACGAGTGCCGCAACGGGCCCGAGAGAAGCCGTGACTCTTCCGTCGGCATGTTCGGCCACCGTCGGCCCACGGCACGGCAACCGCTTGCCACGCTAGGGTGCCTTCCGGGTTCGACCGGTCGGTAACTACCTCTGATCACTCGTGGATTGAAGATTTTCCCGCCGGAATCCGTAAAGGACCACAGGCAGGCGTTCGGGGCCGGCACCAGGGAGGAGCGGCGTTGCCCGCGGGAAGTTACAGCGTCGAGGCGCTGACCACCGAGGAGGTGAACCCGCGTGAGCGTGCCGACTTCTGGACCGAACGGATCGGCTCGTACCAGTCCCGGATGGGCTTCGGTTACGCCCGGTCCGACGACTTCCGCGGCGAGACCGTCCGCCAGCGCACCGACACGTACCAGTTGGTGAAGTACCGGTCCGACGAGATCGAGTACACCCGCACGATGCGCCAGATCCGCCGGGAGCCGGACGAGGACTACCGGCTGCTGCTGCCCATGAACGGCGAGATCGTCCTGCGGCAGGACGGCGGCGAGGCCCGGCTGACCCCGGGCACGGCTGCGCTGATCACCTTCGCGGCGCCCTTCCAGTGTCTCCAGAGCGACGCCATCGACGCGTTCATCCTCACGATCCCGGCCCGTGAGGTGGACGGGCGGCTCAACACCCGGTCGCCGGTGGCCAGCGGCCTGGACCTCACGAGGGGCCTCGGCCGGATCGTCGGCTCGATGCTGACCGGACTGCACGAGGAGCGGGAGCACCTGTCCGACGCGGAGTTCGACGCCGTCTCGGACCGGGTGGTGGAGCTGGTGTGCATGCTCGCCGCCGACGACGACCGCCCCGACGCCCCCGGACAGCTGGGTGAGGTGGAGGCCCTCGTCCGCCGATACGTGCGCGACCACGTGGCCGACCCGAACCTCACGGGTACGGCGGTGGCGCGCGCCCTCGGCTGGTCGCTGCGCCAGGTCCAGCTGGCCCTGCAGAAGGCGGGGACCACGCCCCGGGAGCTGATCCGCGAGGAGCGGCTGCGCCTGGTCCGGGACCGGCTGCTGTGCGCGGAGTGCGAGCACATGACGATCACGGATCTCGCCTACGCCGCCGGATTCTCGTCCGCCAGCGCCCTCAGCACGGCTTTCCGCCGACGCTACGACGTGAGCCCGCGGGAGATGCGTCAGAGCATACGTCAGCCCAACTGCGACGGAAGTCCCTAGAGTTCGGCGAAAAACATGCGGCGCGGCCCTTTCCCGATCAGGCTGCCACACCGGCCCGGCCCCGTCGTTCGATTGAAGTCTAAAGCTTAGTAAAAGCATACCCAAGTCGCGATCTCCCTGGTTTTCCGGGCCTCCTGGTGTGAATGTTCCTCGGGTACGCGGTGCGCGCCTTGTGCGACCGAGCCCGTTCCGCACCCGATTCCGCATGCCACGGCGAAAGTTGACACGAGACAGCATTGCGGCCGAATGGCGTGAACTGTGCGCCGCGCGCACTCCCGGCGACCCCCGCGGGACAAGGAACCCGCAGGTGACCAGCCGCCCGGCGGCCGTCTTTCACAGACTGCCGGGGACCGTGGCCGGGGTGTGAAGAACTCCTGCGGCGCCGCCTCGTGAATTGACGGTAGAAAGGCGTCACAGACCCTTGCCGTCACTGACGGCATCTCAGGTGACAGACCTCCCCCGAGCGTCCAGGACCGCTGGTCAGCTGGTTGACGTTCTTCGCTACTCTGTCGCGTACTGGCTGATCGAGAGGACTCCGATGCCTGAACCCCCGCCCTTCGCAGCGACCCCGGAACGCGGTCGGCCGGACGCGACGGCTCCCCCGTCCCGTCACCGGGCCGGAAAGTCCGGGGCGTCGGATTCCGCGAACTCCTCGGCGGTCCAGCCACGGTTGACCCGCCTCGCCGTGCTGCCCGCCGCTGTCATGGCCGGCATATCCACCGCCGTCACCGGCACGGTCCTGCGACTGCAGGAGGGCACGGCCGACGGCACCACCTGGGGTGTGCTGGCGGGCGGCGCGGTCCTCGGGTGCGGGTGCCTGGCCGGTGCCGTGCGGGCGGCCAGGTCACGGGCCAGGTCCGACGCGAAGCGCGCCGAGTCGCTGCGGCAGACCATCACGACCGGCAACTGGGCCCTCGAAGAGGACCTGACCCGGCTCAAGCGCGGCGAGCCCCTGCTCTCGCGCGGGTTCGCCTACCAGGCGTCGCGCGCCGAAGACCCGTACCAGAAGCTGGAGTACGAGGTCACGGAGGCTCAGCACCGGGCGCGGGAGGCCCTCGTCTGGGCGGCGAGCCACTTCCAGGCCGCCTCCGACGACAACAGCGACAAGGTCGAGGTCTTCGTCAACCTGGCCCGCCGGCTGCAGTCGCTGGTCCACCGCACCATCCGTGAACTGGACGACCTGGAGAACCAGGTCGAGGATCCGGACCTGCTCCGGCGCATCTTCGGCATCGACCACCTCGCCACCCGAATACGCAGGCACGCCGAGAACCTCGCGGTGCTCGGCGGGGCGATCTCCCGTCGCCAGTGGACCAACCCGGTGACGCTGACCGAGGTGCTGCGGTCCTCCATCGCGGAGGTCGAGCAGTACTCCCGCGTCAAGCTGGTGCCGCCCATCGAGGGCACCCTGCGCGGCCACGCGGTCGCCGACGTCATCCATCTGCTGGCCGAGCTGGTCGAGAACGCCACCATGTTCTCCCACCCGGACACCCAGATCCTCCTGCGCTCCCGCCGGGTGACCGCCGGCATCGCCATCGAGGTCGAGGACCGCGGCCTCGGCATCCCCCAGGAGGACCAGGACCGGATCAACACGCTGCTCGCGGACCCGGCCCGCATCGACGTCGCCAAACTGCTCGCCGACGGCCGCATCGGACTGTTCGTGGTCTCGTCGCTGGCCCGCAGGCACGGCATCGCGGTCCAGCTGCAGGGCAACATCTACGGCGGCGTCCAGGCCGTCCTGGTGCTCCCGCAGGGGCTGCTGGGCGAGGAGGAGGGGCACGCCCCCGCCCAGGCGCCCGTTCAGCAGCCACCGGTCCAGGCACGCCCCGCCGCACCTCATCCGGTGCAGGCGCACCCGGCCGCACCCCACCCGGTCCAGGCGCACCCGGCCGCACCCCACCCGGTGCAGGCGCACCCGGCCGCACCGCACCCCTTGCAGGCGTCCGCGCCCGCCTGGGAGGCCAGGTCCCACGCGACGCCGCCCGGCGCCGTACCGTCGCACGGGGGTCCCCCGGCCCACGCCCACGCCGGTCCCCCGGCCGGTGTGCCGCAGCGGTCGGCCGCCCCCGGGCCTCCGCCGGCCGCGGCCCGGCACGAGCGGTCGCAGCCCGTCTCCGGCACACGGTCCGAGTACCGGCCCTCGCCCGGCTACGAGGGTCCGGCCTCCGGTGGGTCCGCCCGGCCGGTCCTGCCCAAGCGCCGGGCGATGGAGCACCTGGCGCCCGAGCTGCGCCAGGGACCTCCCGCGCGCCCCGAGACCCACGAGCAGGACCTCAACTTCAGTCCCGGCCTCCTGGCCGGTATCAACCGAGGCTTCGGTCTCGCCGGCGCGACCTCCGACGCGATCCCCGTCGACGACGCGCGCTGGGCCCCGCCCCGACCGCAAGGAGAAGAACCCCACCATGGTGAGCGATAGCCACCCCACCGGACAGAACATCGACTGGCTGCTGGACAACCTCAAGAAGACCGTCCCCGGCACCCGGCAGGTCCTGTTGCTGTCGTCCGACGGCTTGAGCAAGGCACATGTGGATCTGAGCACCGACGACGCCGACCGGCTGGCCGCGATAGCCTCCGGGCTCAACTCCCTGGGCCGTTCCTTCGGTCACGACAGGGTGCTGGGCAACGGCGGCACCGTCCGGCAGGTCATCGTGGAACTGCACAACGGCATCCTCATCGTGGCCTCGGCGGGCCACGGCGCCGTGCTGGCGGTCACCGCGGACGCGACGACGCACACCGAGACGCTCGGCTACGAGATGGGCATGCTGATCCGGGCCGTGCAGCCGTTCCTCGCCACACCGGCCCGTCGCCCCAACGCGCCGTCCGGCGCGGGGATGTGACGTGATGACGGACGAGCTGTTCCTGGACGAGGAGGCCGGACGCTTAGTCCGGCCCTTCACCGTCAGCAACGGGCGCACTCGACCCTCGACGTCGTTCGACCTGCTCACCCTGGTGATGGCCACCGGAGTCCGGCCGACCGCCGACCTCGGCCCCGACCACGACCTGGTGCTCGGCCTGTGTCTCAGGCCGGTGCCGGTGGTCGAGGTGGCCGCGCGGATGAACCTCCCGATCGCCGTCACCAAAGTCCTGTTGTCCGACCTGGTGCAGCACGAGGCGCTCACCGCACGGGCGCCCCGTGCGGTCGAGGCGGCCTCCGCCGCCAACCGAAATGTTTTGGAGGCGGTGCTCAATGGCCTACGCGCACGGCTCTGACCCCTTCCCGACCGCCCTGAAGATCCTCGTGGCGGGAGGGTTCGGGGTGGGCAAGACGACCTTCGTGGGGGCGGTCAGCGAGATCGCTCCGCTGAGCACCGAGGAGGTCATCACCACGGCCAGCGTCCGCACCGACAGTCTCGACGGGGTGGAGGAGAAGTACACCACCACCGTGGCCATGGACTTCGGCCGGATCACCCTCGACTCGGAGCACGTCCTGTACCTGTTCGGCACCCCCGGGCAGGAACGGTTCTGGTTCATGTGGGACGAGCTGTCCGACGGGGCGCTGGGCGCGGTGGTGCTCGCCGACACCCGCCGGCTCGACGCGTGCTTCCCCGCGGTGGACTTCTTCGAGGTGCGCGGGATCCCGTTCGTGGTGGGGGTGAACGAGTTCGACGGGGCGTACCAGTACTCCGTCGAGGAGGTGCGTGACGCCATCGGCCTGAAGTCCAACGCGCCGATCGTGTTCTGCGACGCCCGGCACTGCAGCTCCGGCACGGGTGTGCTCGTCGAACTCGTGCAGCACCTGCTCGGCATGACACCCGGTGTGGCGACGTACGAGCCACCCGTGCTCCGTTGATACTTCTCCAACTCGGCCTACCGCGAACGGAGTTCCGATGAACAGCCCCTATTCCTCCTATGAGCCGCCGCTCGACCGCCTGCTCCTCACCCCCGAGGATCCGGGCGGCCCGCAACGTGCCGCCCGGCTCGCCCAGCTGGGGCTCGCCAACACCCCCCGGGCCGAGTTCGACGCGTTCGCGCGCCGGCTGGCGCTGGAGCTGGACGCGCCGTACGCGATGGTCAACTTCGTGGACGACAAGCGCCAGTTCTTCGCCGGGCTCTACACCCCGGACGCCGGGCCCGTGAACATCGCGCAGGGGCTGGTGAGCGAGAGCTCGATGAGCCGGGAGATGCGCCTGGACCACGGCTTCTGCCCGCACACCGTCAAGCGGACCGCGGCGCTGGTGCTCGACGACGTCTGCGACTACCCGCGGTTCGCGGGCAACCCGGTCGTGGACGAGATCGGCATCCGCTCCTACATGGGCGCGCCGCTGGTCGACACACTGGCGGGGATGAACCTCGGCACGATCTGCGTCGTCGACACCGACTCCCGCACCTGGGGCCGGCAGCGGCTGGAGATCATCAAGCACATGGCCCAGGAGATGTCCGACCAGATCCACGCCATCGCCTCGGGCCGCTGAGCCCGACGTACGCCACCGGTCCCCCGGGTCGAGAACAACCGGACCGGCGAGCACCCGCCCCCCACACGCACGAAGGCCGCGGACACGACACCGTGTCCGCGGTTTCTCCGCGTCCGGGACGCGGTCGGCACGCGATCCGGATGTGATCGGGACACGGACGGGTACGGGCGCATCCCGTACGGCCGGCAGCTCGGCCGGACCTCGGCGAACGGACGGCGTCGGAGACCGCGGCCGCACCCCCGAGCCCGACGGGATCCCCTGTCACCGCCGCCCGGCCGTGAGGTGCGAGGGCTCCCCCGTGGGCCCTCGGGTGCGCGTCGCCGGCGGGTTCAGACCAGTTCGCCGACCGGGGTCGGTTCCTGCTCCCGCGGTTCGGGCTGGGGGGTGCGGACGAGGTCGGCGAGGCGTTCGGACCACTGGCCCTTGTTCTCACCCAGTGCGAACTCGCCGAGTCGCAGCCCCTGGATCTCCGACGTGCCGGCGGGGGCGTAGATGTGGAAGGCGTCGCGCAGGTAGCGCTCCACCGGGCGGTCGGTGAACAGACCGCAGGCCGCGTGTATCTTGACGGCCGCCTGGGCGGACTCGATGGACGACTCGACGTTGAAGAGCTTCGCGGACATCAGCTCGATGTCGCAGGGCCGCCCCTGGTCCAGCAGATGCGCGGCGAGGTAGGCGCTCTGCCGCGCGAGGGTGAGGCGTTGCAGCATCCGCCCCAGCTCGATCTTGATGTTGGGCAGATGCCCGAGCGGCTTTCCGTAGCGCTGTGTCTCGGCGCAGTACCGCGCGGTCTCCTCGAACACCGCCTGGTGGATGCCGAGCGACACCGCCGTCAGGTTGAGGCGGCCGTAGAGGACGGAGGAGGAGTAGGCGACGGCCAGCCCCTCGCCCTCCTCACCGAGCCGGTTGGCGGCCGGAACCCGGCAGTTGTCGAAGACCAGCTCTCCGAAGCTGAACCCGTGCAGCCCCATGGAGGGCACCTGCTCGGCGAGGGAGAAGCCCGGCCGGTCGGACTCGACGAGGAACGCCGTCATGCCCCCGGAGCCCGGACCGGTACGGACCACGACGCCGTGCACATCGCCCACATGGCTGTTGCCGACGAAGATCTTGCGGCCGTTGAGGATGTAGTCGTCGCCGTCCCGGACCGCGCTGCTCTCCATGCCGGCCACATGGCCCCCCGACCCCGGCTCGGTGACCGCGATGGTCGGCAGCACCTCTCCGGCGGCGATCCTCGGCAGCCAGTGGCTCTTCTGGCTGTCGTCGCCGAAGTGGACGATCTTGGCGACTCCCAGCTGGGACGCCTGGACCATGGCCCCCATCGCGCCGCTGACACGGGACAGTTCCTCGATGATGACGGTCTTGGCGAGGTGGCCCGCGCCCATGCCTCCGTGGACCGGGTCGATCGTGGCGCCGATCCAGCCCTGTCGGGCGATCTGCCGGGAGAGCCCCACCAGTGCGGTGCGGGAGGCTTCCATCTCGGGTATCAGCGGCCGCACCACGTGTTCGGCGAACTCGCGTACCCGCTGCCGTAGATCCTCGTGGTCCTGGGTTGTGAAGACGTGTTCCACGCCGAGCCCTTCTGAGCGTTACCCCGCGCCCGGGGGCGACGCGGTGGCTGTGCGTCAGCCGTGGTTCCGGTGGGAAGACGGGCCGACCTGCAACATGGTCTACAAATCAACCTCTAACGCCAAGATCGTTAAGAGGGTTTGGCCGAAAAATTGGCAGTTGAAATCTGAACGTAAATGTGGGAAGGAGAAGGGGTGTTGTCCACATTTTGATACTTTCCAAGCCGAACTTGCACAGTCACCCTGACCCGACTCCGGGCAGACATCGGTCGGACCACCAGGCACACCCGCTCAGACAGGGCTTCCCTCGGCGCTGTGCACCCCCAAATACCAAACTGACACGCCGTCCGGGCAGGTTTGATCAAGGTTACACAGATTTCAAGCCACATCCGCAAGCGACGAATGTGGCCGGACCGTGGCGATTCGGAGACCCTGCCGTGTCGACAAGTACCCATTCGGGGCAGCCCACGGAAGCGATGCTTCCGCAGAACGACCCCGGGCCCGCCAGGGCGGTCTCCGCACGGGCCGTCAAGTGACGGTGCCGGAGGCCAAGTTGCGGCCCGGAGATTGCTGACGACGGGGCTCGTGTCCTGATACCGTTCCGTCCGCCCGCTGATACCCGCCGCCGTGCGGCCAGCCGGAGCACAGGGCTGCCGAGCGGTTCGCGGCGCCCCCCACAGCCATCGGACGTTCGCTGTCGTACGAGGAAGCAGATGCCAGGCCCCCTCCCCCGCATCGGCCCCACGCGCGACACGACCGCGACACGGCGGCCCCGATGAGCGGTGACACGCCCCGCACCGAGGCCGCCGCCCCGCACCGCCTCCAGGGCCTGCCCCGCCGGCCCCGCAGCACCTCTTCCGCGCCCACGACCGCCGAGGACGCGGCCGAGGCCCCCGGAACGCACGACGACACGGACGACACCCTCTCCCCGGACGCCCTGGCCCGCGCCATGGTGGCGATCAGGCGCGGCTCGGACCGCGCCCGGCTCGCCGGACCGGACGACACCGACAGCACCGACGGCCGACCGGCACCACGGCCCGGCCCCGACGCCGCCTGACGGGCGCTCCCCCCGGCGCCCCGACGAACCGGCGCCCACACCGGCGCCGACCGACCGTGAGGAACACGCACGACATGACAGAGCAGGAACGAACCGGTCCCCAACTGGACTGGCTGCTGGACGGCCTCGTGGAGCGCATACCCGAGATCCGCTGCGCCATCGTGCTGTCCGGCGACGGCCTCCTCATCGGCAAGTCCAAGGACATCCGGTTCGACGACGCCGAGCACCTGTCCGCGGTCGGCTCCGGCATGCACAGCCTGGCCCGTGGTGTGGCCCGCCACTTCCACGGCGGCGAGGTCCAGCAGACGGTCATCCAGATGGAGCGGGCGTTCCTCTTCGTCACCGCCGCGGGCCGGGGCGCGCGGCTGGCCGCGATCGCCTCGGAGGAGGTGGACGTCGGGATGATGGCGTTCGAGATGGGCACCCTGGTCAAGCAGGTCGGCAAGTACCTGAGCGCCGCGCCCCGTGCGGAGACCCCGTCCGACTACGTGCAGGACGCGTGAGCCGCCGCGGCGGCCGGGCCCGGAACTCGTCGAAAGGGTGATGGATGGTGTCCGTCAGCTCCGAGACCGTCGTACCCACCGCCCTGAAGATCCTCATCGCGGGTGGCTTCGGCGTCGGCAAGACCACCATGGTCGGCGCGGTCAGCGAGGTGACCCCGCTGGCGACCGAGGAGCACATCAGCGCGGCGGGGCGGCGGGTGGACGACCTCAGGGGTGTCGAGCGGAAGGTGTCGACCACCGTCGCCCTGGACTTCGGCCGCATCACCGTCTCCCCCGAACTGGTGCTCTATCTCTTCGGTACGCCCGGCCAGGACCGTTTCTGGTTCATGTGGGACGACCTGTGCAGCGGCGCCCTCGGAGCCGTGGTCCTCGCCGACACCAGGCGGCTCGACGCCTCCTTCGCCGCGGTCGACTTCTTCGAGTCGCGCTCCATCCCCTTCGCGGTCGGCGTCAACTGCTTCGACGGCCGCCGTGAGGCCGACACCGAGCAGGTCCGCCAGGCCCTCGACCTGGCACCCACCGTCCCGGTCCTCCTCTGTGACGTCCGCCAGCGCCAGTCCAGCAAGGAACTCCTGCTGGCCGTGCTCGGCGCGGCCCGCCGGAAGATGGAGGCCCGGCTGGTCGCGGCGGGCCTCCGGCCGGGCTGAGCTGCCGGGCCCGCGGGACCGGTCGGCGAGCCGGTGGACCGGCGAGCCGGTGGACCGGCGGGCCGGGCCCGGGCTCAGAGGGCCGGTTCCCCGGCCCGGGCGAGGAGGTCCGCACGGCTGATGGAGTCGGTGCGGGTCGAGGGGACGGTACAGGCGTGGGCGCCCGCGATCGCCCCGTAGAGGGCGCAGCGGTACGGCGGTTCGCCGGTGAGCCGGCCGAAGAGGTAACCCGCCGCGAAGGCGTCCCCGGCGCCGTTGGAGTCCACCACCGGTGACGGCGGGGTCGCCGACGGGACGTGGCTCAGTTCGCCGTCGACCAGGTGGTAGGCGCCCCGCGCCCCGTCCGTGGCGACGACCGTCCGCGCACGGCCCCGCTCGGTGATCCGGCGCATGGTCCGCTCCGGGTCCGTGAGCCGGGCGGCGGAGAGGAAGACCAGGTCGGCCGCGTGGGCGTACGACTCGTGGTACGGGTCGGAGCCGTCCCAGTCGTGCAGGTCGGTCGAGACGGGCACGCCCAGCTCGCGCAGCAGGGGCAGGGAGGCCGCGCACGGCTGACTGATGGAGACGTGGACGTGCCGGCTGACCCCGGCCAGGGCCCGGACCGCGTCCGGGGGCAGTTCGTCCACCTCCTGGCTGCGGCTGCCGTCGTACAGGGAGCAGCGGCGGCCGTCCGGGCCGACCAGGTTCACCGCGCGCCGGGTGCCGCCGGGCAGGGGCCCCTCGGTGAGCGGCACGCCCCGGTCCCGGTGCAGCGCGCGGACGAGGTCGCCCTCGTGATCGTCGCCGAGGAGGTCCAGGTGGTGGGTCCGCAGGCCGAGACCGTGCGCGGCCACCGCCAGGAAGTCGCCGGTCTGCCCGGCCCGGGTCTCGATGGCCGGCACCAGATGGCTGTCGGCGAACGGAAGCGGCAGCTCGGGGACGTAGACGATGGTGTCGACGCCCGCCCCGCCCAGCACGAGGACATCGATCTCGGACTCGGTGCGCAACGTGCCTCCAGCGGCGAGGGGTTCACTGTGGAGGCAGCGTACGTCCGGGCGGGCCGGCGGGTGACCGGAGCGGGATTCCGGTCACCCTCACCGGCTCGCACGGGCCGGGCCGTGGCCCGGCCGCGGGGCGGGACCTAGGTCCAGGACGGGTCGGCCATGGGGAGAGCCTCGTTCTCGTGCGGAGCCGTCGGAGGGGCGGGCTCGGGGGTTTCCCGGCCCTCCGACGGCAGTTCTGCCCAGACGACACGACCGGACCGTTGTGGGGTGTCGCGCACCCCCCAGTCGCTGCTGAGCATGCCGACCAGCATGAGCCCACGCCCGTTCTGGTCGTCGGGGCCCGGGCGACGCCGGGCCGGCTGTGTGGGACCGCCGCTCTGGTCCTCGACCTCGATACGGAGCCGACGGCCGGTGAACTGCAGCCGGCACACGATCCACTCGCTGTCCGTGTGGGTCAAGGCGTTGGTGACCAGCTCGGACGTGATCAGAAGGACGTCCTCGGCCGTCTCCGCGGGCACCTCCCACTCGCCGAGCAGCTCGCGCACGGTTCTGCGCGCCTCACCCGCCGACGCGGGCACCGCGGGCAGTCCGAACACGCCCGCGCGGTGCGGTTCGTACGTCTCTGTTCCAAGGGGTGGGTACATGGTGGGGAGTAACCGGTCCGTGGAGGGGGGGAGAGTGGGCGGAGCCATCGCCGTAAGCCTTTCGTTGGCCCTTCGCACCGGAGGGGCACCGGTGCCACGGCCGTCTCGCCGTACGCCGCGAGCTGGGGCAACTCATGGCGAACAGCGCTGAGTTGCGGCCACATCTCCCCCAACCTGGCCGCGCAGCTCCGGTGTTCGCCGAAGCCGTGACGGTACGTCCACTGTGGCATCCGCGAACAACACCTCGCAACCAGCAAGTTGAAATTTGCATTTTGCGGGACGCATGTCGCCGCCGTTCGAGCCAAGATCGTGTCAGACTGCGCACTCGAAGCGACTCGCACAACAACGCGCAACCCTTGAAGGAAAGTGCGCAAGAGCAGTAAGGCAGTTCGGCATGACCTCAGTGCTCGGCGTGAGGGGGTGGTGGGCGTGACCGCGGAGACCGAGTGGGGCGGCGCCCCTTCCGTCCTGCGCATGATCCTCGGCAGACAGCTGGAGGAGTTGCGCACGCGCGCCGGGCTCACGTTCGAACAGGCCGGTGAGGCGATCGGTGTCAGCCATTCCACGATCCGCCGCCTGGAGGCCGCCAAGGTCGCCCGGCTGCGCCTCCCGGACGTGGAGAAGCTCCTCCAGATCTACGGGGTGCGGGACCAGCAGGAGATCGAGACCTTCCTGAAGTCCGTCCGGGAGGCCAACAAGCGCGGATGGTGGCACACCTACCGCGACGTCCTGCCCGACTGGTTCGCGGCCTACCTCAGCCTGGAACAGGCGGCGCTCCAGATCCGCGCCTACGAGGCGCAGTTCGTGCACGGCCTGCTCCAGACCGAGGAGTACGCCCGCGCCCTGCTCGGCGCCGGCAATCCGCACGCCGCCACCGAGGACACCGAGCGGCGGGTGGCGCTGCGGATGCGGCGCCAGGAACTCCTCACCCGTGCCCAGCCGCCCCGGCTGTGGGTGGTGATGGACGAGACCGTGCTCCGATGGCCGGTCGGCGGCCCGGAGGTGATGCGCGCCCAGATCGACCATCTGATCGAGCTGAACCGGCTGCCGCATGTGACGGTCCAGCTCATGCCGTTCCACAACGGCCCGCATCCGGCGATGCGAGCCGGTGCTTTCCACCTCTTCCGGTTCAGGGCACCGGAGTTGCCGGACATCGTCTACCTCAGTGGTCTGGTGGGCGCCGTCTACCTCGACAAGGGAGACGACGTCGTCGTCTACCGCGAGGCCCTGGACCGGTTGGGCGCGCAGTCGGCGCCCGCCCGAAAGACCGAGGCCCTCCTCGGTGCGCTACGCAAGGAGCTCTGACGTGCACCACCCCAACCCCGACGGAGTACACGACGACGTCCGCAACGGCATGCCCGCCCGCGAACTCGGCAAGCAGGACTGGCACCGGCCCTGGAGCGACGACGCCGGCGGTGCCTGTGTGGAGGTGAAGAAGCTCGCCGACGGCCGGGTCGCCGTACGCCAGTCGACCGACCCGGACGGGCCGGCGCTGCTGTTCACCCCCCGTGAGATGACCAGTTTTCTGGCCGGTGTGAAGGCGGGCGAGGCCGACTTCCTGCTCTGACCTGCCTGCTGCCACGCCTCGTTGACGCACCACCTGTTTCGCCGGCGGGTTCCTCGTCCGCCGAACCCCCGGCACCGCCCGACCGTACACATGTATGACACGACCTGATGGGAGGGACGGCGTTGCCCGACAACGGATGGCCGGCCGACCGGATCGACACCGAGCACGCGCACTCCGCGCGTATCTACGACTACATCCTCGGCGGCAAGGACTACTACCCGGCCGACAAGGAGGCCGGTGACGCGATGGCGCACGAGTGGCCGGCCCTGCCGGTCCACATGCGCGCCAACCGCGACTGGATGAACCGCGCGGTGCGCTGGCTCGCCGAGAAGGCGGGCATGCGCCAGTTCCTCGACATCGGGACCGGCATCCCCACCTCGCCCAACCTCCACGAGATAGCCCAGTCGGTGGCCCCCGAGTCCCGGGTCGTCTACGTGGACAACGACCCGATCGTCCTCACCCTCTCCCAGGGACTGCTGGCCAGCACTCCCGAGGGCAGGACCGCCTACATCGAGGCCGACTTCCAGGACCCGGAGACCGTGCTCGGCTCGGCCGAGTTCGCGGAGACCCTCGACCTGAGCAAGCCGGTCGCGCTCACCGTGATCGCGATCGTCCACTTCGTGCTGGACGAGGACGACGCGGTCGGCATCGTCCGCCGTCTCCTCGAACCGCTCCCCTCGGGCAGCTACCTGGCGATGACCATCGGCACCGCCGAGTTCGCCCCCGAGGAGGTGGGGCGCGTCGCCCGCGAGTACGCCGCCCGCGACATGCCGATGCGGCTGCGCACGATCGACGAGGCCCACGAGTTCTTCGACGGCCTCGAACTCGTCGAGCCCGGGATCGTCCAGGTCCACAAGTGGCACCCGGACGGCACCGGCGAGGAGAACATCCGCGACGAGGACATCGCGATGTACGGGGCGATCGCACGGAAGCCCTGAGCCCCCGGCACGCCTCGCCCCTGGCCCGGCGCCCTGTGCCGGGCCGGGGGCACGGGGCCGGGCCAGGGGCCCTGCCGCCCCCGTGGGCGCGCTACCTCGCCGCGGCCGTGCTGTCCCGGACGATCAGCTCGACAGGGACGACGGGGTCCCGCTCCGGCGCGTCCGCCGTCGGCTCCGGGCCGTCGAGCTGCCGCAGCAGCAGCCGCAGCGCCATCGTGCCGATCGAGGAGTAGTCCGTACGGATCGTCGTCAGCGGCGGCAGCAGATGCGCCGCCTCCGGGATGTCGTCGTAGCCGACGACACTCACGTCCTCCGGGACCCCGCGTCCCGCCTCGTGCAGGGCACGCAGGAGGCCGAGCGCCATCTGGTCGTTGGAGACGAAGACGGCGGTGACGTCCCGGTCGCCCGCCAGCCGGCGGCCCAGCTCGTAGCCGGAGTCGGCGCTCCAGTCCCCGACCAGGGGCTCGTGGACGCGCGCCCCGGCCCTCGTCAGGGTCTCGCGCCAGCTTGCGGCGCGCCGGTCGGCGGAGGTCCAGCCCGTGGGGCCCGCGATATGGCGGACGGTGGGGTGGCCGAGGTCCAGCAGGTGCCCGGTCGCCAGCCGGGCGCCCGCGGTGAAGTCCGAGGAGACCACCGGAGTGCCGTCGCCGAGGCCGTTGTCCAGCATCACCAGCGGGGTGTCCGGGCGGGCTCGCGCGAGCGCGGTGGCGACCGGGCGCTGGGGGGCGATGGCGATGATGCCGTCCGCGCCCTCGGCCGACAGCCGGTCGACCGCCTCGACGACGGTGTTCCGGTCCGCCGTGTCGAGGGCGATGGAGCTGACGAGGTAACCGGCCTTCTGGGCGGCCGTGTTGATCGCGGTCAGGGTGGAGGCGGGGCCGTAGCGGGCGGCGTCGAAGGAGATCACGCCGAGCATGCGGGTGCGGCCGCTGGCCAGGGAGCGGGCGCTGCGGCTCGGGCGGTAGCCGAGGGTGCGCATGGCTTCCAGCACGGCCTGTCTGGTCTCCGTGCGGACGGCCGGGTGGTCGTTGAGGACGCGGGAGACGGTCTGCTTGGAGACGCCGGCGAGGCGGGCCACGTCGTCCATCACCGGGCGGGAGCCGGCGAAGTTGCGTCTGCTCCGGGTGCGGCCGCGGGTGGGTCGGGGGTCCGTGGGGGGTTCGGCCGCGGTGCCGTCCGTGGTGCTTCGGGGCATGCGGCTGCTTCCTGTCTGAGAGTGGGGCCGGGGTGGTCCGGTCTGTCGTGTTCTGTGTGGGGCACAGGATAGGTGCGGGGTGGTGGGGCCGGGATTCTCGCCCCGCCGCCCTTACCCGCCCCCTCCTCCAGGGGCTGCGCCCCTTCGACCCCCAGCCGCGGGTCCGGTGGAGGGCTGGTCGCGCGGTTCCCCGCCCCCTGAAAAGCAGGGGCTGGTGCTTTGAGGGGCGCGGGGAACCGCGCGAGAAGCCCCCACCCGCCCGCACCAGGCCACGCACCCCACGAGGTCAGCCGGGACGGAGCGGCCAGGTTCGTCGGGTCGTGCACTCCGCTCGGGTGATCGCCGCCGGGATGGCGCGCTCGCCCGTCCAGCCCGGTACGTGCACCGGCGCCCCCGCGGGCAGCGGCAGCACCCGCAGTCGCAGGCCCTGCGACCGCACCGGCCCGGAGGGCAGCCGGTCGAGGCCGATCTCCCAGACCCGGCCCGAGTAGAACTGGTCGGCGACGAGACGGCCGCCCACATGGGCGCGGGCCACGTCGCCGGTCCAGTGGACGCGGAGCAGGGTGCCGGGCGGCACGTCGTCCGGCAGTTCGACGACGTACTCGGCGGCCACCGTGTCGAAGTGCTCGTCGGCCGGCACGCTCGCCCGCCCCAGCACACCCGTCGTGACCGGAGGTGCCTCGCCCGGAGGCCGGATCAGCGTGAGGGGCAGCTCGCCGCGCCGCCCGTCGTCGTCCGGCACCACCGTGTAGCGGACGAAGACCCCGTCGGCCGTCTCCTGCAGCACCGCCCCGGGCACCACCGGCGCCCGCTCGGGGGCGGGCAGCACGGCGAACGACGGTTCCGGGGCCGGGCCGTGGAGGCGTACCTCGTCCGCGTGGGTGTCGAAGACCACCCCGCCGCCGGACCCGCACAGGACGAGCCGGTCGGCGCCCCAGGCCCGGCCCCGGTACACGGTGCGGGCCGTGGCCGCGTCCAGGACCAGGAGGCCGGCCCGGCCGCCGTCGGCGGTGTCGACCTCGACCAGGGCGTCCGTGCCCGGCCGCAGTCCGGTCACCAGGACACGGCCGCCCACCGTCGTGACCTCGCCGGACGGCACGCAGAGGGTGGTCACCGTACAGAGGTCCAGGGCGAGTTCGGGGGCGACTGCGTCGGTCGCGGCCAGGACCAGGATCGTGCGGCCGCGTCCGTCGTCGACCGTGCAGACGGGCTGCGCGGTGGCCCAGTCCAGCCGCAGCCCGGCGACCTCCAGCCGCAACGGCCAGCAGAAACAGGCCCCTCGGGGGATGGTGACCGGTTCGCTCGGCAGGGACAGCGCCCCCTCGGGTCCGTCCGGGAACTCCACCGTGAACGTCGTCCCCGGGTGGTCCGGCAACGGCTCGTGCGGCTGGTGGTTGTTGACGAAGAGGAAGCCCGACCGGTCGTCGCCGCGGACCGCCCAGCGCAGGGTCTCCCGGTCGTCCTGGCCCGTCGGCAGCCGCTCGGGCAGGGCGGAGGCCATCGGGGCGAGGAGGGGGCCGAAGTCGGCCAGCAGCAGGTGCTGGAGGCGGAGTTCGTCGTAGGACGCGCGGTACTGGCCGTACTCGCCGAGGGGGGCCTGGAAGTCGTAGGTGAGGACGGGGAGGTCGTTGGGGTAGCCGGTGGCGTGGGACTCCTGGAGGGAGGTGCGGTCGCCCGGCGGGTTGGTGCCGCCGTGGAACATGTAGTAGCCCTGCCAGACCGAGCCGGAGCCGATCTTGGTGAGGGCGAGGGCACCGACGTCGGCGGCGTCGACGTGTGGCCGGCGGTGATAGGCCACCGCCATGCCGCCGCCCAGCTCGCAGGTGGCCCAGGGGAACCGGCCCGCCGGCTCCGTCCCGTCACGGCCGTGCTCCCTCGTCGGGCGGAGGTCCGCGCCGATGCCCTCGTCGTCACGCTCGTGGGTGAAGAAGAAGTGCTTGCGGCAGGTGTCGGGCCAGCCGCCGTCCGCCTCGGTCCAGAAGGTCTCGGGGTAACCGCCGTACAGGGGCAGGAGTTCGTCGGGCGGCAGCCGCACCCCGCCCCAGGCCGTCGACGTCCACAGAGGGGCCGACAGACCGGCCTCCTGGGCCGTCCGCTTCAGCGTCAGCAGATGGCCCGGCTGGTCGTACAGCTCGTTCTCGATCTGGAGGGCGACGACCGGACCGCCGTGGGAGCGGTCCAGGCCGCGCAACTGCCCGGCGATCGCCGCGTACCAGGCACGTACCGGGCCGAGGTAGGCCGGGTCGTCGGTCCGGGGGGCGTCGGTGCGGGCGAGCACCCAGTCCGGCAGGCCCCCGTTGCGGACCTCGGCGTGCACCCAGGGGCCGATGCGGGGGATCAGGTCCAGGCCGTGGCGGGCGCAGAGTTCCGCGAAGCGCCGCAGGTCACGGTCGCCGTCGAAACGGACGCGGCCCTCGACCTCCTCGTGGTGGATCCAGATGACGTAGGCGGCGACGGCCGTGACCCCGCCCGCCTTCATCTTCAGCAGCTCCTCCTCCCACTCCCCCGCCGGATAGCGGGAGAAGTGGAACTCTCCCGAGACGGGGAACCACGGGCGGCCGCCCCGCGTCAGCCAGCGGCTGGTGACCTCGACGGGGTCGGGCACGCCCGGCGCGTCGGCGAAGGGCAGGTGCCCGCGCAGCGGTGGGTCGTCCAGCCGTGGCAGGCGCACGCGGAGCGGCCGCTCCATCAGGGCTTCACCGGACCCAGGTCGGGGACGTCGGTGAACTCGGCCCGGGAACTGGTCGTGGCGTTGAGTTCCAGCAGGACCAGGTCGTTGGCGCCGGGGCGCAGGACGGGACCCGGGACGTACAGCGTGCGCTGGGGGCCCCGGTTCCAGTAGCGGCCGAGGTGGAAGCCGTTGATCCATGCCTGGCCCTTGGTCCAGCCGGGCAGCGAGAGGAAGGTGTCGGCGGGGGTGTCGACCTCGAAGGTGCCGCGGTGGAAGGCGGGGACGGTGACCGGGGCCGCCTCGGCCGGGGCGAAGGGCACCGTGGCCAGGTCCGCCAGCGGGAGCCGGTGGGTGTCCCAGCCGTGCAGGGCGGTGCCGTTGAAGGTGACCGGGCCGAGCAGGCCCTTGGCGGCGCCGATGCGGGGGCCGTAGTTGACGCCGCCCATGTTCTCGACCAGGACGTCGAGGGTGGCGCCGGCGCGCGGGACGCGCAGGGGCAGGGTCTCGTCGTGCCGTTCGCGTTCCAGTACGCCGACGGGGGCGCCGTCCACGAAGACCTGGGCGCGGTCGCCGACCCCGCCGTCGAAGTGCAGCAGGCCGTCACCCGCCTCGGGGAGGGTGGTGCGGTAGAGGGCGTAGCCGGAGCGCTGCCCCAGCTCCTCCATGGTCGGCGGGTGTTCGGTGCGCTCCGCCGCGGCGGCGAGGCCGGTCGCGTACGGCAGCAGGAGCGCCCGGCGGTCCAACTCCACGGTGATGCCCGTGAGTTTGGGGGCGGGCGCCGGGGCCGACTCCTCGGGGACCGGCGCGTGGCGGGCGATGACCTCGCGGAAGGCGTGGTACTTGGGGCCCGGGTCGCCGGACTCGGTGAGGGCGGCGTCGTAGTCGTAGGAGGTGACGATCGGGGCGTAGCACTGGTCGTGGTTGGCGCCGTTGGTGAAGCCGAAGTTGGTGCCGCCGTGGAACATGTAGATGTTGACGGAGGCGCCGGCGGCCAGCAGCTTGTCGAGGTCGGCGGCGGCGCTCTCCGCGTCCCGGACGTGGTGCTCCTCGCCCCAGTGGTCGAACCAGCCGATCCAGAACTCCGAGCACATCAGGGGCCCTTCGGGCATGTGCGCCCGCAGCGCCGCCAGGGACTCGTCGATCTTCCCGCCGAAGGTGGCGGTGGACAGCACACCGGGCAGGCTGCCGGCGGCCAGGTGGTGGCCGGAGCCCGCCTGGTCACAGGTGAACAGCAGTTCCTCGACACCCCGTGCGCGCAGCGCCTGGTGGACGTGCTTGAGGTACGCGGTGTCCTCGCCGTACGCCCCGTACTCGTTCTCGACCTGGACGGCGATGACGGGGCCGCCGTCGGCCGCCATGTGGGGCAGCAGCGGGGGCAGCAGGACGTCGAGGTAGCGGTCGAGGGCGTCGGTGAAGCGGGGGTCGCTGGAGCGCAGCCGGATGCCGGGGTCCGAGGTCAGCCAGGAGGGCAGGCCGCCGCCGTCCCACTCGGCGCAGATGTACGGGCCGGGGCGCAGCAGGACGTGCAGGCCCTCGGCGCGGGCGAGGCTCAGATAGCGGGGCAGGTCGAGCAGCCCGTCGAGGACGAGCGGGCTGTCGGGGTCGGGCTGGTGGAGGTTCCAGGGGACGTACGTCTCCACGGTGTTGAGGCCCATCAGCCGGGCCTTGCGCAGCCGGTCGGCCCACAGGTCGGGGTGGATGCGGAAGTAGTGCATCGCGCCGGAGACGATCCGGAACGGTTCACCGTTCAGGAGGAAACCGTCGGACGACGTGGTCAGAGCGGGCGTGCTCAAGGCTGTTTCCCTTCGGCGGGGTGTACGGGGGGTGCGGGGACGGTCCGGGGTACGGGTCGGGCGGCGGCCCGGGGTGGGGGGCGGCGGGGCGGTCGCCCGCGGCCCGGCTACGGCGAGGGCGAGGGCGGCAGCGAGGGCGAGGGGGAGCGGGTGGCGCGGATCAGCCACAGCGTGGCCAGCAGGCACAGGGCGGACACCGCGCCGAGCAGCAGCGGGACCGCGCGCACGCCGGACCACTCGATGGCCTTGCCGAGCGCCGGGCCGGCCGCCACTCCGCCGATCATGGAGGCGGCGATGACGAGCGCTCCGGCCCGTCGGGCCCGGGGTGCGGCCGCGTTCAGCCAGGGCAGGCCGGTGGGGAAGATCGGTGCGATGAACAGGCCGACTCCGGCGTAGGCGTACGGGGCGAGCGCGGGCACCGAGGCCAGCAGCAGCCAGACCGTCATGCCGGCGCAGGACACGGTGATGATCGTCCGGGGTGAGTGGCGCAGGGCGAGGGGGGCGGCCAGGAAGCGGCCTGCCGTCATCATCAGCCAGTAGCCGGAGGTGGCGGTCGCGGCGGCCCCGGCACCGTATCCGACCGCCTCCAGGTGCGTGGGCTCCCAGCCGCCGACCCCGGCCTCGATGCCGACGTGCAGGACGTAGAGGGCGACGAACACGGTGAGCACCGAGCCGAGGCTCCGGGAGAGGGGCGAGCCGCCCGCCGCCGTGCCGGGCGCGGCGGTCGTGCCGTGGGCCGGCTGGGGCACCTGGTCGCGTACGCCCCGCAGGCACAGCAGCAGCGGCAGGTTGGCGGCGGCGAAGGCGAGGAAGAGCGCCGGGTAGTGCTCGGCGCCGACGGCGGCGACCAGGGCGGGGCCGAGGATCGCGCCGACGCCGAAGTGGGCGTTGAGGATGTTCAGCATGGCGGTGGAGCGATGGCCGAAGCCGACGGCGAAGAGCTGGTTGAGGCCGTAGTCGATGCCGCCGAAGCCGAGTCCGGCGAGCAGGGCGGCGACGAGGGCGGCGGGCCAGTTCGGGGCGAGCGCGAAGCCCGCCGCGCCGAGGGCCATCAGCAGGTACGAGGAGCCGAGGAGCCGCCGGTTGCCCAGCCGCCCGTACAGCCGGTCGAAGACCAGGACGCCGGCGACCCCGCCGACGAAGTGGGCGCTGAGCCCGAGCCCGGCGGCCGAGGGCGACAGCGCGAAGTCGTCGCGGAAGGCCGGGATGGCGGGCCCGTAGAGCGCCTGGAGCGCGCCGATGAGGACGAATCCGCCGCACGACGCGACCACGGCGGCCGGGCTGAAGACCCGGCTCTCCGAGGCCGGCCGGACGGGCTTCACCTCTTGCGCGGTCGATGCTTCGGGCACGCCGGGATCCGCCTCTCCGTGACTGGGACCCTCGAAGTGTTACCGGTAACATCAGCGCCGTCAAGATCTCCCGCGGGCTTGTGCGCCGGGGGCGGTGCGGGAGTGACGGATGGGGTACGGGGGCCGCTGGGGGTGCGTGCGGGTCGCGCAGGGCGAGCCCGCGCCCGGGGCCGGGGAGAGGTCGGTGGCCGGCCCCCGCGCAGCACCGGACGTGACCGGCGCGGAAAGAGCGGGCGCGCCCGGGAGCGGGTGCCGGGCGCGCCCTGCCGGAGGGCCGGTCAGCAGATGTTCTGCGCGCTGCCGACCAGGCGGTTGTTGCGGAAGGTGGTGTTCTCGCCGCAGGGGCTCTCCCTGAGGGAGGAGTTGGTGACCGTCAGGTTCTGGACGGTGATGTCACGGTTGTTGGCGAACTCCGAGCGCGCCGCGAGCCGGATCCCGCCCCCGCCGGAGACGGTGCCGCTCTGGGCCGCGAGGTTCACGTTGTAGCAGTTCTCGATCAGGATCGCGTTGTTGCCGGTGTCGGTGAGGCTGATCCGGTCGATCACCGCGCCGCCGCTCTCGGAGACGCAGAAGACCCCGCGTCCGCCGCCGCGCGCGATCACCTCGCCGACCCGGATGTTGGTCGGGTACGAACTGCCCACCCGGCCGTTGCGGTTGGCCATGCGGAAGGCCGCGTAACCGGTGCCGGTGCCCGCGCCGTCCGCGTCGACCTTGGCGACGGTGGCGTTGATCGTCTGATTGAGGAGCAGCCCCGACTCGCCCACGTTGCGGGCGGTCACCGTGCCGACGGTGAGTCCGTCGACGCCGTACGTCTCGACCGCGTGGCTGCTCGCGCCGGACACGTACACGTTGTCGATCCTGACGTTCCGGGTCCACTGGCTGGTGTCGCCCCGGTTGTCGATCCGGACGCCGAGGCCGCGCGAGAGGCGCATGTCGAGCCGGCCGAGGACGACGTTCTGGACGTTGCGCAGGAAGATCCCGTACAGCGGGGTGCCGGTGAGGTTGAGGTGCTGGACCTCGATGTCCCGGGTGCCGCGCGAGTAGACGGGCGCCTGGTCGCCGGAGCCCGTGCCGGTGACGTCGATCGTGCCGCACACGTCGAGCACGGTGTGGCTGGGCAGTGAGACGCGGGAGCCGGCGCCGATCGACCCCGAGCCACGCACGACGACCCGCTCCTTCGATGTCCGGCCGGCGGTGAGGCTGTTGACGGCGGCCTGCATCGCCGCGCGCATGTCGGTTCCGGTGTACGTGACCGTGCTGCCGCGCCTGGCGGTCCAGGTACCGCCGCTGAGCACGGCCTCCGCCTGGTACGCGCCCTCTCCGCACGCCGCCGCGGTCCCCGCCTCGGCGGCGACGGGGGCCGCCGTCGGCTCCGCGGCGGGACGCGCGGGAGCGGTCAGCGTGGCGGCGCCGGTGAGCAGCGCGCAGGCGAAGGCGGCGGTGACGAGGGCTCGCGTACGGCGGGCGGCGGGGCGGGCGGACCGGTCGACCGCTTCCGCGGCCGGGTCGCCCGGCGCCGCGCCGCGGATGTGGGGGGTGCTGGTGTCGGCGGTCCGGGCTGCGGCTCTGCGTCCCATCTCGGCTTCTCCTGTGAGGGGTTCGGCGCGCCTGCCGAGCCGTCCGCCGTCCGCCGCGCACTCCGTCGCGGACCCGCGCAGGACCCGGCCGGGATGCGGCGGGACTCGCCCGGGACCCGGGTGAGCCCCGGCCGGAACCGGCCGGAGGCCCGGGCGGCGGCCCGCGTCGAACCCGATTCGACCGGGCCGTACGGTGGTCGAGGGGTTCCCCGAAGGGCCGGTGACCTGGAGTGGCGCGGCTGCACGACGGCGCAGGACCGTACGGCGGTGTGGCGGCAGGTGCTTCAGGTGGCGGGCCGCGAGTGTGGCAAGCGCTTTCCATCGGCGTCAAGGGCCGGGAGGCACCGTTCTCTCCCCGCCTCGCGCCCTCACCTCATTCCCGCGCCATCGGCGGTTCGGCGGGCGTCTCCTTGACGGGCCCGAAGAGGACCGCCCGCGCCACCGCGGGAGCCAGCAGGGCGCCCAGCGGCTCGCTGAGGGAGACGACGGAGCGGAAGGCACGGCCCACCACCGGGTCGCCCGGGACACGCTCCCGCACCCGCTGCAGGTACCAGCCGGCGACGCGGTCCGCGGGGCGGCCCGCGACCGCGTTGCCGATCGCCCCCGGCATCTTCTTGTCCGCCCCGGCCGAGATGTCCCACGCCTGCCGCGACGCCGCGAGCAGCGCCCGCTGCACCCTGCGGGTGGTGGGCGTACGGCGCGGGTCGGCCAGCGCGTCGCGCAGGGCGACGGCGCCCATCGCGGCGACGGCCATGCCCTGCCCGTAGATCGGGTTGAAGGTGCACAGGGCGTCGCCGGTGGCCAGAAAGCCGGCGGGGCGGCGGCCCGGCAGGTCGTAGCGGCGCCGTACGTTCGCGGTGCGCCGGAAGCCGGAGACGGGCGACAGCGGCTCGGCGTCGCGCATCCAGCGGTGCACCACGGGGTGCGGCAGCCGCTCGGCGTAGCCCTCGAACTCCTCCTCGTCCGTGGACGGTTCGTCGCCGCGCAGGCCGGAGAAGGTGGCCAGATGGGTGCCGTCCTCCAAGGGGACGACGACGGCACCGTACGGCTGCGTGGGGTCGGGGACGACATGGAGGCCGAGGGTGCCGGCGGACGGGCCGCCGCCGAGCGTGCCGGTGGTGTCGCGGTAGACGCGGGAGGCGTAGGCGAGCCCCGTGTCGATGATCTCCTCGCGCGGGGCCTGCGCACCGAGGGCCGCCAGCCATCGCGGCGCCTTCGTACCGCGGCCGGAGGCGTCGATGACCAGATCGGCGGCGAGTTCCCGCTGTTCGCCCCGGGCCCCCTCGCCGCGCTCGCGCACCAGGACGCCCCGCACGCGCGCGGCGTCCCCGGTCAGGCCGACCGTCTCCGTCCCCTCGATCAGGGTGACCGACGGCTCGGCGAGGACCCGGCGCCGCACCAGCCCCTCGATCTGCGCCCGCGACCCGGTGTGGATGTGGGTCGAGGCGGGCATCCGCCGGAACCAGCGGCCGCTCTGGAACTGCGCCATGTCCGCCGGCATCCCGACCCGTGGCGCGCCCGCCGCCGTCAGCTCGGCCATGAACCCGGGCAGCAGCGCGTCGAGGGCCACCTGGCCGCCCTCCAGCAGGACGTGCGGATGGCGGCCCTGCGGCACCCCCGGCCGCGACGCCGCTCCCCGCGCGTCCTCCTTCGGGAGACGGTCCCGTTCCACGATCGTCACCCGCTCCGCGTGACCGACGAGGGCCCGCGCGGCGAGCAGCCCCGCGAGGCTGCCTCCGACGATCACCACGTGCCGCCCCGCGGATCCGGCCGCCCCCGCTGAGATCGAACGGCCTTCTGTCCGTACCGAGTTCACCGACCGCACCCCTTTCTTTCCGGAGATCCATCTGATGCACAGCAGTATCACCGTGGCCGGTGGGCCTTCGGGGCGGCGCACCGGAGACGGGGCCGGGTCCGGCCCGCCCACCGACGGCAACGCGGACGTGACTCTGGGCGATTCGGCCTGTCACGTATCGTCATGGGGCGCGGGGAAGATACGAGATACGAGATATCAGGAGGGTCAATTGGCGCTGGAGCCGGTGAGGTTCGCGGTTCTGGGGCCGGTCCGGGTGGAGCGGGCGGGGGTGGAGCCGGCGGCGGGGCGTCCACAGGAAAGGGCGCTGCTGGCGCTGCTGTTGGTGCGGGCGGGGCAGCCCGTGGCGGTCGGCGAGATCGTCGACGTGTTGTGGGGGCGCCGTCCTCCGGACAGCGCGGTGAATGTGATCAGACGTCATGTGGGCACGCTGCGACGGCTGTTGGAGCCGGGCCTGCCCAACCGGGCGCCCGGCCGGTGGCTGATGCGGGACGCGGGCGGGTACCGGCTCGCGGTCGACGCCGACTCCCTGGACCTGTTGCGGTTCCGCCGGCTGCGGGACGAGGCGCGTCGCCTCGGTGCCGACGGCCGCGAGTCGCCGGGCCGGGTCGTGGCGCTGCTCACCGAGGCCCTCGGCCTGTGGCGGGGGCCCCGCGTCGCGGCGGGGCTGTCCGAGGAGGTGCGGGAGCGCGCCGGGTTCCGGGCGGTCGACCGTGAACGGCCCGCGGCCCTGCGGGACGCGGCCGACGCGGCGCTGCGCGCCGGAGCCCCCGCCGCCGTCCTGCCCCTGCTCCGGCAGGCCGCGGCCGACGACCCCTCGGACGAACCGCTGCTGGCCCGGCTCGTGCTCACGCTGGCCGCCGCCGGGCACGAGGCGGAGGCGCTGGGCACCTACCGGGCCGCCCGTGCGAGGCTCGCCGACGAGCTGGGCATCGATCCCGGAGCGGAACTCCGCGAGGCCCACGCGGCGGTCGTACGCGGCGCCGGTACGGCCGCGCCCGCCCCCTCCGAAGCCGGGACCCGAGCCGAAGCCCAAGCCGAAGCCGGGACCCTAGGCGGAGCCGAGGCCGAAGCCGGGACCCTAGGCGGAGCCGAAGCCGGAACCGGGTCTCTAGGCGGAGCCGAAGCCGGAGCCGGAGCCGAAACCGGGACCCGAGCCGAGGCCCGAGCCCAAGTCCACGCGGAGGCCCTGGCGGAGGCCGACGCCCCGGCCACGCCCCCCGCCGCTCCGGTGCCGTGCGCTCCGGCCGCCGCCGTGCCCGCCCAGCTCCCCCACGACCTGCCGGCCTTCACCGGCCGCCGAGCCGAGCTGGAGCAGGCACTGGCCCTCCTCGACGGTCCCGGCTCCGGCGCCGGCGGCGACGTGCCGTCCGCCGGCACCGTCGTGATCAGCGCCATCGGCGGGATGGCCGGCATCGGCAAGACCACGCTCGCCGTGCACTGGGCCCATCGCGTCGCGGACCGCTTCCCGGACGGCCAGCTCTACGTCAACCTCCGCGGGTTCGCGCCCTCGGGTGCCGTGATGCGGGCGGGGGAAGCCGTACGGATCTTCCTCGACGCACTGGGCGTACCGCCCGAACGGATGCCGCACGGGGTGGACGCCCAGGCCGCGCTGTACCGCAGCCTGCTGGCCGGGCGCCGGTTCCTGGTGCTGCTCGACAACGCGCGGGACACCGAGCAGGTGCGGCCCCTGCTGCCGGGCACGCCCGGCTGCCTCACCATCGTCACCAGCCGCGACCAGCTGTCGGGCCTGGTGTCCGCGCACGGCGCGCACACGCTGGCGTTGCGGCCGCTGGACGCCGGACAGGCACGGGTGTTCCTCGAACGCCGGCTGGGTGCCCGGCGGCTCACGGGTGAGTCGCGGGCGGTGGCGGAGATCGCGGCACGGTGCGGCGGGCTTCCGCTGGCCCTGGCCTGTGTCGCCGCGCGGGCCGCCGTCCACCCCGACTTCCCGCTGTCGGCCATCGCGGCGGAGCTGCGCGCGGCGCACGGCAGCCTGGACGCGTTCAGCCGGACGGACGCCTCCGCGAACGTGGGCGCGGTCTTCTCCTGGTCGCTGGATGCCGTGTCGGCCGAGGCGGCGCGCCTCTTCCCGCTGCTCGCCCTGCACCCCGGGCCGGACTTCTCCGTGTCCGCGACGGCCGCACTGGCCGGACTGCCCGTGCGCCGGACACGGTCGCTCCTCGCCGAGCTGGCCGACGTCCACCTGGTGGGCGAGCCCGCCCCCGGCCGGTACGCCCTGCACGACCTGCTGCGCGCCCATGCGGCCGAACTCCTGGAGGACCGGGTCCCCGACGCCGGGCGCGAGGCGGCCGTCGAGCGGCTGTACGCGTACTACCTGCACACCGCGCACGCCACCGAACCGCTCCTGGCCCCGTACGCCGACCCGATGCCCCCGGGGCCGCTGCCCGCCGGTGTCCGTGCCGAGCCGCTCGTCGGCCACGAGCAGTCGCTGGCCTGGCTGACCGCCGAGTATCCGGTGCTGCTCGCCGTCGTCGGAGCGGCGGCCCGGTCCGGCCGCGACCGGTCGGCGTGTCTGCTCGCCTGGTCGCTGGAGCCGTTCCTCGACCGCCGGGGCCACTGGCACGACTGGGCGGCGATCCAGCGGATCGCCCTCGACGCGGCCCTGCGGCTGGCCGATCCCGTGTACGAGGCCAGGGGGCTGCGCGCGCTGGCCAGGGCCGAGAGCCGGCTCGGTCTGCACGGCGTCGCCCGCCCCCGCCTCGATCGTGCGCTGCGGATCTTCGCCGACCTGGGTGACGACATCGGCCTGGCGGACACCCATCGCAGTCTCGGCTGGACGCGGGACCAGGAGGGCGATCTGCCCGGCGCCCTCCGTCACAACCGGCTGGCGATGGACCTTTTCCGCGGCGCGGGCAGCCACGCCGCGTACGCCAGTGTCCTCAACTCCGTCGGCTGGTACCACGCGCTGCTCGGCGAGTACCGGGAGGCCCTGCGCCACTGCCAGGAGGCCCTGGTCCTGCTCCAGGGGCTCGGCGACCGCTACGGCCAGGCCGCCACGTGGCACACCCTCGCGTACGCCCACCACCACCAGGGCCGCCACCCGAACGCCCTCGTCGGCTACGGCCACTCCCTCGCCCTCTACCGGGAGCTGGGCGTGCCGTACCTGGAGGCCTGCACCCTCGTCCACATCGGTGACACGCACGCGGCGATGGGCGACCACCGCACCGCCCACGAGGTCCGGCAGCAGGCCCTCACCCTGCTCATCACCCTCGGCCACCCCGACGCCGACCGGGTACGGGACCTGATCGCGAGCGAGCGATGCGGGTGACCGGCGGCCCGGGTCCCGCGGGGGCGTTGATGCGGTTCGAGGTGCTGGGGCCGCTCAGGGTCCGCCGGGGCGGGACGGAACTCGACCTCGGGTTCCCCCAGCAGCGGGCCCTGCTGGCGTTGCTGGTGGTCCGGGCCGGCCGTCCGGTGCCGGCGGGCGAGATCGTGGACGTGCTGTGGCCGCAGCGGGCACCGGCCAGCGCGCGGAACGTGGTGCGCCGGTACGCCGGTTCGCTGCGGCGGCTGCTCGAACCCGGGCTGTCGCCCCGGGCACCCGGACGGCGGCTGCTGCGCCGCGCCGGGGGCTATCTGCTGGAGGCGGCCGAGGACGAGGCCGATCTGCTGCGGTTCCGCGCGCTCACCAAACGGGGCAAGCGGGCAGCGGCCACCGGGCGTTCGGAGGTGGCGTCCCGGCACTTCCTGGACGCGCTGAGCGAGTGGCGGGGCCCGGTGGGGATGGGGATGCCCGCCGTCGTACGGGAGCACGCCGTCTTCGCCGAAGTGGAACGCGAGTTGGCCGCCACGGCACGGATGGCCGCCGACGCGGCGCTCCTGAGCGGGAGCAGCGAGCAGGTGCTGCCCCGGCTGCGGCAGGCCCTCGAACGCGACCCGCTCGACGAGTCGTTGCAGGCCGCGCTCGTCATGGCACTGGCCGCATCCGGCCTCCAGGCGGAGGCGCTGGCCGCGTACGAGCGCGTACGACGGCTGCTGGCCGAGGAGTTGGGAGTGGCACCCGGCGCGGAACTCGTCGCGGCGCACGGCAGGGTGCTCCGCCAGGAGTGGGGACCGAGCCGGTCGCGGGCGTCGACGGGTCCGGACCCGGCGGCCGCCCGGCCGGCCGCGCCGCCGGGCCCCGCCACACGCACACCGGCAGCCGGCCCGCCGACTGCCACGGCCGCCGCCCGCACGGACGCAGAACCGGGCGTCTCCTCGCCCGCGCCGCCGTCCCCCCGTCGGGCACCCTCCCAGCCTGCCACCGGCACCGCCCAACCGCCGCTTGCGCCACGGGTGTTCGTCGGACGGCGAGCCGAACTCGGCCGTCTGGCGGAGATCACGGACGAGGCCGCCCCCGCCACCGGGACCACCGCGGACGCACCCGCGTCCGTGCTGATCAGCGGGATGCCCGGCATCGGGAAGACGGCCCTCGCACTGTGCTGGGCCGACGAGGTGGCCGGACGCTTCCCCGACGGCCGGCTCGATGTCGGGCTGCGCGGGTTCGACCCCGTCCGGGCACCGCTGGACCCGGCGGCGGCGCTCCGCGCGCTGCTCACCGCGCTCGGGGTGCCCGCCGCCCGGATGCCGGACCGCACGGACTCCCTGGCCGGGCTGTACCGGAGTCTGCTGGCCGGCCGGCGGCTGCTGGTGGTGCTGGACGACGCGGCGGACACCGAGCAGGTACGGCCGCTGCTGCCGGCCTCGCCCGGCTGTCTGACCCTGGTCACCAGTCGCCACGGGCTGGCCGGTCTGATCGCTTCGGGCACCCATCCGCTGCGCCTGGACCTGCCGTCGGCGGCGGACGCGCGCGCGATGCTGGCGGCGCACACCGGTCACGCCCGGCCGGCCGCCGACCCCGGGGCGGCCGACGAGATCGTCACCCGGTGCGGCCGGCTGCCGCTGGCCCTGACGATCGCCGCCACCCGCGCAGCCGCCCACCCGGACGTCCCGCTCACGGCCCTCGCGAGCGAACTCCGGCACACCCGGGACACCCTGGACGCCTTCGCCGCCCCGCCGTCGAGATCCGACACCCCCACCGGCCCCGCCGCCGGCCGACGGGAGCCCGGCCCGCACCCCGGCGCATCACCCGACCTGCGCGCCGCCTTCGCCCGGTCCTACCGTCGGCTGCAGCCGGAGAGCGCCCGGTTGTTCCGGCTGCTGGCCCGGCACCCGGGGCCCGGTCTGACCCCCGGCGCGGCCGCCGCGCTGGCCGGGATCACGGTCCGCCGCGCCCGGCTCCTGCTCGACGGCCTCGCCGACGCCCACCTCGTCACCGAGCGCGCGCCCGGCCGCTACGCCCAGCACGAGCTGCTGCGCGTCTACGCCGCCGAACTGGCCGCCGCCCACGCCCATGGCTCAGGCCCGGACTCCCCGTAGCGGCCGCCGTCACTTCACGGTCACTCTTTTTTCACATCTCCCTTCCTACGCTCCGAGTGCAGTGGCTGACGCCGTGCTCGAACTGCCGCGGAGGAGAAGAGAGATGACCAGGTCGGACACCGGCTTCGTGGAGACGGCGGGCCTCCGTGTCTCCGTCCTCGACGGGGCGGCCGGGGCGTTGCCCGGGGGCGGCCGGCCCGGGGCGGACGCGTACCGGCTGACCGGGCGGACCGGTGGCACGTATCTGCTGGTGGGGGTGGGCGGGACCGGTGCGCCGCTCGCCGGGCGGATACCGGACGTCCACCTCCGGCCGGGTGACATCTGCTTCTACGACGCCGGCCACCCGCCGTCGCCGGATCTGCCCGAGCACTGCCGGCTGAAGGTGTTCCTCGTCCCGCGCGAGGAACTGGGGCTGGAGGACGGCGATCTGCGGCACGTCGTGGCGGCCCCGGTCGCCCGGACCTCCCGTCTGGGGACGCTGCTGTCGCCGTTCCTGTCCGAGCTGGCCGACACGGTCTCCGCCGATCCCCCGGTCGCCGAGATGCTCGCCCGGAACGCCGTGAACCTGCTGGCCACCCTCGCCACGGAGCGGTCGGGGCGGGAGGTGTCGGACACACCGGGCGACCGGTCGCCGATGGTGGCGCGTGTCGTGCGGTTCATCGACGAGCACCTCGCCGACGCGGACCTGTCGCCCGAGGTGATCGCCGGGGCCCACCACATCTCGGTGCGCTATCTGCACAAGCTCTTCCGGGACGAGGGCACGACCGTGGGCCGCTGGATCCAGCGCCGCCGCCTGGAGGAGTGCCGCCGCGACCTGGTGCACGGCCTGCGCAACCGCCGCACCATCGCCTCGGTCGCCGGCCGCTGGGGCTTCCTGAGCGCCACCCACTTCAGCCGGGTGTTCCGGGCGGCGTACGGCATGTCGCCGAGCGAGTGGCGGGACACGGCGGGACGCCCCGGCGGACGGATCTGACACGCGGTGGTGCTCCCGGTCAGTGCGCTCTCGGACCGACTCCGGTGCGCCGGCGGACGACTCCCCACGGCCTTCCGCTTCTAGCCTGCCGGCCGGAGCAGGCGCCGGACGCGGACGAAGCACCGCGCCCGAACACCACGCGCCTCCCTCGTCAGACGCACCACACCGCACCACCCACCTGCAGACGCACCGCACCAGACCAGGAGATCCACATGTCCGACACCTTCGATCCGACCCGTCCGGTCCTGGAGCCGGCGGCCGCCGCGTTCGCGGAGGCCACCGCCAACCCGCCCTTCCTCTTCGAACTGCCGCCCGCCGAGGGCCGGAAGGCGGTCGACGAGGTGCAGTCCGGCGAGATCGCGAAACCGGAGATCGACGAGGAGTGGGTCACCGTCTCGGGCGGTCCGACGGGCAGTGTGCGGGCGCGGATCGTGCGGCCCGCCGGTGCCGAGGGCGTCCTGCCGGTGGTTCTCTACATCCACGGCGCGGGCTGGGTGTTCGGCAACGCGCACACCCACGACCGTCTGGTGCGCGAACTGGCCGTCGGAGCGAACGCCGCCGTGGTCTTCCCCGAGTACGACCTCTCCCCCGAGGCCCGCTACCCGGTCG
Organism: Streptomyces sp. NPDC041108; assembly: GCF_055592645.1. Taxonomy (NCBI): domain Bacteria; kingdom Bacillati; phylum Actinomycetota; class Actinomycetes; order Kitasatosporales; family Streptomycetaceae; genus Streptomyces; species Streptomyces sp. NPDC041108. The sequence continues at coordinate 308,669 of NZ_JBVIYK010000001.1, read as the reverse complement.
CGATCGAGCAGAACTACACGGTCGCGAAGTGGGTCGTCGAGCAGGGCGCGTCCAAGGACCTGGACGGCAGCCGGCTGGCCGTCGCCGGGGACTCGGTCGGCGGCAACATGGCCGCCGCGCTGACCCTCATGGCCAAGCAGCGCGGTGACGTGCCGCTGGTCCGGCAGGTGCTGTTCTACCCGGTGACGGACGCGGGTTTCGACACCGCCTCCTACCACCAGTTCGCGACCGGCTACTTCCTGCGCCGCGACGGCATGCGGTGGTTCTGGGACCAGTACACGACCGACGAGGCCGAGCGCGCCCAGATCACCGCCTCCCCGCTGCGGGCGAGCGTCGAACAGCTCAGGGACCTGCCCCCGGCCCTGGTCGTCACCGGCGAGGCCGACGTCCTGCGCGACGAGGGCGAGGCGTACGCCAACAAGCTGCGCGAGGCGGGCGTGGCGGTGACCGCCGTGCGCTTCCAGGGCGTCATCCACGACTTCGTCATGCTCGACGCCCTGCGCGGAACACATGCCGCCGAGGCCGCGATCACCCTGGCCACGGGCACGCTGCGCACGGCCCTGCACGGCGGCTGAACCACCCGGCACCCGGTCGGCGTACCCGCGGCTCCGGAGCCGGTGGAGAGGGCCTGCGGACAGGCTCTCTCCACCGGCGGCCGAACGGCGAACGGCCGGCGACCGTGTCAGCTCTCGTCGGCGGTCAGCGTCAGGGAGATGCTGTTGATGCAGTACCGCTGGTCGGTCGGGGTGGCGTACCCCTCGCCCTCGAAGACGTGCCCGAGGTGCGAACCGCACCGGGCGCACCGCACCTCGGTGCGGACCATGCCGTGCGACCGGTCGGACAGCAGCTCCACCGCGTCGGTGTCCTTCGGGTCGTAGAAGGACGGCCAGCCGCAGTGCGACTCGAACTTCGTGTCGGAGGTGAAGAGTTCGGCCCCGCAGGCGCGACAGGAGTAGACGCCCTTGGTCTTGGTGTCGGTGTACTCACCGACGAACGCGGGCTCCGTGCCGGCCTGTCGGAGCACGGCGTACTCGGCCGGCGTCAGTTCCGCGCGCCACTGCTCGTCCGGCTTCTCGACGTCGTACGACATGCGTCTCAGCCCCTCAATCGGAGAGTCGGTCCAGGATCTTCGGGCCCAGGTCCGTCACGTCACCCGCGCCCATGGTGAGAACGAGATCACCCGGCTTCGCCATTCCCGCGATCGTGCCGGGCACCTCCGCCTTGTCGTGCAGGGCCGTCACGTCCGCGCCCGCGCTCCGCGCCGCCCCGATGATCAGTTCGCTGGTGACCCCGGGGATCGGGTCCTCGCGGGCCGGGTAGATGTCGAGGACGACCGAGGCGTCCGCCAGCGCCAGGGACTGCCCCATCTCGGTGCCCAGCTCCTGGGTGCGGGAGAACAGGTGCGGCTGGAAGACCACCAGGATCCGCGCGTCCCCGGCGGCCGCCCGCATGGCCTCCAGGTCGGCGGTCATCTCGGTCGGGTGGTGGGCGTAGGAGTCGATCACCTGGACGCCCCGCGCCTCGCCCTTGAGCTGCAGGCGCCGCTTCACGCCGGTGTACGCCGCCAGGGCGGGCGCCAGCTCGGCCGCCGGCACCCCGAGGGCGACGCCCGCCGCCAGCGCGGCCACGGCGTTGTGCGCGTAGTGCCGTCCCGGCACGGACACGGCGAAGGTGATCTCCTGGCCGTCCAGCAGGACCGTGACCTCGCTCTTCAGCCCCTGGGCGACGACCGACAGCACCCGCACGTCGGCGTCCTCGCGCTCGCCGTACGTCACGACGCGCACTCCGGACAGCCGGGAGGTCAGCTCCCGCGCGCCCTCGTGGTCGGCCGAGATCACCAGGGTGCCGCCGGGCACGATCCGGCCCGCGAACGTCTCGAAGGACTCGTAGATCTCGTCCATGGAGGCGTAGTTGGCGTGATGGTCCAGCTCGACGTTGAGGACGATCGCCACCTCGGGCGCGTACTTGTGGAAGCTCCGGTCGCTCTCGTCCGCCTCGGCGACGAAGATCTCCCCGTCCCCGTGCAGCGCGTTGGACCCGGGTACGTCGAGGTCGCCGCCGATGGCGTACGACGGCTTCAGCCCCAGCTCGCCCAGCGAGACCGCCAGCATGGACGTCGTGGTGGTCTTGCCGTGCGTGCCGGCCACGGCGATCGGCCGCAGACCGTCCATCAGCCGGGCGAGCGCGTCCGACCGGTGGACCACGGGGATCCCCAGCTCGGCGGCGCGGGCCAGCTCGGGGTTGTCGGCCCGGATCGCCGACGACACGACGACGCACGTGGCGTCGTCCGCGAGGTGGTCCGCCGCGTGCCCGATGTGCACGGTCGCCCCGAGCGCCCGCAACGCCTCGGCCGTCTCCGACTCCTTGGCGTCGCTCCCGGCCACCTCGGCCCCCCGCTGCGCGAGGATCTTCGCGATCCCCGACATCCCGGCCCCGCCGATCCCGATGAAGTGCGGCCGTTCCATGGCGGTGGGCAGTCCGGGAGCCATGCGTGTTCTCCAAGCGACGGTACGAAGACGATCCACGCCCCACAGCGGGCGCACCCCCACCCTATTGCCTGCGCAACCGGGTCCCCCTGGGCCGTGGGGCGGGAGCCGCGCGCCCGCGCCCACGGCGCCCGCGTTCCTACGCCCGGGCGTGCGAGAACAGCTTCAGCACCGGCACCCCCACCTTGTGCCGGGCCCGCGACGCCCAGTCCCGGTGGAAGAACTCCTCCACGTAGTGCGGATCGGTCAGCACCAGCACCTCGTCCGCGCGCACCTCCTCCACCAGCGACTTCAGCGCGTCCAGCGGGTGATCCTCGATCAGCCGCCCCTCGGCCGCACTCCCGGCCGCCCGCAGCGCCTGCAACGACACCTCCAGGGCCCGCTCCCCGGCGTCGAGCGCCTGCTCCCCCTCCGGCGTCTCCCCCTCCCGCGCCGCCTCGTCGAGTTCTCCGAGGGCGAGGTCGTCGATGGCTCGCAGCAGCCGGTCGGCCTGATTGCCCCGGGGCTGGAGCAGCACATGGAAGAAGGCACGCTCGTCGCCGTGCAGGGTCGTGACGAACTCCACGTCCGCCGAGGTCAGAGCCTTCTCGATCATCAATACGCTGGTGAACGACACCACAGGCGCCCTTCTAATCGGAGGGCCCCGCGGGCCCTCACTCCTCAGGGTTCTAGTGTGCCCGGCGAACGCCAAACGGAACGGAAGATTCCGCCCGCTTTCACGTGCGACGGTAACGACCGAACAGGAACCCGCCCTCCTCCAGCAGCGAGGCGAGCGCGAAGCGCGTGGGCACCGCTACGGAGGGGCCTCCGGCGATCCGCTGGGCGTCCCCGGCCGTGAGCATCGGCGACACGGTCAGGCACAGTTCGTCGAGGACGTCGGAGGCGATGAGCTGCCCCAGCAGCCGGGGCCCGCCCTCGCTGAGCAGGCGGGTCAGCCCCAGGCCGGCGAGGGCCCGTACGGCCCGCGCGGGGTCGACCCCCGCACCGTCCCCGGCCACCAGGACCCGGACTCCGGCCTTCTCGGCGGCCGCGACCCGGTCGGGGGGCGCGGCGGCACCGGTCAGCAGGAGGGTGGGGACCGAGGGCGAGCTGAACAGCGGCAGCGAGAAGTCCAGGTCCAGGCTCGCGCTCACCACGGCGACGGCCGGGGCGGGTGTCTGCCCGGCCGCCCGGCGCGCCTCGGCGAACGCCTCGCGCGCCCGGGCCGGACGGTACCCCTCCTGACGTACGGTCTCCGCGCCGACGACCACCACGTCCGCGAGCCCCCGCAGGGTGCCGAAGATCCGCATGTCGGCGTCGCTGGAGATCGGCTGCGACCGGCCGTCGTGCTGGGCGGCGCCGTCGAGCGTGGACACCATGTTGACGCGCAGCCACGGCTTCCGCCCGCCCGGCGCCGGTTCGGGATAGGCGTACGCGGCGGCCAGCTCGTCGAGACTCCACTCCCGGTCGACGGAGCCGGACGTTCGAACCTCGGTCGCCTTCGCACCACCGGCCCCATCGCGTGTCGGGGCCGCTGTCTCTTCGGTCACAGGGAACAGGCGTCGCATGTCGTGCAGTCTGGCACGACCCTTAGACTCGGTAACCGTGTCGTCGTCCTCAGCCACCGTGTCCGGAATCGGCCCGATACCCGGAGCGGCTCCCTCGTCCCTGTGCACCCGCGAGCCCCACGTCCCCGCGGACCGGCTCGTCGCCGAGATGGTGCCGCCGCCCCGCTTCGACGCGGTCCGCTTCGACACCTACCTCCCGGACCCGAACCAGCCCAGCCAGACCGAGGCCGTCCGCGTCCTGAGCGGCTTCGCGGCGGGTCTCGGCGGGGCGCACGCCACCGGCGCGGGCAGGCGCGGCTTCCTCGGCTTCGGCAGGGCGAAGGCCCCCAAGGTCCCGGCCGGCCCCCGCGGTGTCTACCTGGACGGCGGTTACGGCGTCGGCAAGACCCACCTGCTCGCCTCCCTCTGGCACGCCACCCCGGCCGAACCCTCCCTCAAGGCCTTCGGCACCTTCGTGGAGCTGACGAACCTGGTCGGCGCCCTCGGTTTCCAGAAGACGGTCCAGACGCTCTCCGGGCACCGCCTGCTGTGCATCGACGAGTTCGAGCTGGACGACCCGGGCGACACCGTCCTGGTGTCGACCCTGCTCGGCAAGCTGGTCGACGCGGGCGTGGCCCTGGCCGCCACCTCGAACACGCTGCCGGGCAAGCTCGGTGAGGGCCGGTTCGCGTCGGCCGACTTCCTGCGCGAGATCCAGGGTCTGTCGGCCCACTTCCGCTCGCTGCGCATCGACGGCGAGGACTACCGCCACCGCGGTCTGCCCGAGGCCCCGAAGCCGTACTCCGACGAGGAGGTCACCAAGGCGGCGTACGCCACCGAGGGCGCCTCGCTCGACGACTTCCCGCATCTGCTGGGCCACCTCGCGCGCGTTCACCCCAGCCGGTACGGCGCCCTCACGGACGGCCTGGAAGCGGTCTGCCTGACCGACGTCCAGCCGGTCCCGGACCAGTCCACGGCCCTGCGTCTCGTGGTGCTCGCCGACCGGCTGTACGACCGCGAGGTGCCCGTGCTCGCCTCGGGGCTGCCCTTCGACCGGCTGTTCAGCGAGGAGATGCTGAACGGCGGCTACCGGAAGAAGTACTTCCGCGCCATCTCCCGCCTCACCGCCCTCGCGCGCGACGCGAAGCGGCTCGTGGAGCACTGACCCCACCAGCACCGATCGCACGCCGCCCCTGACGAACTCCCCCAGGTCAAGGGTGGATTCCGGCCAACCCGCCCTCGCTTTTCAGGCTCTCTTCAGCTCGCAACGTTAAGTTAACCCTGCAAACAACTTTGCAGGGTTAACGTGTTTCTTGACCAGCGGTTGACCAATGGTTGACCAAGTCGGGCAACTGTCGACGCGTGGGAGACACGAAGAACCGCCAGGGAGGAGGCCCCTATTGCGTGGTACGACGACCCGGACCGTCCTTTCGGCCCTAGCCGCCGTCCTGCTCACCCTCACGTTCTTCGCTCCCGCGGCTTCCTTCGCAGCCGCGCACACGCCTGGTCACGTCAAGGCCAAAGCCGAGCCCGGAAACACTCCCGCCGCGAAGCCGGTGCGTGACAAGGCGGCCACCCACCGCACATGCGCACCCGCTCAGGACCCGACCGGTCCGCTCCGCACCCGCGACCGGCATCGCGCGGCACCGCACACCGTTCCCGGGGCCCCCGCGCGTCCGTCGCGGGAGGAGGACCCGGCGGCCACGAGCCGATCCGAACACCCCTCGCCCCGGCACCACCGGGCGGCGAGATCCCGCACGGCCCACACCCCGGCCGCTCTCCAGGTCTTCCGCTGCTGAGCCACGTCAGCTTCGTTCCCCCCACACCTTGCCGTGCAAGCCCGACGCGCCACCGAGGCGCGCCAGGAGGAGTCACCACATCATGCAGCCCCTCATCGACAACGCCCGTACCTTCGGACAGCGCCCTGAGGAGTTCGCCAGGCTGGCCGAAGGCCAGTCCCCCGAGGTCCTGTTCATCACCTGCTCCGACTCGCGGGTCGTCCCGGCCCTGATCACGGGCGCCCGCCCCGGCGAGCTCTTCGAGCTGCGCACCGCCGGCAACATCGTCCCCCCGTACGCCCCCGACCGCCCCACCGGCGAGACGGCCACCATCGAGTACGCCGTGGAGGTCCTCGGCGTCACCGACATCGTGGTCTGCGGACACTCGCACTGCGGGGCCGTCGGCGCCCTGGTGCGCGGCGACGACCTGGACGCCGTACCGGCCGTCCGCGACTGGCTGACCCACGCCACCCCGCGCCCCGAGGGGGCCGTCGAGGATCCGGCCGTCGCCGACGGTGTGCAGAACCACGTCCTCAGCCAGCTGCTGCGCCTGCGCTCCTACCCGTGCGTGGAGAAGCGCCTCGCCGACGGCCGACTGCGGCTGCGCGGCTGGTACTACGAGGTCCACACCGGTGCCGTGCGCGAACACCGCGCGGACACCGACCGGTTCGAGACCCTGTGAGCGACGGCCAGGTGTCCGAGACGACCGACCAGACCTCCGAGACTTCCAGGACCTCCATGTCTTCCGCATCGTCCCCGTCCTCTCTGATATCCAGGTTCCCCCATCTGCGACAGGACCTCGGCGCCTCGCTCGTCGTGTTCCTGGTCGCCCTCCCGCTGTGCGTGGGCGTCGCCGTCGCCTCCGGTGTCCCGGCCGAACTCGGCCTGGTCACCGGCATCGTGGGCGGTCTCGTCGCCGGTCTGATGCCCGGCAGCAGCCTCCAGGTCTCCGGCCCGGCGGCCGGTCTGACCGTGCTGGTCTTCGAGGCGGTGCGCCAGTTCGGGCTGCCCGCCCTCGGGGTGATCGTGCTCGCCGCCGGTCTGCTCCAGCTCGCCATGGGCGCGCTGAAGCTGGGCCGCTGGTTCCGCGCGATATCCGTCTCCGTGGTCGAGGGCATGCTCGCCGGCATCGGGCTCGTGATCATCGCCGGTCAGCTCTACGCGGCGGCCGGTCTGAAGGCTCCCGCCTCCGGCATCGACAAGATCGCGGGCCTGCCCGGCGCCTTCGTCGAGGCTCTGGGCAGCACCACCGCGCTCGCCTCGCTGGCGATCGGCGCGGGCACCGTCGCCGTGCTGGTGCTGTGGAAGCGGCTGCCGAAGAAGGCCCAGCTGGTGCCCGGCGCCCTCGCCGCGGTCCTGCTGGCCACGCTCGCCACCCTGGCCTTCAGCCTGCCGGTGGCGAACGTCGAGGTGAAGGGCCTGCTGGACGCCATCCAGCCCCCGGGCCTCGACGCCTTCGGCCAGCTGGCGGACGTGGCGATCCTCGGCACGATCCTCGCCTTCACCCTCATCGCCTCCGCCGAGAGCCTGTTCAGCGCGGCGGCCGTGGACCGGATGCACGACGGTCCGCGCACCGAGTACGACAAGGAGCTGATGGCCCAGGGCGCGGGCAACACCGTGTGCGGTCTGCTGGGCGCGCTGCCGATGACGGCCGTGATCGTGCGCAGCTCCGCCAATCTCCAGGCCGGTGCGCGGACGAAGGCGTCCCGGGTCATGCACGGTGTCTGGCTGCTGCTGTTCGCGGCCCTGCTGCCGGGCGCCCTCGCCCTGATCCCGCTCCCCGCCCTGGCCGGCATCCTGGTCCACGCGGGCTTCAAGCTGATCCCCTTCCGCGGGGTCGTCTCCCTGTGGCGCACCCACCGGGGCGAGGCCCTGATCCTGGTGGCCACGGCGGTGGCGATCGTCGCGGTCAACATGTTCGAGGGCGTGCTGATCGGTCTGGCCCTCTCCGTGGCCAAGACCGCCTGGGAGGCCTCGCACATCAAGCTGGAGGTCATCGACAAGGGCGCCGGCCCCGTCCAGGCGTACCTCTCCGGCAACGCGACCTTCCTGCGTCTGCCGAAGATCCTCGACAACCTGGAGTCCCTCCCCCAGGACCGTCCGGTGGAGCTCCACCTCACCGGACTCCACCACCTCGACCACGCCTGCCGCACGGCCCTGGAGAACTGGGCCTCCCGCCACAGCACGACCGGCACGGAACCGGTGCGCATGACCGTTCCGGAACTGGAGAAGGCCACGTCAGGCACGCTCTGACCGGGCCACGGCGCCCCGGTGCCCCGGCCTCCGCGCCGGGGCACCGGGGCGCTCCGTCCACCCACCCCCGGCCGGCGGTCGCCCCGCCCCCCACCTCCGACATATCGTGGTAGGCGCACGGATGGCGGACGACTCAAGGGGGTCGTCATGGTCGAGACGCTGGTCATCACCGCCGCAGCGATCGGCTCCGCCGCGGTCGTCTACGTCGCGGCCGCGGCCAGGGTCGTCAAACAGTACGAACGAGGTGTGGTCTTCCGGCTGGGCCGCCTGCGCGGCACCCCCAGAGCCCCCGGGTTCACCATGGTCGTCCCCGGCATCGACCACATCCGCAAGGTCAACATGCAGATCGTGACGATGCCCGTGCCGGCCCAGGAGGGCATCACGCGCGACAACGTCACCGTACGCGTCGACGCGGTCGTCTACTTCCAGGTCGTCGACGCGGCGAACGCGGTCGTCCAGGTCGAGGACTACCGCTTCGCCGTCTCCCAGATGGCCCAGACCTCCCTGCGTTCGATCATCGGCAAGAGCGACCTCGACGACCTGCTCTCCAACCGCGAGAAGCTCAACCAGGGCCTGGAGCTGATGATCGACAGTCCGGCGGTGGAGTGGGGTGTCACCATCGACCGCGTGGAGATCAAGGACGTCTCCCTGCCCGACACCATGAAGCGCTCGATGGCCCGCCAGGCCGAGGCCGACCGCGAACGCCGGGCACGCATCATCAACGCGGACGCGGAGCTGCAGGCATCCAAGAAGCTCGCGGAAGCCGCGCAGCAGATGTCCGAGCAGCCCGCCGCCCTCCAACTCCGCCTGCTGCAGACGGTGGTGGCGGTCGCCGCGGAGAAGAACTCCACCCTCGTCCTGCCCTTCCCGGTGGAGCTGCTCCGCTTCCTGGAACGAGCCCAGGCAGGCCCAGCGCCGGACCCGCCCCAGCCGCCCCGGGCGCCCTCCCCGCCCCCCGCGTCCCCGCTCCCGCCGACCGAGTGACACGGGTGCGACTCCTCCGCTTCCTTCTCTGCGCGTGGTTCACGTGGCCGTGACCGCGTGATACACACAGGCGGGTCACATCCTGTCCGCCAACAGGAAGGTAGTCCCGTGTCAGTGACCCGCCGTCAGGCCCTCGCCCGTTCCGGCGCAGGCATCGCAGGCATCGCGTTCACCGGAGCCCTCTCCGAACTCTTCGCGGGCTCGGCCGCCGCCCAGAGCGACCTCGGCCACTCCGGCTACGGCCCCCTGATCCCCGACCCGAACGGTCTGCTCGATCTGCCGAAAGGTTTCCGCTATCAGGCCCTGTCCCGTGAGGGCGACGCCCTGCGCTCCGGTGAGGGCCCGGTCCCCAGCAACCACGACGGCATGTCCGCCTTCCCCGGCAGACACGGGCGGGTCCACCTCGTCCGCAACCACGAGAACCGGCACACCGGCCGCATCCCGGTCCCCACGGTCGAGGGTCTGACCTACGACCCGATGGGCAAGGGCGGCTGTACGTCCCTGACGCTCGACGCCCGCGGCAAGGTCCTCGCGGAGGGCGTCGCCATCGCCGGCACGGCCGTCAACTGCGCGGGCGGACCCACCCCGTGGGGCACCTGGCTGACCTGCGAGGAGACCGAGGACAGGGCCGGCACCAACGGCTACACCAAGGACCACGGTTTCATCTTCGAGGTGGACGCGGCGGACCCGCGCCGCTCGGGGGCCGTGCCTCTGACCGCGATGGGCCGCTTCCAGCACGAGGCGATCGCCGTCGACCCCAGGCGCGGTGTCGTCTACGAGACGGAGGACGCCTTCGAGCGCCCCTTCGGCCTCTTCTACCGCTTCCTGCCCGACAAGCCCAAGGGCGGCCTGGGTTCGCTCCGCGCGGGCGGCCGGCTCCAGGCGATGCGGGTCCCCGGCGTGCCGGACCTCTCCCCCATCCAGGACCCCGGAGCCTGCTTCGAGGGCATCGAGTGGGTGGACGTCCCCGACCCCCTGGCCACCCGGACCGCCATCCGGCACCAGGACTTCGGCACCAAGGGCATCACCCACGCGCAGAAACTCGAAGGCTGCTACTGGGGCGGGCGCTGCGTGTACTTCGTCTCGTCCTTCGCCCGCAGCGCGGACGGTTCGGCCGCCGACCACTACGGCCAGATCTGGCGCTACGACCCCGACCACCGCACGCTCACCCTGGTGATCGCCTTCGGCCCCGACACCGACCTCCAGCTCCCCGGCGAGTCCCCCGACAACATCTGCCTCGCGCCCTCCGGCGGCCTCATGGTCTGCGAGGACGGCAACGGCGCACAGCACGTCTACGGTGTCACCCGCCGCGGCGAGGTCTACGCCATGGCCCGCAACGCCCAGAACATCGGCACCCCGGCGGAGCCCGAATGGGGCGAGTTCGCCGGCGTCACCTTCTCCCCCGACGGCCGGACGATGTACGTCAACTGCTACACCCCGGGGACGACCTTCGCGGTGACGGGGCCGTGGCGTCGTACGTGACCATGACCTGACGCGGGACCGAACAGGGAGGTACGGGCATGGCCCGTACCTCCCTGTTCGATGGTCGACGTACAGCGGCACCGAGGGCGACGACTGCGGAGAGGTCGCCGCCCTCCCTTCCACCGAGTACATCCGTGACTCCAAGCTCCCCGGCAGCCCGGAGCCGGTCCCTCTCCCCCGCCGCCTGGGTACCCTTCGTCGCCCAGGCGGGTGACTTCGCGTCGGACTCCCTGTCGTTCGGCGGCTGAACCGGCTGTCCGCCGAGCCCACGCCGTACGTTCGTACGGTGATCAGTCCTGTACGAAGAATCACCGCGCTCTGCGCACTCGGCGCGCTCGGCGCCGGGCTTTCCGCCTGCGGCACCCCGCAGCCCTCGACGCGTATCGTCACCGCCACCGCCAGCCCCTCGGTGGCCGCGGCGTCCCGTCCGCCCACGCTCGCGCCGGGCCCGGCCGGACTGACCCCGGTGTTCGAGCACGGTCTCCGCAGCCGCACCGACAAGACCGTCGCGCTCACCTTCGACGCGGACATGACCGCGGACCAGGGGGACAGGGCCGCCGCCGGTGAACGGTTCGACAATCCGGAACTGATCGCGGCACTGCGCCGGCTGAACGTTCCGGCCACGCTCTTCATGACGGGACGCTGGGCCGAGGAGTACCCGATCCAGGCGCGGTCCATCGGGCGGGACCCCCTGTTCGAGGTGGCGAACCACTCGTACAGCCATCACGCCTTCACCGAGGACTGCCACGGCCTGCCGACCATGGCGCCGGAACGCATGCGGGCCGACCTGGAGCGCGCCTACCGGGTGTTCCGGGAGGCGGGCGTGACGGACCCGATGCCGTACTTCCGGTTCCCCGGCGGCTGCTACGACAGCCGCGCGCTGCGCAGGCTCAGCGCGTCCGGGGTGACGGCCGTGCAGTGGGACGTGGTGAGCGGGGACGCGTTCGCGACGGACGCGGACGACGTGGTGCGGCAGGTGCTGGACGGGGTGCGGCCGGGGTCCGTGGTGGTCATGCACTGCACGCGCAGCGCCGCACCGGTCACGGAACGGGCCGTACGGAAGATCGTGCCGGCGCTCCGGGCGCGCGGGTTCCGGTTCGTGAAGGTGTCGGAGCTGGTCGGGACGACGGCCGCCACGGCGGCGAAGGGAGCGGGGGCGTACGCCCGCGGGGTCCCGCGGGGCTGAGCAGCGCGGGGCGCGGCGCCACCGGTCCGCCCTGCGCCCGCCCGTTCTACGCTGGAGGGATGAGCGACCACCGCGGAACCGACGAGACGACCGCTGCTCAGGGGTCCGCCCCTGCCGCGGACGACGCGGAGCCCTTCGCCGAGTGCGTCCTGTGCCGCGAGCCCACCGAGTACCCGGAGTCCCACAGGGGGATCACGCTCTGCCCGGTGTGCGAGTGGCGGGAGGCCGAGCGGACCGCCTGTTCAGGCTGAGCGGCGGGTCGTCAGGGCGCACGCCACGGCGGTCGCGGCCGCCGTGAGCAGACCGGCCGCGATCAGGGGCAGGACGGGGACCGGGACGGCCGCCCGCCGCGAGCCGTCGACCAGGGCCGTGACCGCGATCCGGGCCGGGGAGCCGGCCACGACCAGGGCCAGCAGCGCACCCAGCAGCAGGGTCGGCACGGACCGGCCCGGCGAGCGCAGCAGAGGCCAGTTCGTGAGCGCGCCGACGGCCGTGCCGAGGAGGGCGCAGGCGAGCGCGGCCAGCAGGCCGGCGCCCGCCGCCGGGAGCGACTCGACGCGGGTCTGGTGGTCCGTGCTCGTGGGGGCGCTGATGATCGTGACGAGGACCGTGGCCGCCGTGCCGAGGAGCGCGGCCGCCGAGAACGCCACCAGGACGCAGGCCAGGTGCGCCCGGCCGGGTCCGGCCGCCGCGCCCGTACAACTGCGGGCCGCGGGAGGCTCGTTGGTGACACAGATCCGCATCAGCCAGGCGGAGACGGGCAGCAGCGCGGCGGCCGTGTAGCCGAGCGAGTCGAGCACCGGCTGCCCCTTCTGCACCCCGATGGCGAGGAACGCCGCGTACAGGATGACGGGCGGGAGCCAGCGCTGGGAACGGACGAGGAGGGCTGCCTGGTAGCGGAGGAGGGCGTTCATCAGGCGTGTCCGCCTTCCAGTGCGGGTTCCGGTGAGAGGCCGGGGGCGGGTTCCGGTCCGGGGTCAGGCTCCGGTCCGGGGGCGGGTTCCGGTCCGGGGTCAGGCTCCGGTCCGGGGGCGGGTTCCGGTTCGGGGTCGGGACACGGTCCGGGGTCGGGTGCGGTCAGGGACGCGGGTACCGGACCCACGCTCACCACGTGCCAGGGCGGGCGGGCCTCCAGCAGCGCCCTGAGCAGCGCGTCCGAGGCCGCCGCCGGGACGGTGAACCGGTGTGTCCCGGAGCCGCTTTCCTCGACCGTCGTCACCAACTTGCCGATCCGCGGCGGTACTTGCTGCCCCGAAGCCCCACGCCCCTCGACGACGACAGCGGCGACGACGACAGCAGCGGCGGCCGAGGCGTCGTCCGCCCCCGTCCGTGAAGTCCCGCTCCCCTCCCGGAGATCGAGCGCACCCCCGACCACCGCGTAGACCGCGTCCGGCGCCCCCGCCAACCGCCCCGGATCGTGGTCCACGAACACCACCGCGGCCCCCGCGGCGGTCCGCTCGACCACCACGCGCTCCAACTCCTCGCGGGCGTCGGCGTCCAGACCGGTCCACGCCTCGTCGAGGACGAGCAACTCCGGCGCGGCGAGCAGAGCCTGCGCCACGGCGACCTTCTGACTGCTGCCCTTGGACAACTCCCCCATGGGCGTACGGGCGTACTCGGCGGCGCCGAAGCGCTCCAGCCACTCGGTGGCGGCGCGGGCCGCGGCCGGGCGGTCGAGGCCGTGGACGGCACCGAGGTGGGTGAGGTACTCGGCGGCGGTGAACGGCAGTGCGGCGGGGAAGCGTTCGGGGACGTACGCCGTGCGCGGGCGACCTGTGGCCCGGCCCACCGTGGGCGCGTCGAGTCCGGCGAGGACGCGGAGCAGCGTCGACTTGCCGGTGCCGTTCGCGCCCTCGACCCGGGTCAGCGTGCCGGGGGCGATCTCCAGGTCGACACCGCGCAGCACCCACGGGCCACGGAATCCGTAGCGGCGGCCGACACCTTCCAGCCTCAGCAGTAACTCACGTTCCATGGCCCCATCCTCGTACAGACGGGCGAGTGCGGGTCGGGATAGGGCCCTTTTCGCCTGGCAGACTGGGCGGGTGACCACGAGCGACCCGACCCCCGGCCCCACCCCCGCTGCCGTCCAGGACAGCCCCTTCCAGGACGAGCGGACCTCGCGCGACGAGGGGCCGCAGTTCGTGCTGCCTCTGGTGGCGCGCATCGAGCGGGGCGCTCCGCCGGCGCGTACGGACGCGCTGGAGACGGCGGCGCGGGCGGTGCTCGTGATGCTGAGCGACGCGCGGTCGCTGGGCGACGGGGAGTGGGCCGAGGCGATGCGGAGCTGGCAGGACGCCCGGATCCGCAAGGTGGTCCGGCGGGCGCGGGGTGCCGAGTGGCGGCGGGCCGAGGCACTGCCGGGGATCACCGTGGCGGGCAAGTCGGCGGAGGTACGCGTCTTCCCGCCGGTCCCGCTCGACGGCTGGCCCAAGGAACTGGCCCGTCTCCAGGTCTCGGGCACGGACCTCGACGACCCGGAACCTCCGGCCGGGCCCGACCCCGCCGCCCCGGTGCTCTGGCTGAACCCCGGGGTGGAGATGTCGGCGGGCAAGGCGATGGCCCAGGCAGGCCACGGCGCCCAGCTCGCCTGGTGGGACCTGGACGCCCGGGCCCGCACCACCTGGCGGGACGCGGGCTTCCCCCTCTCGGTGCGCACCGCCGCCCCGGCCCACTGGAAGACCCTCACCACCACCGGCCTCCCCCTCGTCCGCGACGCCGGCTTCACGGAGGTCGCCCCGGGCTCCAGCACGGTGGTCGCGGACCACCGGCCTCTCCTCCCCTGACGCACGGGCCACCCAGTCCCCTCACCCGGCACCGCGCACCTGGCACCCAGTCCGCGCACCCGGCACCCGGCACCCGCCCGAGCCCTCGGCGGCGGCGCCGGGCGCGGGCCGGCGCGGCCGCACGACCGACGCCCCGGCCCGCCTCCCGTCCGAGCCGCCCGTCCGGACGCCGGCCCCCGGCGTCGGCACCGCCCCGCCTCTTCACCCGCGCCCTCGCCCACGGCACCCCGCAGAACAGACCCACCGGCCCCGTGGGCCCAGGCATCCGGACACCCACCCGGCCCCGGCGGAGCGCCCGGCACCCGTGCGCGCCCCGCTGAATCGTGTCGGCCTGAGCGGGACCCTCTCAGCCGGTTCAAAGCCCGTTGAACAACTCCGCCGCCCCGCACGTATCTTCCGGCACTGGCCAAGCAACTGTCCCAACGACCAGTTGGCATCATCCGGGAGGATCATTTTGCGGCGTCTCAACGGCTCGCTCATCGCCGGTCTGGCTCTCGTCGTCACCGTCGGCGCGCTGGCGTTCCCCGTATGGTCCTACGCCGACCGCTCGGGCACCGCTCAGGCCAACATGGCCGCCGGCACGGTGAACACCCAGTGGGGGCCGCTGACGGCCTCCGACCGGGATCTGATCATCCGCGTACGGCTCGCGGGACTGTGGGAGCTGCCCGCCGCCGAGAAGGCGATGGCGCGGTCGAGCAGCCCGAAGGTGAAGGAGGCGGCGGACCACCTGATCGTGGGTCACAAGGACCTCGACGAGCGGGTGCGGGCCGTGGCGACCCAGATGGGCGTCGAGCTGCCGAACGTGCCGAACGAGCAGCAGCAGGGCTTCCTGCAGCAGATGGACAACGCGACGGACGACCAGTTCGACCGGGTGTGGGCCAACCTGCTGCGCTCCGCCCACGGCAAGATCTTCCCGGCCATCGGGACGATCCGGAACCAGACCGAGAACACCCTGGTGCGCAAGCTGGCATCGGACACCAACCAGACCGTGCTCGACCACATCACGATGCTGGAGAAGACCGGTCAGGTCGACTTCGACGCGATCGCCAACGGCACGATCTGACCCGGCCCCGGCCCCGGCCCCGCCCCGAGCGGAGGCCGCGGACCACCGGGCACACCCAGCGGTCACCCTCCGCACCCCAAGCAACAGTCGGACCCCCAACGATCAGTTGGTTTCCTCCGGGAGGCTCTTTTGCGACGCTCCAAGGGCTCAGTCCTCGTCGCCCTGGCGATCGCCGGCACGCTCACCGCGGTCGCCTATCCCATCTTCTACTCGTACCCCAACCGCAACGCGACGGCCGCGGCCGCGCTCACCGGTGACACGGTGACCACGCAGTGGGGGCCGCTCACCCCCGGCGACCGCGACCTGCTCATCCGCGTACGGCTGGCGGGACTGTGGGAGCTGCCGGCCGGTCAGCAGGCCCTGGAGCGCAGCGGCAGCAAGTCCGTCAGGGAGGCCGCGGACCACCTGATCAAGGGCCACACCGACCTGGACAAACGGTCCCGGATCATCGCGGCCAAGCTGGGCGTCGAACTGCCGAACCAGCCGACGGCGGAACAGCAGGGCTTCCTGGACCAGATGACCGCCGCCAAGACCGAGGCCGACTACAACAAGGTCTGGGCGAACCTGCTGCGGACCGCCCACGGCAAGATCTTCCCGGCGATCGCCTCCGTGCGGAACTCCACCCGCAACACGCTGATCCGTCAGCTGGCCTCCGACGCCAACCAGACCGTGCTGGACCACATCACGATCCTGGAGGCCACCGGCGAGGTCGACTTCGCGACCATCGCCCAGAACTCGGTCACCGGTACGGCCAGCCCGACCGGCCCGCCGCCGCCCGCCGCCGGCCAGGTGCCGCCCGCCGCGCCCCCCGCCGTGCCGTCCAACAACCCGGACACCCAGTCGAAGCCGTCGCCCTTCGAGTCCGCGGTGCCCACCGGCCGTCCGGACCCGGAGGAGATCAACAAGGACCAGGGCCAGCCTGCGGTCCAGTAGCGGGCTCGGCACAAAGCTCAGCGGAAAGCTCAAATGTTGCTCTGAAGGTCCCCTCCCAGGGGTTCGGTCCCGTCTCCCGGGGCCATGACTCCGTCACACCGCAGCACAGGTCCGCCGTGAGGAGACGCACAGGGTCTGGTGAAGCCGTGGCCGATGTGACCGTGGAGGGGACGATGGAGCAGATCGCACAGTTGGGGACGGGGATCGGCTGGCGGCCGGAGATCGCCGACGCCGTCGAGCGCATGGCGGGGTCGGGCGGTGTCGACTGGGTCGAGGTCGTCGCCGAGAACGTCTGCCCCGGCCACGTCCACGAGTCGCTGCTGCGGCTGCGTGAGCGCGGTGTGACGGTGGTGCCGCACGGTGTCTCCCTGGGTCTCGGCGGCGCCGACCGCCCCGACGAGCAGCGCCTGCGCTCCCTCGCCGAGCGCGCGGAGACTCTGGGCGCCCCTCTCGTGACGGAACACATCGCGTTCGTCCGGGCCGGGGGCGCCCTCACCGCGTCGCCACTGCTGGAGGCCGGGCACCTGCTGCCGGTGCCCCGCACCCGGGACGCCCTCGACGTGCTGTGCGAGAACGTCCGCATCGCCCAGGACGCGCTGCCGGTGCCGCTCGCGCTGGAGAACATCGCCGCCCTGATCAACTGGCCGGGCGAGGACATGACCGAGGGGCAGTTCCTCTACGACCTGGTCGACCGCACCGGCGTCCGGCTCCTCATCGACGTGGCGAACCTGCACACCAACCACGTCAACCGGGGCGAGGACCCCGCGAAGGCGCTCGACGAGCTGCCGGTCGAGGCCATCGCGTACGTCCATGTCGCGGGCGGCTTCGAGCGGGACGGCGTCTGGCACGACAGCCACGCCCACCCCGTCCCCCCGGAGGTCCTCGACGTCCTCGCCGACCTCGCCTCCCGTGTGACCCCGCCGGGGGTCCTGCTGGAGCGTGACGACAACTTCCCCGAGCCGGGCGACCTTGAGCGGGAACTGGCGTCGATCCGGGGTGTGCTGGAGAAGGCCGAGGTGCGCGGCTCCGGGGCGAGGACGCCCGCCACCGGGACGGCGTCCGCGGCCGAGGCCGAGCCCGTCGCCCGGCAGCGGCTCGGGCTCGCCCAGGCCGCGCTGCTGTCCGCGCTGGTCGCGGGGACGCCGGTGCCCGAAGGGTTCGACCGGGTGCGGCTGGGCGTCCAGGCGCGGTCCCTCGCGGCCAAGCGGGCGGACGTCGTGGCGAAGGTGGCGCCGGAGCTGCCGGAGATCCTCGGCTCGTCGTACCGGCCGGCGTTCGTGGCGTACGCCCAGGGCCACCCCATGACCGACGGCTACCGGCGGGACGCCCTGTCCTTCGCCGAGCACGTGCTGCTGACCGGCCGCCCCGACGACGGGGACGTCCTGCGCGAGGTGCGCCGCTGGTGGCTGGAGCGCTCGGGACCCGCCCCGCTGTCCCGGCGCCCCGCGGCCCGGCTGGCCCGCGCCACCCGCAGGGTGCTGCTACGCCGCTGAGCCGGACCGTCCGCCCCGAATGTGCTGCGATTAACAGACCCATGCCCCCCACACGGGTTTGGCGTCATATGTGACCCGTTTGGGACCGATTGGTCCGGCACTTCGAGTACCCCGTACGACGCGCTTTGTCCCCTCCTCAACCGTTCCTCCGCATACGGCAGTTGGCGTAGACCGGGCAGTAACATACCGGTCCGTAGGCCGAGCAGCACCCGTTGCGCACTAGCGTGCGGTGCCGCGAGCAGGAGGCACCATGCGAACCACCAACGGCAGAGGGGGACTCTTCAGTGGCACAGGACTCATCGTCGCCGGACTGACGGCGACGCTCGTCGCGCTGGTCTTCCCGGTCTGGTCGTACGCGGACCGCTCCGGCACCGGTGCCAGCGTGCTCAACGCGACGACCATGACGACGCGGTACGGTCCGCTGTCCGCCCTGGACCGGGACTTCATCACGAAGGTCAGGCTGGCCGGGCTGTGGGAGCTGCCCGCCGGACAGCAGGCCGAGACGAAGGGCACCACCGCGGCCGTACGGACCGCCGGCGGGCATCTCATCGAGGGACACACCTTCCTCGACGCCCGCGTCCGCGACGTCGCGGCGCGCCTGGACCTGCCCCTGCCCAACCAGCCGAACGATCAGCAGAAACAGTGGCTGGCCACCCTGGACGCGGCGCGGGGCGAGACCTACGACCGCGAGTTCGCCAACATCCTGCGGCTGGCGCACGGCAGGGTGTTCTCCGTGGTCGCCCAGGTCCGCGCCACCACCCGCAACTCCCTGGTCCGCGCCCTCGCCGATGACGCCAACACCACCGTCCTCGACCACATCAAGGTCCTGGAGGCCACCGGCCTCGTCGACTACGACGCGATCGCCCGCGACACCGCCTCAGCGAGCGCCCCGCCCCTGACCAGCTCCCCGGCCCCGCCGCCCGACCGGCCGGCCGACCCCGGCTCCCCGGTTCCGGTGACACCCTCGCCGACCCCGTCGGCCTACTCCCTGCCACCGGCCGCCAACGGACCGTCGGACGACGACTGAAGCGCTCCACGTCACCCCGCGGCCTGGCAATTGCGGGCCGAGGCGGCGTACAAACGGGCGAGACCGGGAACCTTCCCTCAGGATTCCGGTCAACGCCCGCCGCCGGACCGGCGGGCGCGTAGAAAGTCGCCATGCTCTGGGTCCTCTTCCTCCTCCTGGCCTGGGCCGCCGCCGGCGTCTCCTGTGCCCGACTGTGCCTGACCTCGTTGCGGGCGGCCGCCGCCGGTGACCTCCGGGCGGACCACGTCCACCACTGCCACCGGCTGACCCTGTACGAGGCGGCGTTCCTGTCGGGCGGCCCGGCGCGCGTCGCCGACCTCACCCTCGTCGCGATGGCCCGCCAGCGCCGGCTCCTCCTCGCCCACACCGGCTGGGCGACCGTCGTGGACCCCGTGGGCCGGGACGAGATGGAACGCACCGTCATCGGCGCGATAGGCCCGGACGGACAGTCCCGGATAGCGCCCGTACGCCGGGCCGCCGCGGCCGCCGAGTCGGTACGGCACCTCTCCGACCGGCTCGTCGCGGCGGGACTGGCCGTACCGGACGCCGCGCGCACGGGCGTGGCCGACGCGGTCACCCAGGTACGGGGCGCCGCGCTCGGGGTGTGCGGCCTCGGGGCGCTGGCGCTGATGCTGCCCTCGCAGGGGTTCGCCGAACACCGGGCGCTGGTGGCGCTGTGGTTCGCGCTGCCGCTGGTGCTGACGCTCAGCTGCCTGGTCATCGCGCGGGCCGAGGGGCCGCCGGGCACGCGGTGGGCGTCACCGGAGGGGACGCGGGTGCTGAACGCCGTGCTGGGACGGAACGGGGGCGACGTCCCGGACCTGGTCTCGGTGGCCGTCCGGGGCGTGGGGGCGGTGGAGTCCCCCGAACTGCGGGCGGCGTTCGAACACCGGTGACACCGTAGGGGCACGCGGCGGCGACACCATCCGCCGGTGCTTTACATTCGCCCCCTTCCGCACCAAACATCCCTGTGACGCTGTCGTGCTTCGGAGGGATTCGCCATGCGGGCTGCCGTTCTCCATGTGACCGTCGCGGCGGTGCTGCTGGGCGGTCTCCTCGCCGCTCCCCCGGCCGCGGCGGACACGCTCACCGGCCCGGTCGCGCGGCGGGCCGCGGCCGAGGGCATCCGGTTCGGGAAGTGTCCGCCGGCGGAGGGCCTGCCGGACGGGGTGCGCTGCGGGAGAGTCGAGGTGCCGCTCGACTACGCGCGGCCCTACGGCAGACAGATCTCGCTGACCGTCAGCCAGGTCCGGGCCAAGGGCAAGGACGCCCAGGGCAGGAAGGTGGCCCGGCAGGGCGCGCTCGTGTTCAATCCGGGCGGCCCGGGAGCCTCGGGGATGTTCTTCCCGCTCCTCGGCTACCTTCCGGACTGGAAACGGCTCGGCGCCGCCTACGACCTCGTCGGGTACGCCCCGCGCGGGGTCGGCCGCTCGGCGCCGCTGTCCTGCCGGGACCCCAAGACGCTGCGCCAGGGGCCCTCACCGGCGCCGGCCCACCCCTCGGAGGCGTACAAGAAGGAGCGGATCGCGCGGGCCAAGGCGTTCGCGCGGGGGTGTGCGCGGCGGGGCGGGAGCGCGCTGCGGCACTACCACTCCCTCAACAACGCCCGCGACCTCGACGTACTGCGCGCCGCTCTGGGCGAGCCGCGGCTGACGTTCGTGGGAGCGTCGTACGGCACGTACTTGGGGGCGCTGTACGCCTCGCTGTTCCCCTCTCACGTACGCCGGTTGGTGTTCGACTCGGTGGTGAACCCGGACCCCGAGCAGATCTGGTACCGCAACAACCTCGACCAGTCGGCCGCGTTCGAGGGACGCTGGGCGGACTTCCGGGCCTGGGCCGCCCGGCACCACTCGGTGTACGGGCTGGGCGACACCCCCGAGAAGGTGCTGCGCAGCTACGAACGCGCGGCGGCGAGGCTGGCGGCCCGTCCCGCCGGGGGCAAGGTGGGACCGGGACAGTTGCACGGCGCGTTCCTCCAGGCCGCGTACTACGACGACCACTGGCCGCAGCGTGCCCTGGCGCTCTCCGCCTATCTGAAGGGCGATCCGAAGCCGCTGGTGCAGATCGCCGGTCCGTCCCCCGAGGCGGCCGTCGAGCAGGAGAACGCGAGCGCCGTCTACACGACCGTCGAGTGCAACGACGGCCCCTGGCCCACCGAGTGGCAGATCTGGGACCGCGACAACACGCGGCTCGCGCGCACCGCGCCCTTCGAGACGTGGGACAACGTGTGGGCGAACCTGCCGTGCGCGTACTGGAAGGGCCCTCGTCAGCAGCCGCTCGACGTGCGGACCGGGCCCGGTGAGCTGCCGCCCACGCTGATCCTGGCGGCCGAGCGGGACGCGGCCGCACCGTACGACGGGGCGATCGCGCTGCACCGGCGGCTGTGGGGATCGGTGCTGGTGACCGAGCGGGACGCCGGCAACCACGGGGTCGGCTGGGGGTCCAACCGTTGCGTCAACGGTCTCCTGGAGACGTATCTGCTGGAGGGGCGACTGCCGGAGCGGCGCGCGGCGTGCGCACCGCGTCCGGAGCCCCGCCCCGCGCCCCCGGTGCGGGGCTACGCCAGGCCCGCCACCAGTTCGGCCACCGACTTCCGGCGGCCCGTGTAGAACGGCACCTCCTCGCGGACGTGCATCCGGGCCTCCGAGGCGCGCAGGTGGCGCATGAGGTCGACGATGCGGTACAGCTCGTCGGCCTCGAAGGCGAGCATCCACTCGTAGTCGCCCAGCGAGAACGACGCGACGGTGTTGGCGCGGACGTCCGGGTAGCCGCGGGCCATCTTGCCGTGGTCGGCGAGCATGCGGCGGCGGTCCTCGTCGGGCAGCAGGTACCAGTCGTAGGAGCGCACGAAGGGGTAGACGCTGACGTAGTCGCGGGGCGTCTCGTCGGCGAGGAACGCCGGGATGTGCGAGCGGTTGAACTCGGCGGGCCGGTGCAGCGCCATGTTCGACCACACCGGGGTGAGCGCGCGGCCCAGCCTCGTCCGGCGGAAGAGGTTGTACGCCTCCTGGAGCTGGTCGCTGGTCTCGGCGTGCCACCAGATCATGAGGTCGGCGTCGGCGCGCAGGCCCGACACGTCGTACGTTCCGCGGACGGTCACGTCCTTCGCGGCGAGCTGGTCGAACAGCTCCTGGACCTCGTCGGCGTAACCGGCGCGGTCCTCCGGCAGCACGTCCTTCAGCCGGAAGACGGACCACAGGGTGTAGCGGATGACCTCGTTGAGGTCCTTGGCCAGCTTGCCCTTGTTCGGGATCCGGCCGGTCTCGGTGGTGGGGGCGACGTCGCTCATGACTTCTATTCTCCCGCTCCGCCGTGGAGGCTCTGCACCGGGTCGGCGGTGAGATCCCGCAGCGCGCGCAGGTCGCCGTGGATCTCGTCGACCGCGGCGGCGGCGCTCGCGACGCAGGCCGGGATGCCGACACCGTCGTACGCCGCTCCGCAGACCGCGAGGCCCGGCAGCTTGCCGAGGTGCTCGCGGACGCGGGCCACGCGCGCGTGGTGGCCGACCGGGTACTGGGGCAGGCCGTCGTCCCAGCGGGTGACCCGGGTCTCGACGGGGACGGCGGTCAGGCCGGTGGCCTCGCGCAGGTCGGTCCGCGACACGTCCACGAGGTGGGCGTCGTCGTGGTCCAGGATCGCCGTCTCGCCGTAGCGGCCGACCGAGGTGCGCAGGATCAGCAGGTCCGGGTTCTCCTCGGCGATCCAGCCCCACTTCTGGGAGGAGAACGTCGACGCCTTGATCGTGCGGCCGTCGACCGGCGGCACCAGGAAGCCGCTGCCCTCGGGGAGGGTGAGGCCGGCCCGGCGGTAGGCGAGGGTGACGAGGGCCATCGAGGCGTACTCCACGCCCGACAGTTCGGCGGCGGCCTCGGGGGCCTCGGCGCCGAGGAGGGCGGCGGCGACCGGGGCGGGGGCGGCCAGGACCACGGCGTCGGCGCGCAGGACACGCTCCTTCCCGCCGCCCGTACCGCCGGTGACGACACGCCAGCCGCCGGGAGCCTCCCGGCGCAGCTCGGTGACGGGCGTGCGGGTGCGGATCTCGGCGCCGCGCGCCCGCACCGACTCGGCCACCGCGAGCGGCAGCCGGCCGATCCCGCCCTCGATGCCCATGAACACCGGCCCGGTCTGCCGGGCGGCTGCCGCCCGCTCCTGGATGCCCCGGACGGCCTCGGTGAGGGAGGTGTGGGTCAGCGCCGCCTGGAAGAGCTGGGGTACGGCCGAACGCATCGAGATGCGGTACGCGTCGCCCGCGTAGACACCACCGAGCAGAGGTTCCACCAGGCGGTCGACGACCTCGCGGCCGAGGCGGGCCGCCACGTACTCCCCCACCGCCACGTCGTCGCCGACCTCGGTGCGCGGCAGGTCGGCGTCGCGCTCGATACGGGCCAGGCCCTCGTCGGACAGGACCCCCGCGAGCGCGGACGCGGTGCCGGGGACCCCCATGACATGGCCCTTGGGCATGGGCCGCAGGGCGCCCCGGGTCCACAGGGAGGCCGTGGCGGTGGCGGGCGGCCGGAGCCGGTCGGCGAGACCCACCTCGCGGGCGAGGGCGACCGCCTCGGGACGGCGGGCGAGCATCGACTCGGCGCCGAGGTCGACGCGCGCGCCCGCGATCTCGCCGGGCAACAGCTTGCCGCCGACCCGGTCCGCGGCCTCCAGGACGGTCACTCTCGCGCCCCGGTCCAACAGCCTGTGCGCGGCGGCCAGCCCCGCGATGCCGGCCCCGATGACGACGACATGCCCGGCGTCGCGCCCGGCGTCCGTACCTGATCCGCTCATGGCTCCAGCCTCTCAGATGTCACTGACAGTCATGACGCCGGTCCTGCCACCGCCCCCGGTTCGCACCCGTCCGTCCCTGTGGCCCCGCCGAGTCCCGACCGTGACCGCTTCGGGACCCGCGCCCGCCAACGTTCCGGCCCCCTCGGGCGTCGAAGAGACGTCAGCAGTGCGGGCGGACACGCCTGCCACGACCCTCGGGGGGTACGCCGCAATGGCCCACACACACGTACGACGTTCCCGGCGGCACGCAGGGGCTCTCGCCGCCCTCTTCCTCGCGGGAGCCCTGGCGCTCACGGGCTGCTCCGACGCCCGGGACAGCGGCGGCTCCGCCAAGAGCGCGAACTCCGACAGCCAGTCGGACACGACCGCCGCTCGGCAGGAAGGAGCCCTGAACGACGAGAGCGGCAGCGGCTACAGCGACGGGAGCGCCGCCGACGCGCCGGTCAAGATCACGCCCAGCCACATCATCCGCACCGCCACCCTGACCGTACGGGTCAAGGACGTGCCGAAGGCCCTGGACGAGGCCCGTACCGCCGTGGAGGGCGCGGGCGGTTTCGTGGGCAGCGAGTCCACGACCCGGGACGGCAAGGACCGGGAACGCACCCGGGTCGTCCTGCGCGTGCCCTCGGAGAAGTACGAGCAGGTCCTCGGTGAACTGGAGGGCACCGGCAAGCTGATCGAACGGAGGACGAAGGCCGAGGACGTCACCGACCAGGTCGTCGACGTGGACAGCCGGATCAGGACGCAGCGGGCGAGCGTGGCCCGGATCCGTGAGCTGATGGACCGGGCGGGCAAGCTCAGTGACGTGGTCACCCTGGAGGGCGAGCTGAGCAGCCGGCAGGCCGACCTGGAGTCCCTGCTCGCCCAGCAGAAGTCCCTGAAGGACCGTACGAGCTTCGCCACCATCACGCTGTCCCTGTCCGAGACCGCGGTGAAGAAGGCCGGCAAGTCCGACGACGAGCCGGGCTTCGCGGATGCGCTGGCGGGCGGCTGGAACGCGTTCGTCGCCGTGTTCCGCTGGCTGGCCATGGCTCTCGCCGCGATCCTCCCCTTCGCGGTGGTCACCGCGGTCGTGGTGTTCCTGTGGCTGCGCCTGACCCGCTCCCGCCGGCCCGTCCCGGCGACGGCCGCCGCGGGCACCGCCGGCTCGCTCCCGGCCGCCGCGCCGGAGCAGGAGGAGGAGCGGGAGCAGGGGCGCGCCCAGGACTGACGACCGGTCGGGCGGAAGGCGGCGGCACGGCTTCGACCACGGTCACGCCGTGCCGAAATGCCGCGCCCCCGTAGCGTGTTCCCATGAACATGAGCCGTACTGAAGAACGTTCACGGGAGCGCCTGGTGGTCGTCGGGGGCGACGCGGCGGGCATGTCCGCCGCGTCGCAGGCCCGCCGGCTGCGGGGGCCCGAGGAGCTGGAGATCGTGGCGTTCGAGCGGGGCCACTTCACCTCGTTCTCGGCGTGCGGCATCCCCTACTGGGTGGGCGGCGACGTCCCCGAACGGGACCGGCTCGTCGCCCGCTCGCCCGAGGAGCACCGGGCCCGCGCCATCGATCTGCGGATGCGCACGGAGGTCGTGGAGATCGATGTCGAGGGGGCCCGCGTGCGCGCGCGGGACCTCGACGCGGGCACCGAGTCCTGGACCTCGTACGACAAGCTCGTCATCGCCACCGGCGCCCGGCCGATCCGCCCGGACCTGCCCGGCGTCGACGCCCCCGGGGTGCACGGCGTGCAGACCCTGGACGACGGCCAGGCCCTCCTGGACACCCTGGCGGCCACCGAGGGCCGACGGGCCGTGGTCGTCGGCGCGGGCTACATCGGCGTGGAGATGGCCGAGGCGCTCATCAACCGGGGGTACGAGGTCACGGTCGTCAACCGGGGCAGCGAGCCCATGTCCACCCTCGACCCGGACATGGGCCGGCTGGTGCACAAGGCCATGACGGGCCTGGGCATCACGATGGTCGACGACGCCGAGGTCACCGCCCTGCGCACCGGCGCCGACGGCCGGGTCCGCGCGGTCGCCACGAAGGACGCCGAGTACCCGGCGGACGTGGTGGTCCTGGGCATCGGCGTACGCCCCGAGACCACGCTCGCACGGGCGGCGGGCCTGCCGGTGGGCGACCACGGGGGTCTGCTGACCGACCTGGCCATGCGGGTGAGGGGCCACGAGAACATCTGGGCCGGCGGCGACTGCGTCGAGGTCCTCGACCTGGTCTCCGGCCATCTGCGGCACATCCCGCTCGGCACCCACGCCAACAAGCACGGCCAGGTCATCGGTGCCAACGCCGGCGGCGGATACGCCACCTTCCCGGGTGTCGTCGGCACCGCCGTCAGCAAGGTCTGCGACCTGGAGATCGCCCGCACCGGCCTGCGCGCGAAGGACGCCGACCGGGCCGGTCTCCAGTACGTCACCGTCACCATCGAGTCCACCAGCCGCGCCGGGTACTACCCCGGCGCGGCCCCGATGACGGTGAAGATGCTCGCCGAACGCCGCACCGGCCGGCTCCTCGGCGTCCAGATCGTCGGCCGGGAGGGCGCGGGCAAGCGCGTCGACATCGCGGCGGTGGCCCTCACCGCGGGGATGACGGTGGAACAGATGACCGCCCTGGACCTCGGCTACGCCCCGCCCTTCTCCCCGGTCTGGGACCCGGTCCTGGTGGCGGCGAGAAAGGCGACGGCGGCGGTCAGGTCGGACGGCGTCTAGAGGGCCGGAGCGTGTCCGTCACACGGCCGACGTGCCGGTGATGCGGTCGATGGCCTGCCGTGCCTGCTCCGTCGGCGGCCGGGACGGCAGCGAGGACACCGATGCCGCGGACGTCACCGCGGCCGGCTGAGCCGTCGAGGCCGCGGCCGGCTTCGCGTGCGCGGCCGCAGGCCGGGCCGACCGCAGCCGGTGGCTCACCGCCTCGTCCAGGGTCACCGGCCGCTGCATCCGCGCCGCCAGCCGCCCGGCCTCCTGGCCGAGCGCGGCGACATCTTCCCAGGGCAGCCGCACCACCAGCGAGATCTCGGCCTCACCATCGGGGGTGGCGTGCATCGCCGGGGTAACTCGGTCGTTCATCGCCTGTTCCTCACGTAGATCCGCGGTTGAGGAGTCATACGCACCACCCGCCCCGTACGTTCACCAGCGGCGGAGCCGAGGCCCGTGCCGCCGCCGCGAGCGCTGATTCCGGCTCCTCATCCCGGGCACAAGTCCGGTGTGGTCATCCCCGTGCACGACGTGAACCCCGTGAGCCGCACGCCCTACGTGACCTACGCGCTGATCGCCGCGAACGTCTTCGTCTTCGTCTTCATGCCGGGTCTGGCCGGTTCCGTGCCGGGCGACGGCGAACTGGCCCGGCTGTGCCACACCCAGGCGTTCCTGGAGCAGTACGCGGCGGTACCGGCGGAGTTGATCCGTCATCAGCTGCCGCGGCTGGTCCCCACCGGCGAACTCGCCCCGTCGGGCGGTTGCGCGCTGGGTCCGCCGGGCTACGACAAGTCGCCCGCGCTGTCCGTCCTGACCGCGCTGTTCCTGCACGCCGGATGGCTGCACCTGCTGGGCAACATGCTCTTCCTGCTGATCTTCGGCAACAACATCGAGGACCGGCTGGGCCGCGTACGGTTCGCCCTGTTCTACGTGGCCTGCGGCTACGCGGCGTCGTACGGCTACGCCTTCGTCAACGCCGACTCCACCGACCCGCTGATCGGCGCGTCCGGCGCGATCGCCGGTGTCCTCGGCGCGTACCTGGTCCTCTACCCGAAGGCCAGGGTCTGGGTCCTCGTGCCCTTCCTGGTCTTCCTGCCGCTGAGACTGCCCGCCTGGCTGGTGCTGGGCTTCTGGTTCGTGCTCCAGGCGTTCAACTCGTCCGGCGCGGGCGCCCTGGACGTCGGCACGGTGGCGTACGCGGCCCACCTGGTCGGTTTCGTGGCCGGCATGCTGCTGGCCTGGCCGCTGCGCCCCGGCACCCCGCCCCCGCCCGAACCGCGCGGTCTGCTGTTCGGCAGACGGACGCGGCCCGGCTGGTGAAGGGCCCGGACCCTAGCGAGCGGTCCGGGTGTGGACGTACTCCACGAGGCGGGTCAGGGCGTCCGGGTCCGTGCTGGGCATGACGCCGTGGCCGAGGTTGAAGACATGGCCCTCCAGGCCGGCGGCGGCGTCGAGGACCTCGCGGGTCTTGGCCTCGACGGCCTCGGTACCGGCGAACAGGACGGTCGGGTCCAGGTTCCCCTGGAGCGCCTTGCCGGGGCCGACGCGGCGGGCGGCCTCGTCGAGCGGGACACGCCAGTCGACGCCGACGACGTCCGCGCCGGCCTCGCCCATGAGGCCCAGCAGCTCACCGGTGCCGACACCGAAGTGGATGCGCGGGACGCCGTACCCGGCGACGGCGTCGAAGACCTTCGCGGAGGCGGGGAGCACCGAGCGGCGGTAGTCCGCCGGGGCGAGGGCGCCCGCCCAGGAGTCGAACAGCTGGACGGCCGAGGCGCCCGCCTCGATCTGGACCCTGAGGAAGGCGGAGGTGATCTCGGCGAGGCGGTCGAGCAGGTCGGCCCAGAGCTCGGGGTCGCCGTACATCATCGCCTTGGCGTTCTCGTAGGTGCGGGACGGGCCGCCCTCGACGAGGTAACTGGCGAGGGTGAAGGGGGCGCCGGCGAAGCCGATGAGGGGGGTCTCCCCCAGCTCGGCGGTGAGCATCCCGATCGCCTCGGTGACGTACGAGACGTCCTCGGAGGTCAGGTCGCGGAGCTGGGCGAGGTCGGCGCGGCTGCGGATCGGCTTCTCGACGACCGGGCCCACGCCGGGCTTGATGTCGAGGTCGATGCCGATGGCCTTGAGGGGGACGACGATGTCGCTGAAGTAGATCGCCGCGTCCACGTGGTGCCGGCGGACCGGCTGGAGGGTGATCTCGGTGACCAGCTCCGGCCGCATGCACGAGTCCAGCATCCCGATGCCCTGGCGCACCTTCAGGTACTCGGGGAGTGAGCGTCCGGCCTGCCGCATGAACCACACCGGTGTGTGCGGCACGGGCTCACGCCTGCACGCCTTCAGGAAGGCCGAGTTCTCGACGGCGTCGCGGGTGGCGGTCGGCTGGTGGCCCGAGGGGCTGGCGTTGGCACTCACGAGGCAAAGTCTCCCACGCCTCCCCGGCGCCGACGGCCGGGGCCGGGGACAGGCGGGACGCCCGCTTCTCCGGTCGCCGCTCCCGGCCCGCGGCGCGGCCTCCGTTCGCTGAGCGCGATGCGACAGTGACCCAGCGCACGGGTGTCTTGCCCTGCGCCGGGGCCCGGTTCCCCTTAATGTTCCGGCATGGCTGCGGCTCAGGGACGACTGTCGGACGGCGCTGGCGGGATGGACGACGCGAAGGAGGGGGAGCGCGATGCGGACAGGACGGCACCGGCTCCGTTCCGCTCCGCCGTCGAAGCGCTGCGGGCCACACGGCTGCGGCCGGAGATCGAGATCGAGTCGACCAAACCGCCCCAGCGGCTCGCCCCGTACGCGTACGCCCTGGAGGCCGCGGTCGTCGAGGGGGACGAGGACCTGGCCGACGGCCGTCTCGTGCTGCTGCACGACCCCGCCGGGCACGACGCCTGGCAGGGCACCTTCCGGCTGGTGACGCTGGTCCGGGCGGAGATGGAGCCCGAGATGGCGGCGGATCCCCTGCTGCCGGAGGTCTGCTGGTCGTGGCTGACCGGGGCGCTGCAGGCCCGGGGTCTGTCGTACGGCGAGCCGAGCGGGACGGTGACGCGGGCGAGTTCGCACTACTTCGGCGGGCTGGCGGCACGGCCGGCCGCCTCGCAGATCGAGATCCGGGCCTCGTGGACCCCGCGCGAGGTGCTGGGCGGCGTTCCCGACACCGCCGCGCACCTCGCCTCGTGGTGCGATCTGCTGGGCCAGATCGCGGGGCTGCCACCGGCGGTCGACCCCGGGGACGCGGCGGTGGTGACGCTGCCGCAGCGACGGGGGCCGCAGGCCCGCTGACCTGCCCGCCGGCCTCTCGACCCTCAGGACCGTGCTCCGTCGAGCACGGTCCCTTTTTGCGTGCGGGCAACCGCACCGACCATCACACCGGCCATTCCCGTCACTTTGTCGATACGGCCACTTTCGGCCTCGTATCGACGTGAAGCGACACCGTTCGGTCTTCGAATGATCGAAGACGTGTCCGAATTGCACGGATTGTTACTCACTAAATCGTGATCATTCTCTAAAGGAGCAGAGGTTTGGTGCCGAAGACCTCTGTGACCTTGAAAGCACGGTTCGTCCCGGCTTCGACCCCACGAGCCCGGCGAATCCGCCCCCCGTCCCGCACCCAGGAGGCCTGGTGTCCGTTCTCCTCGAGCAGCCCGCAAGCCTGGTCGCCTACCGTCCGAACAAGCCGACCGCGATGGTGGTGGTCGCCGATCCACGGGTCCGGTCCACCGTCACCCGGCACCTGTGGGCCCTCGGGGTCCGCGATGTCATCGAAGCCTCGTCCATCGCCGAGGCCCGCCCCCGCGTCGCCAACCCACGCGACATCTGCGTCGCGGACGTTCACCTGCCGGACGGTTCCGGCCTGACCCTCCTCTCCGAGACCCGCGCGGCGGGGTGGCCCAACGGCCTCGCCCTCTCCGCCGCCGACGACATCGGCGCCGTACGCAACGCCCTCGCGGGCGGTGTGAAGGGATACGTCGTCACCGGCACCCGCACCAACATCGGACTGCCCACCCGCCCGGGTGCCGCTCCCCTCGGCTCCGCCGCCCGTATGCACCGCCGCCCCCCGGGAGCCCCGAGCCACCCGGGCGGCTACCGGGAGCTGTCGGGCCGCGAGGTCGAGGTGCTGCGCCTGGTCGCGGAGGGGCAGTCGAACAAGGCGATCGGCGTCTCCATGGGCCTGTCCGCACTCACGGTCAAGAGCCACTTGGCCCGAATCGCGCGCAAGCTCGGCACCGGCGACCGTGCCGGGATGGTGGCGGTGGCCCTGCGCACCGGGATCATCCACTGACACCGGGGGCGCGAGGGCAGGACACCGAGGACACGGCGCCAGGAAAGGGCCGAAATCCACCATCGATGTCCAGCTCGCCCTGGTTTGCCGGAAACATTCACTGACACGTGTGATACGTGACTGGTTTACGCCCCTGGATGGCCCGTCGGCGGAACGTTCCGTCGGCGGGCCATGTCCATACACGGATACCCTTGACAGGTGACCGACGCCCAAGAGACCGCAGCAGACAGGACCCTGCGAACCACCGGAGGCGCCCCTCCGGACGACGGCGGATCTTCTGAAGCGGGGGCGCCGATCCCTTTGCTGGAGCCCCGGGACGGTATTCCGGCCGTCATCGCCGACGAGTCCTCGCTCGCCGCGGTGATCGCCGCCTTCGCCGCCGGCTCCGGTCCCGTCGCCGTGGACGCCGAACGCGCGTCCGGTTACCGCTACGGTCAGCGCGCCTATCTGGTGCAGCTGCGCCGCGAGGGCGCGGGCACCGCGCTCATCGACCCCGTCGCCTGCCCCGACCTCTCCGGCCTCGGCGAGGCGCTCTCCGGCGTGGAGTGGGTGCTCCACGCGGCCACCCAGGACCTGCCGTGCCTGCGCGAGATAGACATGGTCCCGACGCGGATCTTCGACACCGAGCTGGCCGGGCGGCTCGCCGGGTTCCCCCGGGTCGGCCTCGGCGCGATGGTCGAGGGCGTGCTCGGCTACGTCCTGGAGAAGGGCCACTCCGCGGTCGACTGGTCGACCCGTCCGCTGCCCGAGCCCTGGCTGCGGTACGCCGCGCTCGACGTGGAACTCCTCGTGGACCTGCGGGACGCCCTGGAGAAGGAGCTGGACCGGCAGGGGAAGCTGGAGTGGGCCCGCCAGGAGTTCGACGCGATCGCCTCCGCGCCGCCCGCGGAACCCCGCAAGGACCCGTGGCGGCGTACGTCCGGGATGCACAAGGTGCGCCGGCGGCGCCAGATGGCGGTCGTGCGGGAGATGTGGGAGGCGCGGGACCGGATCGCGCAGCGCCGGGACGTCTCCCCGGGCAAGGTGCTGAGCGACGCGGCGATCGTCGAGGCGTCCCTGGCCCTGCCGGTGAACGCGCAGGCGCTGGCCGCGCTGAACGGCTTCGGGCACCGGATGGGCCGGCGTCAGCTGGAGCAGTGGCAGGCGGCGGTCGACCGGGCCAGGGCGCTGCCGGACTCGGCGCTGCCGGCGCACGGGCAGCCCGTGACCGGGCCGCCCCCGCCGAAGGCCTGGGCCGACAAGGATCCCGCGGCGGCGGCCCGGCTGTCCGCCGCGCGGGCGGGGGTGTCCGCGCTGGCCGAGCAGCTCAACATGCCGCAGGAGAACCTGATCACCCCGGACACCGTCCGGCGGCTGTGCTGGGAACCGCCGAGGTCGTTGGACGCGGAGGCCGTGAGCGCGGTGCTCGCGGGCCACGGGGCGCGGGCCTGGCAGGTGGAACTGGTGACGCCGGTGCTGGTGGGGGCGATGTCCGTGGTGGCGAAGGCGAAGGACGCCTAGGCCCTGCCGCCGGGGCGGGGGAGCCGTCGCTCCCCCGCCGCGGGCCTACTTCGTGGCGCCCCGCATGAAGCCGTTGTAGATGAACCTCTGCAGCAGCAGGAAGGCGAGCAGGGTCGGCAGGATCACCAGGACCGCCCCCGCCGAGATCGTCTCCCAGTGGGCGCCGAAGGGGCCCTTGAAGCGGAAGAGGGACGTGGAGATCACCCCCAGGTCGTCGGAGGGCATGTAGAGGAAGGGGATGTAGAAGTCGTTGTAGACGGTGATCCCCTTGACGATGACGACCGTGGCGATCGCGGGTTTCAGGAGCGGGAAGATGATCTTCCGGTAGATCGTGAAGGCGTTGGCGCCGTCCAGGCGGGCGGCCTCGTCCAGGGAGACCGGGATCGACCGCACGAACTGCAGGAAGATGTAGATCGAGACGATGTCGGTGCCCATGTAGAGGGCGATCGGCGCCCAGAGGCTGTCGAACATGCCGAAGCTGTCGACGATCTGGAAGGTCGCGACCTGGGTGGTGACCCCGGGGACCAGGGTGGCGACCAGGAACAGGGCGACGACAAGCTTCCGGAAGCGGAAGGTGAAGCGGTCGATCGCGTAGGCCGCCATCGAGCCGATGACGACCGTGCCGGTGACGGCGACGAGAAGGATGAGGGCCGTGTTGCCGAAGGCGGCGAGCATCTCGCCGTCGCGGAAGGCCGTCGCGTAGTTGTCGAGGTTCAGGAAGCTGTCGGGCAGGGTGAGCGCGCCGCTGTCCTCGGCCATCTGGCGTTCGGTCTTGAGCGAGGTCAGCAGGACCGCCACGAGGGGCAGCAGCACCACGACCGAGGCGCCGGCCAGGGACAGATAGGTGAGGGTGCGGGCGACTCGCCCGCGGTTCACCGGGGCCGGGGTCGTCGGAGCCGTCATACGAGGTCCACCCTGTCGTCGGGGACCAGCCGGCGTTGCAGCCACGTCACCGCCAGGATGATCAGCAGCAGGACGACCGCGGCGGCGGACGCGAGGCCCGTCCTGTTGAACTGGAACGCGAGCTTCACCGTCTGGATCACGAAGGTCTCGGTGCCGGTGGCGCCGCCGGTCATGATGTACGGGATCTCGAAGACCGACAGGGAGCCGGAGACCGAGAGAATGACGCTCAGGCTCAGGACCGGGCGGATGCCGGGCGCGATGATGTACCGGAACTGGTGCCAGCGGTTCGCGCCGTCGAGTTCGGCGGCCTCGTACAGCTCCCCCGGGATCGACTGGATCGCGCCGAGGAAGAGCACGAAGTTCAGGCCCATGTAGCGCCAGACGGAGACGCTCGCGAGGGAGACGTTCGCGGACGTCTCCGTGCCGAGCCAGGCGCGGTCGGACGTGTGGCCGAAGAGCGCCAGGACCGAGTCGAGGGTGCCGCCGTCCTGGAAGAAGTGGAGGAAGACGAACCCGATCGCGACTCCGTTGATCAGGTACGGGAAGAACAGCACGCCCTTGAAGAGGTTCCGGAAGCGGAGGTTGAAGCTGAGGACCGTGGCGAAGTAGAGGGCGAGCACGATCTGTACGGCCGACGCGGCGAGGTAGTAGCCGCTGACGAAGAACACCTGGAACAGCTCGGGGCGGGTGAAGATCTCGACGTAGTTGTCGGCGCCGGTGTAGTTCAGTTCGGGGCTGACGCCGTCCCAGTCGGTGAAGCTGTACGCCAGCATGTTGGCGACGGGCGCGTAGGTGAACGTGATCAGCAGGGCCAGCGGGGCGGCCAGGAAGAGCCAGGGGGTGAGCCCGCGCCACAGGCGCACCCCGCGAGGGGCGCGCCGGGGCGTGGGGGGCCGGGGCGCCGCCGGGGAGGGCCGCGCCACCTTCCGCACCGCGCGCGAGGGGTCCGTCGTCCGCGCGTGGGGCATCAGGACCCCACGGTCTTCTGTGCCTCGGTCCAGCGTTCGCTGAGGTCGGCGAGGAAGTCGTCCAGGCTGCCCTTCTTGGCGCCGCGGGCGAGGTCGACCAGGTCCTGGCGGTAGGCGGGCGCGTTGATGCCGACCTCCGAGGCGCTGTCGATCTCCTTGACCTTTCCGCCGTCGGCGTCGTCGAGTTCGATGAGTTCGACGCCCTGCTCCTCGTAGGGCTTCAGCACCTCGGGCAGCGGTGCCTTCTTGAGCGTGGAGATGGAGAGGTTGTCGTCCGCGTAGCCCGACTTGTCGGTGAACCAGTCGATCCAGGCGCGGGCCGCCTCCTTGTGGTCGGAGTGGATGTTGACGGCCTGGTTGTAGTCGGGGTTCACGGTCGCGCAGGCCTTGCCGTCGACGCGGTAGGGGAACGGCATGAACCCGATGTCGGCGGGGTCGGCCCCGGCCTTCTCGGCGGCCTGCTGGAACTGGCTGATCGCCCAGCTGCCGAGCCAGGCGGTGGCGATCTCGCCCTTGGCCAGCCGCGGCTTGGAGTTCTCCCAGTTGGTGGTGGTCGGGTCCTTCTCGATCAGGCCCTGGTGCACGATGTCGTACAACAGCCGGTCGGCGACGCGGAGTTCGCCGTCCTCGCCCCAGGGGTCGCCCTCGGCGAGCCGGGTGGTGGCCCCGGTGTCGCAGCTGACCGAGCCGTTCACACCGGTCCACTGGCTCAGCGGCCACTGGGCGGCGAAGTTGGTGTAGTAGGGGATGGCGTCGGTCCTGGACTTGATGGCCTTGAGCGCGGTGAGGAACTCCGCGGGGGTGGTGGGCCAGTCGGTGACTCCGGCCTCGGCCCAGATCCGCTTGTTGTAGATGAATCCGGGCGCCGCGCCCATCGGGCTCTGGCCGTAGACCTTGCCGTCGACGGTGGTGAAGCCGGTGAAGCGGTACTTCTCGGCGAGCTCGTCCCGGGTGCCGAGCGAGGCGAAGAACTTGGGGTAGTCGTTCTTCTTGACGACGGCCGGGATCATGAGGACGTCGCCGTAGTTCTCCGTGTTCATACGGATCTTGACTTCGGACTCGTAGTCGGTGATCGCGTCGAACTTCACCTTCACCTCGGGATAGATCCGGTTGAAGGCGTCGGCGTACTTCTGCATCGTGCCGTCCTGCACGATGTCGGTCCGGTGGGTGAGAACCGTGATGGTTCCGGAGACCCGTGCCGGGTCCTCGGCGGCCTCGGCGTCGGCGCCCTTCGAACTGCCTCCGCCGCCGGTGCAGCCCGAGGCCAGGAGGGCGGCCGCGACCAGTGTTCCGGTGAGTGTCCTTCGGTGGTTCATGTGCACCAGCTCCGTTCGGGACGGACGAGCACGGGTGGGTTGGCTGGTTCGGCACTCTGGCAGCCCGTCACTGAACCGGTAAAGTCCCTATCCCGCCAAGGCTGTCGAAATAGTTTCGCGACGGGACCGGGCAGTCGACTGGACCGGTTTAGGAGTGCGCATGCTGGACGC
Source organism: Streptomyces sp. NPDC041108 (assembly GCF_055592645.1). Lineage (NCBI taxonomy): Bacteria > Bacillati > Actinomycetota > Actinomycetes > Kitasatosporales > Streptomycetaceae > Streptomyces > Streptomyces sp. NPDC041108. Next base: position 273,086 of record NZ_JBVIYK010000001.1, on the reverse strand, counting down.
CACACCGCTCACCGAGGGCTGGATCCTGCGCCACGAGGGGGAGCCCCTCCCGGCCGAGGTGCCCGGGTGCGTGCACACCGACCTGCTGGCGGCGGGGCTGATCCCGGACCCCTTCGTCGGGCGGAACGAGACCGAGGTGGCCTGGGTGGGCCGCCGGGAGTGGACGTACGAGGTCGAACTGCCCGGCGCCGGGGCGCCCGGCGGGCACGACCGGACCGACCTGGTCTTCGACGGGCTCGACACCGCCGCCGAGATCCGGCTCGACGGCCGGATGCTCGGGTCCGTGCGGAACATGCACCGCTCGTACCGCTTCGACGTCACCGGCCTGAGCGGCCGGCTCTCCGTGCGCTTCGCCTCCGCGTACGCCGAGGCGGAGGCGGTGCGCGAGCGGCTCGGCGAGCGGCCGAACGCCTATCCCGAACCCTTCCAGTACATCAGGAAGATGGCCTGCTCCTTCGGCTGGGACTGGGGGCCGACGCTGGTGACGGCCGGGATCTGGCGGCCCGTCCGGCTGGAGAGATGGTCGACGGCCCGGATCGCGCGGGTGAGGCCGCTGGTGACCGTCGACGGCACGACCGGGCACGTGGAGCTGCTCGTCGACGTGGAGCGGTCGGCCGTGGAGGCCGGGCTGCGGCTTCAGGCCCGGGTGGGAGGCGTCACCGCGGTCGCGGAGGTCGAGGGGACGAGTGGGGCCGTACGCCTGGAGGTCCCGGGCGTGGAGCGGTGGCGGCCCCGCGGGTACGGCGAACAGCCGCTGTACGAGATCGAGTTGACGCTGCACAGCGAGAGCGGCGCACTCGACCTGTGGCGGCGGCGGGTCGGGTTCCGGAGTGTGGAGCTGGACCGGAGCGCCGATGAGCACGGCACCGGGTTCACCCTCGTCGTCAACGGTGAGCGGCTGTTCGCGCGCGGGGTCAACTGGATCCCGGACGACGTGTTCCCGTCCCGGGTCACGCCGGAGCGGTACCGGGCGCGGCTCACCCGGGCGGCCGAGGCCGGGGTCGACCTCGTACGGATCTGGGGCGGCGGGATCTACGAGAGCGCGGACTTCTACGACGTCTGCGACGAGCTGGGGCTGCTGGTCTGGCAGGACTTCCCGTTCGCGTGCGCGGCCTACCCGGAGGAACAGCCGTTGCGGGGCGAGGTGGAGGCCGAGGCGCGGGAGAACGTCGTCCGGCTGATGCCGCATCCGTCGCTGGTGCTGTGGAACGGCAACAACGAGAACCTGTGGGGCTTCAGGGACTGGGGCTGGGAGGAGCGGCTCGCCGGGGAGTCGTGGGGTGAGGGGTACTACCTGGGGCTGCTGCCGCGTGTCGTCGCGGAGTCGGACCCGACGCGGCCGTACACGGCGGGCAGCCCCTGGTCGGGGTCATGGGAGCGGCATCCGAACGACCCCGCGCACGGCACGCACCACTCCTGGGAGGTGTGGAACCGGGAGGACTACACGGCGTACCGGGCCGATGTGCCGCGATTCGTCGCCGAGTTCGGCTGGCAGGCGCCGCCCGCGTACGCGACGCTGCGGCGGGCACTGCCGGGTGAGGAGCTTGCGCCCGACTCCCCCGGCATGCTGCACCACCAGAAGGCCGAGGACGGGAACGGGAAGCTGGAGCGGGGCCTCGCGCGTCATTTCGTCCTGCCCGAGGGGGACTTCGACCGCTGGCACTATCTGACGCAGGTCAACCAGGCGCGGGCGGTCGCCGCCGGGATCGAGCACTGGCGGTCGCACTGGCCGGTGTGCGCGGGCACGATCGTCTGGCAGCTCAACGACTGCTGGCCGGTGACCTCCTGGGCGGCGATCGACGGGGACGGCCGGGAGAAACCGCTCTACCACGAGCTGCGACGGCTGTACGCGGACCGGCTGCTGACGCTCTCGGCCGAGGTGCTGGCCGTGGTCAACCAGGCGGCCGGGGAGTGGACCGGCTCCGCGCGGCTGCGGCGGATGTCGGTCGACGGGTCGGTGCTCGGGGAGGCGTACGCCGGGTTCGCCGCCGCCGGACGGACGGTGGCCCGGATCGGCGTGCCGCGGGAGCTGGCGCCCGCCGGGCCGAAGGAGTTCCTCGTCGCGGACGCGGACGGACTGCGTGCCCTGCACTTCCCCGGCCCCGACCGCGACATCCCCTGTCCCCGGCCGGAGTTCGAGGTGACCGCAGCGCCGGGTTCGGTCACGGTGACGGCCCGCACCCTCGTACGGGACCTGCTCCTGCAGGCCGACCGGCTGGACCCGGGGGCGCGGGCGGACCGGGGGCTCGTCACCCTGCTTCCCGGGGAACAGGTGACCATCGGGGTCGACGGCTGGGAGACTCCCGATCCGGACGCCGCCCGAGCGGCCCTGTACTGCCTGGAGCCCCACCGATGACGACCCCCCGCGTGACCATCAAGGACGTCGCCGCGCGCGCCGGGGTGTCCAAGGGAGCGGTGTCGCTGGCGTTCAACCGGAAGCCGGGGCTGGCCGACGCCACCCGGGACCGGATCTTCGCGGCGGCCCGGGAGCTGGGGTGGGCGCCGAACCTGGCGGCCCGGTCGCTGTCGAGCCGGCGGGTCGACGTGGTGGGGCTCGCGGTCTGCCGGCCCGCGAAGCTGCTCGGGCTGGAACCGTTCTACATGGAGTTCGTCTCCGGGGTGGAGAGCGTGCTGACCGAGCGGTCCTGCTCGCTGCTGCTGCGGCTGGTGCGCACCATGGACGAGGAGGTGGAGGTCCAGGACGCGTGGTGGCGGGGGCGGCAGGTCAGCGGGTCGATCCTGGTCGACTTCCGCGCGGACGATCCGAGAGTGGCCGCGGCGGGGCGGCTGGGGATGCCGGTGGTGGCCGTCGGGCATCCGTCGCTGACCGGCGGGCTGACCTCGGTGTGGACGGACGACGCGACCGCCGTGACGGAGGCCGTGCGGTATCTGGCGGCGCTCGGGCACCGGCGGATCGCGCGGGTGGGGGGCGCCGCCGCGCTGGGGCACACGGCCATTCGTACGGCGGCGTTCGACCGGACGGCGCGGGAGCTGCGGCTGGCCGGGGCCCGACAGGTGGCGACCGACTTCTCGGGGGACGCGGGGGCCCGGGCCACCCGGTCGTTGCTGACGGGGGCGGGGGACGACCGGCCCACGGCGATCGTCTACGACAACGACATCATGGCGGTGGCGGGGTTGTCCGTGGCGGCGGAGATGGGCGTGCGGGTGCCGGCGGACGTGTCGTTGCTGGCCTGGGACGATTCGCAGCTCTGCCGGCTGACGCGGCCGACTCTCTCCGCCATGAGTCATGACGTGCACGGGTTCGGGGCGGATGTGGCGCACACGCTGTTCGGGGTGATCGCCGGGGACGGCGAGGCGGGGGTGTCGCACCCGGTGGCCACGCCCGTGCTGGTGCCCCGGGGGTCCACCGCTCCCGCCCCCGGGGCACCGTAGGGGACCGCGGGTGCGTCGTAGCTGGTCGCGCACGCCCCCGCGCCCCTAAGGTAGAGATGCGTAACCGGCGGTAACCCATGAATGCCGTGTGACCTTCGCCGCTCCCTCGCCCAGGGGTGGGCAGCGCTGTTACTCGCAAGTAGCATGGGCCTGAGCGCGCGCTCAGCGGTTGCGCGCCGCAGCAGTGCCGTCCCGCACCTCTGGAGGAGAGCCATCGTGCCTCGTACCGTCAAGGAAGTCGTCTTCGTCGACGGCGTCCGCACCCCGTTCGGCAAGGCGGGCCCGAAGGGCATCTACCACGAGACCCGCGCCGACGACCTCGTCGTGAAGGCGATCCGGGAGCTGCTGCGCCGCAACCCCGGTCTGGAGCCCGCGAAGATCGACGAGGTCGCCATCGCCGCGACCACGCAGATCGGTGACCAGGGCCTCACCATCGGCCGTACGGCGGGCATCCTCGCCGGTCTGCCGCAGTCGGTGCCCGGCTACTCCATCGACCGCATGTGTGCCGGCGCCCTGACCGCCGTCACCTCGGTCGCCGGCTCCGTCGCGTTCGGCGCGTACGACGTCGCCATCGCCGGCGGTGTCGAGCACATGGGCCGCCACCCGATGGGCGAGGGCGTGGACCCGAACCCGCGCTTCGTCTCCGAGAAGCTGGTCGACGAGTCCGCCCTGTTCATGGGCATGACCGCCGAGAACCTGCACGACCGGTACCCGACGATCACCAAGCAGCGCGCCGACGAGTACGCCGTGCGCTCGCAGGAGAAGGCCGCCAAGGCGTACGCCAACGGCAAGATCCAGGCCGACCTGGTACCGATCTCGGTGCGCCGCACCAACGCCGAGGCCGGCGAGACCGGCTGGGGCCTGGTCACCGCCGACGAGCCGATGCGTCCGGGCACGACCATCGAGAACCTGACGGGTCTCAAGACCCCGTTCCGTGTGCACGGCCGGGTCACCGCCGGCAACGCGGCCGGCCTGAACGACGGCGCGACGGCCTCGCTCATCGCCTCCGAGGACTTCGCCCGCGAGAACAACCTCCCGGTCAAGATGCGCCTCGTCTCGTACTCCTTCGCGGGTGTCGAGCCGGAGGTCATGGGCTACGGCCCGATCCCGGCGACGGAGAAGGCGCTCGCCCAGGCGGGTCTGTCCATCGACGACATCGGCCTGTTCGAGATCAACGAGGCCTTCGCCGTGCAGGTGCTGGCCTTCCTGGAGCACTACGGCATCGCCGACGACGACGCGCGCGTCAACCAGTACGGCGGCGCCATCGCCTTCGGTCACCCGCTGGCCTCCTCGGGTGTGCGTCTGATGACGCAGCTCGCCCGCCAGTTCGAGGAGCAGCCGGAGGTCCGCTACGGCCTGACCACGATGTGCGTCGGCTTCGGCATGGGCGCCACCGTCATCTGGGAGAACCCGCACCACAAGGACGCCGGAGGCGACAAGTGACCACCACCACCGAGCTCCTCAAGGGCGCGGCCGAGCTGTTCCCCGACGAGGTCGTGACGTCCGCGCACGTACGCCACCTCGACCTGCCGTTCGGCGCCGGGCGCTTCGCGCTCATCACGCTGGACAACGGTTTCGACCACACCAAGCCGACCACTTTCGGCCCGGCGTCGCTGGCGAACCTGAACACCGCCGTCGACCAGGTCGAGAAGGAGGCCGCGGCCGGCGAGATCGTCGGTGTGGGTGTCACCGGCAAGCCGTTCATCTTCGCCGTCGGCGCCGACCTCAAGGGCGTCGAGCTGCTCAAGGAGCACGAGCACGCGCTCGCCATCGGCAAGGGCGGCCACGAGGTCTTCAAGCGGCTGTCCGCGCTCGCCGTGCCGACCTTCGCGTACTACAACGGCGCCGCGATGGGCGGTGGCGTCGAGGTCGGTCTGCACTGCTCCTACCGGACCGTCTCCAAGGCGATCCCGGCCTTCTCCCTCCCCGAGGTCTTCCTCGGGCTGGTCCCGGGCTGGGGCGGCTGCGCGCTGCTGCCGAACCTGATCGGCGCCGACAAGGCCGTCTCGGTGATCATCGAGAACAGCCTCAACCAGAACAAGCAGCTCAAGGGTCAGCAGGTCTTCGACCTCGGCATCGCGGACGCGATCTTCGAGGGCGCCGACTTCCTGGAGCAGTCGCTGATCTGGACGGCGAACGTCCTCAAGGGCGAGGTCACGGTCGAGCGTCCCGTGATCGACCGCGGCGAGGGCTGGGACCAGGCCGTCGCCAAGGGCCGCTTCATCGCGGACTCCAAGGTGCACGGGGCGGCCCCGGCCGCGTACCGCGCGCTGGACATCATCGCCGCCGCCAAGGACGGCGACCTCCAGGCGGGCTTCGACGCCGAGGACGTCGCCCTCGCCGACCTGATCATGGGCGGCGAGCTGCGCGCCGGCATCTACGCCTTCAACCTGGTGCAGAAGCGCGGCAAGCGCCCCGCCGGCGCCCCGGACAAGAACCTGGCGCGCCCGGTCACCAAGGTCGGTGTCGTCGGCGCCGGTCTGATGGCCTCCCAGCTCGCGCTGCTGTTCCTGCGCCGCCTGGAGGTGCCGGTCGTGCTGACCGACATCGACCAGGAGCGCGTCGACAAGGGTGTGGGCTATGTCCACTCCGAGATCGACAAGCTGCTGCTCAAGGGCCGGATCAACCAGGACAAGGCCAACCGTCTCAAGGCACTGGTCACCGGTGTGCTGGACAAGGCCGAGGGCTTCGCGGACGCGGACTTCATCATCGAGGCCGTCTTCGAGGAGATCGGCGTCAAGCAGCAGGTGTTCGCGGAGGTCGAGGCGGTCGCCCCGGCGCACGCGATCCTCGCCACCAACACCTCGTCCCTGTCGGTGTCGGAGATGGCGTCGAAGCTGAAGAACCCCGAGCGGGTCGTGGGCTTCCACTTCTTCAACCCGGTCGCGATCCTCCCGCTCCTGGAGATCGTCCGCGGCGAGCAGACCGACGACGCCTCCCTGGCCACGGCGTTCGCCGTCGCCAAGAAGCTGAAGAAGACCGCGGTCCTGGTGAAGGACGCCCCGGCGTTCGTCGTGAACCGCATCCTGACCCGCTTCATGGGCGAGATCCAGAACGTCATCGACGAGGGCACCCCGGTCGAGGTCGCCGAGAAGGCGGTCGAGCCGCTGGGTCTGCCGATGTCGCCGCTGGTGCTCCTGGAGCTGGTCGGCCCGGCCATCGGCCTGCACGTCTCGGAGACCCTCAACCGGGCCTTCCCCGACCGCTTCACGGTCTCCCCGAACCTCGCGGCCGTCGTCAAGGCGGGCAAGCGCGGCTTCTACGTCTACGACTCCGGCAAGCCGGAGCTGGACCCCGAGGTCGCCGCGCTCCTCAAGCAGGGCGATGTGGTCCTGTCCGAGGAGCAGGTGCGGGCCCGCGTGCTCGACGCCGTCGCCCAGGAGATCGGGCTGATGCTCGACGAGGGTGTCGTCGCCGAGGCGCAGGACATCGACCTCTGCCTGATCACCGGCGCCGGCTGGCCCTTCCACCTGGGCGGCATCACGCCGTACCTGGACCGCGAGGGCGTCAGCGAGCGGGTCAACGGCAAGAAGTTCCTGGAGGCCGGGGTGGCTTCGGTCCCCGCGTGACGGTCGTACGGGCATGACATTCGTACGGCCATGACGGTCGTACGGACCTGAGGAGGGTCTCCGCTGTCGGGCGGGGGCCCTCCTCTCACGCGTCCTCGGGGAACCTGAAGTCCGGTGCCCCCAGCCGTGACGTCCGCAGCGTGCCGTCGGCGCGGATCACCCCGAGCACCACCCGCCCGTTCGCGTCCCGCGCCAACGCCGGTGCCCCCACGCAGCATTCACCCGTCGGCGCCCAGTCCACCCCGGCCCGCTCGTTCTCCGTGGCGCACGCGGCGAGCAGCACCTCGCCCCCGGGGCCGCGATGCGCCAGCACCGTGCAGTCGTAGCCGCCCAGCGGCGCTCGCAGCACCGCGACGGAATCCTCGGCCGGCGCCCCGCCCAGCGGGATCACCCCGTCCTGCGGACGGTGCGCCACGACCTCCCCGGTCGACGGGTCGGCCCAGTAGTACGTGGCCCGGCCGGGCGCGGTCTCCAGGCCCACCGCGCCGCCGCGGGCCCCCGCGAGCGGGAGGGCGGGCTCCTGGCCGAAGGCGCCGCCGGGCCCGTCCTGCGTCCAGCGCAGGAGGGCGTCCCCGCCGGCGGCCATCGCCTCGACCCGCCCGCAGGAGTGCGCGACCACGGACACCGCCCCGCGCACCCCGTCGCCCTTGAGGTCGGTCCACGGGCTCCACTTGCCGCCCGCCAGCTCGCGCCGCAGCATCACACCGCCGCCCGCGTTGCGCGCGAGGACGTGGACGCTGCCGTCGGCGCTCACGCCCGCGGCCGGTGCCCCGAGGCGCGAGGCCTTCGCCCGGTCCTTGTGCGGATTGCCCAGCGAGCGCCACTCGGTGACGGGCCGACCCGTCTGGTACTGGATGGCGTGCACGACGTCCACGGCGGGCGGACCGCCGGACTTCGCGCTCTCGCGGCGGCCGAGGAAGTGCACGTAGGTGTCCGCGCCCTGCGCGACGAACAGGTCGGTCAGACCGGTGACGGGGAAGAGGTCCGGGCCGGTCCACTCACGGCCGCCGGGCCGGTTCTGCGTCCAGCGCAACAGCCCCGTCCGCGCGCGGGCGTACGCGGTCAGCCGGCCGTCCTTGCCGAGAACGAGCCAGGAACCGGACGCGGTGGCCTCGGCCCTGTGCCGCTCGCCCCCGCCGTTCTCCGGGGCACCGGCCGCCGCTCCCCGGGCAGCGGCCCGCCCGGATCCGATCCGCATGACGTGACCCGCCCCTTCCGTGACGCCCGGCGCGGCTCCTCGACCGCCTTCTTCTCGCACAGACATACGAAAGACCGAGCGGACCCATCATAGGACGGCCGTTTCACCGAGCCGGTGGGACGGGCGTGCGACCCTGTCCCCATGGACGCCCCCCTGCTCGTGATCGTCGACGCCGCCAACGTCATCGGCTCCGTGCCCGACGGCTGGTGGCGTGATCGGCGCGGCGCGGCGGAACGCCTGCGCGACCGGCTCGCCCGGGACGGGGTCCCCGGCCGGGAGGAGCCCGTCGAGCTGGTGCTGGTCGTCGAGGGCGCGGCCAGGGGTGTGGAGCCGGTCCCCGGCGTACGGGTCGAGGCGGCCCCGCGCAGCGGCGACGACCGCATCGTGGAGCTGGTCGCCGAGGAGGCCGGCGGCCGCCCCTGCCTGGTCGTCACCGCCGACCGCGAACTGCGGCGCCGAGTGGGCGAGTTGGGCGCCGAGGTGACGGGGCCGAGAGCGGTGCGCGGCGCGTCCTGAAGGCCCTCCGGCCCCGTACGCCCCACCGTGGGCGGGGCGTACGGGGCCGGAGGACGAAGGAGCGGGCTCGGACCCGCTACGGGACGTCGCGCCCGGGCGGCCCGCCGGCGTCACCCGTCGCGGTCCCCTCCTGACGCCCGAGACGGCTGTGCGAGCGGCCGTAGACGAAGTAGACGAGGAAGCCGAGGAGCATCCAGCCGGCGAAGCGCAGCCAGGTCTCCGTGGGCAGGTTGAGCATCAGCCACAGCGACGCGCCCACCGACAGGACCGGGATGACCGGCACCCAGGGGGTACGGAACGCCCGGGGCAGGTCGGGGCGGGTCCGGCGGAGGATGATCACGCCGATCGCGACGACCACGAAGGCGAACAGCGTGCCGATGTTGACCAGTTCGGCCAGCTCGCTCAGCGGGGTGAAGCCCGCCAGCACCGCGATGGCCACACCGAGCAGGATGGTGGGCCGGTGCGGGGTCTTGAACCGGGGGTGGACGCGGGAGAAGAAGCGCGGCAGCAGCCCGTCGCGGCTCATCGCGAAGAACACCCGGGTCTGGCCGAGCAGCAGGATCATGCACACGGTCGTCAGGCCGACGGCGGCGCCGAAGCTGATGAAGCCCGCGAACCACGGATGCCCGGTCGCCTTGAAGGCGTCGGCGAGCGGCGCGGTCACCGACAGCTTCGTGTAGTGCTGCATGCCGGTGACGACGATGGAGACCGCCACGTACAGCGTGGTGCAGATGACGAGGGAGCCGATGATGCCCCGGGGCATGTCGCGCTGCGGGTTCTTCGTCTCCTCGGCGGCCGTGGCGACGACGTCGAAGCCGATGAACGCGAAGAAGACCACGGAGGCGGCCGTGAAGATGCCCATCACCCCGAAGTTGGAGGGCGCCCAGCCGAACAGCAGCTGGATGAGGGGCGCCTGGAGGCTGTCCCCCGCCTCGACAGCCTGCGCCTTGGGCACGAACGGGTCGTAGTTGTCGCCCTTCACGAAGAAGGCGCCCGCGACGATCACGGTGAGGACGACCGTCACCTTGATGGCGACGACGAGGGAGGTGACGCGCGCGGAGAGCTTGGTGCCGATCACGAGGATGGCGGTGAGGATCAGGACGAGCGCGGCGGCGAGGATGTCGAAACCGAAGCCGTCGGCCCCGTCCCTGGTGCCGAGCGCCGCCGGCAGCTCCCAGCCGGCATTGGCCAGCAGCGAATGGATGTAGCCGGACCAGCCGACCGCCACCACCGCCGTCCCCAGCGCGAACTCCAGGACCAGGTCCCAGCCGATGATCCAGGCGGGCAGCTCCCCGAGGGAGGCGTAACTGAAGGTGTACGCGGATCCCGCGACCGGGACCGTGGAGGCGAACTCCGCGTAGCAGAGGGCGGCGAGCGCGCAGACGACGCCGGCCACGACGAAGGCGAGGGCCACGGCGGGACCGGCGTTGTTCTTGGCCACCGTGCCGGTGAGGACGAAGATGCCGGTGCCGATGATGACACCGACGCCGAAGACCGTCAGATCCAGCGCGGACAAGGATTTCCTGAGCGCGTGTTCTGGCTCCTCGGTATCGAGGATGGACTGCTCGACCTTCTTCGTCCGGAAGAGTGTGCTGCTCACAGGCGTACCTCCCACGCTTGTCGTCCTCGACATGATCGAGAGGGGGCGTGGAGCGTATGCCCCGGCACGAGGGGTTTCACGCGAATGGGCCGGTCTCACCACCGTAAAGGATGGCGAGACCGGCCCGAACGGCCCAACCGGGCGATCAGTCGCGGGCGGACTCCACCGCCGCCGCGGTGTCGCCGAACCGGCCGTCGATCTTGGAGACCAGTCCGGTGACCTGGCGGGCGATGTCGGGCGCGGTGAGCCCGATCTCGGCCAGGACCTCGGCGCGGGAGGCGTGGTCGAGGAAGCGCGGCGGGATGCCGAAGTCGCGCAGCGGGATGTCCACGCCGGCGTCGCGCAGCGCCTGGGCGACGGCCGAGCCGACGCCGCCGACGCGGGAGTTGTCCTCGACGGTGACGACCACGCGGTGCTTGTCCGCGAGGGGCGCCATGTGCTCGTCGACCGGCTTGACCCAGCGCGGGTCGACGACCGTGGTGGTGATGCCCTGCTTGTCGAGCAGGTCGGCGATCTCCAGGCACATCGGCGCGAGGGCGCCGACGGAGACGAGCAGCACGTCCGGGGTGTCGGTGCCCGGCTCGCGCAGCACGTCCATGCCGCCGACGCGGCGCAGGGCGGGCACGGCCGGGCCGACGGCGCCCTTGGAGAAGCGCACCACGGTCGGCGCGTCCGTGACCTCGACGGCCTCGCGCAGCTGGGCGCGGACCTGGTCGGCGTCGCGCGGCGCGGCGAGCCTGAGCCCCGGCACGACCTGGAGGATCGACATGTCCCACATGCCGTTGTGCGAGGCCCCGTCGGTGCCGGTGACGCCGGCCCGGTCCAGGACGAAGGTCACCCCGCACCTGTGCAGGGCGACATCCATCAGCACCTGGTCGAAGGCACGGTTGAGGAAGGTCGCGTAGACGGCGAAGACGGGATGCAGCCCGCCCGTGGCGAGGCCCGCGGCGGACACCGCGGCGTGCTGCTCGGCGATGCCGACGTCGTACACACGCTCGGGGAATGCCTTGGCGAACTTGTCGAGGCCGACCGGCTGGAGCATGGCCGCCGTGATGGCGACGATGTCCTCGCGCTCCTTGCCGAGCTTCACCATCTCCTCGCCGAAGACGGAGGTCCAGTCGGCGCCGGAGGAGGCGATCGGCAGGCCCGTGTCCGGGTGGATCTTGCCGACGGCGTGGAAGCGGTCGGCCTCGTCCTGGAGGGCGGGCTGGTAGCCGCGTCCCTTCTCGGTGAGGCAGTGCACGATGACGGGGCCGCCGAAGCGCTTGGCGCGGGCGAGCGCGGACTCCAGCGCCTCGATGTCGTGCCCGTCGATCGGGCCGACGTACTTGAGGCCGAGGTCCTCGAACATGCCCTGCGGGGCGATGAAGTCCTTCAGCCCCTTCTTGGCTCCGTGCAGCGTCTCGTAGAGGGGGCGGCCGACGACGGGCGTGCGCTCCAGCAGGTCCTTGCCGCGGGCCAGGAACCGCTCGTAGCCGTCGGTGGTCCGCAGGGTGGCCAGGTGGTTGGCGAGGCCGCCGATGGTCGGCGCGTACGAGCGCTCGTTGTCGTTGACGACGATGACCAGCGGGCGGTCCTTGGCGTCGGCGATGTTGTTGAGCGCCTCCCAGGCCATGCCGCCGGTGAGCGCGCCGTCACCGATGACCGCGACGACGTGGTCGTCGCGTTTCAGCACCTGGTTGGCCTTGGCGAGGCCGTCGGCCCAGCCGAGCACCGTGGAGGCGTGGCTGTTCTCGATGACGTCGTGCTCGGACTCGGCCTGCGAGGGATAGCCGGACAGGCCGCCCTTCATCTTCAGCCGGGAGAAGTCCTGACGGCCGGTGAGGAGCTTGTGGACGTAGGACTGGTGGCCCGTGTCCCACAGCACCTTGTCCCTCGGCGAGTCGAAGACACGGTGCATCGCGATGGTGAGCTCGACCACGCCGAGGTTCGGGCCGAGGTGACCGCCGGTCTTCGACACCGCCTCCACGAGGAAGGTCCGGATCTCCTCCGCCAGCTGGTCCAACTCCTCCAGGCTGAGCCGGTCCAGATCGCGCGGTCCCCTGATGCGGGTCAGCAGCGGCACCCGTGCCTCCTTGCGATAGTGCTGTTCGAGCGTTACCGGGCTCGTCGAAGTCTAATCTTCCGCGCGGACGGCCGACCGCCGGGCGGTCGACCGTCACGTCACGCGAACGGCGTAAACCATCCTGCGCGGGCGTACCCGTACGAAACGTCCGACAACAAGCAGAAGTGCCCGGCGCCTTGAAGGCACCGGGCACATGAGCGCCCCGGACGGGGGCGGGGGGCTGCGCGACCAGCCACGACCGGCCCGCGGTCGGCGACGGACAGGCACCCCGACGGCGCCCCTCCGCATCGCCGCTACGCGCGGCCCGCGGCCTTCTGGCTCCTGCGGCTGACGGAGTCGATGACCACCGCACCCAGCAGCACCGCACCCGTGATCATGTACTGGATCGAGGTGTTCATGTTCAGCAGGTCGAGACCGGTCTGGATCGACTGGATCACCAGCATGCCGAGCAGCGCCGACCACACCGAACCGCGGCCGCCGAAGAGGCTGGTGCCGCCGATGACCGCCGCGGCGATCGCGAGCATCAGGATGTTGCCGCTGCCCGCGGACAGCGTCGCGCTCGCGGTCTGGCCGGCGAAGAACATACCGCCGATCGCCGCGAAGCCACCGGAGATGGCGAACACGGTGATCCGGATCATCGGCACGTTGATACCGGCACGGCGGGCGGCCTCGATGCCACCGCCGACCGCGAACACCTTGCGGCCGTAGGTCGTGCGCCGCAGTACGAAGTCCACGATCACCAGCGCCACGAGGAAGATCACCAGCGCGTTGGAGACACCGGACGCGTTGTTGAGCACGGCGGCGGCGGCGAACGCGGCGACGGCGAGCGCGCCGACGCGCAGCAGGATCTCGCTGGTCGCCCGGAACGGGACACCCGCGGCCCGGCGACGGCGCTGCTCGTTGAGGTTGCCGACGAGGGAGAGGACGACGGCGAGGCCGGCCAGGAGGTACGCGCCGATGATGGCCTGGTCCATGAAGAAGGAGCTCTGGCCGAGCAGCCGGACCGGACCCGTGTCGGACGGGATGTTGATCGTGCCGCTGTCACCCAGCAGCCACAGCATCAGGCCGTTCCAGCCGAGGAAGCCGGCCAGGGTGACCACGAACGCGGGTACGCCGACCCGGGCGAAGAACCAGCCTTGCAGCGCGCCGATGGCGATACCGGTGAGGATCGCGAGGACCACCGCCAGCCAGGGACTCATGCCCTGGTTGACCGCGAGCACGGCGAACACGGTGGAGGCCAGACCACTGACCGAGCCCACCGACAGGTCGATCTCGCCGAGCAGCAGGACGAACACCAGGCCGATGGCGAGCATGCCGGTGGCCGAGAGGAAGTAGCTGATGTTCGACAGGTTGTCGGCGCTGAGGAAACGATCGTTCTGGAGCTGGAAGATCGTCCAGATGACGATCAGACCGACGACCACCGGCAGCGAGCCCAGCTCGCCGCCCTTCACCTTGCGCTTGAACTCGGTGACGTAGCCCTTGAGGCCCTCTTCGCGGATCAGCAGCCGGGGGTCGACGACGGTGACCGGCGCGGCCGTGGGGTCGTCGGCGGGCGCGACCGTGGTCTGGCCCTCCGCACCGGTCTTGGGGGAATCACTCTTCACGGTCTTGGACGTGTCGCTCACTTTGCCGCCTCCGTGGTGCGCCGCTCCGCACGACGGGTCACGGCGTTGTCCGTGGCACCCGTGATCGCGGCGATGATCTCTTCGTGGCTGGTGTCCTTCACGGAGAAGGAGCCGTTGTTCTTGCCCAGGCGCAGCACGGCGACGGTGTCCGCGACCGCCTTGACATCGGCCATGTTGTGGCTGATGAGGATGACGGCGAGGTTGCGCTCGCGCAGCCGCTCGACCAGGTCGAGGACCTGCGCGGTCTGCTCGACACCGAGGGCGGCGGTGGGCTCGTCCAGGATGACGAGCTTGGGGTCGCCGATGAGGGCGCGGGCGATGGCGACGACCTGGCGCTGACCGCCGGAGAGGCTGGCGATCGGGATGCGGACGCTCGGGATGCGGATCGAGAGCGTGGACAGCAGCTCCCGGGAGTTCTTCTCCATCGACACCTCGTCGATGACGCCGCGGTGCAGCAGCTCGCGCCCGAGGTAGAGGTTGCCGACGACATCGAGGTTGTCGCACAGCGCGAGGTCCTGGTAGACCGTCGCGACGCCGAGTCCCTGGGCGTCGTGCGGCTTGTTGATCCTCACCGACTCGCCCTGCCACTCGATGACGCCCTCATCGATGGGGTGGACACCCGCGATCGTCTTGACCAGCGTGGACTTTCCTGCGCCGTTGTCGCCCACCAGGGCGACCACTTCTCCGGCGTGAACCTCCAGATCGACGTCGGTGAGTGCCTGCACCGCACCGAATCGCTTGGAGACTCCGCGCAACGCCAGCACGGGCGTAGCGGACACGTGAACCATCTCCTTCGCCGCCTGACCGGCGGGGATGCCGCGCCGGGAACCGGGCGCGGAGGAATGTGCGGGCCCCGCCGACATGGGGGCCGTCGCACAAGGCTTACAAGGTGAACATGCGAGCGTCCGCCGCTCTTTCCGCGGCGGTTCCGTCCGGCGCCCGCCCCGGAAGCGGGGTATGGGTGGGGCGGGCGCCGGACAGGCTCAGTGGACCGGAGCGACTACTCCAGGCCGGCGGACTTGCACGCCTTGGCGTACTCGGGGGTGCAGATGTCGGCGACCGTGTAGAGGCCGTCCTTCACCACCGTGTCCTTGATGTTCTCCTTGGTGACGGAGACCGGGGTCAGCAGCTTCGCCTGGACCTTGTCGCCGGAGCCGCTGGTCACCTCGGTGTCGGCCAGGGACTTGATGCTCTTGCCGTCCAGCAGGTTCACCGCGAGCTCGGCGGCCGTGTCGGCCTCCGGCTTGTAGGCCTTGTAGACCGTGGAGGACTGCGTGCCGGCGACGATCCGCTGGATGGCGGCGAGCTCGGCGTCCTGACCGGTCAGCGGGATGCTGCTGATCTTCGCACCCTTGAGGGTGTTGGCGATGCCACCGGCCATGCCGTCGTTGGCGGCGTAGACGCCCGCGATGTTCTTGGCGCCCAGCTGGGTGATGGCCGCGGACATCTTCTGGGCGGCGACGGTGTCCTTCCACAGGCCGGACTGCTCGAAGGCGATGTCGACCTTGCCGTCGAGGGCCTTGTGCGCGCCCTCCTTGAACTGACCGGCGTTCGGGTCGGCGTCGTCACCGTTGATCATGACGACCTTGGCCTTGGGGGTGGCCTTGTCGCCGAGGGCGTCGAGGAGGGCCTGGCCCTGCAGCTCGCCGACCTTGACGTTGTCGAAGGAGACGTAGGCCGAGACCGGGCCCTGCGCGAGGCGGTCGTAGGCGACGACCTTGACGCCCTTGTCCACCGCGGACTGGATGGAGGACTTGATGGCGGCGGAGTCCTGGGCGGAGACGACGATGACCTTGACGCCCTTGGTCACCATGGTGCTCATCTGCTGAGCCTGCTTGGTGGGGTCGGCGGCAGCGTTCGCGTACTCGACCTTGCAGTCGGAGCAGAGCTCCTCGACCTTGTCCTCGAAGTACGGCCGGTCGAACTTCTCGTAGCGCGCGGTGACGTTGTCGGGCAGGAGCAGACCGATGGTCTTGTTGCCGGAGCCACTGTCGCTACCGCTGTCCGAGTCGTTGTCGTCGCCGGCCTTGCCACAGGCGGCCACGGAGAGCGCCAGCGAAACCGCGGTGGCGCCGATCACGACTCTACGCATCGTTGCGTTCATTTGGGTTGTGCCTCCCTGACACGGGCCGCAGCACTGCGGCCGAGGTGGCTGGAAGTCAACTCGGCCACACGTGCGACGTCAAGAAGTAAATCCTTAACGGGTTGGCAACGGCGTGTTTCGTTCTCTAAGTGAAGACAGGGGTAGCTGCGGAGAGGGTTCCGTCCAAAAGGGTCGAATCACCCATCTCACTGAGGGCCAGGGCCAAGGCCCCGAGGACCTCGGCTCGGCCGCCAAGTGCCCCTGGCAGCACTGAGAGTTGACGCGCGGCACTCGGGATCGCGTACCGGCCGACCGACTCCCTTATGGGTCCGAGAACCAGCTCTCCGGCCTCGGCGAGATCGCCACCGAGGACCACGCGGCTCGGGTTCAACAGATTGCAGAGATTGGCGACTCCACTTCCGATGTGTCGGCCGACGTCGGCGATCACCCGACGGCAGCCCGGATCCCCGTCCCTCGCCAACCGTACGACCCCTTCCATGGTCAGGTCGGTGCCGTGGCTGGACTGGAGGAGCGGCAGCACATAGCGCGCGGCCGCGAAGGTCTCCAGGCAGCCTCGGTTGCCGCAGCGGCAGACAGGGCCGGATTCATCAAGAGTAATATGCCCGATTTCTCCCGCTGTGCCACCCGGACCCCTGTAGATCTTGCCATCGATCACCAGTCCGGCCCCCACTCCGCTGGAGACCTTGATGTACGCGAGGTCCCGAACGCCCCGGCCGCTGCCCCAGACCAGCTCACCGAGGGCACCGAGGTTGGCGTCGTTGTCCACGTGCACGGTCACGCCGAGGCGGTCGCGCATCTCGGCGGCGGGCTTGGAGCCGGTCCAGCCCGGCAGGATGGCGGTGGAGCCGAGCGAACCGGACTCCACGTCGATCGGGCCGGGGACTCCCAGGCCCACGCCGGCGATCTTCGTTCGATCCACTCCGGTGGCCTCGATCAAACGGGTGACCAGCTGCTCCGCCCGGTCGAAGCCCTGGGACGAGGAGGCGTCCACGTCCAGCGGCTCGGCCTCCTCGGCGAGCACCTGATGGGCGAGGTTCCCGATCGCGACGCGCAAATGGGTGTGCCCGAAGTCCACGCCGATCACGATCCCCGCGTCCCCGCTGAGCGAGACCGCGCGCGCCCGCCGGCCGCCGGCCGACGTGGGCGTGACCTCGACGGTTCCGCCGTCCTTCAGTTCGCGCACGATGTTGGAGACCGTGGCCGCGGACAGGCCGGTGGTCCTGGCGATCTCCGCCTGCGTCAGCGACCCGGCGAGCCGGACCGCCCGGACGACGCGCTCGAGATTTGCTCGGTGCAGCGACGACTGCGACCCCGGAGTCTCCATCGACTCATCCACTCCCGTCCCAGGACGGGCGGCCCGCACGCCGCCCGTGACCCAGGCCACAGCCGCGGAACCCGGGTCACTTACAAGTTGTGAACTCCAAACTCCGCTGAACGGGTTACCGCAGTCAAGTCCTTGAGGGAAACTGAGACCGCCGAATGACCACTAAATGTCACTCTGCGGCTACTTGAGGTCCCGGACCGGGCTACTTGAGGGTGGCGGAGGTCAGGCCCGCCTGCACCTGGCGCTGGAAGGAGAGGTAGACCACCAGCATCGGGATCATGGCGATGGTGACACCGGCGAAGAGGACGGGCAGGTCGGACGCGTAGCCCTGCTGCTGCTGGAGCTGGATGAGGCCCTGGGTGAGGACGTAGCGCTCGGGATCGTCGCCGCTCTGCGGCTGCATGAGGACCGTGGGCAGGATGAACTGGTTCCACTGCCCCAGGGTGTTGAAGATCCCCACACTGATCAGCCCCGGCTTGGCCATCGGCAGCATGACCTGGAAGAACGTCCGGGTGTGCGAGGCACCGTCGAGGATGGCCGCCTCGAAGACCGCCGTGGGCAGCGTCCGGAAGAACGCGTGCATGAAGAACACCGTGAACGGCAGCGAGTAGGCGACGTACACCAGGATCAGCCCCTGGTAGGTGTTCAGCATGTCGAGCCGTTTGACCATGAAGAACAGCGGCACCAGGGCGAGGAAGACCGGGAACATCGCGCCGGCGACGAAGAAGTAGTACAGCAGCCGGTTGCCCGTGAAGGGGTAGCGGGCCAGGACGTACGCGGCCATGGAACCGAACAGCATGGTCAGCGGCACGGAGAAGACCAGCACGATGACCGTGTTGACGAAGTAGTCGCCGATGCCCTTGTCCCAGGCACGGGAGAAGACGTCCAGGGACCAGTGCTTGGGCCAGCCGAAGGCCGAGCCGCCGATCTGCGCGTCGGTCTTGAAGGAGCTGAGCACCAGCCACAGCAGCGGCAGCACGATCAGCAGGGCCCACAGGGCGAGGAAGCCGTGCGAGAAGACGTTCAGCACGACGCCTTCGCCGCGCTCGTCGCCGGGGCCGGTCCGGCGCTTGTCCACCGTCGGGCCGGTCGGGACCGAGTCGCCGCGCGAGGCGGTCTTGAGGGGTGCACTCATCACTTCTGTCGTCTCTCCCGCTCAGAACTCGACGCGCTCGCGACGGGTGGCGCGCAGCATGACCACCGACACGATCAGGGTGAGGAGCAGCATCACGACGCCCATGGCACAGGCGTAACCGCTCCTGCCGTACAGCAGGAAGTTGCGCATCATCACGGTCGCCATGACCTCGCTGTGGTGGTCGGGGCCGCCCCCGTACTCGCCCGCGGTCATGGTCGAGACCAGGATGAACATGTCCATCGCCGCGATGCCGAGGTAGACCCAGGCGGTCTGCACGGAGTCCCACAGCAGCGGCAGGGTGATGCGGAAGAACGTGTGGGCACGGCCGGCGCCGTCGATCAGCGCGGCCTCGTAGATGTCCCTCGGAATGGCCTGCATCGCGGCGGAGAACAGCACCAGGTAGAAGCCGACGCCGTGCCAGACGACGACGAGGATGAGGGCCCACAGCACGATGTTCGGCTCGTTCAGCCACTCGACGGGACTGCTCTTGTCGACCAGCCCCAGCTTCAGCAGGAGGCCGTTGAGCATGCCTCCGCTGTCGCTGCGGTACACGGCCCCGAACAGCACCGCGAGGATCGCCAGCGACAGCACCTGGGGGAAGAAGTACACGATCTTGTAGAACCCCGAGCCGGCGACCCCCGAGACCCCGCCGGCCCGGCCGCGGCCGCCCGCGTTCAGCATGAACGCGAAGAACAGCGCCAGCAGGATGGTGATCACCGGGATGAACACCAGGAACAGGATGTTGTGCCAGATCGCCTGGAGGAAGATGTCGTCCTGGAACAACGCCGTGTAGTTGTCCAGGCCGATGAAGGAGAACGTCTGCGACTGGCCCTTCCAGTCGGTCAGCGAATAGCCGAACGTCTGGATGTACGGCCAGATCACGAAGATCAGATAAAGCGCCACGGGAACGAGGAGAAACCCCGCGACGAACCGGTTCTGTCCTTTACGCATTGGCGTTTCCCTGCCTCGGCTTCCATGAGACGAAAGGCGCGCCCCAGATTTCGGGGGACACGGGGAACTGCGCGGCGAGCCACCACGAACCCGCAGCTCACCACAGTGCGCAGCTCTCCCGGCGCTCCGACGCCCCCACTAGTCCCGATGGTTCTTCTTGGAGTCGGGATCCTTGGCCTGCTTGTCCACCGCGGCCTGTGCCCGCTTGAGCCACTCGGCCGGCTGGATCCGCTTGGCCATCAGTTCGTTCGACGCGTTCTGGATCGCCGTGTCCATCTCGCTGTACCACTCGGTGTACAGGTAACGGAACGTGTTGTCACCGGCGGCCTTGGACACCTCCACCGTCGACTGCGTACCGGGCCGCAGGGAGACACCGGTGTCGACCCCGTCCTTCACGATCGTCAGGGAGTTCGCCTCCTTGGCGAACAGTGTCGACCACTCCTTGGAGAGCATCATCCGCATGAATTCCTTGGCGGCCGGCAGGTTCTTCGCCTTGGCCGGGATGATGAACGGCTCCCCCGAGCCGGCCCGGATCGCCTCGAACGGCATCACGCTGTCCGGCAGCAGGGGCATCGGCATGAACGTCATCTCGAAGTCGTCCGGGGTCTGCTTCAGCTGTTCGTTCTCCAGCCAGGACCCGGAGGTGATGAACACGGCCTTGTACTGGTTCCAGCGGGCCTGGGACTCCGTATGGGTGAGGCCGTTCGTGCCGGGCATCAGATAGCCCTTCTCGACGACCTCGTAGATGGCCTCGACGCCGGCCTTCGCGGCGTCGGAGCCGACGAACGCCTTCGGGTCGAGGTTGTCGATCGCCTTCATGGCCTCCAGACCGCCCGTCTTGGCGATCAGGTCCATGATGGCGACGTTGATGTAGTACGGGTACTTGCCCTGGTGGGCGAGGCCGCCGATGTCCTTGGCCTTGGCCTCCTTGCAGATGGTGAGGAAGTCGGCCCAGGTCTTGGGCTCCTCCCAGCCGTTCTCCTTGAAGAGCTTGCCGGAGTACCACAGGCCCCACACCGTGTAGATGTAGTTCAGGGCGACGACCTTGTTCTCCTGCATGCCCGCGTCGAGCGTGCCGGGGATCAGGGTGTCGCGGACCTTCTTGCCCGGGTCGTCGATCGAGGGGGCGTCCAGGACCTCGGCGAGGTCGAGGAGCTGGCCGTTCTTGTAGAGGACGTCGATCGGGATCTGCTGGGCGCCGGAGTCGTCGACGATGTCCGGCGGGTTGCCCGCGTTGAACCGCGGCTGGAGCTTGCCGGTGATCTCCTGGGTGCCGGTGTGGGTGGAGGTGACCCCCCACTTCTTCTGGAAGGCGGCCTCCCACGCCCTGGCGTAGGCGTCGCCGTAACCGCCCTTGAAGATGACGACGTCGAGCTTGCTGCCCTTCTTGACGCCGAACGGGTTCGACGCGGAGGTCTTGCCCTGGCTGTCCTCGGAGGTGTCGTCCCCGCCGCCGCCACTGGCACACGCGGACAGGACGCTCATCGTCGGCACGGCGATCAGGCCCAGCGCGGCGGAACGCTTGATCAGATCGCGGCGGCCTACGCCTTCGGGGCCGGTGCCGGTGCCGGTGCCGGCGACCCCGTCGGGGCCGTGGTCGTTCTCAGCGGTCGTGGATCCCATGCTCAAGTCCTCGCCTTCTCCAGGACTCAGGCGGTGAACCGGATCCTCCCGGCACCGCAGTCGGTTCAAGCTGGGGTCGTGCGTGAGGATTCAACAGGGGCAAGACGGCGGTCCGCGCGCGGACACGTCCGCGACCACCGGTAATTCCCCCCAGGTAGGGCCTGTCCGCACCTGGGTGACCACTATGCGGACGCCGACAGGTATAGTCCACTTCCCGCCAGGGGGGCAAGATCGAATGCAAGGTTCGCCTTCGGTCTTTTCCGAGTTGAGACCTCGCGGAAATATGAGCGGCCTTGCGCCACCCGACCGGAAAATTCCCGCCATTCGTCCCGGACGGCGCACTCAACACCCTTGACACGACACGTCACTTCCACCCCTACTGGTCCCTGCGTTCACGCGGTCGACAACGTTGTCCTCATTCGGTCGTCTCTTGATCGAGAACTGTCTTCCGGACGTAGGGAGGGTGCTCGCCGATGCGGCACGGACGGGGTTCCACAGTGGCGCTCGGCGCCGCCGCCTTCGCCCTGGTGGTGGCCTCGCAGGGCGCGGCGGTCGCGTCACCGGACCGGCCGGCGGCCGGTGAGCGGGAGTTCAGCTCCTCGTTCGAACCGGACGACCCGGCTCCGGACTGGCTCAGCACGACCGACACGGCACCGGACGGTTCCCCCCGCGCGTCCGGCGTCGACGGCGGCTACACCACCGGCATCCCGGGCGACATCACCGACCGCGTCACCGACGTGCGGGCCAGCGGCGAGAACACGAGCGGCGGTGAGGTGAAGGAGAACCTCGTCGACGGCGAGCCCGGCACCAAGTGGCTCACCTTCCAGCCCACGGGCTGGGCGGAGTTCGACCTCGACCGGCCCGCCGAGGTCGTCACGTACGCGCTGACCTCGGCCAACGACGTCGAGACGCGCGACCCGAAGGACTGGACCCTGCGGGGTTCCACCGACGGCAAGGAGTGGAAGACCCTCGACACCCGTTCCGGTGAGAGCTTCGGGCAGCGGTTCCTCACGAAGTCGTACGACATCCCCGGCGAGGCGGTTGCCGGGTACCGGCACTTCCGGCTCGACATCACGAGGAACAACGGCGCCTCGATGATCACCCAGCTCGCCGATGTGCGCTTCTCCACGGGCGGCGGGCAGGCACCCGCGCCGAAGGAGATGCTGTCGCTGGTCGACCGGGGCCCGAGCGGCTCGGCGACCGCGAAGGCCGGCGCGGGCTTCACCGGCGCGCGGGCCCTCAGATACGCGGGCCGGCACACGGCACAGGGCAGGGCGTACGCGTACAACAAGATCTTCGACGTCGATGTGGCCGTCGAGCGGAACACCGAGCTGGCGTACCGGATCTTCCCGTCGATGGCCGCCGGGGATCCGGACTACGACGCCACGAACGTCTCGGTCGACCTGGTATTCACCGACGGCACCTCGCTCAGCGAGCTGGGGGCGGTGGACGGCCACGGGTTCCCGCTGTCGCCGCGCGGCCAGGGCGCGGCGAAGGTGCTGTACGTCAACCAGTGGAACGACGTGGTCGCACGGATCGGCTCGGTCGCGGCCGGGCGGACCGTGGACCGGATCGTGGTGGCGTACGACTCCCCCAGGGGGCCGGCGAGGTTCCGCGGCTGGCTCGACGACGTCACGCTGCGGGTGCGGGCGCCCGAACGGCCGAAGGCGCATCTCTCCGACTACGCGGTGACCACCAGGGGAACGAATTCCAGCGGCGGATTCTCCCGCGGCAACAACTTTCCGGCGACCGCCGTGCCCCATGGCTTCAACTTCTGGACGCCGGTCACCAACGCGGGGTCACTGAGCTGGCTGTACGACTACGCGCGGGCCAACGACGCGGACAACCTCCCCACCGTCCAGGCGTTCAGCGCGAGTCATGAGCCGAGCCCGTGGATGGGCGACCGGCAGACCTTCCAGGTGATGCCTTCGGCCGCTGCCGGAACCCCCGAACTGAGCCGCTCGGCACGGGCGTTGGCGTTCCGGCACGAGAACGAGACGGCCCGGCCGTACTACTACGGGGTCCGCTTCGAGAACGGCGTCAGGGCCGAGATCGCACCGACGGACCACGCGGCAGCGCTGCGCTTCACCTATCCCGGAGACGACGCGAGCGTCCTCTTCGACAACGTGACCGACCAGGCGGGTCTGACCCTGGACAAGGACGCGGGCATCGTCACGGGCTTCTCGGACGTGAAGTCCGGGCTCTCCACGGGCGCGACCCGCCTCTTCGTGTACGGGGTCTTCGACGCACCCGTCACGGACGGCGGCTCGGCCGGCGTGAAGGGCCACCTCCGCTTCGACGCCGGCGAGGACCGCACGGTGACGCTCCGCCTGGCCACCTCCCTCATCGGCCTGGACCAGGCGAAGGACAACCTGCGCCAGGAGATCCCGGACGGCACGGCCTTCGGGACGGTGAAGAACCGGGCGCGGGCGCAGTGGGACCGGATCCTCGGCAAGGTCGAGGTCGAGGGCGCGACCCCCGAGCAGCTGACCACGCTGTACTCCAGCCTCTACCGCCTGTACCTGTACCCCAACTCCGGCTTCGAGAAGGTGGGTTCGAAGCACCAATACGCCTCGCCGTTCTCCCCCATGACCGGCCAGGACACCCCGACCCGCACCGGGGCGAAGATCGTCGACGGCAAGGTGTACGTCAACAACGGTTTCTGGGACACCTATCGGACGACCTGGCCCGCGTACTCGCTGCTGACGCCCGGTCAGGCGGGCGAGATGGTCGACGGTTTCGTGCAGCAGTACGAGGACGGCGGCTGGACCTCCCGCTGGTCCTCCCCCGGCTACGCGGATCTGATGACCGGCACCTCGTCGGACGTGGCGTTCGCGGACGCGTACGTGAAGGGAGTGGACTTCGACGCGAAGACCGCGTACGAGGCGGCCCTGAAGAACGCCACGGTCGTCCCGCCCTCGCCGGGCGTCGGCCGCAAGGGCATGGCCACCTCCCCCTTCCTCGGCTACACCTCCACCGACACCCACGAGGGCCTGTCCTGGGCGCTGGAGGGCTATCTCAACGACTACGGCATCGCCCGGATGGGCCGGGCCCTGTACCGGAGGACGGGTGAGAAGCGCTACGCGGAGGAGTCCGCCTACTTCCTCGACAGAGCCCGGAACTACGTGAGGCTGTTCGACGAGAAGGCCGGTTTCTTCCAGGGCCGGGACGCCGAGGGGGCCTGGCGGGTCGACTCCTCGGCGTACGACCCCCGCGTCTGGGGCCACGACTACACCGAGACCAACGGCTGGGGCTATGCCTTCACCGCGCCCCAGGACAGCAAGGGCCTGGCCAACCTGTACGGCGGCCGCAGCGGGCTGGCGAGGAAGCTGGACACGTACTTCGCCACCCCGGAGACCGCCTCCCCGGACCTCGTGGGCTCATACGGCGGGGTCATCCACGAGATGACCGAGGCCCGTGACGTACGCATGGGCATGTACGGGCACTCCAACCAGGTCGCCCACCACGCGATCTACATGTACGACGCCGCCGGGCAGCCCTGGAAGGCCCAGGAGAAGGTGCGCGAGGTGCTGTCCCGCCTCTACGTCGGCAGCGCCATCGGGCAGGGCTACCACGGCGACGAGGACAACGGCGAGCAGTCCGCCTGGTACCTGTTCTCCGCGCTCGGCTTCTATCCGCTGGTGATGGGCAGCGGTGAGTACGCCGTCGGCTCCCCGCTGTTCACCAGGGCGACCGTCCATCTGGAGAACGGCCGGGACCTGGTGGTCGAGGCTCCCGGGAACAGCGCGCGGAACGTGTACGTACAGGGTCTGAAGGTCGACGGCAGGCCCTGGACGTCGACTTCGCTGCCGCACTCGCTCATCTCCCGGGGCGGCACGCTGAGGTTCGACATGGGCCCGGAGCCGTCCCGCTGGGGCACCGGCGAGAAGGCGGCCCCGGTGTCGATCACGAAGGACGACAGGGCTCCGGCGCCCCGCTCGGACGCCGTCGAGGGCGAGGGAGCGCTGTTCGACGACACCTCGGCGACGAAGGCGTCGGCCGGGACGGTGCCGCTTCCGATACCGGCCCGCACGAAGGCGGTCCGGTACACGCTGACCTCGGCCGACCGTGACGAGGCACCGGCCGGCTGGACCCTCCAGGGGTCCGCCGACGGCACCAGCTGGAAGACCCTCGACAGGCGCTCCGGCGAATCCTTCGCCTGGGACCGCCAGACCCGGGTCTTCTCCCTCACCGCCCCGAAGGCGTACGACCGCTACCGCCTCGTCCTCGACGGCACGGCGACGCTGGCGGAGGTGGAGCTGTTGTCCTGATCCCGGTCGGGGCCGGGTGCGGCGACGCAGCCGGCCCCGACCGGACGGCCGGGACCGGCTGCCGGAGGGACCGGGGCACCGGGCGGGCCCTCAGCCGACCCGGCAGGGCAGGGTGGTCGCGGTATCACCTCCCGACCCCTGCACCACATAGCCGAACGTGGCGGTTTCGCCGGGATCCAGCTCCCCGTTCCAGTTGGCGTTGTGCACCATCACACCCTGCCCGCTGTAGGTCGCGCTGCCGTTCCACAGACTGTCGACCCGCTGGCCGGCCGGCAGGTTCCAGTCGACCATCCAGCCGAGCATCGGCACCTCGCCGGTGTTGGTGACGACGACCTCGGACTGGTAGCCGCCGGACCAGCTGCCCGTCGTACGACGGGTGGCGGCGCACTCGCCCGGTACCGGCTCGCTGGGGTTGCCGGGCTGCTTGATGCCGGTCACCTCGCCGTTGCCGCCGTCGAAGACGATGTCGGAGCAGGAGTAGAAGGTCTCCTGGCTGTCGGAGCGCTGCCACACCATGTAGATGAGGTGGCGGCCCGACTTGTTCGCCGGGAGCCGCCCCCGCCAGGAGTAGTTGGCCTCGACCGTGCCCGGACTGCCCGTCAGCGGCGGGTGGTCGACGCTCAGGAAGGGCTGCGCCTCCAGGTCGTTCCAGGTGAGCGTCTTCGTCGGGTCGAAGCCGTCCTTGGTGATGTAGACGTAGAACCAGCCCGGGTGCGCCGCCCAGGCGTTGTACGAGAAGTCGACGGTCGCGCCGGAGGTCAGGTGCGTCAACGGCCAGTCGGCGCTCGGGGTGTTGAACCCGGTGAAGTTGGTGTTGCCGCCGCTGCACAGCTGACCGTCCGGGACGAAGCCGCGGGTGCGGCCGGCGCCGTCCGAGCGGAGCACCGAGAACCAGTTGTAGAACGGGGTCGTCCCGCTCACCTGCTGTGCGGAACGGCACGCCGGGTTGACCGGTTTGATCTCACCGGTGTCGGTCAGCGCGTCCTGCCAGCACAGGAACGTGCGGCTGCCGGGTTTCATGGGCGTGCCGTGCGCCTCCGCCTTGCCGCTGCCGGCCGTGACGACCAGGCCGAGGGCCGGGATCGTGGTCACGAGGGCGAGCAGGACGAGCAGGAGTGCCTGGTGGCGTCTGGGCAGCCTCAATCGTAATTTTGTCACGTGCATGACAGATACTCCTTGCGTGTACGGCTTGGAGGTGGGGGGACGTGCGCGTGCCAGGTGCGAAGGTGCGGGTGTGCGGTGCCCGTGCGTGGATGAGTGGTGCGGGGTGGGAGCCGGTCCGGGCACAGCGGGTTCCGGTCCGCCGCACCATATGGGAGCGCTCCCACCCCCACCTACTCCGGAAGCTAGCGCGGAGCGCCGCGCTTGTAAACGGCTGCGGGCGCCCGCTGTCGCCCGCAGGGCCGCCTCAGGCCGCCGGTCCCCGCGTCCAGGAGCGTTCGGTGCGCCGGCGGACGTCGGCCAGCAGTCGGCGGGTGAGCTTCGCGTGCGTCCCGGTGCCCAGGGCGAGGAGGCGGTAGAGGCCGCCGGCCGGGCCCGGGAAGGCGGCGCGGGTCTCCGCGCGCAGACGGACGTGGTCCGGGCCCTCCGCGTCGAGGCGGAAGGTCCAGGTGTAGGAGGAGAAGCGGTGACGGCCCAGGAGGGTCAGCTCCCGGGGCGGGATCGCGGCCGCCGTCCGGAAGCCGGGGAACGTCGTCGAGCCCGCCACGGGCGGGCGCGGGCCGGAGGCCGTGTGGTCGGCGCAGCCCACGAGCCTGGCGTAACGGACCGCGGCGGGACGGGAGAAGGCCCAGTCGAGCGTCTCGGCGAGGGCCCACCAGGTGTCGTCGGCGTTCGCCTCGATGAGGACGGTGTGCTCGTCGACGAACGGGAGGGGGGCACTGCGCCGCATCGGTGCATCCATGGGCCCAAGTCTTCGCCCTTCGGTCCCGGCATCGCCAGGTTTTCGCCCGGCGAGTCGGCGGGACCGGGCCGG
Organism: Streptomyces sp. NPDC041108; assembly: GCF_055592645.1. Lineage (NCBI taxonomy): Bacteria > Bacillati > Actinomycetota > Actinomycetes > Kitasatosporales > Streptomycetaceae > Streptomyces > Streptomyces sp. NPDC041108. Next base: position 245,737 of record NZ_JBVIYK010000001.1, on the reverse strand, counting down.
CCGTCGGGAACGGCGAAGGGCCGCATCCCCGTCGCGCGGGGATGCGGCCCTCGACCGCCCTGCCGGTCCGCCTACTTGCGGATCAGGCTGCGCAGCACGTACTGCATGATGCCGCCGTTGCGGTAGTAGTCGGCCTCACCGGGGGTGTCGATGCGGACGACCGCGTCGAACTCGACGCCGCTGTCGGTGGTGACCTTCACCGTGCGCGGGGTGGTGCCGTTGTTCAGCTCCTCGACGCCGGTGAAGGAGAAGGTCTCCTCGCCGGTGAGGCCGAGGGAGGCTGCCGAGGCACCCTCCGGGAACTGCAGCGGGAGCACGCCCATGCCGATGAGGTTCGAGCGGTGGATGCGCTCGTAGGACTCGGCGATCACGGCCTTGACGCCGAGGAGGGCCGTGCCCTTGGCCGCCCAGTCGCGGGACGAGCCGGAGCCGTACTCCTTGCCGGCCAGGATGACCAGCGGGATGCCCTGCTCGATGTAGTTGCGCGAGGCGTCGTAGATGAACGACACCGGACCGCCGTCCTGGGTGAAGTCGCGGGTGTAGCCGCCCTCGGTGCCCGGCGCGATCTGGTTGCGCAGGCGGATGTTGGCGAACGTGCCGCGGATCATGACCTCGTGGTTGCCGCGGCGCGAGCCGTAGCTGTTGAAGTCACGACGCTCGACCCCGTGCTCCGTGAGGTACTTGCCTCCGGGGGTGTCGGCCTTGATCGCGCCGGCCGGGGAGATGTGGTCGGTGGTGACCGAGTCGCCCAGCTTGGCGAGGACGCGGGCGCCGGCGATGTCCGAGACCGGGGTGGTCTCCATCGTCATGCCCTCGAAGTAGGGGGGCTTGCGGACGTACGTCGACTCCGCGTCCCACTCGAAGGTGTTGCCCTCGGGGATCGGCAGGGCCTGCCACTGGGCGTCGCCCGCGAAGACGTCCTGGTAGGACTTGTTGAACATGTCCTCGCCGATGGCGTTGGCCACGACGTCGTTGACCTCGGCCTCGGAGGGCCAGATGTCGGACAGGAAGACCGGCTTGCCCTCCTGGTCCGTGCCGAGGGCGTCGCGCGTGATGTCCACCTTCATGGAGCCCGCGAGGGCGTACGCGACGACCAGCGGCGGGGAGGCCAGGTAGTTCATCTTGACGTCGGGGTTGATCCGGCCCTCGAAGTTCCGGTTGCCGGACAGGACCGAGGTGACCGCGAGGTCGTGGTCGTTGACGGCCTTGGAGACCTCCTCCGGCAGCGGGCCGGAGTTGCCGATGCAGGTGGTGCAGCCGTAGCCGACGAGGTTGAAGCCGACCTTGTCGAGGTAGGGGGTCAGGCCCGCCTTGTCGAAGTAGTCGGTGACGACCTTGGAGCCCGGGGCGAGGGTGGTCTTGACCCACGGCTTGCGGGTCAGGCCCTTCTCCACGGCCTTCTTCGCGACGAGCGCGGCGGCGACCATGACGTACGGGTTGGAGGTGTTGGTGCAGGAGGTGATGGCCGCGACCGTCACCGCGCCGTGGTCGATCTCGTACGTCGAGCCGTCGGGGGCGGTCACGGTGACCGGGTTGGACGGGGCGCCGTTCGGGGCGACGGCCGGCGAGTCGGAGGCCGGGAAGGACTCCTTGCCGGACTCGTCCACGGAGTCGACGTAGTTGAGGACGTCCTGCTTGAACTGCTCGGCGGCGTTCGCGAGGACGATGCGGTCCTGCGGGCGCTTCGGGCCGGCGATGGAGGGGACGACCGTGGAGAGGTCCAGCTCCAGCTTCTCGGAGAAGTCCGGCTCGGCGGCCGGGTCCAGCCAGAGGCCCTGCTCCTTGGCGTACGCCTCGACGAGCGCGAGCTGCTGCTCGGAACGGCCCGTGAGCTTCAGGTACTTGATGGTCTCGCCGTCGATCGGGAAGATCGCGGCGGTGGAGCCGAACTCCGGCGACATGTTGCCGATGGTGGCGCGGTTGGCGAGGGAGGTGGCGGCCACGCCCTCACCGTAGAACTCGACGAACTTGCCGACGACACCGTGCTTGCGGAGCATCTCGGTGATCGTGAGCACGAGGTCGGTGGCGGTGGTGCCGGGGGTCAGCTCACCGGTCAGCTTGAAGCCGACGACGCGCGGGATGAGCATGGAGACCGGCTGGCCGAGCATCGCGGCCTCGGCCTCGATGCCGCCGACGCCCCAGCCGAGGACGCCGAGGCCGTTGACCATGGTGGTGTGCGAGTCGGTGCCGACGAGGGTGTCGGGGTACGCCTGGCCGTTACGGACCATGACCGTGCGCGCCAGGTGCTCGATGTTCACCTGGTGGACGATGCCGGTGCCGGGGGGTACGACCTTGAAGTCGTCGAAGGCGGTCTGGCCCCAGCGCAGGAACTGGTAGCGCTCCTTGTTGCGGCCGTACTCCAGCTCGACGTTCTGGGCGAAGGCCTCGTTGGTGCCGAACTTGTCGGCGATGACGGAGTGGTCGATGACCAGCTCGGCCGGGGAGAGCGGGTTGACCTTGGCCGGGTCGCCGCCCAGCTCCTTGACGGCCTCACGCATGGTGGCGAGGTCCACGACACAGGGGACACCGGTGAAGTCCTGCATGATCACGCGGGCCGGGGTGAACTGGATCTCCTGGCTGGGCTGGGCCTGCGAGTCCCAGCCGCCGAGGGCACGGATGTGGTCGGCGGTGATGTTCGCGCCGTCCTCCGTGCGGAGCAGGTTCTCCAGCAGGACCTTGAGGCTGTAGGGCAGGCGAGCCGAGCCCTCCACCTTGTCCAGCCGGAAGATCTCGTACGACTCGTCGCCCACCTGCAGCGTGCTGCGGGCGTCGAAGCTGTTCGCCGACACGACAGTCTCCTTCATTCCATGTGCGCGTACCACCGCATCCTGCCGCCACGCCCCCTTGGCCGATCCGCTAAGGTAAGGCTAAGTTAGGTAGCCCTTACCGCCAGACCGACTACGGCGTGCGGCCGAGGTGCGCCTCGGCAGATATCTCGATGTCGAGATAACAGTAGTACATGGGCGCGGGCTGGTCATGCCCGGCCCGATGTGGCGTGCGCCAATCTCGACGGGGTGAGGGGCGATCGCCGCCCGTCCCGGCACGGCGTCGGGGGCATTTCACGGGTGTCGCAGGGGGTGCTTGGCTCGCGTCGGACGGGCGGTTGGTTGGTTGGTTAGCGTCGGACGGGCGGCCGGCTCGCGTCACGCGGGCGGCCGGTTTGCGTCGGACAGGCGGCCGGCTCGCGTCGGAGAAGGCGGCCGGCTCGCGTCGGAGAAGGCGGCCGGCTCGCGTCCCACGGACGGTTCCTTTGCTCGCACGGACGGTTCGTTTGCTCGCAGGGGTAGCCCGTCCACGCCGCAGGGAGGTGCCGGTCCGCGCCGCGCGCCGATCGTCCGCCCGGCACGAGGCGGTCCGTCCGCGCCCGACGGGCCAGCCCGTACCGGTCGCACTGGCCGGTCCGCCCCACCACGCAGGCCGATCCGCCCGCCCCACCACGCAGGCCGACCCGCCCGCGCCGCCACACAGGCCGGCCCGCCCGCGCCGCCACACCGGCCAGTCGCCCCACCACCCAGGCAAGCCGTCACCGCCCGACCGGACCGTTCCACCCGATGCCCCACGGAGCCGTTCCGCCCGGCGCCGCGCACGGCCGTTCTATTTGCGTTGCACGGTGATTCCCGGCCTTCCTAGCATGGTGGGCCTCATGGGCACGGGGACGAGCCCGGTGCGCGGCCGTGAGTCAGCGAATCGGAGATCCCCGACATGACCTCCCACCTGCACGCACTCTGCTTCGACGCGCACGACCCCGTCGGTCTGGCGCGGTTCTGGGCCGGTGTGCTGGGCTGGGAGGCCGTCGACGATCCCTACGGCGCCGTCGCGCTCGCCCCGGACGACGGGACCGGCTTCCGGCTCCGTTTCCTGCCGAGCCAGGAGAAGAAGACCGTCCCGAACCAGATGCACTTCGACCTCACCAGCCAGTCCCTGGAGGACCAGCGAGAGGTGGTGGCGAGGGCACTCGGCCTCGGCGGCCGTCACATCGACATCGGCCAGCTCCCGGAGGAGGGACACGTGGTCCTCGCCGATCCCGAGGGCAACGAGTTCTGTGTCATCCCGCCGGGCAACGAGTTTCTCGCCGGCTGCGGATTCGTCGGTGCGCTCGCGAGCGACGGCTCGCAGGAGGTCGGGTACTTCTGGAGCCGGGCGCTGGGCTGGCCCCTGGTCTGGGACCAGGACGAGGAGACCGCGATCCAGGCACCGCAGGGCGGCACGAAGATCACCTGGGGCGGTCCGCCGCTGGCCCCGAAGACCGGGAAGTACCGCCTCCACTTCGATCTCGCCCCGCCCGCCGGCGGCGACCAGGAGGCGGAGGTCGACCGCCTCGTCTCCCTCGGCGCGACGCGGATCGACATCGGCCAGGGCGATGTCGACTGGGTGGTGCTGGCCGACCCCGACGGCCACGAGTTCTGCGTACTGCCGCCCCGCTGACGCGCACGGTCGAGCCAACACCCGGCACGGTGCGCGCAGTTGCCGCCGCACGGCAGGGATGCGAACCGTCGGGCGGGGTACCCGGTCCGCGTCAAGTAGTCGGGAGGGAGGCACACATGCCGCTCACGTTCCGCAAGAGCTTCCGCATCCTGCCGGGTGTACGACTGAACATCAACAAGCGCTCCTGGTCCATCACCACCGGGGGCCGCAACGGCCCACGCCACACCCACAGCAGCACGGGACGCCGTACGACCTCGATGGACCTGCCCGGTCCCTTCGGCTGGCGTCGTACACGCAACGCCAGGCGCCACTGACCCGCACCGCACGGCTGACACTCCGTCACCTGAATGGCCCCTCGTCACACCCCCAACAGGCCCCTCAGGAGGTGCAATCTCATATCTGAGATAACCTCGCCTCATGGCAGACGACTACCTCGAACGCATCGGCAAGCTCATTCGTGACGCCAGGCAGCACCGTGGCTGGACACAGTCGCAGTTGGCGGAGGCACTCGGCACGAGTCAGAGCGCGGTGAATCGTATCGAGCGCGGTAACCAAAACATCAGCCTTGAGATGATCGCCCGAATCGGTGAAGCGCTGGACAGCGAGATCGTCTCGCTGGGATACGCGGGTCCGATGCATCTGCGGGTCGTCGGCGGGCGTCGGCTGTCGGGTTCGATCGACGTGAAGACCAGCAAGAACGCGTGTGTCGCGCTGCTGTGCGCCTCCTTGTTGAACAAGGGGCGCACAGTGCTGCGCAGGGTGGCGCGCATCGAGGAGGTGTACCGCCTTCTGGAGGTGCTCGGCTCCATCGGCGTACGCACCCGGTGGATCAACGGCGGTGTCGACCTGGAGATCGTGCCGCCGGCCGCGCTGGACCTCGCCGCGATCGACGCGGACGCCGCCCGCCGCACCCGCTCGATCATCATGTTCCTCGGCCCCCTGCTGCACCGCATGGACCACTTCACGCTGCCCTACGCGGGCGGTTGCGACCTGGGGACGCGGACGATCGAGCCGCACATGATCGCTCTGCGCCGGTTCGGCCTCGACATCACGGCCACCGAGGGGCTGTACCACGCCGAGGTGGACCGGTCCGTCACCCCCGGCCGCCCGATCGTGCTGACCGAGCGCGGTGACACGGTGACGGAGAACGCGCTGCTGGCCGCCGCCCGCCACAACGGCGTGACGGTCATCCGCAACGCCTCCTCCAACTACATGGTCCAGGACCTCTGCTTCTTCCTGGAGGCGCTCGGCGTACGGGTGGAGGGCATCGGCACCACCACGCTCACCGTGCACGGGGTGCCGCACCTCGACGTGGACGTCGACTACTCGCCCTCCGAGGACCCGGTGGAGGCGATGAGCCTGCTGGCCGCCGCCGTCGTCACGGAGTCCGAACTGACCGTGCGCCGGGTGCCGATCGAGTTCCTGGAGATCGAGCTGGCGGTCCTGGAGGAGATGGGTCTCGACCACGACCGCTCGGCGGAGTACGTCGCCGACAACGGCCGTACGCGGCTGGTGGACCTCACCGTCCGCCCGTCGAAACTCCAGGCGCCGCTCGACAAGATCCACCCCATGCCGTTCCCCGGCCTGAACATCGACAACGTCCCCTTCTTCGCGGCCATCGCCGCCGCCGCGCAGGGCCAGACCCTCATCCACGACTGGGTCTACGACAACCGCGCGATCTATCTGACCGACCTCAACCGCCTCGGGGGCCGCCTCCAACTCCTCGACCCGCACCGGGTGTTGGTCGAAGGCCCCACCCGCTGGCGCGCCGCCGAGATGATGTGCCCGCCTGCCCTCCGCCCGGCCGTGGTCGTCCTCCTGGCGATGATGGCCGCCGAGGGCACGTCCGTGCTCCGCAACGTCTACGTCATCAACCGGGGTTACGAGGACCTGGCGGAACGCCTGAACACGGTGGGTGCGCAGATCGAGATCTTCCGGGACATCTGATCGGCAGGAGTGTCGTGCCCCTGGGAGATGAGGGGCACGACACTCCTAAATGCCTGCTGACCTGCTGTTACACACTTGCGGGACCCTCCATTGATCATCGCTGTTTTTCATCACCTTGTGCAACGTGCGTGCAAGATGATCTTAAATTGGTGACGATACGTCAGAGATATCTGAGTGTCCGTCAGCCTTCACGGAGAGTGCTCGCCACAGGGGCCTCGCGATGTCCGCACCGACGGCGCCACTGGCGTTCCTGAGATTCGGAGTTCAGTCCTCGCCGCGCACGCGCATCAAGCGCACTACACCGCTACGGCCAGTTCCAGCCCGGACCTCCACGCGCACCGGCGCTCCTTCGATCACCCGGCTGACCCCCACGTCCGGGTCGACGACCTGCTGACCGAGGCACCCGCCGACAGCATCCGCGACACCCCTGCCCGGGAGCGCGTCGAGACGAGCAGTGAAATGCGTGCTGCCGTCGTCGGGCCTGCCAACGGGATGGGAGGGCGGACGCGTACGGCAAGGCCGGCAAGGCCGGCAAGGCCGGCAAGGCCGGCAAGGCCGGCAAGGCCGGCAAGGCCGGCAAGGCCGGCAAGGCCGGCAAGGCCGGCAAGGCCGGCAG